>JANNVX010000051.1:0-47724 GCA_031414595.1 Deinococcales bacterium
TAAAGATGCCGATTCTCGAGTTTTATCGCCCTTAAAAAAGAAACGCTAAAACGAGTTTTATCTCGTCAACAACAACCACACTGTCAAAGAACTCGCTCGCATTCGAGATGGTCTCGAACGAAGCGACAAAGAATGTATCACTCGAGAAGACTTGTGTCAACAGGTACGGGATAGGCTCGAGAAACGATAGGATTTCACGTCAGAGACAGTATAAAACAGAATTATAAGTCCAAGAAAACTAAAAAAAGATGCTGTGTGAACTCGAGTATAAAGAAAAAAATGGCTCGAGATAAAAAGACTCGAGCAACACACAAGTACAACGTTACAGACAACAGTAAATATAAAAAGAAGCAATCGGGAAGCCCCTCATCAGCCTTCGGCAGCTTCTCCCACAAGGGGAGAAGCGCTCTTAAGGACATGGGTG
Source organism: Deinococcales bacterium (assembly GCA_031414595.1). Taxonomy (GTDB): domain Bacteria; phylum Deinococcota; class Deinococci; order Deinococcales; family JAAFIG01; genus JAAFIG01. The sequence goes on from JANNVX010000051.1 coordinate 425, forward strand.
CGGATGGGTGATTGACGGTAAAAAACGTTAGACTCTAAAAATGCCAGTTCTCGAGCATTCAACGACAGAGTTTTTAGAGCATTTTAAGGCTTATGCTGCCCGCGTTTTTTTGTATCCTCAAATAGAGGCTTCGCCGCTTCTCGAGGCTCGGGTTGGTGGGCGGGTTGTGTACTTGTTTGACCGAACGGGTCCTTATAGTGCGGCTAATGGTGAGGCACTGATGATTGTCAATCCGATGGTGGATAGCCTGAGCATGGCAGAAACCCAAGAAGCCGATTTGAATGTGCTGGGGATTTCTAGACTCGATGGCGTTGGGCGGGTCGTGGCGGTTGAACCAAACCATGTGGTCTTGGAGGCTCGAGCGCTTTTGGTGATTGGGGTGCTGGATGATTCTTGGCGCAAAGTTAAAGTTGGTGATTGGGTTGAGTTCTCGAGTCTCGAGCCAGTTCATGGTTTTTTTGTGAAAAGCATTCGTTAAATTTCTAAAGCCCTTCACAGGCTGTTCTAGGTTGTGTCAGAATAGGGCTTAAGATGCAATGCCCGACGTGTGCTGAGCCTGTCAAAGCAGGGTGGCGTTTTTGCCCTGCTTGTGGTGCGATGCTGATGCCAGACCGCGCTCAGGAGCAACGTCGTGTGGCGGTCTTGTTTGTGGATTTGGTTGCCAGTACCAAATTAGCCAAGAGTCATGGCAGCGAAGAGTATTTTGATTTGATGGGCGAGATTTTAACTGTGCTGGCGGGTGAAATTGAAGCGCTGGATGGACATGTGGTGCAGTTTCAAGGCGACGCAGTGTTGGCAGCTTTTGGTTTAACCAAAACCCATCCCGATGATGCTGTCCGAGCATTGCGGGCTGCTAGGTCTTGCTTAAGTGCGATTGAAGCCTATGGTACTCGAGTGGGTTTAGAACTTGAAGGACGGGCTGGAATTGACACCGATATTGCCACCACAGGTTGGGTTGGTAAAGAACTCACACTTTTTGGCAATGTGGTCAATTTATCAAGGCGTTTGTCGAGTGCGGCTGAACCGGGTGAAGTGCTGGTTTCGGAGCGCATCCGTGATGTCGCCCGAAGCCAAGCCCAATTTATGTTGGCGCACAGCCGCGTGATTCGTGATTACAGCGAAGAACGTGGTCCATACCGCTTGGTTAATTTTAAGATTGCCAAAAATAATGCGGTGCAAACACCGTTTCAAGGTAGACGCAACGAAATGCGCTGGCTCGAGAATCTATGGAGTCAAGCCCAGCAAGTCGGTTTGGTAGAAGCTCAGATTGTTGGGGCAACGGGCGTGGGTAAAAGCCGCTTATTGCAAGAATTTACCCAACGCCTCGAGCAAGAAGCCCGTTGTATTACGCTTCATGCCAAGCAAAAACTTGAAAACGATGCACTTGAACGCCTGAGCGAACATGAAGCACTGGTGATTGTTCTCGAGAATGCTGAGCAATTTTCAGATGATGTTCTGGCAAAATTACTGATGCCCAGCCCTAAACCGCGCTTGGTTTTGCATCATCGGCGCAGTTTAAGATTGCCACAAACTGGAGCAGTACCAATGGAGAGTCTGCGCTTAAATGGCTTTGGGTTCATTGAAGCTCGGGCTTTACTCGAAAGCCTTGGCGGTCCACAACCGATTAGTCTGGTACAACGTTGGTTGGAAATCTCGGCGGGTAATCCGTGGTTGCTCGAGCGCCTTGGACGCACCACCCAAGAACCCAATTTCCAAGCCGATGCGCCTCAGTTGCCCGACAGTATCTCGAGGGCGGTGCTTGAACGGCTTGACGAATTGCCACGCTCGGCTCGGGAAACATTATCAGCCGCCGCACTTTTTTCCGATGGGGTTTTTGCTGGCGCATTAGAAGCCATTTTGAACCGCGAAGTCAGCAGTGACATTGAAAAAATGGTGCTTGGTGGCTGGCTAACCGAATTATCACCAAGTGCGATTGTTGGTGAAACCGAATTTGTGTTCTCACTACCGATTGTGCGACAAATCGCCACGACCCTAACCCCATTAAAAGGCAAGAAGCTACTGCACTTTGGTTTAGCCGTCTGGTTTCTCGAGCGAGATGCCAATAAAGCCCGTAACCACATGCGTTTATCTAACGAAGTCACCCCTTCACGGGTACGGATGGTCAAGCACCGTTCGACCCAAAGCCTAGACCAAGCAGTACAACTCGAGCGCTCAGAGGCAGTTCAATCAGAGCTTCCCAAATGAGACAACCCAGTATTTTTTGCCATTGTCTGGCACAGTCACAATGGCTGCACCATAACGGTTAAAGTCAGTATCCATAAAGACTTGGCAGTGTCCGACGGTACTGTTAATCCAAGCAGTAATCACAGTGCTGGTCTCGGTGAATTCAAATGCCATGATTTCACCTAAGCTCGAGCCGTTAAATCCTGCGCTTTTGGCTCGAGTGAGAACCGTGCCATCACCCGCGCCATTGTGTGGGTCTGAAGGCATCGCGGTTTTATGATTTTTTGCCATAAAATCGGCGTGATTATGGGCGGCTTTTTGTAATTGCGTATCCAAGACCAAACTAGGTGATGGTGTCGTAAAATTCTTGGCGGGGAATTGCGAACCTGATGCCGCACAGTTAATCGGTGTGCCACCCGAAGCGCTTTGGCGTTTTGTATTGATTGCATCGTAAAAAGGCGTATTGGCTTCATTGGTCAGGGTTGGCACATAAGGCGGACTTGGACAAGCCACCAACAAAGAACCCAAGACCAAAGCTAAACCAATCAATTTTTTCATGCTTTTAGTGTACATCCAAAATAAGTTTTAAGCTCGAGTCAGTAAATCTTCACGTTATCAACGATACCAAGCCCATTTTGAAACTCAAGCGCAAAGATTCGCGTAAAGTATAAGTATGAAAGCCTCGAGCCTAACCTACGGAATTATTGGTGCGATTGCCTGTGTGATTGGTGCAATTTTATTTGAAGTCCTTTTTCCTGCCACCGCTAATAACGCCCCAGAAAACAATAAAGTCGCCGTGGCACTGCTGATAGACACAAGCGGCAGCATGGAGCAAGAAGGCAAGCTCGAGGAGGTCAAACGGGCAGCTTCTGATTATGTGGCTGGGCAGAATCTCGAGACCAACACGCTATTAGAAGGCATGAGCATTAACCGTTTCTCGAGTGATGCCAGTACGGTTTCCTTATTTTCTAAAGACACAGGTCGACACTTAAATACCATCGGTCAATTTGTAGCCAACGGTGCAACCGAAATGGCATCTGGTTTAGAAACTGCCGCCCAGTCTTTAGGCGCAGCCGAACTTGGTACAAGCCGCGTGATTTTACTGTTTACCGATGGTCAACCGGGTTCTAACATCGAACCTGCGGAGGTGGCTAAGCCACGCACCCTGACAACCGCCAATAGTTTACGCGCCTCTGGCTACCGCATTGTGGCAGTTGGCACAGTGGATGCTGACATTGGTTTTTTGCAAACCCTGACAGGCGACCCAAGTCTGGTTTTTCCGACCAGTTCTGGTAATTTTGCAGCAGCCTTTAGTAAAGCCGATGCCAAAATCCGTAATCTCTTCTCGAGTGGCGCAGGAGGAAACCGCAACTTTGCCGATGCGCTGATTTTAGGGGCTTTGGTGACGCTCTTTCTTGGTGCGGCGCTCTTAATTGCCGAGAACACCCTTGGTTTACGTGGACGTTGGTGGCGTGACCTCCTCTGGGTGATTCCCGCCAGTGCGCTTCTTGGGGTTGGTGGAGCGCTTCTAGGGCAGGTGCTTTTTGCTATTTTTGGTGATGGCGCTCGGGTGATTGGCTGGGCAGTGGTTGGCACGATTGCGGGTGGGGTGCTTGGCTTGGCAGACCGTTCTCAAGCCAAAGCCATTCGTGGGGCAATTGGCGGCACGGTTGGCGGTGTGGTTGGTGGACTGGTTTTTAGTCTGTTGGGTGGGGCATTCTCGAGTGGGGCGCTTGAATTACTCGGGCGTTTACTTGGTTTTGCCGCATTGGGCTTTGCAGTTGGTTTAATGTTGCAACTTGTGCAACAAGCCTTAAAAACCGCTTGGCTGACTGGAATTACCACAGGGTCATACGAGGGCAAGCAGTACATTCTGGGTAAACCCGTGGTGACTGTCGGGCGCTCCGATGGCAACGACATTGGCTTGTACCGCGAGAAAAACTTGGCACTAAACCTTGGTACATTTAACTTTAATGCTGGGCGTTGGATGTACAACGGCGAGGCTGTGCTGGTCAATGGCAACAGTCTCTCGAGTGCCGCTTTGGTCAATGGTGACACAATTAAATTTGGCGGCACAGAATTCTTGTTTGAAACCAAAGATGGAGGCGGTGCGCCGAGGACAGAAGAAGAAATCCCAGAGGCTCGAGTTATTCCCATTCCAGAAATTCCAGTAGTTGCTCCAATCCCAGAGGCTCGAGTGACACCTATGATTCCAGAAGCTCGAGTTATACCCATTCCAAAAGCCCTCGAGTATTGGAAATTACGCGGAGCAGAAACCCTCGAGTTACCTTTTGGCACAGTCACACTTGGACGTGGTGAAGAGAATCAAATTGTGATTCATGACCCCAGCATCAGTGGGGAACATGCTCGGCTTGAGGCTCGCGCTGAAAGCCTGAGCATCACCGATTTGGGCAGCACCAATGGTACTTTTGTCAACCGACGGCAGTTGTCCGAAAATGAAACTGCCCAACTGACCGAAGGCATGAGTTTAACGCTTGGTGCGGTGGAGTTCCGCGTCTCGAGATGACAAACCACGGACGACTTGAGCCGATGACTTATGAAACTGCGCTTGAATGGTTGTTTGCTCGGACTCGAGCCGGTGATGTGCGTTCTGGGATTCGCACCAGCGTTTTACTCGAGCAACGCGGGCATCCGCAAAAGACATTTAAGACGATTCATGTAATTGGTACAAATGGCAAAGGTAGCACTTGTGCGATGTTAGCGGCTGGTTTGCAAGCCAGTGGTCTAAAAGTCGGGCGTTTTACCTCGCCGCATTTAGAAGATTACCGTGAACGAATTGAAGTAAATGGGCAACGGATTCCCAAAGAAACTGTTCTCGAGTTTATAGAGTGGGCGCAAATTCATACAACCGATGCAGCTTTTTTTGATTTAACCCTTGTCATGGCACTCGAGTATTTTCGCCAAGCAGCAGTAGATTTGGCAGTCATTGAAGCTGGCGTGGGCGCTCGACATGATGCCACCTCGAGTATTGAGCATGTACAAGCCACCATCATCACGAACATAGACCTTGACCATGAAGCCACGATTGGGATTGGTAACTACCCAACTGTCCTTGAGAACATCGCTTGGGAAAAAGCAGGAGGGATTCGCTTCGGAGTTCCAGTTCTAACTGCCGCAAAAGGTAAAGCATTAGAGGTCATTTGTACCGTGGCTCGAGAAAAAAATGCACCTCTGCACATTCTTTCAGACTCAGCTTTATTTGCCTTACCTCATGCCCCACTACTACAAGGCAGACATCAACTCGAGAATGCGGCTTTGGCAGTAGGCTGTTTACGATTACTTGGGTATTCGGAAAACACTGTTGAAGCCGCGCTTGGTGCTTCTTGGGCTGGGCGACTCGAGACCATCCAAGTTGACGAAACCCAATTTATACTTGATGGGGCGCACAATCCATCTGGCGCTCATGCCTTAGCAGCAAGTTTAGCTGGACAAAAATTCAGTCTCATTTTTGCTGCCATGAGCCGCAAGCGTGTCCCAGAAATTCTCGAGCCTTTACTGGAACTCAGCACCGAACTGCATTTTGTCTCGGTCAGTCCGCAAGGGGTTGACCCACTCGAGTTAGCCCGAAGCTATGGTGGCACGGCACACCCCAGTCTCGAGGTAGCACTACAAGCAGTAGCATCTCGAGAAAAGGTCTTAATTGCTGGTTCGCTGTATTTGGTTGGTGCGGCTCGAGCTTATTTATTACAATAGGGCAACCGTCAAAGTTTGAGTTTACGCCCAATTTACGCCCTATCTTGTACTATCTGTTCATGTCTTGGAAAAATGGCGATTTGCTCATGGGTTTCTCGAAATCTCAGGCTTGGCTATCCTAAGTCGGATTGAGACGCAATTGAGACGTTTTTGTACTAGACTGTAGTAGAAATTTCAATTTAGGGGGCGGTATGGGTAGAATTCGGTTTATTTTGGTCTTGTTGGTTTTGGGTGGTTTTGGACTCTCGCAACTCGGTTCGGTCAGTGCTTTTGGCAGTTATCGCGAACAGGTGGTGAAGCAATTTAAGCTCACCAACAACCGTATTGGCTGTACCTATTGTCATGTCAGCGCCGACGGTGGTGCGCCGTGGAATTCCTTTGGACAACGGGTTCAAAATAATTTATCGGGTGACATCAGCAAAGCCCTATTTGATACTCTGTCCGAGAAAAAAGATTCTGATGGCGATGGTTACTTAGACATGCTCGAGGTCTTTGCGGGGACATTACCGGGCAACAAAGACAGCGCTCCATTGGTTGTGGCAACTGCCTTGAATACTACTTTTGAAAAAGCTGGTGGCTTGGATCAGTACAAACCATAACCGGTAGTTATTACGTAGACACTTAATGAGCATTCTCAAAGCTGTTTTATAAATCAAACCAACCCGCTAGAAGCTATTTCGGAGGTCATTATGAAGTTACTCGAGAAGTTCGTTATCGCGGCACTTTCCCTAGGTTTTGCGGCTTGCGCTCCCGCCGCTGTGGATGGCAAACAAGTTGCCCTCTCGAGCCTGAACACTTTTGCCGATGGCTCTGCCAGCACCGCTAAAGGTGTGGCAACACTGGTTGCCCAGACCGATGGGAAAACCAAAATTGTTGTTGCAGTAACAGGTCTGACCAAAAGCACCAATCATATTGGACATGTCCATAACGGTGCATGTGCTGCCCAAGGTCCTGTGGCTCTGGTGTTGTTGCGCCTTTCTGCCGATGCCAATGGCAACGCCACTGCCGAAACAACCGTAGACACCGCCAAATTAACAGGTAGCCAATATGTCCAGTATCACCAACGCGATACTGGCGCAGAGGGTGGAATTGGCGGCGGAATTATTTGCGGAGATATTAAGTAATTAAGATAAAAAAAGGAGGAGGAAAAACTGCTGTTGTTCCTCCTTCTTCCATAGCTCTTAAAGGAGTTTTATGAAATTCACGGCTGCTCGAGTGCTGACAGGTTTCCTCGCACTTGGTTTGGTTGGTGTTGCGGCAACACAACTTAATTCTTTGGCTCAAGATAATCCCAAAGTCTTACCACGCTCGAGTAAATCTGCGACCTTGGCAATTACCACCGATGATGCTCGAGTGGTGATGGTCAATCCTGAAGATGATTCGGTTTCAGTTTTTGACATGGACACCAATCGGCGAATCACAACCCTTAAAACAGGTGATGAACCTAGTAGTGTAGTGATTGCACCAGACGACAATACTTTTTTTGTGGCAAATCGGGCTGATGCCACCGTGACTCGAGTTTCGGGTCTAAAAACTGGTGCATTTGTGGTTTCTGGAACAGTACAAGTCGGTTCTGAACCAACAGGTGTGGCACTTTCGCCAACTGGTGCAAAATTATTTGTAGCCGAATTTGCCCAGTCTCGAGTTTCGGTTTGGGATACCAAAAGCATGACCCGAATTGGAACGTGGGCGATTAAGAATCCGCGTGGTTTGGCAGTCACTAATAATGGGAATTCCGATGATAGGGATGAAACCGTGGTGATTCCAGAGTTTTACGGTAAGCCCGTGCCAGATGCCGAGGGTACGGATACCAGTCGGCTGGGTAATGTACGGCTTTTTAATGTTGGGACACTGCGCCAAGAATTGGGCATTGGACTCGAGGCATTAGACAGTGGTTTTATTCCAGATGGTACAAATAAGGGTACGGTTAAAACCAGTCCCAATCAGTTGTGGGGCGCAACCATTCAAAACGGCAAAGTCTATATGCCAAGCATCAGCGCTTCACCGGCTGCTCCCGCTAAATTTAATGGCAATGTTTACCCAGTTTTATATGTGGCAAACCTCAGCAGCAAACTCGAGGACAAGGGCGTAAACGGCACGACTAACCTCGCTAGAAAAGTCGCCGATGCGATTCCTGCAGGACAAGCTCGGCATTTTCTGGCTGATATTGTAGACCTTGGTTTTGTTGGCGAATCAAACATTGGCTATGTGCTTTCGAGGGGTGCGGATGTGGTGCAGCGCATTGTTCTCGAGCCAACTGGGATGGCATTGGGCAGCACGTTTAACAAGCAAATTGACTTAGCCAAAGTACCGACGGGCAATAAAGCCTGTCAGACTCCGACGGGCATTGTAATTGCCCACGATGGACCAAGGGCATATGTCAATTGTTGGATTAGTCATAACCTTGGAGTGGTGGATTTAGCCACGCAGAGTGTTAATGCCACGCTCGAGTCAACAGCCGCCCCAAGAGGCGAAGAACTGGCAGTCAATAAAGGCGCTCGTTTTTACTTTACGGGTCGTGGACGTTGGAGCAAAGAATCTTGGTCGAGTTGTGGTTCGTGTCACCCAGACGGCTTATCGGATAACATCACTTGGATTTTTGGGGCAGGACCTCGGCAAACTACAGCCATGGATGGCAGTTTTAGTCATGGGGCTGGCGAGCAGAAACAACGGGTCTTTAATTGGACTGGTATTTTTGATGAAGTCCATGATTTTGAACGCAACACCCGCGATGTCTCGGGTGGGTTTGGGGCAGTCACCAGTGGTGGTTGTGGCGACCTGAACGAAGAAACCCGGACCGAACTTGGTGGGAACGTAGATAAACCCGTGCGTGAATCTCAGAACACCACACCCGGCAACTGCACCAAGGATTGGGACGAAATCGAAGCCTTCACCAAGACTGTGCGCCCAGCCAAAGCGTTGCGTGACCTTGACCCAGAAAGCGTAGCCAGAGGGGCGCAACTCTTTGGAGCGCCGACCAACCGAGTCAACGCCGGCAATTGCACTGCTTGTCATGGTGGGGTAGGTTGGACTGTCTCGAGAGTTTTCTTTAATCCTAGCACCACAACCAATGCTGCCCTAGGCACTCAGGACTTTAAGTTACCACCCAATGTGCCAGCCACTTGGAATTTTAATACCAAACAAATCAGTACCCAAGCCCCAATTACCGACACAACCACAGGCGCACCAGAAGCGGCAGCCGTTGCGCCTAAACAAATCAGTTGTGTGCTGCGGAATATCGGTACATTTGGTTTGCCAGGCGACACGGCTAAAACCGATGCCCTCGAGAAAAAACCAGATGGCACTCGGGCGCAAGGACGCGGCGGCTTTAATGTACCGAGTCTGTATGGCATGAGTCTTGGCGCTCCGTTCCTGCATCATGGTCAAGCCCAGACGCTCGAGGAGTTATTCACTGACCCACGTTGGCAGAATCACTTACGGGCAGCCAATCCTGTATTTTTAAGCAGTGGCAATACATCTCAGAGTCGCACTGATTTAATCAATTTTATTTTATCTATAGATGCCAATACCCCAGAACAAGCTGTACCAAGTGGTTTTGACCTTTGTCCAGTTCGCTAAAGTTGATACCCGAATACGCATACAGCAAAATTTCTGTGTGCGTATTTTTATCGTAAGCGTTATCTGTCACACTTTTGACTTGTTCTACTCGACACAATCGCCCCAGAATTGTTAGACTGTACGAACGCTCGTTACAATTCCTATTCTCGAGCGCTCGTCCGTAGGAGGATATATGAAGAAAGCAGCAATGGCTCTGACTTTGCTCGGCACAGGTGCGTTAATCGCGGCTGTGGCACAAAGTAATAAACCTATTGTGGTTGGTTCGGTGGGGCAACCCGTTTCGTTAGCATCCGGTAAAATCTCGGATGGCAACAGTATTTTTGTGCAACAACAAATCTATGATCGCTTACTCGAGTTTAAGGCTGGCACAGCCGAAGTCATGCCCGGTTTAGCACTCTCGGCTCGCCCTAATGCCAATGCCACCAGTTGGTTATTTACTTTGCGTGGCGGAGTTCGTTTCCATGACAACACTGTGTTAGATGCCAAAGCCGTCAAAGCCAATTTTGATTTTTGGTGGGATGACACCCGCGCGGGTTTCTTCAAGAGCGGTAACAGCATTGTTCCAGACATCTTTGAAGCCTACAAAAGCGGTAAGAGCTTAATTAAGAGCGTCGAAGTGGTCAACAACTTGCAAATTCGGGTCAATATGAACTCGCCATTTGCCAACTTAGATGAGGTCTTTGCAACAGGTTACTTTGGTATTGTCAGCCCAACCGCCCTTGCTAAAGTAGGCGAAGATAAATACGGTTCGGCAAATACTTTAGCCGTCGGTACAGGTCCATTTGTGGTCAAAAGCTGGCAGACCGGCGACCGCATTCTGCTTGAAGCCAATAAAAACTACTGGCGTAAAGGCTTGCCAAAAGCTCCTGGTATGATTGTGCGCTTTATTTCTGATGCGGCAGCTCGAGTCGCCGAACTTCGGGCTGGCAACATTGACATGATTCCAACAGGTGCATTGCCATACGACACTTTGCCTGCCCTCAAAGCTGATGCCAATGTCAAACCATTGTTCCGTCCAGGCTTTAATGTCGGTTACTTAGCCCTGAATCAAGTCGCCGAATTTGGCGGCGCAAAGAACCCACTGGCAAACCAGAAAGTTCGTTTGGCAGTTGCTAGTGCAATTGATAAAAAGTCCTTGGTCAATAGCTTCTACGGCGAATACGGCGTGACCAATGCCTACTTGCCACCAGTGGTGATGAACTGGAGCTACCCAAAGAACCAAAAAGATTATGTCTTTAACCCAGAAGCTGCTAAGAAACTGCTTGCCGAAGCTGGCTACCCAAATGGCTTTAGCATGGAACTCTGGTACATGCCAGTCAGCCGTCCATATTTTCCAAATGCTAAGCCACTTGCCGAAACAATGGCAAAAGACTTGGCTGCCGTTGGTATCAAAGTCGAACTGAAATCTAAAGATTGGGGCGCATACTTAGACGATGTAGACGCTGGCAAATTCCAAGCCTACATGCTCGGTTGGACTGGCGATTACAACGACCCAGACAACTTCTACACCCCGTTAATCGGACCCGGCACAACCAAAGAAACTGGCTACAGCAATCCTAAACTCTTTGCCCTCCTTGACGAAGCCCGTAAAGCCACCACCAAAGCCAAAAAAGGCGAACTCTACGGACAAGTTGCCGATATTTTATTTGATGATATTGTCAAAATGCCAATTGTTCACAGCCGCCCATTGCTGGCACACCGTGCCGCCCTTGAGGGTTGGATTCCCGGACCTCTCGGTAGCGAGCCTTTGAGCGAAGTTACTGTTAAGTAAAGTATTAAGCTATGGGCTATGGGCTTTGAGGATTTCCCTCGAGTTCATAGCCCACAGCCCATAAAAAAGGGATTTCTTTTGACTGCTTATTTTTTTCGTCGTTTGCTGGGTTTAGTCCCTGTGCTTCTTGGCATCAGTATTTTGGTGTTTAGTTTTGTTCGCGCTATTCCCGGCGATCCAGCAAGGGTCATGCTTGGTGAACGTGCCACCGAAGCCGCCGTGCTACAAATCCGTAAGGACATGGGTTTAGACCGCCCTATAGTTGAACAGTACCTCAAATACATGGGTGGGCTTTTTAAGGGCGACCTCGGCACAAGTATTTTCTCACAAATTCCAGTGGCTGATGACATGAAACGCCGTTTTCCAGCCACCCTCGAGTTAAGCCTCGCGGCGATGCTCTTTGCGCTTCTTGTAGGTGTGCCGCTCGGTATTCTAGCCGCCGTGCGGCGCAATAGCAGTGTGGATAACATTGCCATGGCAATTGCTTTAATTGGTGTCTCAATGCCCGTTTTTTGGCTTGGGATGATTATGAAATACATTTTTTCGATTTCCACCAAAATTTTCCCGCCTTCGGCTCGAATGGATGATATTCTTTCGTTTAGTTTTGTGCCAATTACCAATATGCTCGTCTTGGACGGTATTTTACGCCTTAACCCTGCGATTGTTTGGGATGCAATGTTGCACCTTGTCATGCCCGCCGTAGCACTCGGCACAATTCCAATGGCGATTATTGCCCGTATGACCCGCTCGAGCATGGTCGAAGTTTTAAGCCAAGACTATGTGCGGACAGCAAAGGCTAAGGGCTTAGTCCAGCGTTCAGTGATTTGGAAACACGCCCTTCGTAATGCCATGCTGCCCGTGATTACCGTGGTTGGTTTATCTTTTGGCGGACTCTTAAGTGGCGCAGTCTTAACCGAATCGATTTTTGCGTGGAGTGGCGTTGGGTCTTGGATTTACGAAGGCATTTCGCAACGCGATTACCCAGTGATTCAAAGCGGTGTGCTGCTGGTCAGTTTTGTTTTTGTGGTGGTGAACCTAATGGTGGACATGAGTTACGCCCTTTTTGATCCGAGAATTCAGTATAGATAAACCGTAGGGGCAAGGTATGCCTTGCCCGCTCAGGAGTGAATAATGCTTGCCGCCGCAAAAATAGAAACACCTTTTTCGATTATCCGTCGTCGGTTTCGCAAGTCTGCACCGGGTAAATTTGGTTTAGCCCTAACGATTCTTTTTGTAGCGCTGGCACTGCTTGCGCCTGTGTTGCGCCCTTACGATGCCAGTATGGACGGGAACTTATCCGAAAAATTTCAAGCCCCAAGTGTGCAGCATCTGATGGGAACAGACGACCTTGGGCGTGACATTGCGGTGCGGGTTTGGCATGGGGCGCAAATCAGTTTGCGGGTCGGCGTGATTTCGGTTTCGATTGCTTTGTTTATTGGCAGTTTTTTTGGTTTTCTGGCTGGTTTTTTTGGCGGTTGGTTTGATACGGTTCTGGGTTGGATTACCGACTTGATGCTGGCATTTCCGGGGACGCTATTGGCAATTGGAATTGTGGCAATCAGTCCTAAACCAAGTCTCGAGACAACCCTTCTTGCCATCAGCATTGTGCAAATCCCAGTCTATATTCGGCTGGCTCGCGGCAGTGTGTTGGGTCTGCGTGACCTCGAGTATGTCCAAGCTGCCAATGCGCTTGGTGCAAATCGTTTGCGGGTACTGTTTAAGCATCTTGTGCCAAATGCCTTAACGCCCTTGTTGGTGCAAGCCACCTTGTCCATCGCCACGGCGACCCTCGAGACGGCGGGCTTGGGCTTTTTGGGGCTTGGGGCGCAACCGCCAACCCCCGAATGGGGAACGATGATTGCCGATGCCTTCCGTGGGGCATACTGGGACTCTGCGCCTTGGACAACAATTTTTCCGGGGCTGGCAATTCTGGTAAGCGTACTTGGTTATAATTTACTGGGTGATGGTCTGCGTGATGTGCTTGACCCAAGGGCAGTGAATTAGTTTTGACAAACTCTTAAGACTGTCTCAAGGTAAGCCATTACATTTAGGGCGTATGCCACATATAAATGTCAAAAAATAGTGCAGAATAAGGCATGAACCCTTCTGTTTCTCGAGAATCCTCGCCACGTGGTGTGTCGCCGCCGCCACTCAGAACACCGCAAACCGTGCGCCTGACAGCCATTGGTGCTTTTTGTGTCTCGGTTTTAGCAGGGATGTTGGCTTCATACCTGATGCACCTCCTGTTTGGCAGTGCAGGTCGGGCTGGGTTTGAAGACATTAACCTTGGCGGTTTGCTCGAGTTGCTGGGTTTTGTCTGTGTTTTTTCTTACGGACTGCTGTGGACTCGTCAGTTTTTTTCTTTACCAATCAGCACTTTACTTTCCTTTGGTTTAGAAACCCCGCCGGCTGCCAAGTTATTTGCCCAAAAACTCGAGGAGTTTTCGCCAAGTTCGCTCGAGATGGGACAGAGTATTGCGGTGCTGCGCGAGAATGGCAAAGCGATAGGTTTGTTTGATGGCTTGCGAGACCGCAGTCTCGAGTGGGGCAGTGTGCCGAAAGCCAGTGGCGATGTGGCAGTCACCGAGTTACGTGGCTTACTCTCCAAGCATTCGTTTGTGATTATTGCCGATGGCGACACAGTACATGGGGTTATTACCCAAGAGATGTTTATTCAGGGCTTTTGGCGCGGTGGGATTTCTAGGTAGTTTAGAATACATAAATCTAATGTAGTTTAGAATACACAACTCCCCAATCTCGAGATGGGCGACATTGTTTCCGTGAACGCTTACGATAGCTGTTACGATGTTAGCCGTTTTACTTAAACCTCAGAGCCAAAAAAAACATGACTACCGTCTGGTATACCAAACGGCAAACCACGAATCATTAAAGGCGCTGCTTGGCGTTTGGCAGGCAGTAAACCGCCAACAGGCTTGGCATCGGTTTGAGATTTTACATGGTGGTTTGGTGTTGCTGAAACTCAAATCTGGGGTGACCGTCAGTGGAAAAATCGAGTTTATGGATGAACAATGTACGGTGTCGTTGTTTTTGCACAGCAACCATGAACCCGTACAAATCTCAGGTTCATGGTGTCTTTGGCGCGGGGCGCTCGACTTTTGTTTTTTAGGTGAGTACCTGCTTTTTAGTCAAGATTGATGTTTGGCGCAGCCATAGAACCGATGTTTGGCGCAGCCAGTAGCACTTCTGGGCTAACACGGTGTTCAAATTGCTTAAAATTTTGGGCAAACATCAGTGCCAGTTTTTTAGCTTGGGTATCGTACTCATCACCATTTTCCCAAGCATCTCTTGGGTTTAGCACTTGACTTGGTACACCGTTAATCTCGAGTGGCATGGCAAGGTTAAAAATCGGGTGTTGAATCGTTTGGGCGTTCTCGAGTTGCCCACATAAAGCAGCCCGAATCATGGCTCGGGTGTGCTTGATGCTGATGCGTGTGCCTGTGCCATAAGCACCGCCGACCCAACCCGTATTGACCAACCAGACTTGGGTGTGGTGTTCTTCGATTTTTTCACGCAGCAAGTCGGCGTAAATATGCGGTTCCCTGGTCAGGAACGGCGCACCAAAGGCGGTTTCAAAACTGGCTTGAGGTTCGGTAATGCCTTTTTCTGTTCCCGCAACTTTGGCAGTGTAACCATTTAAGAAGTAATACATGGCTTGTTCTGGGGTCAGTTTAGAAATCGGTGGCAGCACCCCAAAAGCATCGGCGGCTAAGAAAATAATGTGTTTAGGATGTCCGCCTAGACTGGGCAAACGCGCATTCTTGAGTTGCGTTAGTGGGTAAGCGGCTCGGGTATTCTCGGTCAGGGAATCAGAATTTAAGTCGAGTTCACGGGTCTGCATATCAAAAACCACATTCTCGAGAACCGTGCCAAAAGTGCGGGTGGTCTTGTAAATCTGTGGTTCGGCTTCGGGATTGAGTTTGATCACTTTGGCATAACAACCACCCTCAAAGTTAAATACACCTGTATCTGACCAGCCGTGTTCGTCATCGCCAATCAGGTCGCGTTCTGGGTCTGCCGAAAGCGTGGTTTTGCCTGTGCCGCTCATGCCAAAGAACAGGGCTACATCTTCGGTTTTGCCAATGTTTGCCGAGCAGTGCATCGGCATGACATTACCGGCTGGTAACAAATGATTCAGCACCGTGAAAATACTTTTTTTGATTTCACCTGCGTAACTTGTGCCAACAATAATCACCAGTTTGCGTTTGAGGCTAATGGCAATTTGGGTCTCAGACCTCGAGCCGTGACGGTCTGGATTGGCTTTGAAACTTGGGGCGCTGATGACCGTAAAACTTGGCGTAAAAAGCGGGGTTTCGGCTTGTGGACAAGGAATAAATAAATTACGGGCAAAGTGATTATGCCACGCATTTTCGGTCACGACCCGCACCCCAAGGCGGTAACGGGTGTCTGCCCCAGCAAAGCAGTCTAAGACAAAGGCTTCTTGATTTTGGTAATGATTTAGCACATCTTGGTGCAGTGCTTCAAATTTACTTTCCTCGAGTTCTTGTTGGTATGGGCTTGCCCACCAGATTTCCGCTCCAAAAATTGGTCCGCGCACCACAAATTTGTCTTTGGCACTGCGTCCGGTGTGCTGTCCAGTGTGGGCAATAAAAGCGCCAAATCTCGAGAGCCAACCCTCACTGCGACGCACTGCTTCTTCGATTAAGCGGGTGGTTGGCAGATTGTAATGGATGGCTTTAGCCGAGAATCCTTGGGTCTCGAGTGGTGTGGCACGGGTTGAATCGCTGTGCATGTGACTCCTTAAGGTAAAGTTTATTTTTAGAACAAACGATTGTTAGGCGAAGTCTACGCGCTAAGTGTGAAAACACGCAAGTCCAAGGTGTTACTGAAATAAGAACAGAGATTCGCGCAGGCTCAAGAATGGTTGTGTCTTAACGCCTTGGTTTGTACTACAATGCACTGGTGCAAGATATTTATCTCTCGAGATGGGCAAGGCTGCTAACCGATTATTGTTTAGAGGTTTCACCTGGAGAAACCATTCTGATTCAGACCAATACACTGGCTGAGCCTTTGGTGCGGGTGCTGCACAATGCGATTTTATTTTGCGATGCTTTTCCTATCTTTAGGATTGGCTATCCGGGGCAAACCATGGATTTTCACCAGTATGCCAAAGATATTCATTTGGACACCATTCCCAAAGCCGAAATCGAGCAAATGCGGCATGTGGATGCTTTTTTACGAATCGAAGCCGAATCAGATTTACGTGGCTTAGAAAGAATTAAACCCGCCAACCTGATGCGCCACCGCAAAGCCTTGAGTCAAATGGGAGCGGCTCGAGCAGGTAAACGCGGCTGTATTACGCTTTTTCCAACCGAAGGCTATGCCAAAGCTGCCAATATGAGCTTAGAAGAGTTTGAACGTTTTGTGATTGGGGCAATGTTCTTAAATCTTGATGACCCTTGGCGTGGTTGGCTCGAGATTCGTGGAATGCAGGAACAACTGATTGAACGGGTTAAAAACACCCAAACGGTGCGAATCGAAGCCCCCGGTACAGACATTACCTTATCGGTGGCGGGTCGGACTTGGCGCAATTCGGATGGCAAACGCAACATGCCTTCTGGCGAAATTTTTACCAGCCCGATAGAAAACAGCGCCAATGGGGTGGTACGTTTTACGATTGCCTCGAGTTTTTCTGGATTTTTGGTTTCTGGGGTAGAACTCTGGTTTAAGGATGGCAAAGTGATTAAAGCCAGTGCCGAAGAAGGCAACGATTATTTACAAAATGCCCTCGAGATAGATGAGGGCGCAAGGTTTTTAGGTGAACTTGGGATTGGCACAAATTTTGGAATTAACCAAGCCACCAAAAACATTTTATTTGATGAAAAAATTGGTGGTACAGCCCATCTTGCCATCGGCTCGAGTTACACCGAATGTGGTGGGCTGAACAAAAGCGCCTTGCATTGGGATTTAATTCTTGACATGCGAAAAAGTGGCAGAATCACCACCGATGGCACAGTTTTTCAGGAGAACGGTAAATTTGTATAAAAACCCCCTCAAAACTCGAGGGGGTTCGTCTACACAGCTTTAGTTTACTTACCGCCAAAACCCATCGAGCCTTTAACCACTTTATCTTCGTTGGGTTGGAGCTTAAAGGCGGCTGCATCTTTGCCGTCAAGTAAGCCAAGTGCAAAGACGCTATACGACTTACCGCCAGCCACACTGATGCCTTTGAGGTTATAGACCACAGGGGTCATTGCTTTAGCTGGAACGATATTCAAATTAACCCCCATTGGGCTAACCAAAACCGTTTGGCTTTTGCGGTACATCAAGTTATTAATCACTTTGGCATTGTTCATGTCCACGGCTAGTGCGTCTACATTTGGTGATTTGTACGACAAGTGATAAACCGTGATTTGGGCTTTGTCTTTGTTGCGGTTTGGAACACGATCCTTAAAAACTTCTAAGGCGCGGTCAGCTGCTAAATTGACTGCGGCAACCGTGGTATAAGTCGAGGCTTTGACTTCAAAACCCGGTACTTTGAACAAGACAGCCGCTTTATCCTTGGCAACGGTCACGGTCACATCGTACTTACCAACTGGAACATCGCCGTATGGGGTCACACCAGTGTACGGTGCGCCATCCACCGTTTTAATTTCCATACCGTCCATCCCTTTTAAGTAGACATCTACGGCTGGGGCATCGGAAATAGCGTGAACAACCCGCACATACCCAACTTTTTGCATTTGGTTGGCTAATGCGAGTGAAACGGTTGCTGCACCAAGGGCGGCTAAAAACATTACTTTTTTCATAAATCCTCCAAGAGCTTGAACGGATATGTTCCATTCCTACTTGGATATACGAGCCAAGAAATTCTTTTGGATGTGGACTCGAGTCTGAATCCGCCTCGAGTCCAAAAGCGCCAGTCTTTGCGTATAACTTAGTATGAAACTGACTTGGAATTTGGCAGCTTGGCTACGTGGTTTTAATGCAGTAGTTTTAATCACCGCCTTGGGTTTATTGGCACGCCTACTTCTGAATGTGCCATTTCCATTGCAAGAATTATTTAATCGCTTAACCCAATTTTTGGGCATCCCAGAAATGTTTCAACTGATTCATCGTTTTCTTGGTTACGGGGCTGGCGGTAAGGTCTTTGCTTTTGCCGGTAGCCTTGGGTTGTGGCTGGTGCTGCTCAGTGCTTTAGGCGTGGTCAGCGCACCAATTGCCAGTCTGATGGTGTTGGCTGTTTGTCTGTGGCTTGTGCCGTTCTGGGTGGCTGTTCCAACTGCGCTGGTTTATTTCGGGGTTCGGAGCGTACTCGAGTCTAAAGTCATGGGTTTTTCTGATTCACGGCGAAGCAGTCTAAAGTGGCTCAGTCTTGGCAGTGGTACATTGGTTTTTGGTGGGGCTGCCGCTTTGGCTCGCAGCCTCTTACCAAGTTCGACCCCAAGCCTAGCAAAGACAATGGCTGGCAATAGCAAACTGCCGAGTGGAATCACTGCCCAAGCAGATTTTTACAGCATTTCTAAAAATCTCGAAGCCTTTGACCCCAAACTTGAAGCCAACAACTGGCAACTCGAGGTTAAGGGCTTGGTCAAAACCAAAAAAAGCTATTCACTCGAAGACCTTAAAACCCGTCCGATAAGAGATTTAGAAGCCACGATGGTCTGTATTTCCAATGCCGTTGGTGGTGGTTTAATTGGTAATGCCATTTGGACTGGCTTTTCTTTGGGCGAATTACTGCTCGAGCTTGGCATCGAAAAAGAAGCAAGGTATCTACTCTGGCGGGCAGCCGATGGGTACACCGAGTCGCTACCACTGCAAGCCGCCCTCGAGCAGGATGTGATTTTGGTTTATGCAATGAACTACGAGCCATTATCGCAAAAGCATGGTTTTCCGTTGCGGGTGATTATTCCCGGGCGGCTTGGCATGAAACAACCGCGTTGGATTACTGGTATTGAACTGTCGGCGACCGACCAAGCTGGTTATTGGGTTGAACGTGGCTGGAGCAAAGACGCATATGCCCAAACCATGAGCCGAATAGACAGCCCAAGCGAAAACGCGGGGTTTTTGAAAGCCGAAACGATTAAAGAAATTTCTGGAATTGCCTTTGCTGGAAATACCGCAATCACCAGAGTTGAAGTCTCGAGCGATGGCGGTCTGGTTTGGCGTGATGCCGAATTACTGCCACGCCGTTCGCCTTACGCTTGGACACAGTGGCGTATCGCTTGGACACCCGCCGCAGGTCCGCATCAATTGGTGGTACGGGCGTATGCCAATGGTGTCTTGCAACCTGAGACCGAACGCGATGCACTGCCTGAAGCCTCGAGCGGTTGGCACAAATTTATCAACAATTTATCATAAAGACGCAGGTTTTGAATTTATCAAGCATCTTTAGAAATGCGTAAAAATCACATCCTGCACAAGATGGTTAGAAGTTAGAAGCCGAACTACCTGCGGCGGCAGCAGCATCCTCTTCGTCCATTTTGGCTTTCAGTTCTTTGCGTTTGACCAGCATTTCTTGAATCGTTGAACGCAAATTCTTGCCAGACAGTGGTTTATTGACAAAAGCATCTGCACCAGCTAATTTGGCACGTTGGCGTGATTCATCATCGGTGTGGGCAGTTAAAATAATAATTGGGGTCGCCCGTAACCTCGAGACCCGTTTGGCTCTCGAGCAAACTTCAATGCCATCTAAAAACGGCATCGTCACATCGAGAATCATCAGGTCTGGGGTGTTGTCTTTGAGCCATGCCAGCGCTGCTCGCCCATCGTTCATTTGAATTACATTATGCCCATCAGCCGAAAGAATCATCTCGAGTAAGCTGCGGATTTGTTCCGAATCATCGGCGGTTAGAATGTCTGCCATGCTGCCATTGTACCGCAAAAAGAACGCAAAGAGAACGGCTACTTGGCAAAACCCAAACGAGCAAGGCGGTACAAGCGGTCTAGTGGCATTTTGCGTAACATCGTATTGGCAGTTTTGGTGCTGACGATGGTTTGTTCAACACTCGAGATTAAACGCTCAAAGACATCTTCGGGGATATTGAGGGCTGGGGTCAGCCTCGCCACCCGCTTACTCGAGATTGAAAAATTCGCCACCACACCACCTTCGTAAATCGTGCGAACCGCGAGGATACCACTTAGTTCACTGACCAATTCCTCGAGTCCTGGAATGATTTTTGGCGGCAGGACAGTGCGAAACTGTAACGCCAGTAATAAGCCAGCTCCTCGCACATCCTCGAGTAAAGCTGGATACTTGGCTTTTAAGGCAAACAAACGCTCTAAGCCAATTTTTCCAAGCCGAGCCGAACGAGCCGGTAAGTCCTCGTCTACGATTAACTCGAGACAGCGAATACCGACTGCCATTGCAAGGCTGTTGCCCCCAAAGGTATTGCTGTGCAGTTTACTCGATAAGCCCGCCAGCAAGGAATTAAAGATTTTTTTACGGGCAATGGTTGCCCCAATCGGTACGATACCGCCACCAAGCGGCTTTGCCAGCGTGATAATATCGGGTTCTAAACCTGCGGCAAGACTGGCAAAATAATGTCCGGTGCGCCCCAAGCCAGTTTGGATTTCATCGGCAATGACAATAATTCCATGCTTGCGGCAAATCTCGCCGACCCCAGATAAAAAGCCTTCTGGTGGGTTAATCACCCCAGCCTCTCCTTGGGTTGGCTCGAGAATCACGGCGCTGATGCTGTCCGCGCCAAGTTTTTGAACTGCACTGGCAAAGGCTTCAAGGTCGCCAAAGGGCAGGGTTGTAATGTCTGGCATCAAGGGACGAAAAGGGATTTGGTACTCTTCGTTGGGAGTCAGCGACAACGCCCCAAAGGTTTTTCCGTGGTACGCCCCCTTAAAGTTAATGATGTATTTGGCTTTTGGACGGGCTGTTTTTACAAATTTAAGGGCTGTTTCGATGGCTTCTGCCCCAGAGTTACTAAAAAAAACTTTTGAATCAGCATGACTAGGCGCAAACTGTGCCAGCAATGCCACCAAATTTGTCTCGAGTGCCGAACGCCAATGGCTGATGCTCTGCGAGGGAATGCCAATTGTGCGGTCACGCGCCAAGAACCCTTGCATAAATTCAATTAACGGCGGGTACTGGTCGCCAAACGGAATCGCCGAATACCCACCCGCATTGATTTTTTTTAGCCCTCGAGCATCCTCGAGTTCCCAAGGGGTGATGGTCTTGAATGGTCCAGCAATACCAATCGTGTCAAAGACCCGAAACAAATCGCCGTTGCCAAAAGCCAATTCGTCGCGCAAGCCATCGGTGTAAATACCATCTAATACATCCGCGCTGCGGACTGGAAGTTTAATGATCATTGTTCTAAGTTTAGCGCGTTTTTGCCCTAGATTTCATTTTCTTGATTAGACATCAAAAATCTGAACTGGTTGTATGCTCTAGTCATGCGAATTCAACTCTTGGCAGGACTGGCACTGATTTTCTTTGTCTCATGTGCTGGGTATTACCCGTCTCCATCACCAAGCTATTCAAATCCTGTCGGCAACAACCCCAATGCCCAAGCAGGAGTTTTGACAGCCGCCGACATAGATGAAAACCTCAACTTAAATTCACTGCAAAAGTACCTGACTGAGCAACGTCGACAAGACAAAAGCCAAATTTTACCGAGTCTGAACACCACAGACCGAGTTACGATAGATATTCGGGATTCCCAAGGAATTGGCATGAGTAACGCTCGAGTCCGGATTTTTGATGGAACGACTTTGGTGCTTGAAAGTGTGAGTGGAGCAAATGGGATTTTTTACTTCTACCCCAGTTATGACGCAGTAACCGCTAAGCAATTGATTGTCAAAGTCCGACCACCGACAGGCACAGACCAAGCCCTCGAGACAGGATTAAATCTCGAGACTTTAAGTTCAGACCGCCGCTTACAAATAAACCTCAGCCAAGCCAAATCCAATGACCAAGCTCTAGATTTAATGCTGGTGATAGATGCAACTGGCAGCATGGGCGATGAGATGCAGTACCTGACTAAAGAATTCCAAGCCATTACCCAAGCCATTGCCACAAAATTCCCAAATGTCAGCACCCGCTTTGCTTTAACCGTCTACCGTGACACTGGCGACGAGTACGTGGTGCGTTCGTTTAACTTTACCGATTCGGTCAGTACCATGCAAAAGCAACTGGCAGCCCAAAGCGCCCAAGGTGGCGGCGATTACCCCGAAGCCATGGAACAAGCCCTGAACAATGCAGTCCAAGCCCAGTGGCGCAGTGGCAACACCACCCGTCTGGTTTTTTTGGTCGCCGATGCCCCACCGCACGACCAAGACTTGGGTAATGCCATTAAATACGCAAAAGTGGCTCGAGGGTTAGGTTTACGGATTTACCCTTTGGCAGCCAGTGGCGTAGCCGACACCGCCGAGTATTTAATGCGGATTATGGCAGTTACCACCCACGGGCGTTATTTATTTTTAACCGATGATTCAGGGGTTGGAAACACCCACACCACACCAAAAGTGCCTTGTTACATCACCACCCGTTTAGACAATTTACTGACTCGAGTGATGAGCAGCGAGCTAAGTGGTACTCGAGTTGAAGCCACACCAGAACAAATCATTCGCACGGTCGGACAACAAAGTGCTGGGGTTTGCAATTAGATTCACCACATCAGCCCAAAATGCTTTAAGACCTTACGCTCGAGCATCCGCGCTAGATGGGTGTGTAGCTTGGCATTGTCTGACATCGGGCGTACCAAAATACTGTGCATCCCAGCATTATTTGCACCCAACACATCGGTAAAGACCTGATCACCGAGCATTGCAATTTGCTTCGGCGGCAACCCAAGTTCAGTAATTGCCGTTTGAAAAACGGGTGCAAAAGGCTTACCCGCCGTGCCACCTGTACCAACAGCTTTAATCCCAAGGGCATCGGTATGAAAACGAATCCGTGCAGGCAAGGCATTCGACACAAAACGTAAAGCAATCCCAGTGTCCACCAAAGGCGCAAGCCAAACCCGTACCCGCTCGAGGTCTGCTGGCGAACTCTCGAGTTTTCCATGTGGCACAATGGTGTTGTCAATATCTAAGAGTAATGCCTTTAAGCCTCGCTGCTCGAGAAAGGCTGGGGTGATTTCAAAAACAGAGTTGATTAAATCCTTGGGTTTGAAGCGTTCAAGCACAGATAAAAACTACCATGCTTGGTGAAGATGAAGGTTTCAATAGTTTTTTATATGGCTTCTCAGGCAAAACGCCTTACAATACGTCTTGATGCGTCGTTGGTTTGCGTTTTTTGCTGGAATAATTGTCTTGTTGGGGCTGGTGGTCTTTTTGGCTGCGGGTTCACAACCAGCCTTGCGTTTTGCCTTGGCGCAAGCCAAAGCGGCTGGCTTTGAAATAAATGCCAAGACGTTGCGTGGCAATTTGTTCTTGGGTGTTGAAGCGGTGGATGCAACCATCAAAAGCGCCTTTATTAGCGGCTCAGGGGCTTCGATCAGGGCAAAGTATAACCTTGTAACATTACTGCAAAAAAAAGAGCTTCGGCTCGAGGCATCGGTCTCTGGTGGGCGCTTAAGTTTTGACCCTGCTGGCTTGCCACCAGTGCCAGAGGGCGGCGAACCACCACCAATTCATGTTTTCTTGGATTCCGCCAATTTGTCAGACACAGTTTTCGAGTTTATTGGTAAGAACATTTTTGTACCAGACGCAAAAGTCACACTGCTCAGCCAAAGTGCGCTGCCAAGTCAGAACGGAAAGACCAGAGGCAATGTGCGGGTCAAGCTCGAGTCCAAAGACGGTGGCGGCTTTGCCACCGCCTTGTACGAATTTGGCAAGGATTTTGAGCCAAATCTGGTGATTGATACCGAACTTGATGCGGCTGTTGCCAATTACTGGTTAAAACCAATTCCTATGGATATTCAGGGTGGCAAGTTGCGTGGCACGGTGCGGGTCACGGCAACCAGTGTATCAGCAGATGCGACCCTCGAGAATGGGGCGGTTGAAGTATTGCCCAATTTGGTGGCTTCTAACATCGCTGGACGGGCTTCATTTGATACAAACGGGTTGGTCAAAGCCAAATTAACAGGACAGGGTTTGGGCGGCAGTCTACAAGCTGATTTTGAACTGAGTACCAAACCCAAACAGGAATACTGGAAAATAAACGGTAAACTCCGTCCGCGTTTGGAGCAAATCATGAAAACCTTTGCCAATGGCACACCCGGCAAGGGCGCACTCGAGGTGACAGTTTCGGGTGGCGGGTGGCAGAAACTTAAACTTAACGGTTCGGTCAAAGGTTTAGAAACCCTTGAAGCGGCAGGTTTTCCTGTACAGAATTTACGTGGTACATGGCAATTTACCGACCATCTCGAGGTGAGCGCATCGGCAGTCACAAAAATTGGAATGGATAGCTTAAATGCCGTGGCAGACATCAAAAGTGTTGGTGAAAAAATTGTCATTACCCCAGAACTCACAGGAATTTTTCTGAACGCACCACTCGAGCTAAGCGGGATTATTCAGGTATTGGGCGAGAAAATCGGGATTAACGCAGGCGGCGCAATTTTACGTGGCGATGTGGATGCCCAAATTAACTTACAAGGCGAAAAAATTTCTGGAACTGGCAAATTTGGCAGTGTCCAGTTACCACTTCCTAAACCAGTCGTCTCGAGTGTAAACGGCACAGCCAAACTTTCTGGGACAGTAAATAATTTACTGATTGCAGGTTTTTTGAATCCAGCCAGTCTCGAGATTCCCGCGATTGACTTAAACAACATTTCGGGAGCATATAAACTGCGTTTTAATGGCAAGGCACTGACCGCCGAAGCCAATCTTGCCGATGGTGCAGTTGTGGCAAATGGGGCGATTATCAATACCGATGGTACGCCCGCTCGAGGCAGTGTTTTTGTGCGCGGACTGCGTTTTGAACCCGGTGGTCAAGCCGATTACAACGCCCAGTATGTACTGAACGGCGCAGGAATTGCCTTGGCGGGGGTGGCTCGAGGTTATAACCTTAATTTTAGCGAGGTCAAACTCGATGACCTTACTGGGGTGCTTAGCGTGGCTGTGGGACAAGAAATTCGTGGACGCTGGAATGCGAGTAAATTACTGGCAACCTTCACCGATAAATCGCTCAATCTGCGCCCTCGAGACTGGCGGGTTCGGGCGGCTGGCGAAACTGCTTTTGTGGGCGGCGACCTGACCTTGACCTATGACCAACTCAAAACCACGGGGAAACTGACTGGCAAAACGCGTTTTGGCACAATCACGGCGCTTGGGCAAGGCTCACAAATTGGTTTGTCAGGCAGGGCGGGTTTTAATGGGCTTCAGGCAGCGCTAAATGGGGCGTTGCAACTCGAGCCGTTTAATTTACGTTTGGCGGCAGTACCACAAAATAAATCTCTTGGTGGAAAAATTCTGCTTGTGGCTGACCAAGACTTTCAAGTCAGTGGTAACTTAGAGAGCAATGGGCAGGATTTACAAATTGGTTTTACAAAAACTGGTTTAAGTGCCAAGGGCAAATTGGATTTAAGTGCTTTAGCGCCAGTCTTTCCAGTTGGCACAAGGGATTTACTAAAAGGCATTGCTGATATAAATATCTCTGGCTCGAGTGGTACTGGCTTGGTGCGTGGGGTGGTGGCTGGAATTCCGATTGAAGCCCGACTTCGCTCCAATAATTTGCAAATTAGCACCGAGGTTCGAGTGACGGGTGGGCAATTTGCGGGGGCAACCGTGTCTGGGGAAGTTTTCCCCAGTGTCAATGCTCGAGTGAATTACGTGGGGCTGTCGGCTCGAGTGCGTGGTTCGTATGACAACCTTGGAATTAACGGAAGTGGGACACTACCAGCCTCATTATTAGCGGGTACAGGATTGTCTTTAGCCAGTAATCAATTTACCCTGACTGGGCGCTACCAAAACGGTTTACTAACTGCTTCTGGGCGAGTTGGGGGGCTGCAAATTCGCAATGCCAAACTCGAGAATGGGGTGCTTGGCGCAGATTTTAGCGGGGATTTAGCGGGGACTTACCAAGCAGAACCTTTGCGTTTACAAGGTCTGAACGGCAGTCTTGAACAGCGCGGCTCGAGACTAGAGGTTCGTGCCACGGCAAAAAGTGCTTTGGGGGTATTCAGGGGGAGTCCTATTTCGGCTGGAGGGGTAACTGCTAATTTTAGTCAGCAGAACAATAAGAACATCTTTTGGTTTAATGCCTCGAGTGCCACGGGGACTTTTTCGGGGGTCAAAACCCAAGTCGGCAATGCCAGTGGGGTGCTGAATCTAAACGGTAATGCCCTAGATTTAGAAGCTCGAGCCGAACGTGCCACGGCGCAGACATCGGCGGGTCTGGTGACGGCTTTGGGTCTAAGTGCCACAAGCCAAGGCGTGGTGGGACGCTTACCAATTCGTTTTAAGGCAGCCAAACTCGAGGCGACTGGCTTTGAGGCGAACGCCCTCTTTAATCAAGTCAGTGGCACAGTCACAATTGCACAAAGCCAGAGTTTTACCGCCAACTTTGAATCTGGCAAAGTCCAGCACCCAGAAGCAAACGCCACCATTGGGGCTGGACAGATTTCTGGGAATTTACGTAGTCAGAACCTCGAGACCCGTTTTTCACTGCCCATATTAAATGCTTCGGCTCGAGGCGAAAATGCCAAAATCAGTGCCAAAGGAAGTTTAGGACTGAACTTAGACCAACCAAGCAAGAATTGGCGTGGCAATCTCGAGGCAGTTGCAGTTAGCGCTGACTGGCGTTTAGGAGCATCTGGAAATTGGCAGAATTTGAATGTTACAGGTTATTTGCCAACCCGTCTCTCGAGTTTGGCTGGGGTGGAATTACCAACGTATTTACAAACTAACGTGGCAGTAAACGGCAGACTTGGTTTACCGAGTCTGCAATACAACCTAGGACTGATTGCCAAACTTCCAGCCTTACAATTAAATGCCAGCCTCAAAGGACAAAACACGGTTTTTCAAGCTCGGCTCGAGGCAAAAGATACGGCAAAGGGTAAAGGCACACTTGTTTACGCTTCTAGTGGTTTGGCTTCGGTGGATTTCAGCAATTTGGATATAACTGCTCTCAGTCAAGTCCAAGGCACAATTTCAGGGCAGCTTGCACTAAACAAAAAATCTTTGCGGGGCAACTTAAACGGCAATCTGGCAGGGTTTCCTGTTACCGCAACTTGGCTCGAGAATGATGCTTTTAGCGGCGAAATTGGTGGAGTGTTGCCCGTTCAAATGAAGTCTGGTAAATGGCTTTTTCCACTCGAGACGGTACTTGAACTTGAAACTCAAGCCTCCGAACTGCCGATTCGTGGCAAGGCTAGATTCAACCTCTCGAACTTTCGCGGACAAGGACAACTGGAATTGCTGACGTACAAACAAAACCTTGGCAATGGCGAACTGATATTAAATCCGCAAGTCATGCCTTTTCAAATTGCCCTACAAGATGGTTTGCGGTTTCGCCTCGAGAATCCTGCTGGGGCATTGCGTTTTGTGGCTGAATCTTGGAGTGGTCAGCTTGGTTTGGCGTACACGGCTTTTAACCAAGTTGGCACGGCGACGGCTCGAGTTTCTGGCGGATTGAGCAACCCTAATCTAAGCCTTGAAACCACGGGATTATTGCAATTAAAAGGCTCTGGCAACCTTGAAAAAGCCCAAGCCAATGGGCGTTTAGCCTTGCAACCACTTTTAGCCTCGCTTCCCAAAGAATTACAAACTGGTATAAAAGCTGGTTCGGCTGGCTTTGAGGCAACTTGGAAGGCTGGGGTTTTAGGCTTCAAAACTTCGCTCGAGAATACGCAACTCGACCAACAAGCCGTGCGCTTAAATCTATCAGGGCAGTTTAGAAACACCGTCTGGAATGCCAAAGGTGATGTGGCGACTGGCTCGAGTCTCTCGAGTTTTGAAGTTTCTAACACGGGCTTCAAAGCCGAAAAACTCGATTTAGATTTGCGTTTGGCACGGCTTTTTGCTTTGGATTTAAGCGGGCGTGTCAGTGGACAAATTGAATTGCCGATGTATGACCTTGGCAAGCTCGAGGCGAATCTGAAAATCCTAGAAGCCCGAGGTTTTGGTGTAAGTGCCAATGGCACACTGCAAGCCAGTCGCGGCTCGGTGACAACAACTTTACGCGGTTCTACTCCCTTAAATCTGGATTATGGTATCTCTGGAGCGGTTTACCCAAACCTCAATGCCGCACTGGAACTTGGGCAACTGACTGGTTTGGTTACGGGCAGCCAACTCGAGACCAATAATCGTGTGCTGGATTTGAATTTGCGTGGTTTGTATCTTGAGAAAAATTCAAAACTCACAGCAACAATTCGTGGTGATGACCTTCAAGCCAATGCCACATGGGATGCAGCCAACCTAATTGCAACTGGTAAAATCTCGGATTTAAGTGCTGTTGGCAGACTCGAGATTACCGATTTACAAGGTATTGCGGGTCTGGCAGGAAGTGCCAAAGCCAAACTCGAGTACCAAAAAAACACCTTAAGCATTCTTGACATTGCGGCAGACGCGGCTGGTTTTAAGGCAACGGGCAGCGCCAAATATGCCGACGGAGCATTACAACTCGAGCAGTTTAAGGTAATTGGCTCGGACATTGTTGCCTTCGGGTCTGGGCAGCTTTTGCCCAAACTCGAGCTTCTAGGCACTGCCAAAACCACCTTTGCTTTTGCGCCTACCGATTTAACTTGGGAGGCTTTGGGGACACTCGAGCAGCCAAAGGTGAGTGCCAAGGGTGTACTACAAGAAGCCAGTCTTGGTTTGGTTGCGCCAAACACTGCCCTAGAAGCCACATTTGATGGTCAGAATTGGCGTTTACAATTGGCTGGGCAAGCGCTTTCTGGGGTAATTGAAGGTGGTTTGAGCTTTGTCTCGAGCGCTAATCTGCGCCTTAATGCGCCAATTGTTTTTGAAGAGAATCGCTTAACCGCCTCTGGGAATCTGGCATGGAACACCAAAGCTGGTTTTTCGGGTGGTTTGAATGTCCTCGGGCAGTTATTTGGCGAGTCTGGCGGCTTAAAAATTCTTGGACGCAACGAACTCGAGATTATCAGTACATGGCGTGACTTAAACCTAAAAGCCACTTTACCCAGTCAAATTGGCTCAGAACTTGAGGCGAAACTTGAGTTAGAGCGTGTGGATGTTGGGGCTTTTTATGGCAAACCCAAAGTTGTTTGGCTCGAGGGCGAGGGCAAGGCAACTGGGCAATGGACAAATCCGCAAATTGTTTTTTCGGGCTTACTAAGCAGTACAGATAAAGTCTTAGACTCGAGTCTGAAATTGACCTATAAAAACAATCAAGCCGACTTAAGTGTAGCTGGCACGGCTTTGAACGCCCAAGGTACTTGGAACAATGGCACTTGGAAAGCGACAAGCACAACCAGGAACCTCGCGCTTGAAACGTACTTACCCGATAATCTTCTGCCCAAGGAACTCGAGCAGGTGCTTATTTCTGGTTCGTTTGCAGCTTCGGGAGAGGGCAGCACATGGGCAGTCAGCAGTCCCAATCTTGATGTTGTAGCAACCGTGGACACACTGGGCAAGGCAAGGGTTCAAGGCAGTGCCGAACTCAGTCCAGAATTACTCGAGACCAATCTAAAACTCGAGGTGTTAAACGGCAGCAGCCAAATTGAAGCCAAAATCCAAAATCCACTCGAGACGAGTAAAGCCACCCTAAAAGTGCAAGCTGAACTGAATAAACTTGATGCAGGACGACTGGGGACTTTAGGGGTTAAAGGCTTGGTGTCTGGCAAATTGAACTTAACCGGTGCATTACTCGAGCCAGAAGTTAGTGCTAGTTTAGAAGTTCTCAACGCTGGTTTACAAAATGAAACTTGGTTTGTCAGCAGTAACTTAGAAGCCAAAGGTCAATTACTCAATCCTGCTCTGAACGGCAAGGCATTTTTATCGGGGACTGGCAAAGGCAATTTTACTTGGGGGGCTGCCGAAATTCTTTCTAAAACCCCGACGGTTCGTTTTAATGGTCTTGCCGAACTGCCAATTGCTCGAGTGCAAGGACAACTCGAGGGGAGTTTGCCGAATTTACTTGGACAACTTGAACTCAAAACTTCTCAATTACCCGAAGCTATTTCGTTGTCTGGATTGGGTGATGGTAACTATAAAATTAGCAGTCCCGAACTTGCCAATGGCACATTCAACCTCAAAACCCAAGACTCTTGGCTCGAGAGTGCTTTAAGTGGAAAAATCCGCGTTAATGGTCAAACTGACCTTGTGGTGCAGGGTTTAGATGCTACGGTGTTAGGGGATGTTGTACTGGCTGGAACACTGACCAAACCAGTCGTGAAGCTCGAGAATACTGCCATCACCAGAACCGATGCGACGGTGCTAAGCGCGGGAGAACTATACCCTGTTCTGGATTTACAAGGCAGCTTAGAGAGTCGTTTTGAATTCGCTCCTGCAAAGCTGGCGTACACCTTAACGGGAACATTTGAAAAACCAGACCTGAACATTTTTGGCGTACTCGGCACAGCCCAACTTGGTTTAATTGCTCCAGACACACAAATCAAAGGCACTTTCGATGGTCAAAATTGGCGTTTGGACTTGGCAGGAGAAGCTCTTTCGGGGGTTCTCGAGGGGGGGCTGCTGAGTTTGTCTCGAGCCGAATTAAAACTCAATGCGCCGATTGTTTATTTGGATTCGCAATTGACAGCCCTTGGCGACCTAACTTGGAATACCAAGCAGGGTTTTGGTGGCAACCTGAATCTGGTTGGGCAATTATTTGGGCAGGACAGCAAACTCGAACTAGCCGGTAAAAATAATTTGGAAGCCAATTTGCGTTGGAAAAACGGGGCATTACGCGCTTCACTGCCGAATCCGACTGCCGAAAAACTAACAGCCTCTTGGGAATTTTTGGATTTTGACTTGGGTGCATGGTGGCAAAAACCAGACCAGCTTCGTATTTCGGGGACTGGGCAGGTTTTGGGGACTTGGACAAAGCCAGAATTGGTCTTTGATGGTGCGCTCGACAGCACCGACAATTCGCTTGATGCCAAACTAGGAGCGCAGTACCAAGGCAGTGTTATCAGTGCCAAGCTCGAGGGTGCAAAAGCCAAACTCGAGGGAAAGTATGAAAATGGTATTTGGAAAGCCACCGGAAGCCTGAAAAAAGTTTCTCTGGCGGCGCTCTTGCCAAGTTCGGTGCAGTCCCTCGAGACCAGCCTTGAATTTAACGCCAGTGGTGATGACCAAGGTTTGAGTGTTGAATTGCAATCACTCGAGACCAGTGGCAAACTCGAGACGATAGGGGTGTTTAGTGCCAGTGGTGCAGCCAAACTCGAGGGGCAGTATGAAAAAACTGGTTTAGAAGGCAGTTTGGAATTAAAAAATGTGGAACTTCAAGCACTGGATGGCACAGCTAAAATCAATGGAAAACTCGGGGCAAAAAATGCACCGCCAGCCTTATTTATCAGTCTGAATAATCTGAATCTCGAGTCTTTTGGCTTTACGGGACGTGCTTTTGCCGAACTTGATTTGGCTGGAACATTATCCAATCCAATCGTGTCTGGCAATCTGCGCGGTACGGATTTGGGCTTAAAGGATGAAAAATGGTCGGTGGATGCCAATTTAGCTCTTAGCCGAGAATTACTCAATCCAGAATTCTCGGGCAACTTAGATTTCAAAGGCACGGGCAGTGGACAGTTTAATATTGCTATGTCCGACCTGCTCTCAAACCGCCCAAATCTGGCACTGACGGGCGAGGCAAAACTCCCATTCCTAAGTGCCAAAGGTAGTCTGGCGGGGCAATTTCCAAACCTACAAGGTAATCTGGATGTGACCCTGCCGACTGCACCAATTGCCCTGCGTCAAATTAAACTCGAGGGGATACAGGGGAGTAAATTACAATTATCGGTTCAAGATGTGCTGCAAGGTCAACTTGAGCTAGTAGCCGCTAAAACCCTGCTTGGCACGGGCTTAAAAGGTAAATTTGCGGTCAATGCCTTCCTCAGTACGGCGCTTGAAGGGATTCTAAACGGCGCAGATGGTCAGTTAAATGGCGAACTCGAGGTTACAGGGTCGCTCGAGGAACCAATGGTGAGTTTACTTGGTAGCTTAAAAAATGCGGCTGTAAGTGGTGTCAAACTCGCCGATGCGACAATTGCTGGACAGTATCAAAATGGTTTAGCGGGAATCCTGCGTTTCAAAAATGGCGAAATCAAACTCGAGGACAACCGTTTAAGTGCCAGTAACGTTCCGCTTGAGGTGGCTGGGGTGAGGGCGTTAATCAATGCCACAGGACGCACCGCACCGTTTGACCTGAACTTCTCGAGTGCCGTGTCTGGTAATGCGACTGGCACAATCGAGGGGCGGTACATCAATCAGCAATTGGGGCTAAAACTCGACCTTTTAGCCAGTGGGATTCGGGCGCTTGGTACTGCCAGCAACAGCCCTGCTGGTTGGGCTGGACAAATAAGTGTAAGCGGCTTACCTAAAGCTGCGCCAATCAGTGGTAAAAGCCTGACTGGAACAGCCCAACTGAGTATTTCTGGGGCTTTGGCTGAACCAATCCTCAACGGCACTGGTGATTTGTATGGAGCAAAATTTATCCTGAATGGTAGCTTATCGCCACTGAAAGCCAGTTTACAATTGCTCGAGGCGGGTTCTGGCAGGTTATTACTTGAGGACAACAAGTTATCGGGCAAAATAGTCTACCAAGATGATGTGCTTGCTCTCGAGCTTGGGGCTTCGGGTTCTTTAAGCATCCCAAGTGCCAATCTTCAAGCCAAAGTTGGTGCATTACAAGCCAGTGCCAAAGTCAGGCTCGAGACCAACCAAATCAATGCCAGTTTGGATTTAAGCGATGGTCAAGACAAAGGGCGTTTTACGTTTGACAATGGGCATGTTTTTGGAACAATACAAAACTTGTCTTTAGCCAGTACAGGTTTAGCTGGTTACGCTGGAACACTGAACATCAAAGCTGATTTGCAACAAGACCAAAACAGTGATTTTGGTTGGCAAGGCACAGCCGATGCCAATTGGCAGAACTTAAAAACCCCGCTTGAAGTGCCTTCCCTAGGCTGGAAAATAGATGGTTCTGGCAAGGCTGTTCTTAGCACCAACCCAGTGCGGGTCTTACTCGAGTACAAAGGAACACCTGGAGTCGCCAGTGGCGATTTGGCGTTTAGAAAAGGCTTATGGCAAGGCGACTTAGACGTGGATTTACAAGGCGCAGAAGGCAAGGGGGCAGTCAAAGGTAAGGTGCGAGCCGACGAAAAAGGCATCACGGGCGATTTAACCGCTCAGAATTTACCTGTGTCCTACTCGGGTGTGCAGGCAACGGTTTCGGGTAAAGTGGATTTGAATGGCGATTCATTTGAATTACTAGGTAGTGGTAAAGCCCTAGGCGGAGATATTCGCTTGGATGGCAAAGGTGGTTTGTCTGACCTCATACCTCTGCTCGAGGCGTACACCAAAACCCAACCGGGTGACTTACCC
The DNA here is from genome assembly GCA_031414595.1 of Deinococcales bacterium. GTDB lineage: Bacteria > Deinococcota > Deinococci > Deinococcales > JAAFIG01 > JAAFIG01. The sequence continues at coordinate 34,059 of JANNVX010000051.1, forward strand.
ATAAATCTGAATGCCAGTGTTTTTACAGTGCGTTTACAAGACCTTGCCCAGATTCGATTCTTTGCCCCTTACTTAAAAGGACGAGTCAATGGCAGATTAAAAATCGTTGGTGACGCAATTGGTTTTCAACTGAACTTACCCGAAGTGAGTTTGCCCGATCAAAACGGTCAAAAAATCATTATGGCAGCCAATGTCAACGGAACATTAGCGGGAAATTTAGTCAGTTATTCAGGTGCATTTTTTGATACGCAAAACCAAAATCCAAACCCTGACACCATTGCCTTAATAGGTGTTGGCAGGTCAAATTTTGTGGGTCGCTTCAATGGCAAAGTTGCTACTGGACAACTCGAGTTGCGTCGCGCCCCACTTCATGCTTTAGCAGCCAGTATCCTTGGAGAAATGCCCGGTACTGCCCTTGCGACTGGTTTTGCACGTTATGAAATCCCAGTGGACAACTTATTAGCCTCAACCATCAAAATGGATTTTGTACCGCTCGAGGTCTCTGGTGGTGGTGATGTGCTGCGTGGCAAAGGGCGCTTAATTTATAGCAATGGCAATCTGCAATTTGATGACCTGATTTTGCGTGGCAAGGGCGAATGGCGAATCAATGGCAATTATGCCAAAGACAAAGTGGATTTAGCAATGTCGTTTAAGAACACCGTCTTTACCCCCATTTTAGATTTAATCCCGCAAATTAAAGACTACGACCCTCGAGCCACGGGTAGTTTGGATTTGCAACTGAGTGGGGCTTACGGCAAACCTGATGCTAAAGTCAGCCTCAAAGACCTGACCGCTTCAATCAGTGGGGTGCAACTAACCGCCAAAGAACTGCTTGGCAGCTTAGACAAAGGCGCATTGCAAGTTCGTGGTGTTCTGGTTTCCGATGACACACTTGGCGCAACCCTTGACACCACCGCCAAAGCCAAACTGATTTCCTATACCCCTATTCAACTCGAGGACTTAGAAGCCAATGCCTCGGGTAGCTTGAACATCAGCCCAATTGGTTTAATAAAAGACATTAAAGCCCGAGTTTACGGTGATTCTGGTGGTTTTAAGCTCGATATGGCTGGCAAAAAAGGTGGCAACTTGGCAATTCGAGGGGACATTAGCCCACGCCTAAAATTAAAACTCGAGGGTAAAGCCCTGATGATGCCAATTCCAGATTACTTTGTGGCAGATAGTTTACTCGATGCCGTCCTGACTTTTGAAGGAGACGGCGGACGTTACTATGATGTCGGTGGGCAGTTAAACATTGCGCGTTTACAAACCCAGTTACAACAAAATAATAGCCCCGCAAGCACCCCCAAACCAAGCACCCCCAGCAACAGTAGACCCAATCCGTTTTTACAACAAGTGCGTTTTCGGGGCATTGAAATCACGGCGGCTCAAGGTTTACGGGTTTCAGAGTCATTTGCCACCCTCGAGGCTGGCGGCAAGTTGCTGCTCACGGGAACAATGGCAAACCCCGAACTCAGTGGGGCGCTCGAAGCTGTGGGAGGTTCTGGCGGACGCGGCTCGGTACGCCTTGGGATTAACAATTACAACATTCAAACGGCGGTGGCTGCTTTTAGCCCCATCGAAGGAATTTATCCAAGTATCGAAATTAAATCTAAAGGCGAAGTCAAAGCCTCTTGCACGACGGTCGCCACACCATCCACAACAACAGTTCTGGCTATCCCAATAGACCTCACCATTCGGGTACGGTGGCTGCCAGACAGTAAAAACCCAAATCTAAAACGCATAGATGTACAACCTACCGTACAAGGTAACTGCCCAGACAATGGCACATACCGCCGTTTGGAAGCCGCCGAATTGTACTCGCTAGTCACCCTCGGCAGCAGCAACGCCAATCTTGGTGGACTGGCACAACAATCGCTGGACACGGTTTTATCGGTCTTTATTTTGGGGGAACTGACCCGACAAATTAAAGCCGCCACGGGCATAGACATAGATTTTCGCAGTAACCTGATTGAAGTCGTTGCCCAGAACATCTCCGACCCTGCCACCCAAGCGGCGATTAACTTTACGCTGAATTTTGGCGTGGATTTATCTCGAGCCGTGCGTTTGAATGTCCAATTGAACAACAATATCAATCGCACCCTTGGCGGAGAAGTTGGCTTAAATATCCAATCCGAAGATGGTCAGTTTGGAATTCGTTTTAGCACCCCATTTAACTTTGTAGGCAATAATTTCTTTAATACCACCAAACCAGAAGTGCAACTGACTTGGAATTTCTTACCGAGTGCGGGTGTGAGCTTGACTGGGTTTTTCTTGCCGAATCAACCGCAATTTACTTTTGGTATTAAACTTGGTTTTAGCATTAGGTTTTAGGCTTTGGGCTATGAGCTATGAGCTTTGGGCTTTGAGGAAAAACATTCTTCAAAATAGCTGAGCCTAAAGAATTGGGCTACACTCGAGAATCACCAGTTCGGCAGGGCAAAAAAGCCGAATTGGGATGCCCCCAGTGCCTAAACCCCTCGAGACAAAACCAAGGGCAGTTTCTTGAATAAACCCCTGTTGGTAGCGCTCACCGTACCTCGTGACACTGGCAAGCGCTCCGATACCCGGCAATCGAACTTGTCCGCCATGGGTGTGTCCAGACAGCATCAAGGAGACTCGAGAATCCAGTAGCGGCAGAATATCGGGGTTATGCGACATCAATAGCACAGCTTGATTCTCTTTGGCTTGGGCAATGGCAGCGCGGCTGTTGACCGTGCCGTACCAGAAATCATCCACGCCACCAAGGTAGAGGTCTTTACGCAAGCTCTTACCTGTGTTTATCAGCATCGGAATGCCGTTTGCTTCTAAATTGCGAATTAAATCTGAAATCCCAGCCGCACCACTCCAGCGCAAAGAATAATCATGATTGCCCAATACGGCATATGCACCCAACGGAACTTTACTGAGTGGCTCGAGGGCGGCAGCCAAGGCTTCGAGCATCGCGTAGCCTTTTTTACCATATGTGTCAAAAGCGTCGCCATGAACCAAATCGCCAGTTAAAAGTACCAAGTCGGGTTTTTCTTTGAGGGTGGCGGCAACCCAAGCCTGTACATGCTCGAGACCATGAGCGCCGCCAAAATGTAAATCGGTTAAATGGGCGATGCGTAAGGGTTGCTCGAGGTGCTTTAGTTTTAAGTGGTGCTTATTTATTTCAAAGCTCATGGCTTGGGCATAAGCTGCACCTAGGGTCAATGGCGGCAATGCCAAGCCCCCAAGGACAAGATTACGAATAATGGTGCGGCGGTTCATGGCTTAGCTTAATTGCTTTAGGTGAGGCGCTTCTCATCTAGTTTAGGACAGTGTTTCTCATGCAATACAAACTCATTTTACTGTTAGTGCCACCTCATGCGGTTATGAAACTCTAAAGGTCATGAAAAAACTTTTTTGGCAAGTGCTGCTTGGTTTGGCTTTCTTTGCTGGTGTTGCCCAAGCACAAACCACACCTCCAGTTCCCGCAACAATTTGTTTTATCAGTGCCAAGAAAATACTAGCGGCTCACCCGCAAGGCGCAAAGGTACTCGAGGCGCAACAAAAAGCCCAAGCCGAACTACAAGAATTATCCGATAAAGTTCAAGCCCTGCAAACGAAAATTGCCAATAATACAGCGACACCAACCGAACGACAACAATACGAAACCCTTGTCAAAACAGGTCAGGCGCGGCAAGCTGCCTTAAAAACCCAAATTGATAAGTTGCTCGAGCCAATCACCAAAGCTGTTGACCTTGCTGTGACTAAAGTTGCCCTTATCAGGGGTTGCAGCGTGGTACTTGATCGGGTTATCGCGGCACAATCTGGTTTGGTGATTTATGTCAATCCCAATACTGTTCTTGATATTTCTGATGATGTGATTCTCGAGATAACAAAACCCGCATAAAATCATTACCAACTGGTAGCCACAGTATTTTGACTAAGAATTTACCCAGCTACTCAGAGCCAAACCAGTTTAGAACTGGCTTGGCTCTAAAGACGATACTTAGTTTTTTGGTTTTTTAATGAATGGCATCATCTCGCGCAGTTGTGCGCCAGTTTGCTCGATTTGGCTGGCAGCAGCATCGGCTCGCCATTGGGTCATGTTGGGTTTGCCAGCCGCACATTCGGCGAGGAATGCTTTGGCAAATTTACCGCTTTGGATTTCTTGCAGCACTTTCTTCATACGTTTTTTGGTGTTGGCATCCACAATTCTTGGTCCGGTTACAAAATCACCGTATTCGGCAGTGTTGGAAATACTATGACGCATCCATTTCATACCGCCTTCAAAGAGCAAATCCACAATCAGCTTGGTTTCGTGTAAACATTCAAAGTACGCCATTTCTGGGGCGTAGCCCGCCTCGACAAGGGTTTCAAAGCCGGCGTTAATTAAACTGGTTAAGCCACCACAAAGCACAGCTTGTTCGCCAAACAAATCGGTTTCGGTTTCTTCCTTAAAACTGGTTTCGATTAAACCCGCCCGTGTGCCACCTATCCCCTTGCCGTAAGCCATGGCGAGTTCCCGGGCATTGCCTGTGGCATCTTGGAAAATCGCAAATAAACTCGGTACGCCAGCACCTTCGGCAAATTGACGACGCACAAGGTGTCCAGGTCCTTTTGGGGCAACCAAGAAGACATCTACGTTTTTGGGTGGTTTAATCGCCTTAAAGTGAATGTTAAAGCCGTGAGCAAACACCAGTGCCTTGCCTTTTTTGAGGTTTGGTTTGATTTCGTCCTTGTAGACTTGGGCTTGGAATTCGTCGGGAATTAACACCATGATTAAATCAGCCCGTTTACAAGCATTCGCCACGCTGTCGGTCTCGAGACCAGCCGCTTGAACTTCGGTTTCGGTCTTAGAACCCGGGCGCAAGCCCACAATCACTTTGACACCACTGTCTTTGAGGTTCTGGGCATGGGCATGACCTTGGCTGCCATAGCCAATAATTGCCACGGTTTTATCTGCTAAGGCTTCGAGCGATGCGTCTTTGTCGTAATAAATCTTTAATGCCATGTGTTTACACCTTTTCCTTTTTATTGCCAAACTCGAGGTTCAATGTTTGGTATACCAAAAAGCATACCAAGATTTTTGTTCGATTTCGAGGTTTTTTACCCCTGTTTTACTGTAATTCGTTGCCATTGATCGAGGTCAGCCCGTCTTTACCGCGAACTGTAACCTTGAAATCTTCTTGCTCTCGAGCCTCCACACGGCATTTAATGCCTTCAGGAACGCTTGTCCAACCGTAATCAAAAGTTTTTTTCTGTACGACAATTCGGTTTACTTTTGATTGAGCGCAAACCTTGCTTAACGCCAAGGCAATCTCATTTTGGCTCAGTTTTGGGTCTTCAGATAAAATGGCAAGGCTGACTTTGTACAATGTAGAACTATGAGATTGAACTGTTTGACTATAACCCCAACTTGCCAAAACATCGGTGTTTTGATCTTCAAAATTGCCACAGCCAAATAAAGCACACCAAATAAGGGTTAAAAATTGCAAAATACCCGACGCACCTGGAACGACATCCATAAATACCTCCGATGCTATTGTACTCACATTATGGCAGATAAAATCCGACCACAATACGAAAATCTTGGTGTGGAAGGCTATTATCAAACCCACGGGGAAACCTACCGCAACCCGCACGAAAAACAAATTCATGTTTTACTCGAGCAATTCGCTCCTCTACTCGATTTAAGTAACACCCTCGATTTGGCTTGCGGTAGTGGCGAAGTGACCTTAAAACTCCTCGAGTTTGGGGCGGTGATGTCTGGAATAGACCCGTTCACTGCCAGCGCCTACTTCAAACGTACAGGTTTAGAGGCAGAAGACTTGAGTTTTGAAGCAATAGCAGATGGGGTTCTCGAGAATCGAAGCTACAGTTTGATTGTTTGCAGTTTTGCAATGCACCTTTTTTCGGTCTCGAGATTGCCGCTTTTAATTTATCAACTCTCCAATATTTCGCCGCAATTGCTGATTTTATCGCCGCATAAACGCCCAATCTTAAAACCAGAATGGGGCTATGTGGTCAAAACCGCAATAAACCATGAACGGGTTAAAGGAAAGCTGTACAAGTCGGCGTTTTTTGAGGGCGGCTAAACTGACCATACAATTCATCTTTTTTGTGATGAAATAGAAGATGTGAACACAATGCGTCTTCTCGTCTCGAGCTTGCTGCTGTTTGTGGGTTTGGTTTTCGCCCAAGCCACAGGGGTCATACTGGCACAATTCACAGGTGTACAAGGCGAATGGATAGCCAAAGCAGTCAACCGCACCATCAGCTTAAAAATTGAAGAAGTTGGTGGGGTGATTACCGGCACACTCGACGGCATGGGTGACACCTTTAGCTTAAAAGGACAATTGAATGGGCTTAAAGCCGAAGGCACAGCCACAAGTGCCAGTGGCGAAGCCTATTTTTTCTTTGAAGTGAAGGGCGATTCTCTTAGTCTGACTTTGGCGAACTTTGACCAAAATGGCAAACCAGACTCGAGCAGCGCCGTAACGGTGGTCTTGGACAGAGATTTTGGACCTAAAGCCCAAGCTGGTTTTAGTGTCCCCGGTTTTGCGCCGCCGCCGATAGACCCTTTAATTGCCACTTGGCGCAATGCCAGTATTCTTTTAAGCCTCAAAAACATTGGACCGAATAAATACACTGGCACGATAGAAATAGCCAAACAAAAAGCAGTTATAACTGCCACAGGCAACCACATGAACCTTAAGGGGAGTTTTAAGCTCGGCAAACAAAACAAAGTCTTTAGTGCCAAGCTCGAGAATGACCGCTTAAAATTTGTGCTGGACGGCAAAACCCAAATCCTCGGGCGAGCGCGTTGAAATAGGCAAGCGCTTACGATAGTATGCTGTTCGCCACAAGGCAATTTTGGAGGAATTATGAACTTACGCAAAGCGTTTGGTATATCGTTGGTACTCGCGGCTGGAGTCGCGGGTTTAAGTCAAGTCGGCGCTCAAGAAAAAACACAAATGGAATTTGTGACCACCAGCCTGACCCCATTTGCAGATTTTTTTAATCCGTTGGTAGCAAAATACAACACCAACAACCCAAGTCAGAACCTCAAATGGACGGATTTGCCACAAGCTGCAATTCAACAAAAAGTCTTGTCTGGCGTAGCGGCTGGCAACCCGCCAAATGCGGTACAAATGAACAGCACCCAAATTTTAGAACTTGCCCAGCAAGGCGCACTCGAGAATTTAAGTGGTTTGCTGGACAGCAAAACCCTAAATGTCTACCAAAAACAAGCCTTGGCTGCCTTTACTTTCGACGGTAAAGTTTACGGTTTACCAGATTATGCCAGCCCGCGAATTATTTTATTTAACCGCGAGATTCTTAAAAAAGCTGGTCTGGATGGGCAAGACTTACCACGTACCCAAGGCGGTGTGATTGCTTGGGCAAAAATCATTGCCGAAAAAGCAGGAGTCTTTGGTTTTTCGCCACTGATTGCCAATGCTGATTTATTAAAGGTATTCCAAGAAGAAGGCTTGCCGCTTTTTAGCAATGACCGCAAAAAAGCCGTCTTTAACAGTTCAGCCCATGTAGCGCTGTTGCAACGCTACATAGATTTGCGTAAATCCAATGTCTTTAGCGAAGAAAGCATGAAAGGCATCGGCGCAAGCTATAATCTCTACACCGCCGGTAAGCTCGGCATGTGCATTGTTGGTATTACTTTTGTACCTCGGCTTGCCACCGATTCACCCGCGATTTTTAAGACCACCGCGATTGCTGCCAACCCAATCGCCGCAGGGCAAGTTACCCAAGCCAGTACCTTTGCTTATGCTGTCCCCAGTGGTACAAAAAATCCTAAAGCCAGTGCTACCTTGGCGGCTTGGCTGACCAACGACGACAACCAACTGGCATTTGCAATCCGTGTCAAAACTGTTTTCCCAACTACCGTTAAAGCCGCTCGAGACCCCTTCTTTGTCAGTGGTCGTAGCAGTACCGACTTGGTGGAACAAGCCCGTTTTGCTGGTTCACAAACCATGAAAAGCGGCAAGGAATTAACCCCAGTTGTACCAAATGCCAGCACCCTCAACAAAGCCGTTAAAGATAATGTTGAAGCTGCGATTTTTGGACAAAAAACCGCCAAAGCTGCACTTGATGCCGCCGTCGCCATCTGGAACGCCAACCTTTAATTTGCCCTCGAGAAACCCCTGCACTTGGCAGGGGTTTTATGTTTTTATGATTTGCCCTTCGGCAGCCCGAAAAAGCCTATCGTTGAGCGCCCTGCCTAAGCCAGTGTTCTCAAACTGATGTGCCAAAATATGGGTGCAGCCCACTTTGTCAAGCCAGCGCATCCCAGCAAATAATTTGGATGCAATACTCGAGAAATCCGTACCTAAATCAAAACGAGTCGCTTGAATACCTGTCAGAATTTCTAAACTAGGGCTTGGCAGTAACAAACCTAGTTTTTGGGGTTGATACATTTTAGCCGTCTCGAGCAGAGAAGCCATATTCCCCAACAGCAGTAACTTTGCTTTAGGGCTGTAATGCTTGAGTAACATGCCCGGTGCGGGTTGTACAGCAGATTCCTCGAGAACCGCTTCGTTGGGTAGTAAAACTGTTCCAATTAAGGCTTCTATCTCCTCGAGTGAAACTCCACCTGGACGAAGCAACATCGGCACTCCAAGCAAACTTAAGACCGTACTTTCAACCCCAATACGTGACTTTCCACCATCTAAGACTGCATCTACCCGCCCATCCAAATCCTCGAGAACCATATCGGCATTGGTCGGCGAAGGACGCGAAAATAAATTGGCACTCGGCGCAGCAATCGGTACGCCACAAGCTGCAATCAGGGCTTGAGCTACGGCATGGGCTGGCACTCGAGCCGCCACGCTACTGCCACCAGCCGTGACTTCAAACGGTACAATTTTTTGTTTTGGTAAGACTAGGGTTAAAGCCCCCGGCATGAATTTTTGTGCCAGTCTCGAGACAAGGCTTTCTAAGCCGTCCAGAACGGCAATTTTTGAGAACTGTTCGGCGTTCTCAAGATGCAGAATAAGCGGGTCGGATGAAGGGCGTTTTTTTGCCTGAAAAATTCGCTGGACTGCCACGGCATCTAAACCATTTGCGCCTAAGCCGTAAACAGTTTCGGTAGGAAATGCCACCAAACCACCGGCTTGGATAATTTGGGCTGCCTCGAGTATAAGGTTTAGCTCGGGATTTATTGGGTTGACTTTGAAGACTTGGGTCATACGGGAATGTAGGCTTCTGGGGTATTGCCTAGTTTCTTGGTGCGGTTCACAAGACGTTTATCAAAAGTGGCAAAACGCCCTGTTCAAAACGCCGCCAATCACGTCGAATCATTCGAGTCACTGCCATATCCATATCCTCAATCGAAACAGCTTTGCCTTGGTGAGGTTTTAAGGCTTGCATTTGGGAAAGCTGCGCTTGGATGTCCTCAGCACTACGTTTTTCTACCTTTGCTTTCGGCTCGAGAATCACCGATACGCCTTCTTGACGCACTATAAATTCAGTCCCGACTTTAAGCTGCATGGCTTCGCGCACCGCTCTAGGGATAACCACTTGTCCTTTACTCGATAACCGCGTTAATTCCATCGTAAGATGATAGTAAGACCAAACCCTTTTGTCAATTCATACCAAATTGTGTTAATCAGTCGCGTATTTTGACTGATTAACCGACTAACAGGAGTGACAACAAAACCGAATTAACGCTTGGTTTTTTTTGCTTTGCGCCCAGCCACCAAAGAATCGGTTAGGGCAGCAAAGCCAACTTCATCCCCTCGAGCCAGAAGGCTGGCTTGTTCTGCCCATGTTTCCAGACTTGGCGCAAGTCGAATTTTTGCAGCTTGAATAGCAGTTTTTAGGGTGGCATTGTCCGCAGCCGCTAGGACTGAGAAAGTGGTGATGTTAGCGGCGATTAAGGCTGATGCGATTTTTGGACCAATTCCTTCGATACGGGTGAGGTCATCAGGGGCTTGGACAGGATTGCCCCCCGTCGCTGGAAGCTCCGTCGCCCCTACGCTAGGTTTTGATTTAGCAATTGTGGGTTTGGTGGTGGCTTTGGTTTTGGTTGTCACCAGCACACCTTTTCTCGAGGAAGATGGGGCGGGAGTTGCGACTTTTTTCTTGGTGGTTTTGGCTGGTTTTTTAGGTTTGGCAATGGCAGTTTTCTTGGGTTTTTTAGTGACTGTTTTTTTACTGGCTTTTGCTACTTTTTTGCTGGGTGAAACCGGAAAATCTAAGCAGTAACCATTGTCAACCACGGCGGCTTCGGTTGTCTCGAGCAGTTTACTTTGGCTCGAGTTGCGGCTGGCACTGACCACCCACTGGGCAAAGGCTTCGGCATTGACATAGCGCTTGGTTTCAAAGGTATTTAAGCCAATGGCAAGATCGCTATTGACATCAAGGATTAAAAATTCAATCAGGTCAGCACTGGTTTTGGCTTCCTCGAGTGCCTCTAGGTTGGCGGTCAGTAACAACACCCGAGCCGCACTGCGCTGGGCATAACCATTGCTTAAGTCCCGAAAGGCTCTGGTTAATTGGCGCTCGAGTAGCCACTCGGCAGCCACGGCTTGTGGCGCAGCTTCGGTCAGAATGGCAACCCGTTTTAAGGTAGCCAATGCCAGTTGCTCTAAGGCGATTTCGGCGGTGCTGGCTTTTATACCCTCCAAGTCGGAACGCAAACCAACCGCAAACATATCCCCAGACAATTCTTTTTTGGTGTGCAATTCGATACCATCGCTTAAGGCTTTGGCTTTGGCTTCGAATTCGCCAAATAAAAGCGCTGTTGGCTCGAGCAGCGCCCGTGCATGGCTTGAATTCACAAGGTCATTCCACGGGGTCAGGATTTTTTCTAAGTACAATTCTTGGACTGCCGTTTCGATGTGTTCGACCCCGCGCCCACCAAGCATCTGCTCGAGTCTGGCATAACGCCCATCGGTATCAGCAACTTCGCGCCAGTCTAGCAGCACGGCTCTGCCGTATGCCCCGAGTTCGATTTGGAAACCAGCTTGCCCAAGTTTGAGACTGTTTTTAATGTACTCGAGATTTGAGACGTTATCGCGATAAATCACAAATTGATTGCTTTTATTTGAAAGCTGTAGCGCCTCAACGATTCCAGAAGCGCGTTCGCTGTATAAGCACGAGTTCACCGTGACATTGGCATAATGGGTCGAATTATTATAAAAAACCAAGGCGCGTTCAAAACTCGAGCGGTTTGAGAAGGCAAAAACATGGTCATGATTGACTTCAAAAAGTGCAAAGTGTTCAACTTCGGCAAATAAATACCGTTTTTTAAGGAGTGGAAAAATCTGGGTTTGGTGGTGTGCCATAAAGCCAAGGTCTGGTTTTTCGTCATAGTACGCCCGTTGGTATTCCATACCGTACTTCTCGGTGTAGCCTTCGACCTGCCCATGCCCAAGCATTGGTAAACCCGGCAAGGTGGCACACAAGGTCATAATCCCAAAATACTTATCGGTTTTACCAAACTGCTCGACTGCTGTTTTTTCGTCGGGGTTACTTAAAAAATTGACATAGCGCTTCAAAATTTCAGGTTCAAACTCGAGCGTGTTTTTAATCACATCGCGGTACTCGGCGTTGCGTTCATCTCGTAACATGACCATAAAAGCACTGTTATAGACGCGGTGCATTCCTAGAGTACGCACAAAATAGCCTTCCATCATCCAGAACGCCTCGGCAAGCAGCAGCGTGTCTGGGACTTCGGTGGCTGCCCTGTCCACCACTTCACGCCAAAATTCATTCGGCATGATTTGGTCAAATTCTTCGCGGGTCATGCCGTACTCGTTTCTCGAGGCAATCCCTTCACCTGAACCAGGTTCTGGAAACCAAAGGCGCTTGATGTGGCGCTTGGCAAGGGTCATGGCAGCATCAAAACGAATAATCGGGAATTGCCGAGCCACCCTAAAAATGGTTTGAATCACCGCTTCTCTGGCGGCTGGGTTCATATAATCCAGTTGAGCAGTATCGTTCCACGGCAGGCTTGTGCCGTCGTTGCCATGATAAATAATTCGGGTTTGACCATTCTGACTCACATACTTAAAAGTCACCGCCGCATCGGATTTATCGTAATAATGATCCTCGAGAAAAACCTGCATTCGCTTATCGGTGCTTAAATTCTGCGAGTCATAGGTGTAGCTTGGGTACGGCGATTCGGTGCGTTGCAAAAACCAATCGGGGTGTTCTGCCATCCATTTGCTATCAATGCCGGTATGATTTGGAACCATATCCGAAGCCATACGGATACCGTAACGCCAGGCTCGAGCCTTCAAATTCTCTAAAGCCGCATCGCCACCCAGCGCACGGGCAATGCTGTAATCCCACAAGCTGTAAGCACTGGCGACTGCATCAGGGTTGCCCATACGGTGCTTAATTTCTTTACTGGCAGCGCTGCGTTCCCACAAACCAATCAGCCACAGCCCCGTAATCCCCCAACGCGCCATATTCTCGAGTTCGGCATCTGGAATTTGATTCAATGTGCGAATTTCTTGTTTGTACTGTTTAGATAACTGGTCAAGCCAGACAAAGGCATTTTTAGCCATCAAGACCACTCGAGGCATCCAATTTTGATCGAGCGTAAAGGCTTCGGGTTCATCCATCAGCATCTGACGTGAGACACTGCGAATTTGGGCTTCGGCTTTGAACTCTGAGCCACCGCCAAATTCACGCACATTCTGCGCCACAAAAAAACGGGCTTCTTCGGCAAATAAATCTAAGCCCCCACGTAATTTTAGTTCTAAAGTAGCAAAACGCCCAGCCGTACCACGGCGCTGGAACACTCCACCAAAACGCCCCATCAGCCCCCGAAGTTGTGCCTCGAGCGAATCTGGATGTTGCATTGCGGGAAGGCGCAAGGCTTTCCACAGGCTTGTACCCCCAAAACTTGGTTGCCCATCCAAAAAAGATTCGAGACTCGAGATGACACTGCGGTAAGCACTAGAACTTGAAATCACTTCGTCTTCAAATAAATCTTTGTAGGGCGTAAAGGCTGGATTGTTGTTCTCGAGCCAAAGCAGCAGCATTTCCTCGAGCAGAATTTCTTTGTTGGCAGGGTTGGCTAGGTAGTCCCCCTGTTTTTGCTGCCCTTTATACACAGGGGTTGGCGGGAATTCTTGGGTAAAACGCGCCAAGGTTGCTTCTAAGCGGTCGCCGTACTGGGTTCGGAGTGCCTCGAGTGCTTCTTGCCAGAGTCTTGGAGCATGATTCTCGCGGTATTCGAGCAGTATGCCGTGCAGCACCTCGTCTATTAAGCCCATGGCGTTGATGTCGCCGGCTCTGGCATTGCGCCCCGGCGTGACCGCGTTGAGGGTCGCCGCAAAGCGCCGGGCTGCCGCAAAATCGGCGAAAATCACCCGACCAGAAGTGGTGAACAACGCCTCATCAAAATTATGGCGGTCACGGACAGAACCAAGAATGTGAAACTCGAGCATCATGAGAGGTACGATACCAAAAAAGGTTAGGGGTTTGTGATTGCGGCTACACTAAACAATTTACGGCGCAAACCAGAGACTACGGACTCCACGACAAAACACCTTTCGGTACTCGCATAGCTCGCCAATGTCCGACACCGCACTAAGGAACTGTCCAAGAATAACTTCCTGATTTCAAATAGACCAAAAACAGACAATTGGTCACAGGGCGGACACGGGGGTCCGCCCCTACCTGACGTATTTTTATGGATTTTGTAGGGACAGACCCCTGTGTCTGTCCT
>JANNVX010000052.1:0-7939 GCA_031414595.1 Deinococcales bacterium
GCCATATCACTTGGCGACGAGTTTTTTCTTTGGCATCTTTGCACTGTTTGTAGTGTTTCTCGAGTTCTTCAGTCGTATGGTGGGCGGTTAGAGGTGTGCCTAATCTTGACATTCCTTATTATCTACCTAAAGTTGGTATGACACCTCCCAACTGTCTAACGACAGGGGAGGACTTTTGGCGTTGCAAACGTACTTTTTGATAAAATTCGGAGTGAATAACATCAAAAATACCCCAAGGTCAACATACTTTTGGGGGTATCTCCACTTTCGTACAGGAAGTTCGGTTTCTGAAACTGCCATAGTCACTCGAGAACTACAAGTTTCTAACCATGTCCGCACAATGGGCTTCTAACCATGTCCTGCAATGCCAGGTGCGCTGGGCAGGAAGAAAAATGCCAATGCCAGAATCACGTAAACCCCAAGCAGCATAAATCCCTCGAGCCAGTTGGTTTCGCCGTCCCTCGTAACACTGTTTCCAATCAGAACCGCACCAATCAGGGTCACAATCTCGAGTGGGTTATTCAGTACCAAGTCCATTGGTTTTCCAATAATCCATGATAGGAAAACAAGGATTGGGGCAACCAGTAGGGCAACTTGGACGGTGCTGCCAATGGCGATGGTAATGGCAAGCTCCATACGGTTTTTCATTGCAAAAACCACTGCGCTGGCGTGTTCGGCTGCGTTACCGACAATTGGAATAATAATTAGACCGACAAAGAATTCGGATAAGCCAAAAGTTTTGGTGAACCCTTCAATGCTGCCGACCAAAAATTCGGACATAAAGCCCACCAACACCGTGCTGCCCAAGAGTACGCCGAGTGCAACAGCCACGCTCCATTGTGGTTTGTGGTGTTCAGCTTCGGCTTCATCCGAGGTGGATAAAATATCTTTATGGGTCACAAGCGTAAAGATAATATTGGCAATGTAGAGTGAAATCAGAACAACCGAAACGCCTAGAGCAAGGTTGGCATCATCTATTTTGACTTGGGCGCTCGAGATGCCAAATTGTTTTTCAGTGATGTCAAATAAGGCTGGTACTAAAAAGGCAATCACGCTAATGACCAGTAAACTGGCGGCTGTGCCTGCCCCGTGACGATTAAAGGTTTGCTTTGGGTATTTTAAGCCCCCTAAAAATAAAGCTAAACCCAAGACTAGGAGTAAATTCCCGATGATGCTGCCCGTAATACTGGCTTTGACTACATCGAACTTACCAGCCGATAGCGCAAAAAAAGCAATGATTAACTCGGTGGCATTGCCAAAGGTGGCATTGAGTAAGCCGCCAATGGTTGCTCCAGTACGGGCAGCCAGTTCTTCGGTGGCTTTCCCCATCAACCCCGCAAGTGGCAAAATAGCGGCTGCCGAAACAATAAATATCCACATGTCGCCCGGGTGAACAAAGAACTCGAGGATAAACGCTATTGGAACTAGCACCAGTAACCAATTTAACATGAGCTTAGTTTACGCGATTCTACTGGGAAAGTTCCATAAGCTACAAAAAAATTTGGTCTCGAGTGGCACTTCGCGCTAAAATACCTGATGCCTATTCATATCAGAGGTCAAAAAGGTGATGTTGCCAAGTATGTGTTATTACCTGGCGACCCAAACCGCGCTAAATTTGTTGCTGAAAACTTTCTCGAGAAGGCTGTGCTGTACACCGAACATCGTGGAATGCTTGGCTATACTGGTTATTACAAAGGCATTCGGGTTTCGGTGCAAACCACGATGATGGGTTGCCCGAGTGCAGCGATTGCAGTCGAAGAACTGGCGATGCTTGGTGCAAAACTCCTAATTCGGATTGGCACATGTGGCGGGACTAGCCCAAACCTTAACCCAGCCGATTTGGTCATTGTCCAAGCAGCCCTAGCACGCGACGGCACAACACGCCAGTACCTTGGCGAAGGCAACCATACCCCGATTGCCGATTATCGCGTGGTCAGGGCGCTCGAGGTGGCGGCTGGGGATTTACCGCATAGTGTGGGCTTAATTGCCTCCGATGATGCTTTTTATGCGGTCACACCCGAACAAGCCCGTGCCTTATACGATACCCGTGGGGTGCTTGGTCTCGAGATGGAATCCAGTGCTGTCTTTACTGTCGCCCGACTGCGTGGACTCGAAAGTGGCGCAGTCATGGCTGTTTCTAATTACATTGGCGACGAAAATCTTGTGCCAGATGATGTGCTTAAAACAGGCGTGAGTAAGATGATTAAAACCGCACTCGAGGCAATCGTGCTGCTTGAGGCAGAACAAACGCTCTGATACCGTATAATCCAATTCGGAGGTCACATGAAACGAGCTTTAACAACCATTGGTTTGCTGCTGGCATTATCTGGTGCAGCATTGGCACAAGATGTGCGTTCACTGGGATTAGGTGGTGCGTTAGTGCCGGGTCCTGCGGTCTCGCCTTTTAACCCAGCTTATTTGAATTACCCCTCAGATGGACGTGGTGGTGGGTTTACCCTGCCAATAGGTTTACTCAACTTTGTGTTGAACCCACAAATGAATGTGATTGATTTTTTGACCAATCGTTCACCGTATCTCAGCAACCCGCCACAGAAAATCTTTAATTTCCTAGCCGCTTTTGACCAAGCCACGCACCTCAACAGTTTTATTTTGAACACCCCAACCCCTCCCGGCGAACTGAGTATTAACTTAAGCGCCAGTGGAATCAGCTTATTTGATGTCACCAACAACCGCCCAATCAGCCTTGATTTCTCGAGCCTCGGTGCTTTATTCGGCACCCCAAGTGCCACCAGTGGGGTCACGCCCTTAATTGGCATTCCGTTTAGTATTGGACCCGTGGCAATTAAAATTGGCGTTTTTGCCAACATCGCCCCAACTGCCCCACGGATAGACCCAGCTTTAATTGCCGACATTTCTGATGGGAACTTAAATGGAACATACCCCAACGCCATCAGTGTCTCTGGACAAGCGGCGGCTGGTGTTTCTTTGGATTTGGCGTTTAGTACCCCGATTTCTTTAAGTACCACCAAGCTCTACATCGGCGCTCGAGCCAGTGGATTCTTTGGCGCTGGCTATGCCGATGGTCGCGCTTCGGTAAGCATTAAACCCGGTTCAGACAGCGCCCTGACCAATGCCAAAATTGGCTATGAATACACCTATTTTATCTCCAGTCCATTAGCGGGTAGTTTAGGACAAGGCATCACCAGTGGTTTTGGTTACGGGGTAGCTGGAGACTTTGGGGTTGTGGCAGACTTGCCCGGGACAAGCCTTGGAGTCCCCGAACTCGAGAAATTCACGATTGGTTTTGGTGTGATTGGTTTAATCGAAGCCAACACTTGGTCTGGCACAGAAATTCGCACGGTTTATAACCCAGACAATGGTACTTCTACTTCCACTACCAATAACAACGCCACTCGAGGCGGTATCAATTTTAATCCGCTTTTTACAGCAAATGTGGCTGGAACATTCAGTCTGGCTGGTGGTTTTAGGGTGCTTGCCATGCTTGATGGTCAACTTGGACGTGGTGGTTTTAACTTGCACCTTGGGGTTGAAGCCCAATGGACACTGTTTGTGCTGCGCGGCGGTATTGGACTCGAGAATGGTCGTTTTCGCTTTGGTCTTGGTGGCGGTCTCGAGTTTGCCCCCGGTTTGGGCTTAGACCTTGCTTTAACCGCCCACCCCACACCATTTGTTGGTGGGACTTCGTTTGGTGTGGCTTTGGCGTTACGCTTAGGTTTCTAAGGAGAAAAACATGAAAAAATTATTCATCATGGCTGCCTTAGTGACAGCCCTCAGCGCTTGCAGCACTGCCACACTGATTAACATCAACGTGGATGGCGATAGTTTTATTCCAGCCAATCTGCGTTCACCTCCCCCAGTGGTGGTCAGTGCAGGACCAACCGTAACCAATTACGCCATCCCAGACGGCGGTTTATCCCTGCCCTTACCAAGTCTTGCCTTTTTAACCAAAATTACCCTAAAACTCAATGTTGGTGTGGTCTCGAGCGTGGCTGGAGCAATTAACGGCACACTTGAATTATTTGTTGCCCCTGTCAATTCGGGTAACCTATACGAGGCTGCCAATAAAGTACCCACAGGAGCGCTTTGTACCGCCGATGTGACCGTCAATGGCACAGACCCCATCGCGGTGAGCTTAAACTTGGCTGCCAACAGCCCAGCGCCTTGTGCCACCGCCTTTAACCGCATTAAGTCTGGGCAATTTAAGATTGGCGCTCGAGTGTCGTTTGCAGTCACCGCCGACACAACCGTCACCATCACCTTAACGAACTTTGATGTTGGCGTATCTGGTTATCCAATTCAGATATTGCAATAAACCGCTCTGGTGGCTTCTATACCAAATTGGGTTAATCAGTCGCGTATTTTGACTGATTAACCTTTTTACTTTAAGCGATTAGCTTCCTACTTTTGGAAAAGTGACCGAACCATTGAACAATTTGAGTTTAGCCAAAAAAAGTCCACCCAAGATAAGCACACACAGTAAACCGATCCAATCACCAAACTGCACAAAAGGTGTTAAACCCGTTCTGGCTTGCACCAAACCCAGCAGCGTAGTCTCGAGGGTCTGCGGAGCAACTTTAAGTAAAGCCCCATAAGCATCTATGATTGCACTCGAGCCACCACCAGTGGCATGAATCACCATCCGACCTGTTTCTACCGCCCGAAAAGCACTGATACGTTGATGCAAAATAGGCGTGGCAGTTGCCCCAGCCCAAAGTAAACTGTTCTGGTACACCAGTACCTCCGCGCCACCCAGCACCGAAGCTCTCGCTAGACTCGGAAACGTATTTTCCCAGCAGATACCCAATCCAAAAATCACACCACCCAAACGCACCAGTCCAACATTCTGCCCCTTGGTAAAACCTGCTTCGGTTAATGGAATTGGGATTTGCTTAGCGTAAACTTCACGTAACCGCCCAGCTTCACGTTGAAACTCGAGAATCGCATTGCGCCCGTCGCGCCTAGAATCGGTGACATACGCAGTTTTAACCCCAACCAGCGCCAGCGAAACATCACGCAGCGCCTCCTGTAAAACTTGGTTCTGTTCAAAATTGCTAAACCAACCACCAAAAGCCGTTTCGGGCAGCACCACCAACTGAGCGCCCTCTTTGACTAAGCGAGCCATCAGCAACTTGTAACGCTGGGTAATCAAAGCCTGAGTGCCACTGTCAAAATCGGCAACGGCATACTCGAGGGTTGGAATGTACCCCTGTGCAATTCCCACCCGAAACGACTGCCCCACAGGTGTACTTGAATTCAGAGGCATAAAAGCAGCCAAACCCGAGATAACCAAAACCAAAAAAAATGGCAACCAAGACTGAACCCGCCTGAACTCGAGTAAGCCAAAAGCCAGAGCTGCATTTAAGCACATCACCAAAAAACTCGCGCCAGTCACGCCACTCCATCGCGCCGATTGCAAAAGTGGCGTGTCGAATTGGGTATAGCCAATCGCCATAATAGGATTTGCCCAACTACCCAGTAGGGCTGGTTGGCTGACCAAAAACTCGAGCGCGACCCAGATAACTGGGAATAATAAAATGGCTCGAGAACCCCAAAAACGCTTAAACCAGACCACGGCAGCACCAACAAGGGCAAATGCCAGTGCATAACCAAAAACACCAATCATAAAAACCCACGGGTACTCGATGGCTAAACCCTCTATTGCCACCCAAATCCCGCCCACCGCCACCAAGTAGGTGTAGATGCTGGCTCGCCAAACTCGAGTTTCGCTTTTAAGGGCAAATAACAATGGAACTAAAGCAACCAAAGCCAAAGCACCCGTGCCAATCGGACGTAACGCCAAACTTAGCAGCACACTTGAAAGCAACGCCAAAGCCCACGCTGGAACTCGAGGAAAATTCAGAGATACTGGTAATGTTCTTGTCATACACCCTTCAAGACAAAAGAACGCCCCGTCCAAACCCGTAAGAATTCGGGCAAGGTATACAATACCAAACCAGCATTTGGGTCTGAAAGCAGCACATAACCGTTATAAATTCGTTGCACCAGCACAAAATGCCCATTTGGGTCTTTGATTTGCGCCACCAGAGGTAACGGCATCTCGCTTAACGACTGCGGCGCAACCCGAAACCAAGTACCTTGTACACCATATTTTTTTGCCAATTCCTGCCAATCAAATAAACTGATTCCTTGAGGCGTGAGTTTGACTTGTTTAGCCAGTGTCGCCTCGGAAATGTCCACACCAGCCCAAGCCAGCAACAACGACAACACCGCTAAACCACAAGTATTGTCTTTTTCTTGGCGTTTGATGTCGTTCCAACCCAAGGCAATTTTATTTAAGCCAGAAAAACGCTCGGGCAGGGCGGGAGGCGTACCGCGAATAGCTGCAAAAGTCGGAACAAACAACGCCCCAAACCAAAGCAATAAAGCCAGTACAAAAGGCAACCCTCGAGTCAAAAACACCAATCTCGAGACTCTTTTTACCTTTTGCCCTTGCCTTGCTGCCTGTCTCATTTTAATTTCTTGAACTCGGTAATCACATCTTTAGTAATGTTGGCAGCGTCTTGATTGGCGTACAACAACAAGCCAGAATCGGTGGCAATAATGCCGTCCACAATCAAACTAAAGCCTTGCTTATTGGCAGAGTTTTTAATACTGGTCAGCAGTTTTTTATCAAATGGCTGCAAAACCTTTTGAAACTGCAAATCGTACTTTTTGGCAATGGCAGCGTACTGCTTAGACAACTTATCCCACTGGTCACGTTCTTCAAAAGTTGCACTACCCGAGCGCATTTTCGGTTGCAGGAGCTTAATTTTATCGGCTATCGGTTTAACTTCTTTATTTCTTGCATCTTCAATCTTCTTTAAGTTCCCGCCAGCAGGAGTGGCTTTAATCACCTCTGGTACGGTCACATAACCAAGGCGAATGGCTTGCGGTACAGCTTGGACACTCGAGACTCCAATAACTGCACCGATACAACCCGCCACCATAGCCACAATAATGGTTCTCAGCATTCTATCCTCCTCATGGTTTCACTCCAAAAACTGTATCCCTTGGGTTATACGAGAATTTTAAGCTACATGTATTGGCAAGGGTTAGGGTGTTTAGCTGTAAATTTAAGTGGTCATATGCCCCACGAATTTTTAAGCCCATCAAGGCAAAACGTGCGTTAAGTTTGACCAAAGCATCCGCACTCGCCGAATCGCGCAGTGAACGTTCGCCCCACTCGAGACGCTGTTTTGCCAACAAGACACTGGCGATTAAACCATCTCGAGAACGAAGCGCATCCTCGAGACCTTCTTGAGTAGATTCTTTGGTGTCATCGAGGTTCTTGGCTGCCCAGTAAACCCCTTGCGGGTCGGATTGCCGAAAAGCATTCGGGAAACTTAAATTGGCAGACTGCGAAGCCCCAGTGTTAGAAACCGTGGCTTGTACCCCACCAGATACAGGCGCATTGGGTGGAATAGGGATATTGAGCGTAATCCCAATTTGACCAGAGAAGCCAGACTGACCCGTGGCTGGAGCAGTGGTTGCCGCCAATTGACCATTGAGTGTGAGCGTTGGCGAGGCATCGTTACGCAGTGCCTCGAAAACTTTTTCTTGCTCGAGACGAAGTTTAGCACGCTGCATATTGGCGCTTTGGTCTACACAGGTACTCACCACCACCGCACCAGAAAGTACGGGGTCGCCGGGGAATTGAATTTTACCTTCGGACAGTTCGGACAGTGGCAGTTTTGTCCATTTGGCAATTTGTTTACGCAAACGGTCGGCTTGGGTCTCGAGGGCTTTACGGGTATCTATGAATTCGAGAAATTTAAGGTAAACATCAATTTCGTTGGGCGCAAATTGTTTGGCGGGAGTTTCCACAGTCCAGAGCGGGCGCTGTTTTTTAACGTCTGTCTCGAGATTCCGCAGTAAAGTAATACCAAGTTCGTAGGTGTTTAGGGCTTGGACGTACTGGCGCAAGTTCAGTAAAGCACCAGATTTCTCGAAGTTTTTC
>JANNVX010000053.1:0-3200 GCA_031414595.1 Deinococcales bacterium
ACAAGAAACGGTTGCATTCGAGTCTGGGGTACTTACCTCCAGAAGAATTTGAGGCGAATTATCTTGCAAAAGTTACGGAGCAAGTCATGCTATAGTTCTGGATAGTGGTCTCAGTTTAAGGGTGCAGTCCACGGAAGTGCAAGACCCCTCCGACGCGCTTCGCTTGCCACCATTAGCACGCAGTGCTAATAGTCCTGCTTCGCGGGGAGGACTAAAACCAAGTTCTCAGTCACGAATTAGAACATAAGATTTGTTGTTACAAACAGCAAAAACGATTAAGTCGGAGTGTATGCCCTTGTGGTCTCTCTGTTTTTCCGACCATCCAATAAACTGTAAAATTGCCTAAAATTTGGACTTTTCGGAGGCTCTACGCCCAAGCTGGGGTTAAACGCCCTTTGTCGTCTCGAGTATACGGAGTCCAAACCAGTGCCACCAATTCAACACTGACATCCGTAGCCTTGGCTTTAATTTCTATCGTCTCGAGCGGTTCGTTGGGGTCTACGGCACTGATTCCCTCGAGTTCGGCTTGTAACTCGGCTTGTAATTCCCCCAATTCGGCTTGAACCCCTTCTACACTTTCGGCAGCACGACCGACATCCTGCCCTTCCTTAAAGGCTTTACTCGCCCCACGCATCCCAGAACCGACTTTGGCAATCACATTGGTTTTGCGCCCGCCCCCAAATAACGCCCCAAGGATTCCCGCCCCGACACTCAGCGCGGCTTGCAGTTGGGCTTGGCTTGCTTGGGCGGCTTGCTCGGCTTGTTTGGCGGTGACAGTTTGCAGACGTTGCTCGAGTTTAACTAATTTTGGTGCGTATTTGGCTTGAATTTCGGCAGAACCAGCATCGCGTTGTTCCCTTGCCACTTGAGTTAAACGGGTTCTAAAATCGCCCTCAGATTCGCCCAGTTCAGAAATTGCCTTAAATTTGCTGCTCGAGAACAATTGTAGGGCTTGGCTCGAGCTTATCCATTTGGCAAATTCTTTTTGCCATTTATCATAATTTTTGGCGTTGCTGGCAGCACTTGTCAGTTCGGCGTAGGCGGCATTCTCGAGTCCAGATTCTTCTAGGGCATTGACATCAAATTCTAAACTTTCGGCTTCATCCCAAACCACAGGCACTGGTGCATCGGTGATGGATACCAAGTAGCGTTTACTTTGCATCACATCCAGTTTTTGTTTGGTGCTGGCATAACGCACATTGGCACTCGAGAAGAGCATCGGGTAATAAGTGATGCCTTGCCCACTGGCGGGAAGATAAAATTGCTTGATGCTTGGCGGTAAACTCGGACGGCTCGAGACTGGTTCAGGGGCAGATTTTAGGGTCATTGGTGCATCGGCAAGAAGGCTTGATTTATTATTTTTCTTATCGCGCATCAAAACTTTAATTTGCTCTAAAGTCACCGGACCTGCCAAATAACTCATTGTCCAACGGGTCTGGAAAATAATCGGTTTAGGGTTATTGATGTTGTGCATTAAAAACACACGCTTACCTAGACTCGAGAGCATTTTGTCAAGGTCGGTGTTGCTCGAGCCACCAGCGCTGGATAACGCCTCGAGAACACGGGCTTTATCGTTCTCGGTTTGCAACCGCCCAACGAACCAAGTTCCAGTGTTGCTTAAACCTTTGTAATCTAAATCCACTGGGTTTTGGGTACTTAAGACCATGCCCAAGCCAAAGGCTCGAGCTTGTTTTAAGAGCGTCAGCATTGGGGTTTTACTAGGCGGGTTGCCATTTGGTGGAAAGTAGCCAAAAATTTCATCCATGTAAAAAATAGCCCGTAGACTGGGTGTGCCGCTCTGTTGGCGCATCCAAGATAGTGTGGCGTTCAATAAACTCGAGACAAAAAACATCCGTTCGCCGTCCGATAAATGCGCGATGCTAAAAACTGAGCAACGCGGCTTACCTTCTTTAGTCCACAAAAAGTTTTTGACATCAAGCGGTTCACCTTCCATCCATGCCGCAAAACCCGGACTGGCAAGCAAATTGTTGATGCTCATGGCAAGTTCAAAACGTTCCTTGGCGGGGTAAAAAGACTCGAGACCCATGACCCCAACTTTTTCAAACGGCGGATTTTGAATGCTCTCGATTAAGCCGCCCAAATCAAGGTTTTTACCCTCGAGCCACACCGCACTAAAAATGCTCGAGATAAAAATGTGTTCTCGAGAACGAATTGGGTCTGCATCTATATCGAGTAAACCCAGTAAACCTGTGGTGGTACTCTGAATTTTTTCGCGTAAGGCATCCGAATCCTCCAAAACGGCGGTTGGTGGCGCATCAAAAGATTTTAAGACACTAACTGGAATGCCAGCGTTTGACCCCGGCGTGTAAACACTAAAATCTATGCTCGAGCGCATTTTTTGGATTCTTGGCGCATCCATGCCCCAATCGGACAAACCCTTTTGCCAAGTTCCAGCTTGTAGCGCGGCATAGTCGGCGGTTGACTTGCCCGCTTGGGCGGCGGCATCGGCATTGACCCACGGCTCGAACTCGGTTGAAGCAAGGTTGGGAAAGGTTAGGAGTAAATTTGCCAAATCACCTTTGGGGTCTATGGCAATCACGGGGATATTATCCACCAGCGCTTCCTCGAGCAGTCCAATCCCCAAACCCGTTTTACCCGAGCCAGTCATGCCAATAATCACCGCATGGGTGGTCAGGTGCTTGGATTCATACAAGGTAAATTGATCGGACAAGGTAGCTGTGCCAATGTCAAAGTTCTTGCCGAGGTAAAACGCACCGAGTTTTTCAAAATCCATGATGCTTTGTATTCTACGATAATTAGAAGCTGAGGTTTAATTTAAGAATCCATGCTCCAATCTTCGCAATTCAAAGCACAGTGCCACGAAGTCAATTAGGGCTTAGTGTTGGATATTTTGAGTTCTTGGATACCAATAATCTTTAAGTTAAGGCTAAAATTTTCGAGCGCAAATTCTTTTATGTACCAACAAAAAAGCGCCTCGAGCAGTATCTCTCGAGGCGCAATAATATCTAGATTATTCCTTGATGTTTGAGTGCAATAAGCAGTTAGCTCGAGCATCACCGTTGCGGGTGACTCGAGCTAACTTTGAGAACTCCTTAGAAAGGAGGTGATCCAACCGCACCTTCCGGTACAGTTACCTTGTTACGACTTAACCCCAGTCATGAACCACAATCTAGTCACCTGCCGTTAAGCTCCCGATGCCTTCAACTGCAATCCACTCC
>JANNVX010000054.1:0-61630 GCA_031414595.1 Deinococcales bacterium
GGACGTGTTGCGGAATACGAAGTGGTATTGCTCTGATTGGTTTATGGAGATTGCTTGTGGTTTGCATAACCTTCGCTGTGCTTTTCGCAAACGGGCTTTGCGGAAATCGAGCTAGTTTCTTATTTCCGATAACGTCTATTCCACGAGAAAGCATTTTTAAATTGTTGAATCCAATTGTTGATTACAATTAGTCCTTCAATACAAACTATGCCAAGAGGAATGTTGTGTCGTGTAATGTATTGCTGTAGTCCGACACAACCAGAATTGTTGACCACCCGCTGATTACCTGACACATATGCTCCCATATCGTTTATAAGTTCAATTTGCGTATTTTCATCGGCAGTAAAACCCCCACCAGCAGGTCGCAGGGCATTTGCCATAGATGAACCTCCGTAAGTTTTCCACCATTTGAGTAGATTTTGACCCGCTTTTGGACCACAACCAGAAAAAGGTGAACCTGTGTTCGGGTACTGAAATTGGTCATTATCCTCGACAGAAATTGTTAAAAAATTCGTCAGAAGCGGTAAGCTCGGCAAATTTTCACCAGTGCTTGTATAAGCACCTTGAGTAAAACCACAATCTAACCAAGACATCCACAAAAACCATCGCGTTGCACAAAATGGTGCAAGTGTTGCAGGTGCTAGTTTTGCACTTTGAACACACTTATCATTGGTTAAAGTTCCTAAGCAATTGCTCGGGCGTACTTTGAATGCAGCATTAAAAGCTGTCCAATTTTTGGTCATTGTAGCTTCATGTCCTGTAAGGTCAGATAATTTGTCTAAAATGGAGTCATATGCTTGCCTAAATGTTTCAACTTTTTTAGCATCCACCCAATCTCGAGCCAATAAATCAAAATAACGCCCTGAGTTGATAAATACCCAATAGTATCCAGCTATCGGCATGACATATTTGGTCACATCAGCAATTCGGAATCCTTTTTTCTGTGATTCTTGGCTGTAAAGACCATATAAAACTGGGAAACCATGTGTGTAAGAACCCATTGTGGTACGACGAGTATTTGCTCCTGTAACATATGTACCATCTGTCCAAGTTTTTTCTTCTTCTGGGGCTTTGACATTTGGATTGTGTCTGGCTGCTAATACTTGTGGGTCTAGGCTGGAGGTTACTCGAGAAATTTGATTGACATAAGCAAAAGAAACACCATAAAAGTCAAAAAACGTGAGGGTATAGCCGTTAGGTAAGTTTGTTGTGTCAGATACTTTTGGTGGATAGACTTTTTGGGCAGAACTAAAAACTGCATTTAGATCGGATTGAACTGTACTTTGGATTTTAATTCCAGATTCAACAGGCATCACTTCTGGCGCGATAATGTTGTTGGTTGGTCCTTGCAATGTATTTTCGGGTACTACACCACTACTGTTGCAAGAGTTCATACCAAGACTTAAGCTCACAAATAGCGTAGTGATAAGTATTCGCGCAACTAGCGATTTATGAACAACTGGACAACTAGACGGCTTTCTCATATATCCTCCTTGTGAATCCACAATGATTATACTCGGGAATTCAAAATGTGTATGAGTTCATGGATTCCATTTGTTAGACACAGTAATTCCATATAGGTAATTGGCTTCAAATCACTTAAAAATTAAACGTTTGGAAATACTACTTCAAAACCAGAAAAAAGTTTCAAAATATCTAATTTGACAATTAAGCAACCATCCTCTATTATCATTTGAATTCAAACGTTCGATTTCAAATGATTTTTTGTCAAAGGATGCTTATGCCGATTCAAGAAGATTTTTCCGGTGCCGAACTCGAGGTCATGCGCCGCGTTTCTGGCTTACCAATAGATGAACTCGCCCTTTCGGTGGCATCGAATCTTTGGCGTGCTTCACAGCTTTTTAAGCAAAAGCTCGAGCGGGAGGTACTGCGCGAACATAGTCTTAGTTTCTCAAGTTTTAGTACGCTTTTTATTATTTGGATTTGGGGTCCAATAGAAACCCGTGAAATCGCCAAATCTCAAGCCGTTTCTAAAGCCACCGTTACAAGTCTGCTGATTACCCTCGAGAAACACGGCTTGGTCAAACGAAAAGTTAGCAAGACCGATAAACGCCTTGTGCTGGCAGAATTAACCAGTGCTGGACGTACAATGATTGAATGGGTTTTCCCCAAATTTAACCAAGGCGAAGCGGATGTGGCTGGCACACTGACCGAACCCGAGCAACTCGAGTTGGCGCGGTTACTGCGAAAAGTCGTGGCTGGTTTTCAAATCCCACTCGAGCAGGAGGTAGCAGTGTGAAAACGATTATCGCTGGACGAGAAGTGGACACTCGGCATTTTATTAATAATCAGCGTGTCGCAAGTGCTGCTACTTTTGCGGCGCACAGCGCCATCACCGAAGAAGAACTTGGGCAAGTCTCGAGAGGGGGGCAACTTGAAGCTGATTTAGCCGTAGCTGCTGCCAAAGCTGCTTTTCCAGCATGGGCAGCCCTTGGTGCTAAAGGGCGACTGCCGTACTTGGAACGTTTAGCCCATTTAATAGAGACCCGAGTCGAGGATTTAGCCGCCGTAGAAACCATGAACAATGGATCGCTGCTCGAGGCAAGCCGACTGCGGGTGATGAAACGCGGGGCGCACAATATCCATTTTTTTGCACAGATGGCACTCGAGATGGGACAAAAATGGGATACCGAAGCAGCCAAGAATGCAGTTAATGATGTGCGTTATGACCCTGCTGGGGTGACGGCTTTAATTACCCCTTGGAATGCGCCATTTATGCTGGCGACTTGGAAAATTGGTCCTGCGCTTGCGGCTGGCAACACCGTGGTCTTAAAACCTGCCGAATGGACTCCGTTTACCGCATCATTACTGGCAGATATGGCACTCGAGGCAGGCTTACCAGCCGGAGTTTTTAATGTGCTGCAAGGCATCGGCTCAGAAGCTGGAGCGGCATTGGTGGCACACAGAGACGTGAAACGCATTTCTTTTACGGGTTCAGTCCCGACAGCTAAAAAAATTGCCTCGAGTGCGGCGCAGAATTTAACCCCAGTCAGTTTTGAACTCGGTGGGAAATCACCGTTTATTGTTATGAATGATGCCGACCTCGAGTTAGCGCTTTTTAATGCCCTTGACCAATACGATAATTGTGGGCAAGTTTGTTTATCCGGCACGCGCTTACTGGTTCAGAGTGAAATTTACGATAGGTTTTTAGCCGAATTTAAGTCTCGAGCCGCCAAACTTACACAAGGCGACCCGAGGCAAGCCGATACTGTGGTTGGTCCACTGGTGACACGAACACATTTAGAACGGGTGCATGGTTTTGTAACCAGAGCAATTGCGGCGGGTGCAAGCCTCGAGTTTGGTGGGCAAGTCTCGAGCCAGTTGGGTGGCTTGTATTATCAGCCAACGCTTTTTAGCAACGTCCCCCAAGGGGCTGAAATCCTAACCAGTGAAGTTTTTGGTCCAGTCCTGACCATCCAGAAATTCGTAGGCGAAGAAGAACTGATTGCCCTTGCCAATAACACCGAATACGGTTTAGCAGCGATGTTATTTACTAAAGATGCACAAAAAGCCGAACGCATCTCGAGTGCGCTGGTGGCTGGCACAGTCTGGACAAATTGTTTTTATGTACGCGACCTCAGCGCTCCGTTTGGTGGCTCGAGGGCTTCGGGGATTGGGCGCGAAGGTGGGCATTGGAGTTTTGATTTTTACTGCGATATTAAAAATATCATGCAGCGCAAAGGCACTTTTGTTTAGGAACAAGCTGATTTGAGCGTCATCGGCATAACCAAGGAGGCTAGAAAAATGGAAAAACAGCAATTGGGCGCTCCAAAACTCACGGTGATTGATGCTATTGCCCAATCACTGGCAATCGGACCAGTGTTATCGGCTGGTTTGCTGGCAACACTGGTGGCGAGTGCGGCTGGAAGTGCTGCGCCGTTGGCGGCTTTACTCGGGGCAATTGGTTCAATCTGTGTCGGCTTTGCAATTATTTTTTATGCCCAGCGTTTTACTGGGGCTGGCGCAATTTACGAGTATGTGCGCCGCGCTGGTGGCGCACTGGCTGGGACATTCTCGGCTGGAATTTACTTTCTAGGAGCAATGTTTTTAGGTGGAGCGGGAATTTACTTAGCGATTGGGTTTTTTGCAAATATGGCTGGAACAGCCTATCTGGGATTAAATTTACCGTGGTGGGTTTGGTCTTTGCTGGCTCTGGCAGCCGTTTTTGCTTTTAATCACTTTGGTGTTCAAACCACGACTCGAGTCCAACTGATTTTAACGGCAATTGCAGTTTTGCCAATTCTGGTCTTGGCGGTGGCGATTATTGTGGCGGGTGGCGCAAACGGCAATACGCTCGAGGTTTTTAACCCTTCTGGGCAATACGTTGGTAACTTGTTCCAAGGTGTACTTTTTGCAATTACTTTATTTATTGGCTTTGAGGCCAGTGCTAGTTTATCCGAAGAAACCAATAACCCAAAACGCACCATTCCAATTGCCGTGATTGGTACAGTTGTCATCGCTGCTATTTTTTACTTGTTGGTTCTGTACGCTTCGACCATCGGTTTTGGGGTGGACAAGGTAGGCGACTGGGCAAAAGACCCCTCGCCATTAAGTACCCTTGGCACAAAATACGTTGGGGCATGGATTGCGCCTTGGCTAGACATTGCCCTGATTGTGGATATGTTAGCGGTTGCCAGTGCCTTTACTGCCACAGCAGCACGGGGTTGGTTTGCGCTTGCTCGGGACGGATTATTGCCAAGCGCTTTAGCCACCACCTCGAGTTATAAAACACCTGTTGGCGGTAATCTGCTTGTGGCTGGTTTAGCTGTTTTATTTATCGCTATGACGGTTATTAGTAACGTCGCTCCAATTGACATGTTTATTTCATCAGCCACGGCTGGAACACTGCTGATTTCCCTGATTTATATTCTGCTCGGCATCCTTGCCTTTAAGGTGCTTGGGACTGATGCACCACCGTGGAATTATGCGGTTTTACCATTTGCGATTCTGACCCCGATATTTGCCATTTACGGCAGTGTCGTCCCGTTCCCGCCGGCTGGTTCACCACCTGCGATTGGCGTTTGGCTAACGGTTGGCGCAGTGGTCGTAACAGGAATTTGGACAGCCATCAACCTAGCTAGTATTAAGCAGTTAAGCCTCATTAACGATTAAATTATGAATACCAATCTTCAACAATTACTCGAGCAGCACATCACCCAAGGCGGCTTTACGGCGGGGGCAGTGATTGCTGCCAAACAAGGGAAAATCGTTCTCGAGCGTTATGCCGCCGCCCCAAACCAAGTCTCGTGCCAAAACACCCTTTGGGCAATCGCTTCTATCTCTAAAGTCTATGCGGTTGCGACAATTATGCGGCTTGTCGAGATGGGCGCGATGACCCTGAATACTTTAGCCAGTGCCGTCATCCCAGAATTCACTGGCGAAGGGCGCGAGGAAATACGCCTAAGACACCTAGTCACACATACCTCTGGCTTAATTTACGAAGCCCCCAATATGGAAGACTTACTTACACAACAAGTCCCATTCAGCACCATTCTCGAGACGGCTTACACTGCACCGCTTTTATTTAAGCCCGGGACTTCGCTATCTTATGCCGATTACAACACCTTAATCGCAGGGCAAATGCTCGAGAACATCATGGGAAAGCCGCTTCCCGAACTGGTCAAAACTTATCTTCTCGAGCCAATGGGTTTAGACAACACCTATTTCCCTACACCACCTGAGCAAGACCATCGCCTTGCCGTTGTGCGGCATGTTATGGCAGAAGGCACAGACGGGGCGATGTACAACAGCCGCTACGCCCGAAGCCTGCCGCACCCAGCTTTTGCCGTCACCACCACCGCCCAAGACATGATGCGTTTTTTGCTGCATTTTGCCCCGACAGGACCTCGAGTGCTTTCAGACACCACCATTGCTGCCATGACCCGCAACCAAACCGGGGTCGTGACTGGCATTCACCCATCAGTCAAAGGTTACGACACCACCGCGCCGATGCCATGGGGCATCGGCTGGGCATTACAAACCGAGCATTTACCGGCGCTGCAATGCGAACTGGCTGGTTTTAAGACCTTTGGACACGGTGGTGCAAGCGGTTGCCAAGTTTTCATAGACCCAGAAACCGATGTATCTGTTGCCGTTCTGACCAATTCGCACCTCCGCAGTGGCAGAGAGCCGTGGTACAGACGATTACAAAGCCTGATGAATGTTGCCTATAACACAGCCGCCAATTAACCCGTAGGGGCGAGGCATGCCTCGCCCCACACCACAAAGTCTGATTTTTACAAAAAATCCAATTTATATCGTTCCACAGGAAAAATATAAGACCTTTTTTCACGAAAAACCAAAACGTTTTGGTTTGAATTAAACAATTTATATCGTCCACAGGGCGAGGCATGCCTCGCCCCTACGATAGTAATTACAAATTTTGCACTCGAGCTTTTAACCTTTGCCCTTCGCCCTTTGCCTTTCGCCTCTCCGAAGGAGTTTTATGCGTCAACCACCAATTGGTTATACCTTTCCGCTCTCACCCGATGGTCGGGCGAGTCTTGTACCGCCTCCACCTTGGCATTATTCTGGCGATTTTTTGATTGTCGAATACCGCACCAACCCCGAAGCGGTGATTGCGCTTTTACCACCTGAACTCGAGCCAGCCGACGACCCCGGAGCAGTTGCCGCAATTTTTGCCGATTGGCAATCTTGCTCGGATGATTTGCATGAACTTGATGACCCGATTCAAGCCCAGTACAAAGAATTTTTCTTGGTCGTGGGTTGCAAATATCAAGGTAAACCCGCCTCGAGATGTGTTTACATTTGGGTGGATAAAGACTTTGCAATGTACCGTGGTTACATTCAGGGCTTCCCCAAGAAACTGGGCAACATCCATCTGACACGTACTTTTCCTGTCGGTAAAGCTGCACCGCGAGTCGAGGCTGGCGGTAAGTTCAGTGCAACTTGCACCGCAGGCAGTAAATTTGTAGCAAAAGCCAGTGTGACCTTGCGTGAAATCTCCAAGACAGGTCCAACTGTCAATGACCCACCGATGCACAACTCGAGGCACTTTCCGGCTTACGATGGCGTAGTCCCCGACATCTACGAACTTGTTCAGAGCGGAGGTTTTGACCGCAGCGCCACAGAAATCTGGGAGGGCGACGCAACCCTCACCCTAGGCTCGGATACCATTGAGGACTTAAACGCCATTGCCCCGACAGAAATTCTCAAAGGCTACCGTTTTAGTTTTGCTTACACTGTTCACGGCGGAAAAGTCCTTGCCCAACAAGATAAATCTGTCCTTCTCGAGGTGAAAAGATGAAACATGCCCGAATTTTACACAATCAAGAAGCCCAACACGCGATTCTCGAGGGAGAGTATCTGGTCTTAGACGATGGTACAAAAATCCTCGAGTCCGAAGCTGAATTTTTAAGCCCCATAGAACCACGTCAGATTTTTGCGACCCATTTAACATACCGCAGTCGGTGCGTGGAGTACGAAATGAAAAAGCTGCCTGACGCACCAGCTTGGTTTATCAAGCCACTTGGTACGGTCTCGAGTCATGGCGCAACGGTAGCGCGTCCGAAGGGTTGTCAGTACCTCAATTATGAAGGTGAATTGGTGGTGCTGATTAAAAAACGCTGCCAGAATGTGCGGCTCGAGGAGGCACTCGAGTACGTGGCTGGCTACACAATTGTCAATGATTTTGGAGTCCATGATTTTCGCCATGCTGACCGTGGGGCAATGGTTCGGGTTAAAGGGCAAGATGGCTTTGCGCCGATGGGTCCGTATTTGGTGGATGCCGCCGACTTAGACCCGAGTACCCTGACTTTAACGACCTTTGTTAATGGCGAGGTGGTGCAGAAAAGCCATATTGGTGAGGATTTAATGTTTAGTGTGGCGTATCAAATTGCCGATTTAGCGCGGTTGGTGACACTCGAGGCGGGTGATGTGCTGTTTACGGGTACACCGGCACACTCGAGACCAGTCAATCCGGGCGATGTCGTGGCAGTCGAAATAAGTGGAATTGGGCGGCTCGAGAATACAATTATTGAACTCGAGCGCGATTTAGTGCCTGTCGGGATTCAACCAGAAGTGACGGCGGCGACGCTCCATGTGGCATTGGCAATTCCCGAGGATGTTGCCGAGGCTAGGGTAGCAAGGGGTGAATTATGAAACTGATTTTTGGTATTCATCATGCGGCGGTGCGGGTGGTCAATCTCGAGGAGGCGTTTAGTCGTTGGTCGCATTTACTCGGTTTACACGGCGAGATTGTGGATGGCGAGGGTTTTTTACGTTGCGCCCATGAAGATTATTGTTTGCGTTTAATCCCGTCCTCCTTGCGTGGCATTGAATACATTGCCTATGAACTCGAGACTGGAATTACACTTGAAATGGCAAAAGCCGAACTCGAGACTCGAGAAGTCTATGCCCAAGAAGTTAGCGTTGGACTGCGCGGTGTGGGGTTGCAAATTCTAGACCCCGAGGACAACAAAGTAGTGCTGATTGAACGGGTACGCCCAACCGAGACCCGCAATCCAGAATGGCAATTTTCCAGCCGCACCCCCGCTTTTCATCCACGCAAATTTGGGCATTGCAATTATTTAACCCAAAATGTTGAACAAATGACCAATTGGTACATCCAAAAACTTGGTTTCAAACTGACCGATAGAATCGGCTCAGAAGGCGTTTGGCTACACGTCAATTCCGACCATCACGTACTAGCATTTCTCGAGAAAGGGATTAGCCATATTCATCACTTGGCATTTGAACTCAACGATTGGAGTGCATTTAGGATTGCCCTTGACCACCTTGGCAAGAACAAACGCTATATTGTCTGGGGTCCTGGGCGGCACGGCATGGCACGCAATTTATACAGTTACTTTAGAATGCCCGAAGAAGACATGTTTATCGAACTTTGCGGCGACCTCGAGCAATTACAAACCGACCATATCCCACGCGATTATCCCGACGATGCCCACGCCAGCAATGTCTGGGGGATTTTGCCGCCCCGTTCATACTTTCGCTTTGACCAAGCCGCCATAGATTCCGAAAACGAGCAATTCGAGGCGTACAACGGCGAGGTGACCACATGAACCGTCTAGCCCAAGCCCAAGAAATCCTGTCTCGAGCCACCCAAAATGCTTGCCCGTTCCTAGCTGCCGTGCCATTTGAAACTCGAGCCGCCCTCGAGACCCAATTTCCAAACCCACATGACCTGCCCGAAACCCAATTGCAAAAAATAGCTACCCAACACGGTTTTGCAACATCAAATCCCCAATCAACCCCCGTAGGGGCGAGGCTTCTTGACCGCAAAAGCAGCACCTTCGGGCTTGGGTCGCATGCCTCGCCCTGCCCCGAAACGTCAATTGTTTTTGCCCAGCCCCAAACCGAACTCGAGATGTCTGTATTTGATGATGTGTCTTTATCTTCTCTCACAGGGTGGGTACAAAACCCACCCCTACAAGGTCAAAGGCAAGACCCACCCCTACAAAGTCAAAGGCAAGACCAACATCTACAACTCGAGGGAAGTTCATGAATCCGCGTTTGAGTCTCCCTTTGGATATTCCACGCCATGAGCTTTTAGCTCGAGCCTCTGAGGTGATTGCTGAGGCTTGGCAGAGTTTTGACCAAGCAAGGGCAGTTGAACCTGATGTCACCGATTCTTTACGTGACCTAGCGGCAACGGGCTTGGCGGACACGCCAATGCCAGCGCTTTTGGCACTCGAGCAGGCGCGGTTGTATTTGGATACCAGTTTGGCACAAGCGCGTCCGCGTTACTTTGCTTTTGTCGGCTCGAGTGGCTTAGAAGTCGGTGTTCTAGCCGATGCCTTGGCTTCGACCTTCGATGTCAACTTGGCAACCACCGCCCGAAGTGCCGATTTAATCGAGGCGCAGGCGCTGCGTTTTGCTGCCGAACTGATTGGCTATCCGTTTGCGGCGGGGGCGTTTACCAGTGGTGGGATGGTCTCAAATTTAACGGCTTTAACGGCGGCTCGAGAATTTGCACTGCCCAATTCGCGTTTCACGGGTTTGAATGGTCGCACAGCCGCTTTGTATTGTTCTTCAGAAGCCCATTATTCGGTACGTCGGGCCGCCGAAGTGCTGGGGATTGGGGCGAATTTTGTGCGTGGTATTACAATAGACCAGAATCACCGTATGGATGTTGATGCCCTTGAAGCTGCCATTCAATCAGATATTCAACAAGACATTACCCCAGTGGCAATTGTAGCAACGGCTGGAACAACTTTAACCGGGGCAATTGATCCGATACAAGCCTTATCAGACATCGCTAAAAAATATGGTATCTGGCTGCATATAGACGGTGCATATGGTCTGCCGGGGGCGGCTGCGCCAAGTGCCAAACACCACTTTGCAGGTCTGGAGAACGCCGATTCAATCAGCATAGATGCCCACAAATGGTTGTACTTGCCCAAAGCCTGTAGCTTGGTGCTGGTCAAAGATAAACACGCCCTGTCTCGAGCCTTCTCGCACAACGAATCCTATATGCTCCATGACCAAGACCAACCGCTTAACCCAGTGGATAGCACCCTCGAGTACAGCCGTCCATTTAGGGCGCTTAAACTCTGGTTAGCCCTGCGGGTGCATGGTGCAAGTCAGTACCGAGCCGCGATTGAACGCAACATCCAGCAAGCCCAACTCTGCGCTAGATTGGTGAAAAACGCCCCAGACCTCGAATTACTGCTCGAGCCACAATTATCCACTGTGCCGTATCGTCATGTCCCAGCGCATTTACAAGGCAACGAACCAGCCTTAAACGCCCATAATCTCGAGTTGGTCAAAAAAATGCAGTTGGATGGTAGGGTCTACATCTCGAGTGCGGTGGTAGACGAAAAAACCTGTTTAAGACCATGTTTTGTTAATTTTAGAACCTCAGAAGATGATGTTCAAGTCCTGATTGATGTCACAAGGGAATTGGCGAATACGACATAAAAATCAACAGCTTTTTGGTAAAAATCCAAATTATGTCGTCCTACAGGCGACCATGCCCGAAGGTGCGCGTATATGGTCAAGAGGGCGAACACAGGGGTTCGCCCCTACGAAAGAATAAACAATAAACCTTGCACTCGAGCTAGTAACTTTTTTGCCCTTCGCCTTTTGCCTCTCCAAAGGAGTCTCTATGTCTGATTATCACCGTATCCGTGCGCTTTTCCCAGACCATCTTGGTTTGGCTCGGGGCAAGTATCTACCCGCTCACCTTGCCCACAAAGGAACACGGCATTGTATTTCGTTGTTTGCGCTTGGTTTTGACCGCACCATGGTCCCTGCCCCCGGAGCAAAGTTACTCGAGGGGCTGCCAGATGTTGACTTGAGCATCACCATGTCCGAGGTACGCCCCGGTTGGGAAGCCAATACTGGTGTGGTGATTGGTGATTTATCATTCCGAGGTCAGCCACTTGAAATTGCACCGCGTACCGTCCTGAAAAAAGCCATTGCTGCATGGCAAGAACTGGGCTACAACCCAAAAGTCGGGATTGAACTCGAGGCGATGGTACTTGAACCTGACGGGGCTGGTGGCTGGCGCGAATGGACAACCCCAACTGCCTATGTCTACGGTACGGGTTTAGCGGTTGACCCTGTGGGTTTGTTTGATGAGATTATGGCAGTGGCACGAGTTTGCCAGTTACCAATTGAAAGCATCAACTCCGAGTACGACACGCCCGCCTTTGAACTGACGCTCGAGTACACCGATGCCCTAAAAGCCGTAGATGATGTGTTGTTGTTTAAGCTGATGGCAAGAGAAATCGCAGCCCGTAAAGGTTTACTTTTAACCTTTATTGGTAAGCCTTTTGCGGACCGTGGTGGTAATGGTTTCCATGTGAACTTATCACTCGAGGATAAAGACGGCAAGAACGCCATGTCGGATGTCAGCAGTCAAGATGGTTTATCTGACTTAGCCAAATCCTGTATCGCAGGGCTAATTCATCATCACGAAGGTATGGCAGCCATCTGCGCCCCTACGGTCAATGCCTATAAACGCCTCCGACCCGCGCAATTGGCTGGCTACTGGGCAAATTGGGGCTATGACCACCGAGGCGCAACCGTGCGAATTCCAGCCGAACGAGGCAGTGCCACCCGCATCGAACACCGCATGTCCGACGGCGCAACCAATCCATACCTCGCCACAGCCGTTGTGCTTCATGCCGCTCGCCTTGGACTGACCAACAATCTCGAGTTACCCGCGCCCGAAGAACAAGACTGTTTAGAGCATCAAAGCACCACCCGCCATGTTCCCAACGACTTAAGCCTTGCGCTTGATGCCTTCCTAGCCGACTCGAGCCTGCGGGCTGCCCTAGGCGAAGAAGTTGTCCTGCAATTTGAAGCCGTCAAACGAGCCGAATGGGATAAATTTACAGCAGCCGTGACCGACTGGGAAAAAAATTATTACCTCCCATTTCTCTAAAAAAAAGCCCCTTCAACGAAGGGGCTGCCTAGCGAAGCGCGGCTGGGGATTTCGCCACAATACGTGCTGTGCGAACTCCCCCCGCCTTCGGCGACCCCCTCTTTGAGAGGGTTTAGGTCAAAGGAGCAAAATGAACATTTCTTCTGACCCCCATGCCGACATTCTCTCGCATGACACCTACACCCAAGGTGTGCCTCATGCGGCTTTCAAACGCCTTCGTGACTCGAGTGGTTTGACTTGGATTCCAGAAGCGGATGGAACTGGTTTCTGGGCAGTTACACGCTACGATGATGTACTCACCGTCTCTAAAAACCCGCAAGTTTTCTCGAGCGCCAAAGGGATTCGGCTCGAGGACATGAACGTTGAGGAAACCGAGGCGCGACGCACGATGATGGAACTTGACCCGCCGCAGCACACAGCGTATCGGCGCTTGGTGGGTGCGCCGTTCTCGAGGCGAGAGGTACTGGCATACGAGGGTGCAGTGCGACTTTTAGCGCGTGAAGTGATTGAGGCTGTGGCTGATAAATCCGAGTTTGATTTCGTAGAGGCGATTGCTCGAGCGCTGCCAATGCGGATGCTTGGGTCATTGCTTGGGGTTTCGGATGCCGATGGTCATTGGTTGGTCGAAAAAGGTGATGCCTTAATTGGCAATGCTGACCCAGAATTCACACAGCATGTGGTGGACTTAGTGGATACCGACGAGTACCGTTTAATGCCGTTTCGCAGTCCGGCTGGTCTCGAATTATTCAAATACGCTGGCGAACAAGCCCTTGACCGCCGTAAAACCCCAAAAGCTGATTTGATTACGCGACTGCTCGAGCCTAAAATTGATGGTGAACCACTGTCAGACCATGAATTTAAGAACTTCTTCACGCTGCTGGTGGCGGCAGGCAATGACACCACCCGTTACACCATGGCGGCTGGTCTCGAGGCACTGATTCAAAATCCAGCGCAACTAGAGGATTTACGCACCAATCCAGACTTGATGGATGGTGCGGTTGAAGAAATTCTGCGTTGGGGCAGTGTGACCATGCACTTTCGGCGCACCGCCCTGTCGGATACTGAAGTGGCTGGCACACCGATTAAAGCTGGCGATAAAATTGTCTTGTTTTATATTAGCGCTGATTATGATGAGCGCCAATTTGCCAATCCCTACACTTTTGATATTCGTCGCACCCCAAACGACCATGTGGCTTTTGGGCTAAAAAGCCCGCATAAATGCCTTGGTGAGCATCTGGCGCGGCTCGAGATTAAAGTGCTTTTTGAGGAACTTCTGCCTCGAGTCTCGAGCCTAGAATTGAATGGAGAAGTGCAGCGCTTGCGGTCTAACTTTATTTCTGGGATAAAGCATTTACCAGTGAAAGTTACTTGGCGCTAATTTCCCATGTGTTGATGTACTCGTCGCCTCGGGCTTTGTAATTGTACTGGCTCGAGACGGCGTGAATGACATTTTCATAGTGTAGTGGAATCCAGAAAATATCGTTTTGCAGGATTTGCCGCATGGCTTTACTGACCAATTTGTTGCGCTCGAGTGGATTAAAATTCGTGGCCGCCGCCAAAATAAGTTTGTCTACTTCTTTGTTGCAGTAGCCAGCGCGGTTGAGTGCGCCGTACCCCTCGCTTGGGTTTTTGCACATTGCTTGGGCAACCAGCGTATTGACCAAATCGCTGCTTGACCAGCCACTGATATAAGCACTAAATTCGCCCCTATCGAGTTGAGGAAACAACACCGTGCGGCTGATGGCGTTGACTTTGGTTTGAATGCCAATTTTCTCGAGCATTCCGCCAACCGCTTGGGCAATTAAAGCATCGTTTTGGTAACGGTCATTGGTGGCATCCAAACGCAGTGTAAAGCCTTTTGCGTAGCCAGCTTCGGACATTAGGGTTTTGGCTTTCTCGAGGTTATAAACTGGGTTCTTAATACCACGGTCAAAGCCCGGTACGCTTGGTGCGACAAATTGGGTGGCGGGTGTGGCGTATCCGCCCATGATGCTCTTGACAATTAAGTTCTTATCCACGGCTCGAGCCACTGCTTCGCGCACTTTAATGTCACTGAACGGATTACCGCTCACACCTGTTACGGCGGGGGTATTTTGGGGGCTACGAACATCGGTGACTAAATAAATCACACGGTTGCTCGAGGCTTGCATCACTTTGTAATCGTTGTTAGAGGATATTCGCAACACATCTTGCGGTGCAATTTTTTCGATTAACTGCACTTGATTTGACACCAACGCCGCTACTCGAGCCGCAGGATTAGGAATGTTTTGCAGCTTAACCCGTTTTAAGGCTGGTGCGCCCCCCCAGTAAGTATTGTTTGCCTCGAGCAGCAGATTATCGCCAGCTAACCAAGACACAAATTTATATGCCCCAGAGCCAATCGGTTTTTCTGCCCAAGTTGGGGTGCTTTCGATTTGTTTTTTGCTGACCACCAAAATCCCGACCATTTTATTGGGCAGTAGCGGGTCTGGGCGCTCGGTTGTGACTTCTAAGGTGTAATCGCCAATGGCTTTCATGCTCTTAATACTCGAAACCGTACCCTTAAAGGTGCTTTTGGGGTCGGTCTGGGCGCGGTTGATACTAAAAATTAAATCAAGCGCCGTGACACTCGAGCCATCATGAAAAGTGGCATTGCGGCGCAAAATAAACGTCCATTTGTTTGTTCCCTGATTTGTCCAGAGTTGGGCAATGCCGGGCTGGATTCGTCCATTGGAATCGGTTTTGGTAATCGAATCAAAAATATGTTGCTGCCAGTTAATTGTGGTTGTCTCGAGCCGCAAAATTGGGTCAAGGGTTGTAGCTGCGCCTTGATAACCCACGGTAAAAAGTGGGCTTTGGGCTTGGGCAGCCACAATGCCAATCATCAGGATAGTCATGCCAAAAAGTCGTCGTTTCACAAAGGCGAAGTATGCGCTAATTCACAATTGAATTCAAGGGTAGAAACGAATTTGCACTTTGTTCAAAGTATTTTCTTGACACAAAAACAACTTACGACTACACTAACCATGCTTTATCTGTGCCATGGGAGGCACTTTACTGATGTCTACAATCCGTATTCAGACCGCTTTACTGGCGGCAATGGTTTTATGTTTTCTTCTGGCAGCTTGTCAACAAACAGTCCCTCGAGACACCCCTGTAATTCCTTTGCCAAATGCAGAACTACAATGGAAAACGCAAAACCAAAATTCTGGATATATTCAAGCCGAAAGTATTGACTGGCAAAACAATCAAAGTGTTTACCTTGGTGGAACAGGCTTAGCTAGGCTTTGGACACCACAAGTAGGCACTCAACACGACTATATTTCAACCGAAACTTCTTCGGGTTCTTCATACACAAACTATGCCGCCCGTTGGAATCCCAACAAAGACCGCTTGCTCTCGAGTTACTTTATTTGGCAAGCCGATGCAGCCGCCAACGCAAACATAGATACCAAACCAAGTGGTGCAATTGAATTAGACACAGGCTATGTGAATCCCTCGAAGTACCCAATGGCTTG
Organism: Deinococcales bacterium; assembly: GCA_031414595.1. Taxonomy (GTDB): domain Bacteria; phylum Deinococcota; class Deinococci; order Deinococcales; family JAAFIG01; genus JAAFIG01. Next base: position 15,889 of record JANNVX010000054.1, read on the forward strand.
GAATCCAGATGGTACAGAAGTGCTGGTAGGAATAGACTGTTACCGTTCCCCAAATGATGACCCACTAAGCATTTACAGCGCCAGCACAGGACAAAGACTCCGTACCTTAGTCCAAAGAACTTCTTATTGGGATTGGTACTGCAATGGACAAGCCAATTGGATCAGCCCAACCCGAATTATTTTTGGAAATTATTTAATTGATGCAGCCACAGGTGGAAGACTAGACGAAGTTCAAGCCCTACCAAACAGACAATTGCGTTATGCCGATAATGAAGTCAGCCAAAATGGTTTATATGTTGCACATATTTCATCGGACACAGACGGAAAAGTCTATCTTGAATGGCGGGACACGCAAAATTTTGTCTTAATTGGAGATGTGGAAATCCCTTATCAGACCCGCAAAATACGATGGCTATCAAATAACACGTATCTAATGTTAGCGACAGAAGAAGGAGAATTTCAAGTCATAGATACTGTAAGCAAAGCTGTACTTGTCAAAACCCGTTTACACCCCAGTTCTTTTTACAATTTTGATTTTAGCCCAGACCTCAAAACCCTGATTAGCATTTGGAATAACGGAGCATATGCTTGGGATACCACCGACTTTGAACACCCCGAAACTTGGGAAGTGATTAACCAAATTGGCAGTAAAGAACAACCAAAACACACCGCCAATGTTTACAGCCTTGCTTTGCAGAATAATAAAACCCTATTCACCACAGGGCGTGACGGCAACATCATGCAGTTCAATACTAAATTTGGTTCAGTCCGAAACCAAAGCAAAATCTCGAGCCAAGCCGTCTATGCCCTCAATTACTCGAGCGACGGCACAAGCTATGCCACGACAGGCGAAGACAGCACGATTCACCTCTGGAACGCCAGCACCCAAGAAGAAACAGGTACGTTAAACGGGCATACGTACACAATTCGGGCTTTGGCTTGGAAACCCAACAGTACCACCCTTGCTAGTGCAGGTTGGGACAACACCCTACGAATTTGGAACACCACCACCCAGACACTCGAGACCACCCAAACCGACCATACTGATTATGTCAATGTGGTGCAGTACAACCCAAGCGGTACAGCCCTTGCCAGTGCCAGTTCGGATGGCACAATTAACTTACGAAACCCAGACACAGGACAAACACTGCACACCTTGCAACCCGCCGACTCAAGCAGCCCAGTCTTTACCATCGCTTACAACCCAAATGGCTCACAACTTGCCAGTGGCAGCGAAGACCACCGTGTACGAATCTGGAACACTGCCACTCAAACCCTCGAGACCATCCTCAAAGGGCATCTAGGGGCAATCAGAAGTTCGGTTTGGTTAAACAGCACCACACTGTCAACAGGTGGAATGGATGGCAGAATTATTATTTGGGATGTACCAAACCAAAAAATGCTGCTCGAGATTAAACCAGAATTAGGGGCTGTGTTTAGCCTGACAGCCTCGAGTGATGGCAAAACGCTTTACGCCGGTTTTGACTCTGGCAATGTGGCTGCTTGGAAGGTGAGCTTATGAAACGACTTATTTGGCTAATGCTGATTTTAATGGCTTGTGTACAACCACCCGCCCCACCTACCACTCGAGTCTTCAAGACCTTGGGCAGTCTCGAAGTCAGTTTGGACATCAATGGCGAAGCCAAAGCCAAACTGATTAAAAGTGTTCTGCGACCCCAAAACAGTACCCCATTACCCGATAATGCTTTTGTTTTTACCCGCAAATACTCGAGTAGCTTTGACATTGATGCCAGCAATGAGCGCTACATCAGTGCAACTTTTGAAGTCAAAAATAATTCTGGGACTGCCATTCAAAACCTCAGTTTGGTGGCATACAACCAAGGTGGTAACAGCCTTGGCGGGACGGCAATTAAAAATCTGGTCAACTTTGGTGGCGCAGCCATCACAGACTCGAGCATCGCCCAAAGCATTTACCCACTCCAAGGTGTAAAACGCAACGGAGCAGAAGTGGTTGTAGACCCTGACAGCGCCGATTTTCAGGGTTTTAGCCCTGAAGAAAGTAGCTCCATTGGCAGCAGCGCCCGAAGCAACCAGATTATAAACAACCAAGACACAGCACTTGAGTATGGTTTTGTCGCTCGTAACAGCAATAATTCCAGAACCATCGGTGACGGCGAGACTGGCTTAGTGACCCTAACTTTGCGCTTTGAACGCCCGAGTAACCCCCAAACCACGCCATACCGCTTTGTGATGACCTTTGTGTTGTCCGACGACAGCCTAGCGCGGGTGACTCGAGGGATTAACGAAACCACCACCGAAGCCGAGACTCGAGCCTACACTACTGGGGCAACCGAACTGATGCTGATTGGACCTGATGCTGACACCAGCAGCAACACCAATATCCAGACCAACCGACTCGAGAATGCCCGTATTGGACTCGAGCCGAGTTATTTGGTCAAACCCAGTTTATTCATGCGCGATCTTCAACCCAGCAGTATCAAAAACGATTCGGATAACACCGTCCTGATACGCGGTACAAAATTTGATGCCAGCACCAGTTTTTTTATTCAAAGCACTAAACTCGATATTCTAAGTTTGACACCAAACCAAGCCCAAGTGGTGATTCCCAAAGGCTTTATCCCCAGCAAGTACGGAATTATGGCAGCCAACAACACTGGCAAACACGCTACGTTATATCCAGCCATCACAATCAAAGCAGGCACACCCGCCAGAGACCTTGACATCCGTGAGAATTACCAGAGTTTCATAGATGGCTACGTCTTTGACTACCAAAGCAAAGCCCTAATCAAAAATGCCAAAATCAGTATTCCTGGTCTCGAGACTACCAGCAGCGAGACGGGTTATTTCTTACTGCGAGGCGTACCCGCCGGGCGGCAAGTGGTTAAAATCCAAAAGCAAGATTACGGGTACAACCCCGAGACTGGGCAATACGGACAGGTAGACACCCACGAACCACTGTATAGAATTGCCAATGTTCCCAACAATCCCAACAGCACCATTACCTTAAAACTGGTGATGCTCGAGCCTAAAGTCAACAACAGCACAATCATTGGATCATCAGGTGGGATTCATTACGCCAGTAGCAACCACAGCACAGGGGCATTTATTAAAATCCCAGCCGGCGCACTGAGCAAAGACACGCCAATTCAATTTACGCACTTACGCGACGGCACAACCCTACCCGAATTAAACGACAACGGAAATTACCTCGCCTTCGCCCATCTAGGACCAACAGGTTTGGTCTTTAAGAAACCCGCGACCCTATTTTTACCTTTGCAAAATGGGATTGTCTTAAATGTTAATGAAACTATCAACATTGGTTACTTTGACAGCATCCGAGGCGAATGGATAGATGACATCACCAGTGGCAAAATCAGTAAAATCAACGGACAGCTGTATCTCGAGTACGAAATCAACCACTTTACTTGGATAGGTGGATTTAACCCATTGCCATCTGTACCATTTACGGGTTCAACAGGCGGATGCAACATGTCACCGCCGCCACCACCAATTAACTATGATCCAAAAAACCCACCAGAAGTACCCACATGCGATAAAAAACCTGAAAGTGATGACCGAAAACCAGGTTGTTCACCCAGAGCAGGAATTCCGACTGACCAAGGAATCTCTGATGAAGATGGTAATGTCACAGGTTCAAAACCAGGCTCTCGAGCCACCCAAACGATTACGATTAACCCACTTGGTTACGGCGATAATGTCATCCCAGCCAGAAGTGACCCCATCGAACCAGACAACTCAACGCCGCAACGCTTACCGTGTGCCAGAATTCCAAGTCCAAACGAACCGTACAAAGCAGCCCCCAAACCAGTAGGCGATAACCCTTGTGGCACACCAGCCGTCAGACCATTCTCGAGCAACCCAAGCCCAAGCACCCAAGGCGCAAGACCCCAAGCCACCACAGGCAACCTGCTTCTGGTCTCGAGTAACTTGCACGGCTTCACCACCAGCCTAGGAAACTTTAGTGGCGCAAAAATAGACCCAAGCAGCCTAAAGTTAAAAATGGGTAGCTTGGATGTGACCAGTGTGACTGAAATTAAGCCTTCCTCGAGTATTTATGATGGCTTTGATTTCACGGTTACGCTTAAAGAACCACTGAAAGCCCAAGTGGGTCTCGAGGTCAGGCTCGAGGGCAAGACGCTGGATGGCAAGGTTGTAGATTCTCGGGTTGGTGTGGATGTGGTGGCTGGGTTCACTTCACCACCACTAATGATTTATACCGCTCCCGATTCGGCATTTGAGGAAAATGAAACTACTCCTGTTATCGTTGCATCAACATTATCTACACAAGTTCTGTATCGTCGTAGTGATTTAGAAAATAGCCAATTCTTAGATGTTCCAGTATTTGCGATACCAACTGACGAAACACAAGAAATAATGACAGGATTAACGATGGAAAGACCAATTAGTCTTAATTTTGAGTTTAATGATTTCTCTGTAACCTCAAACCAGTCTCGAATTATTCAAGGAGTTTATCGTTCCACAGTTAGAGTTCCAACCAGCCAAATCAATGGACTTATTACAAAATCAATTAGCATGTCGTTATCCCCAAGTCTCGTGGCTAATGGGTTAAGACTTCAAGGTTTGAATGATTTTATTTGTAAAGTTGCTAATCAGCCACTCAGAGCAGCGGTAATTATATCGGTGTCTGCCGGAGAGGGTGATGCTTTAGGTTTAGAGTTGATGGAACAGTATTTAACTGGACGCAGATTGACATTTAGAAAATTCAATGACCCGAAATGGTCAACTTATCTGATGCAACATCCTGTATTACAAAATGACCTCGATAATGAAATCAGACGATTGGCTTTAAGTTATATAAATTTATCAGTTGGTGTTCATGGTTTTTTTGTAAATAATAAACTCCCAAATGGCATAGCTTTGTGTGATGGTCAAGATAGCTCTGTTATACTTAACGGCAGAAGATGTAAATTAACCACAGGATATGGACTCTTAAATGGCTCGAACGATAATTATGGTGGTATGGCATATGAGGGTTCATTACGGATAGATGTTTACCCAGACGGGTCTCGTCTTGTCACGGCTGCATTTTGTTATACGTTTAATGATCTAGGCGACTTTGAAAGTAAAAAATACCCATTATTTGATGGAACAGCAGATTTAATAACTCAACTAAACTTAGCTACGGGGGTTGGTGGACCTTACCGAGTATCAATCGGATGGTGTACAACAGCAATATACCGTATTACACCGAATGGAATATTTATTCCATTTTCTGGATACCCCGCGATCTTCAATGATTTTACACTGAGGTAGTATGAAAATATCAAATAAAACTATTTTTGCCCTACTCGGCATTTCTATTGCAGTTATCATTGGATTTTATGCTGTTGGAATTATCAATGAGAGTAATAGTAGACCTTCCTACACAAGATCCACTGCCAAATCATTTATAAGTGCTTGCAAAAAATATGCTTTTCAAAATCTATACGCTGGCAAAAAAGTAAAATTTTGTTACATAAGTAACAAAACAAGTAGTTTAGATAATTATGCTTATTATTGGAGTGAGAACAATTTTATTTTTATTTTAAATTATGAAGGCGATTTATATTTATATGACTCAAAGAATGATCAAACTGTCTTACTAGCGCAAAATAATTAGGGACTTTTCAGATATGATTTTTAGATTCTCATGCTTCCTCTGCACTTTCCTAGTGCTGCTTTTCCATATCTCGAGCCTAGCCGCTCCATTCTCGAGTAACCTGCACGGCTTCACCACCAGCCTAGGAAACTTTAGTGGCGCAAAAATAGACCCAAGCAGCATTAAGTTAAAAATGGGTAGCTTGGATGTGACCAGTACAACAGAAATTAAACCATCCTCGAGTATTTATGATGGCTTTGATTTTACGGTTACGCTCAAAGAACCACTCAAAGCACAAGCTGGTCTCGAGGTGCGGCTCGAGGTGAAAACGCTAGATGGCAAGGTTATAGATTCTCGAGTCTCTTGCTCTTGTTTTCTCAGGTACACTACTTTCTAGGTTTTATGCGTCTTTCTCCTCGTTTTTTTCTTTTCTTAGCTGCCCTTTGTGGTGTTGTTATTTTCTTGGTTTTTTCTGATTCTTGGGTGGCTTTTCCAAGGCATCTCGAGCCGAAGCCTTTGCCTGCTTTTTACGCGGGCGGATTAAAACAAGGTTCGGGCGGTCAACTCGAGTACGCAGCCGTACAACCTTCAGATTTGTTTTTGCCTTCGCCTGCTCGAAATATAGGCAATCTGTTACTGCCAAATGCTGCTTTTCCAGACCCCAGTGCCTGTGGTTCGTGTCATGTCGGGATTCATACGGCTTGGTCAAAAAGTTTGCATTCCAAAAGTGCAACCGATGCCTTGTACCTGAAAGTCAAGCAACAGTTTGTGGTGGAACGTGGCGAACCTGCGGTGCGTTTATGTGCGGCGTGTCATGCGCCTGTAGCGTTGATGACTGGTGAGGTCGGTTTGTACAACCGTGAATCAGTCTCGAGTCAGCAGGGCGTGTCGTGTGGCTTTTGTCATTCGCTTGAATCGGTGCATTCAGATTCTGGTGGTTGGTTGGTAAATCCTGCTCGAGTGCGTGCTCATGTGGGTGGGGATGTGTTTGCTGTAAATAATAATTTAGCAAAGGCACTTTTGTACGCTAAGCCTCGGGTGCATCAAGAAGATATGCTTCGTCCAGTTTTATCAAGTGGTGAAGTCTGTAAAGCCTGTCATGAGTTCAAAATCAATGGTGTGGCAGTGCAAAGCACTTGGTCGGAGTATCAAGCATCGTCGTTTCCTGCCAAGGGCGTAACTTGTCAGTCTTGTCATTTCTCGAGTAATGGTGCTGCAAATACCTTAGAATCTGGCGAGGTTGCATTAGGACGATCTAAAACCACTGTGCAGTGGCATCGTTTGTTGGGCGGTAGTACAATGGTGAGCAGTGACCCGCAAGATAATTTAACGATGTTGCGAGGTGCTTTGAAACTCGAGCCTTTGTTTGTGGGTTCTCGCCTTGAAGTACAGGTTCGTAATACTGGTGCGGCTCATGCAATTCCAACTGGTGTGGCAGATTTGCGCCAATTATGGCTCGAGGTGCGCGGGTTTGATGCAGCACGGGCAGAAGTTTTTTCAAGTGGTGTTGTGGGTAAATCTGGAGACTTTGAACAAGGCACACGGGTCTTTCATCAAGTGTTGCACGACAAGGCTGGACGTGCAATTATTCGTCATGACATTTGGCGGGCTAAGAAAATCGCACTAGATACACGTATCCCAGCCGATGGCGCTAGACTCGAGGTATTTGAATTACCAAGGACTGTAGTTTTGGTCAAACTAAGATTACTGTGGCGCGATGTCCCTTCTGATTTTAATAATTGGGTTTTAGGGTCAAATAAATCGCTTGTCAGTACAATTCATCAGGCGCAAGTTTCCAGATAAACCTCCCTTCGCCTTTTGCCTAGTGTGCAACTCATGGCAAAACAAGCTATACTACGGTTCACACCTCGGAGGTGATGACAGTAGCTAAAGACCACAAGATCAACGATCAAATTCGTGTTCGTCAGGTACGTTTAATTGATGACGAAGGCGGACAGATTGGTATTATTGACACTCGAGACGCAATGAAAATGGCGACCGAGAAGAATTTGGATTTGGTGATGGTTTCGCCAAATACTGTGCCGCCAGTATGCCGTTTGCTTGATTACGGGAAGTTCCGTTTTGAAGCGCAGCAACAAGAAAAAGAGGCACGCAAACGAGCCAGAAACCAAGAAGTCAAGTCCATCAAGTTACGGGTTAAAATTGGTGATGGCGACTTTGACACCAAACTCAATCACGTTAAGCGCTTCTTAAAAGAAGGACACAAGGTCAAAATCACAATTATGTTTCGTGGGCGGGAACGAACCCATCCAGAATTGGGTGAGCGTTTGCTTTCTCGAGCCGCCGAAACCCTTGGTGATTATGCCTTGATTGAATCGCCGCCGCTCTTGGCGGGTATGGACATGAACATGATGGTAGCCCCGACTCCAAAAGCTGCGACCATGAAATTGAAAGCCTCAGATGCTCCACCGCCCGAAGATGATGACGAAGACGACAGTGATGTTCCAGATAGCGTTATTACCGAAAATGTAGAAGCGCCAAGTCAGAACGCTTAAACCTCGAGACGCACCTTTTGGGTGCGTCTTTACTTTGGCAAATCACTGTTGACAAATGACACTCCACATTCTGCCAGTTTGCCCATGGTCACGGCGATACGAGAAAAAATCTGCTTGGGTGCTGCACCGTCCAGCCAGCCAGATTTGGTTTTTTGGAATGCCAATGGACTCGAGTAACCACTGGTTGGCATTGGCTAAATCCAAATGAAATAATCTCGAGCCGCTTTCGGAACTGGTTTCTTCTTGTACAAAACGTTCACTCGGAAAATTGGCAGTTAAAAACTGCTCGAGAACATCTAATCGAACGGGATACTGTCCAGCCGAGATTCCAGGTCCAATCGCCACTTCTATGGTATCGGGGTTTGCGCCGAGTTGCTGCATTCTCAGTACCGTCTGTTCGAGAATCCGTGCGGCAGTTCCACGCCAACCACAATGGGCAGCAGCAATCACCCCCGCCTTTTTATCCTCGAGTAGAATTGGGTAGCAATCGGCAGTTTCGATCACCAAAGTGATGTTTTTTTGATTGGTCACAACTGCGTCGGCAGCCAGCAACTCTTTAGAAGCCAAAGCATCTGTGGCATCAACCACAAAACTCGAATGGATTTGGCGCAGCAAAACCACAGCCGTGGCGGTTAAATCTAAAGCAGCAAGTGCCAAGATTCGATTCTCGAGAACATGATTGGTCTGGTCGCCAACCCGACTCGAAAGATTCAGGCTATTAAATGCTCCGAGGCTCTTTCCGCCGTACCGAACACTAAAACCATGTCTATTTTGAAGGTTTGGACTGCACAACCACATTTAAGTAGTCTAACTCGAGTTTAGCAATTTAGTAGCAAATGACTTGATTTTTATGTCAATGACAAGTATTTTAACATCTGTGATGGCGTTACTTTACCCAATGCGAGAAAAGACCATTGTTGAGGTTCATCTTCTGCTAGACTATCAACGATGCCTAGTTTTCCATTTACAACGCCAGCATGGAGGGGAGTGCCATGAGTGAAGTACAAATCTCGCCGTTAGCCAAGCGTCTTGCTGAGGAGAACTCAATAGATTGGCGTAAAATTCGTGGTACTGGACCCGAGGGGCGGGTCATCGAACGAGATATTCTGACCTATCTAGCCCGAATTATGTCCGGAGAAGCCGACTTGCCCGCCGAACCAGATAAATCCGAACCAGCCGGTCCAAGCAGTATGCCGGCAGCGATTCCGGGGAATGTAGCAAACTATGCGGCTGCCAGTGCAGGGCTTGCCAAAGAAGGCGTGGATTTAAGTGCTTTGATTGGTGGTTTTCCACCTGTTGCACCACTGCCGACCCTCGAAGCCCCTTTGGATTTTGGTTCTTTTGAACCACCTTCAACGGTTATACCCACGCCTCCGCCTGTTGCTCCTGTATTTATCCAACCTACGGTGAACAGTTCTTTATCGCAAGAGCCTGTTTTTGAAATTGATTTTGACGATGACGAACCTGAAATTGTCTTTGAAAATCCAACCGTGATTGACCTGCCAGAATCAGTTGTACCAGTTGCACCAGTGCCTGTATGGACAGCCCCAGTGATTGAACCCGTTGTTGCGGCAGAACCCGTTTGGGCAGTTCCGACGACTCCAACACCCATTGTGCCAATCGTCCCGGTCATTCCCGAGCCTGTCTGGACAGCCCCAGTTGTGGCAGAACCTGTTTGGACTGTTCCAGCAACACCAGAACCAATTGTACCAACCCCACCAATGATTGCTGAACCCGTTTGGACTGCACCAGTTGTTCCTGTTATCCCTGAACCTGTTTGGGCTGCGCCAATCGAACCCGAAGCCCCAGTCTGGGTCGCACCAATACCAGCTATTTCTGCTCAAGAACCTGCTTGGCGTATGCCAGAGCCAATTGCTCCATTTGCTGCCGAGCCTGTTATCTCTATCCCTGAACCTGTTGCCACGTGGTCAATTCCAGAACCTGTGTATACTCCACCAGAACCTGTGTATATGCCACCAGTTCTCGAGCCAAAAGTACCAGACCCCATTCCAGAACCCATTTTTATTGCGCCAATGCTCGAGCCTGTTATTCCAGTTATCCCAGTACCAGAAGTTGTTATCCCAGAACCAGAAATACCCATGGTTATTTTAGAACCAGAAGTTGTCATCCCAGAACCAGAAATACCTATGGTCATTTCAATGCCAGAAGTGCCTGTGGTCATCCCAACATATAGCCCACCAGTTTCAACCGTCATTAAAGATTACTTCCAACTTTTCGCCGCCCGCCGAACCTTTGAGCCAAAAGCCCTTGAGGACATCCGAAGTAATCTTTCAAAAAGCTTAAACAACCGCGAAATCCCCAATGAACTTTTTCTGGCTCGAGCCGTAGGACGTGCCATTCATCTGCTTGGCATGACCCAATTCACCATTGCCCGTCTTGAACACAATGGCTTACAAGCCTACCAAGTCGGCGGCATTCAACACAGTTTCCTAGAAGCCCTCCAAGGACTGACTCGAGCCACACAAAGCACCGCCGAAGGTTTACTGGTCGTGGATGCCTCGAGCCTAGGCGCAGATGATTTGGTTCTACCGAGTGCTGTTGGTGTTCTTGCCCTAGGCAGAAACGGCAAACTGACTTTATCGGGTAACTTATCACCACTGCAAAGCACCGAATTCTTAAGTAAAATTGCTGAACTGCTCGAGAACCCTGTTGGGCTTGTGATTTGAGGACAGAGAAACACTAAAAAAAGAAAAGCGAATGTGCTTTTCTTTTTTTTTAGGTGCAATGGCTTATCAACGGGGCATTGCCTTTGATTCTTGCTCTATACTGTTCTTGTGTCTCGTTATCGTACTCGAAGCGGTATTGTGCTGCGTCGCAAAACCACACCAATCGGTGATGTGGTGCTTTGGTTACTGACTCCAGAAGGAAAATTGCGTGGCGTGGCTCGAGCCGGTGCAAAAAATGGTTTAGCCGCCAAAGTCAATTTATTTCATCATTTGACCGTACAGGTGTATCAGCGCCCGGGCAACGACATGGCAATGCTTTCCGAAATTATTCTCGAGGGAGCGCTTGAACGCTTAACCCAGCCCGAGGTGTACCCATATGCCCATTGGTTAGCCGAACTTGCCGATAAACTCTATGCCGAAGATGACCATGTTGGACAAGCTGGCTTTGAATTGGTCAGTGGCGGACTGCGCGGACTGGCGCGACACACCGACCCTAACCGTGTAGCACTGGTCATGGCTTGGAAACTTTTGGGCGCACACGGGCTGTATCCCAGAGTCTCGAGTTGCCCAGACACCGGCGAGACCGAAGGCTTAACCCGTTTTGATGTGCAGCGTGGCAGTGTCAGCACCCAAGGCGGACTGAACATTGGCGAGGACGCGATTTGGGAACTGCGCCGCATTCATGCCGAAACAGTGCGAGAAATCATGCTTGAGCCGCTACCAGATAACACCCGAACAGAACTCTGGCGGGTTCTCGAGCCGTATATTGACACCCATGTCGGCAGTATGCAGGCGTGGGCTGCGATGAAAGGGCAATTTGAGACTAAAAAACTTGGGTTGATTTAAGTTGATACCAAGATTATTTTTAGGATTGCATCGGCTTGGACATTTCTCGCCAAATTGTTTCTGGTCTGGCGGGTAGCTCGAGAATCCGCACCCCAACCGCATCAAAAATCGCGTTGCTGATGGCGGCTGCACCCGGCACAAGTGGCGGTTCGCCGACCACCCGAGCGCCAAACGGGGCGGAATCCGACGGGTTTTCGACCATGATGGTCTCGAGCGGTGGAATATCGCTGGCTCTTGGGAAAACATACTCGAGAAAATTAGCTGTGGCATGTCCAGCCACTTCGTCGTAACGCATGGCTTCGTATAAACCCATACCAATGCCTTGGGCTGTGCCGCCGTGCATTTGCCCTTGGACAAGTGTCGGGTTTAAGGCGAACCCGACATCTTGAATCGCCACTTGCGCCAAAGGGGTCACAAAACCCGTATCTGGGTCAACATGAACTTTTGCCAGATGGACTGCAAAACCCGGCGCACCCGATTTCATGGCACTGCGTCCCTCGGCAACAATTGGACCATCGCCGCCAGCTTTGCGTTGGGCAATTCCAGCCAGTTTAGCGATTGTTATGCCTTTGTCTGGCACGCCTCTCACTTGGGCTTGACCATTTTTAAGCTCTAAATCTTCGATGTGCGCCTCGAGTTCCGAAGCCGCCAGTTTTAAGAGTTGTTGTTTGACACTGTTCGAGGCATCCAGTACCGCTCCCGAAACACTGACCGTGACTTGCGAACCACCCGAGGCTGGGGCATACGGACCCATGTTGGTATCACCTTGGACAAGTTCAATTTGTTCTGGGTCTATGCTTAGGGTTTCGGCTACCACCAAGACCAAAGAACTATGCACCCCGCTAATGTCCACACTGCCAACTTGAAGCCGCACTGTGCCGTCGGGTTCGATGCGGCAAACTGCTCCAGCCGGCGAGAACGCCCCGCCCCATGCACCGACGGCAATACCAAGACCGACATTGGGTTCTCGAGCTTCAGACATGAACGGATGGATTTTGGCTCGAGACAGCACATCACGCATTCCAATTCCGCCCCATGTTGCCCCAGTACCCGTCGGATCGCCAGCCTCGACTGCATGTTGTAAGCGCCATTCAATCGGGTCAGCCCCAACACGACGAATCAGTTCATCTACCAAAGACTCGAGAACAAAAGAAACCTGCGGCGCACCCGGCGCACGGTATGCGCCACCTTGGGGTTTATGGGTAGACAATTGGCGAATACTGGCGCGAAAATTTGGGCATTTGTATGTGCCACCAAATAACATCGCCACAATCCCACCAAAACCAAATGGGAAAACCCCATTGTCCATATCCACATCTGCCTCGAGCGCCAAAAGCTGACCTGAAGCAGTGGCGGCTAAACGCGCTCTGAATTCTGTGGCTGGGGCTGGGGTTGTGGTGATCATGTCTTCACTTCGGGTCAGCACCATTTTGATGGGTTTATTTAATGCCATGGCAATGGCTGCCACAAGCGGTTCAATCAGCCCGTATTTTGCACCAAAACCACCGCCAACCGTCATTGGCACAACCCGCACTTTGCGCTCTGGCATATTTAATAGCCGCGCCACTTCAGAACGCACTGCAAATTGCCCTTGGGTACTCGAGTAAACCGTCAGTTCTGTTCCCGGCACAACCACTGCCGCATGAGGCTCGAGGTACGCCTGATGCACCCATGGGGTTTTGAAGCTATGCTCGAGAATAATATCGGCACTGGCAAAAGCGGCGGTTACATCGCCGCGAGAAAAATTTCGGGTCTCGAGGATGTTAGAACCAGATTTTTCTTCCGAAGCCCCTGCACTGGTGTCGCCGTGCAGGGCGGTTAAATCCGCCCCTTCTTTGGGAACACCATGCTGCCAAACGATAATCTGGTCTTCTCGAGCCACTTGCATGTCTGGCACAACAGGGAGTTCATCGTATTCAATGTCTATTAGCATTGCCGCATCTGAGGCAATTTCGGCTGTTTTTGCCACCACCGCCACGATTGGCTGACCCGCAAACAAGACCACATCCTTAGCCAGAATTGCACTCGAGCGCGAATTGATTATTTTATGACGGGTCGGTAAGTCTTCGGCTGTCAGCACTGCCACCACACCATCTACGGCTTTTGCATCCCCCAGATGAAGCGCCCTAATTTTGGCATGGGCATAGACGCTCAGCACCAATTTAACATGCAGCATCCCCGCGAATTCAAGGTCTGCCACATACTGGGCTTGACCAAGCACTTTTTCCAAACCATCAATGATTTTACGACCCTTACCAAGGTGAATAAATTCGGACATGGGCTATAGTATACGGGTATGAATAGAATTCAAAGTAGAGATTCTAAAACTTGTTATTTCAATGGGAGAAAATAAACCATGTCTACAATTAAAATCCGATTAAGATTACTCACTTGGCTTATTCCAGCCTTATTTATAGCCTGTCAAACAACGCCAATAAAAAATTCAATTTCACCTTCAATCGTTGAAGTGACTTTTGATGGACAAGTAAGCTCGGCTCGGCTTATTCACCCAATCAGAGGTCAATCGCTCCGTCCAGAACAAGACCTTACTTTTACTCGAATTGCTTTTAATACCTTTGACCATACGGCAACCAACACCCGTTATATGTACGCCCAATTCTCAGTCATCAGTGCCAATCAAGATTTTGATAACCTCACCCTTTACGCCTATAACCAAAGCCAAAATAACATTGCTGGAACGGCAATTAAGAACTTGGTTAATTTTAATGATGTGGCACTGACCGACCCGCAAATCGTCCAGAGTATTAAACCAACCCACCGTCATGTCCTGAACAACACAGTTGCCATAGATGCAGACCATGCCGATTTTCAAGGATTTACCCCATTTGAAGCCCAGAGTTTAGAAAACCAAGCCTTAACTGCCAATACAATCACCGCCACCGACGACCTTCTCGAGTACGGATTTGTTGCCCGTAACAGCACCGGCGGAGGCAGCTTAAACCGTGGTGAATCTGGCACAATTACCCTTGCAGTACGCTTTCTTAAAGACACCCAAGTTGAGCAAATACCACAAAAATTCTCGATGACTTTTATTTTAGCCAATGAAGTTACTGCTCGCAGCACCCGCGATGTTCAAAGCGATTCCACTTCGGCAACGCTTAGCCGCCATCCAAGTGCCACACCATTTTTAATTGGCACAGATGATGTTTCTGCTGGCAATAACCGTATCTATACACCCAATCTTCGGATTTCAAGCACACCCTCATTTTTACTCGAGCCACTTTTGACCAGCACCCCACTTGGACAAATAGACTTGGCTTGGGATACCAATTTTGCCGCAAATACCACCGACTCGAGTGGAAGCTGGAAATTTACCCCACTGACCTACGGCGATATAGACCATACGTCGGCAGGATACCGCTATTTAACCGCAACATTCCGAGTGGAATATATGGGCAGCACTTCACAATCAAATCTTCACCTGCGGGCAATGTCACGTCCAACAAACATCGCTGGAAGTGCAATTTATGACCTACGACTATTCCCAAACCTAGCCAACCCAGAAGGTGAACAACTTTTAGAACCAACCATTGTTCAAAACATCTACCCGCTTCATGCCATGCAGTTAGGCGTGACCACACCTGTTCCCGACTCAAATGCCTCCGGATTTCAAGCCTACCTAAACCAAGAAAGCAACCAATTAACCCTAGCCGCCCGTACCCAGAATTTCATCAGCAACCCAGACACAATCCTTGATTATGGCTACCAAATCCAATTGTGCAACCCAAATTGCAATTTTAATGGCACGTTTACCAACAACAGCCAAGGACTTGTCTCGATTGCGGTAAGAATCCCACGAAACTTTAGCCTTCCAGTTGTTCCAGCAACTATTCCTCCAAGCACACGAACTGTCAAACCTTTCAAATTTAAGTTTAGCTTTATCATCAGCAGCGATAATCAACCAAGGGTCAGTCGGGCTATTATTGAAACCACCAGCCAAGCCCAAGCTCGAGCCGATACCCTAGGAAGCCTAAGCCTACCAAGCCAGATGATGTTGCTAGGTACAGATACCGACACGACCAATAATCCAAAAATTTATCCAATTCGACTAAAGAGTATCAAAATTGCTAATAACACACAAATTCCGTAACGCAGTTCTCGTGATCGTAAAATTCGGCTATACTGCCACAATGACCTTCCAGACTTTTGAAAAGGAAATCAGAGAATTCAGTGCTGAAGAATTTGTGTCCTTCAAAACATTCTTTACTGTCTTAGAACAAGAAATGAAAGAACGGTATCTAGAAGAGTTACGTGAACAAATTCCAAAATTATCTCCCATAGAAGTTCTAAAACTCCCCATCACAGAACGCAACGAAATTTTACGAATGGGTTCTTTAGTCGCCAGTTTATCTGGCATGTACGACCCGAACAGTGAAATGATGGAATGGATAGACGTTGGAATAGATGATGGAATAGATGATGAATAAACCTGTTTATGGAATGCCACCAGAACTCAAACAAGGCGAAATTTGGTTGGTTAATTTCAACCCAGCCATAGGCACAGAAATTCAAAAAGTACGACCCGCGATTGTTATTTCATCCGACAACGCAAGTTCCGAAAGTGTGCGATTAGTTGTACCAATTACGGGTTTGAACCACAAGCACATTGGCGTACCCTGGATCGTCCGAATAGACCCAGACGCACAAAATGGACTCGAGAAACCAAGTGTGGCTAATCCAATCATGACCAGAAGCATGACAAACAGTGTTGAACGCTTCAAACACCGCATGGGCAAACTCGAGGATGGACGCTTGCGAGAATTACTGGCTGCTCTAACAATGGTGACACAAATGAAAAGTTGAGGCAGCTTCACGCCACCTCAATTTGTTCAAAATCCTTAAACTCGAGCCAGAGCTTTACGCGCCATCACATCCACCAAATGCGCCCTGTATTCAGCACTGGCAACATGGTCTGAAAGTAAATCGGCTGCGTCCACCAAACCGCTACTTGCACCAGCCTCGAGCTTGGTAAGCCGCATGGCAGATGCCCCTGCTCCTGTCACGGCGGCTCGAGTGTTGCCACCCGCGTGTTTGACCACGGCTACACCAACAATTGCATAGCGACTGGCTGGATGGGCAAATTTTTCGTAAGCACTGCCTAGGGTATTTGCGGGGATATGAATTTCGGTCAGCATCTCCCCTTCTTGAACGGCTGTTTGGAACATGCCAAGAAAAAAATTATCGGCACTGACCACCCGAGCGCCACTCGAGCTTTCGATTTTCATACTCGCCCCAAGCGCTAACATTGAGGCTGGGTAATCCGCCGCAGGGTCAGCGTGAGCCAGCGCCCCTCCAATTGTGCCTTTGTTACGAACCATCGGGTCGCCAATCAGGGCAGCTTGCTCGGGCAAAATACGGCACTTCTCTTTTAACAAACTCGAGTGTTCGATTTCACGGTGCGTGGTCATCGCCCCAATCACGATTGTTTCGCCCTCAAGACGAATACCTTTAAGACCTTCGATTTGTGAAACATCTATCAGCGCACTTGGCGCAGCCAGACGCAGCTTCATGGTTGGAATAAGCGAATGCCCACCTGCCAGTAATTTTGCATCGGGATTGGCTGCCAAGGCTGCAAGTGCATCGGCGACACTCGAGACTTTATGGTAATCAAATTCGGCTGTGTACATATGAACTCCTTAATCGTCGGCGGCTTGGGCAAGTTTTGGCTGCATCACGCGCCAGACTTTCTCGGCGGTGAATGGCATGTCAAGGTGCTTGACTCCAAATGGCTCGAGGGCATCAATGACGGCGTTGGCAACGGCGGCGGTACTGGCAATTGTTCCAGCCTCACCGATACCTTTGACCCCCAAGGGGTTATGCGGGCTTGGGGTGACGGTATGCCCGATTTCGAGTTGCACCATATCGTCGGCTCGAGGCATGGTGTACTCGAGGTACGAACCGCTAATGAGTTGCCCGCTCTTATCGTAAAGCGTGTTCTCGAGCAGGGCTTGTCCCACCCCTTGGGCAACACCACCATGAATTTGTCCTTCGGCAATTAACGGGTTGATGATTGGTCCACAGTCGTCCACACAGACATAACGAATCAGCTTGGTGCTGCCTGTGTCGGAATCTATTTCGACCACCGCCAAGTGCGTTCCAAAAGGATAGACAAAGTTTTTCGGGTCGTAAAAGTGGGTCGCCTCGAGTCCGGGTTCTAAATCGGCGGGGTAATTGTGGGCAAGGTGCGCCATTAACGAAACATCAAAAAAGGATTTATTGCGTTCTGGTACGCCTTTAACTTGGAATTTTCCATCCACATGTTCCATGTCTTCACTGCTTGCCTCGAGCAGATGCGCCGCGATTTTCTTAGCTTTATCGGTGATTTTACGGCAAGCCAGTGTTATTGCACTTAAACCAACAGGAGCGCTTCTCGAGCCGTAACTGCCCCATCCGTGCGGCAGGCGGGCGGTGTCGCCGTGAACCAAACTGACATGTTCGACAGGGATTTGTAGTTCATCGGCAACAACCTGTGCAAAAGCAGTTTCGTGTCCTTGTCCGTGGCTATGGCTACCGGTTAGCACTTCAACCATGCCCGTGGCAGCCACCCGCACCAAGGCAGATTCCCATTGTCCAGCCTGAGCGCCAAGTGACCCAACCAAGGCACTTGGCGCAAGTCCGCAAGCCTCGAGATAAGTGCAAACGCCAATGCCAATGTACTTGCCTTGTTTTCGCATTTCGGCTTGTTTGACTCTAAGGGCAGCATAACCCAGTTTCTCGAGTGCCATATCTAGGGCTGGTTCATAATTGCCGCTATCGTAAGCAAGGGCAACAGGGGTTTGATACGGGAATTCATCGGGTTGGATAAAGTTTTTGCGGCGAATCTCGGCGGCATCCATGCCCAACTCGAGGGCTGCCATGCTGACAATCCGTTCAATGAGGTAGGTGGCTTCGGGTCGTCCCGCGCCACGGTAGGCATCCACGCCAACCGTATTGGTATACGCCCCGCGCACATGGCAATGAATCGCATTCCATTTGTATGTGCCGTTGAGTAACGTGCCGTACAAATAGGTTGGCACGGCTGGGGCAAAAGTGGTTAAGTATGCGCCCATATTGGCAATTGTGTCCACCCGCAATGCCAGCAGTTTGCCGTCACTCGAGACAGCCGCCTCAGCCACACTTTCATGGTCACGCCCTTGGGCATCAGAAACAAAAGATTCCGAACGCCGCGCTGTCCATTTGACTGGACGACCAACTTTTTTAGCCGCGAATAGCACAATCACTTCTTCGGGGTACTGGAAAATTTTACTGCCAAACCCGCCCCCAACATCTGGGCTGACAATCCGCAGTTTATGCTCTGGAATACCCATGATAAACGCCCCAATCATCACCCGATGAATATGCGGATTTTGGCTGGTGGTGTAAAGCGTGTACTCCTCGCCAGCCCGTTTGTACTCGGCGAGACTGGCGCGTGGTTCGATGGCATTTGCCACCAAACGCTGATTTTTTAACTCGAGCCGAATGATTTTATCGGCTTTGGCAAATTCGGCATCAACGGCTGCCGAGTCGCCAATGTTCCAATCAAAAGCCATATTGCCCGGGGCTTCTGGGTGAACTTGAACCGCGCCTTCTGCTAAAGCATCCGAACCTAAACTTAGACTGTCCAGAACATCATAATCCACATCCACCAAGGCAACCGCATCCTCAGCAATGGCTCGAGACTCAGCAATCACCACCGCCACAATGTTACCGACATGATTGACTTCTTCGGGTTGAATCGCATGGTGTGCCGAGATTTTTAAGTCTGGCAACAACCAACCTGTCGGAATCGGGTTGATTCCAGCCCCAACCAAATCCTTACCCGTTAAAACCGCCAGCACACCCGCTAAGGCAAGCGCGGCACTCGAGTCAATACTTTTGATTTTCGCATGGGCATACGGGCTGCGAACCATCGCCGCATGAACCATGCCAAGCACCGCAATATCATCGGTGTAATTACCCGCACCAGTGATAAAACGCGGGTCTTCAACGCGCTTCATGGCTTGACCAACAAATTTTTGTGTCATAGAACTCCTAAAAGCAGAAGAATGAGGAATTTTCTCTTTTATCTTTCCTCTTTTCTCCGAAAGCACTTAATCGTCGGCGGCTTGTGCGACCAGTTGACCACTGGCGTGCTGCACTGCTCGGACAATGTTGTGATAACCGGTGCAACGACAAAAATTCCCCTCGAGTCCATGACGAATTTCGGATTCAGTGGGTTTTGGGTTGTGCTTGAGTAAATCGGCGGCGCTCATGATCATACCGGGGGTACAAAAACCACATTGCAAGCCGTGCATTTCCCAAAATCCTGTTTGTAGGGGGTGCAGATTGCCGGTTTCGCCTACCCCTTCGATGGTCGTGACACTCGAGCCATTGGCTTGGACTGCAAACATCGTGCAGGACTTGACCGCCATGCCATCCAAATGCACCGTACAAGCGCCACATTGACTGGTATCGCAACCAACATGTGTACCTGTCAAATTCAGATGTTCACGCAAATACTGCACCAACAGCGTGCGTGGCTCAACCAGACTCGAGTGCTTTGTGCCGTTGACGCTGATGCTAATTGGAACTTTGTCTGCCATAACAACTCCTTTTTGGACATGTGGACAAATTTTAGTGAATACAATGTGGTGCTTTGGAAAATCAATTACTGCTAGGTTGGGCGAGGCATGCCTCGCCCCTACGGTAGAACTACGGTAGAACTTCTTTCTTGACCATATACACCCTACGGGCAGGGTCGCTTCCTCTTTTATCTTTCTTGCTCATAAGACAGCACCTCACGGGCTACTCGCGCTTCCCCTGCCTTTAGCTCCTGCTCGAGTTTGCCAAAAAATAAATCGGCTTGGGCTTTGGCAACCCCACCAATTAAACGCGCTCCGACACTGGCAATCATGCCCCCAAGTTGTGGTTCGCCGCTCCAATGAACTCGAGTGGCGTTTTCTTGTGGGTGTAAGGTGACTCTGCCAATGGCACTGGCAATGCCAACCGACGCTCGCATTTCGACTTTTAGGGTCAGGGCTTGGTTTAAGACCATATCCAAAACACTGACTTTACCGTTAAATGTGCCTTTGACTGGACCAACTGCAACCTCCAAAGTGGTTTTGAACACACCCTCAGATTCAATCTCGAGTTTTTTGACACCCGGTACGCACTTGGCAAGCATTTGGGGGTCTTGCAGTGCGGCAAAAACGACCTCTGGAGCAGCGTGAATGATGTTATTTCCCTCGAGTTGCAATGAAACGCTCCAATGAGCGCTTGGCGCTCTACAATAATTTGTTTGACTGCCTAAGTTTAGCATATGTGCTATTGGTTCGAGTCAAGGTATGATGAGTTATGTCATTTAATAAAGAAGAAGTTGGGGCAAGATTGGTCAAAGCAGCCTATCTCGAAGGGGATTTTCTGCTCTCGAGTGGGCAGCGCAGTCGGTATTACATGGATAAATACCGTTTTTGCACCGAACCAAAGTTATTGCGTGACCTTGCCATTGGCCTAGCGGGTTTGCTTCCCGAAGGAATTACCTGCTTGGCAGGGGTAGAATTGGGGGCTGTGCCACTGGCAACCGCCGTGTCGCTCGAGACTGGGCTGCCTTTTGTGATTGTTCGTAAAGGCGCTAAGGAATACGGTACAGCCAAACTGATCGAAGGGGTATTGCCCGAGAATGCCAAAGTTGCTTTGATTGAAGATGTGCTGACCACTGCCTCACAAGCCATCCGAGCCGCCAATTTATTGGTCGAACTTGGGGCAAGGGTTGAGCGAATTGTCTATGTGGTCAACCGCGAACAAGGCGCACAAGAAAACATTGCGGCGGCTGGTTTTCTTGGCGCGGCGCTCTTTAGTAAAACCAGTCTAGGAATATGAAACGATTCTTACTGGTTATTTTTGGTGTGACAGCCTTCGCAGCGCCAGTTCCAAAACTCGAGGCTCGAGTCCATTTTCTGCACGACTGGGAAGGAGGGGACGCTTGGCAGTTGTACTATGAAATCCCACAACCGCTCGTGCCGAACGACCCCTTTGGCGGTAAGCCGAGTTCTACAACCAATAATGACATCAAAAGTGTTTCGGTGACTGGTTTACCGCTTAAAAACTGGAAAATCGTGGATGCTTTTGGCAAACGCAATTTAGAGCTTAACATCAATCCTAAAGTTGGCTTGGATGTCAGCTTTAACACCGTCAAAATCAATGGCTCGAGTGTTGCAGTTGCCCCTTCGAGGGTGTTGTACTTAAAGCCTTTAGCCAAGTACCCACTTTCTTATGAACGTCTGCAACAACAACCCGGTGATGCCTTGTTTTTAGCCATGCAAATTTTTAATGATTCACCAGATACTATCACAATAGAAAA
This sequence comes from Deinococcales bacterium, assembly GCA_031414595.1. Taxonomy (GTDB): domain Bacteria; phylum Deinococcota; class Deinococci; order Deinococcales; family JAAFIG01; genus JAAFIG01. The sequence goes on from JANNVX010000054.1 coordinate 37,879, forward strand.
AATTCTATTCGCCCCAAGCGGCGTAAGTGCCGACCGTGTGCTGCTGAGTCCACGTTATGAATCTAATTTCTTTTCAAACATCGAAACTTGGGTACAAAGTGGAGCAAAAGGTACACCCAACGGCACGAAACTCGAGAATTCTAGCAACCTGAGCTTAAAAATTCTGCCTTCGCGTGGTTTTGGGGCTGCGATTATCGCCGCGAGTTTCAAAAATTCTTTTAATTGCAAACTGAATAAACGTCCCCGAGAGGCTGGAAAACGCTATGATACGTTTATTTCACAACCTCTCATTCAGTACCGAATTGGCAGTGCCAAATCACAATTTTTCCCGATTCCAGACCAGATTGTGGCAGATATTTGCCCTTAATTTCGGCTCGAGACCGAAAAAGGATTACCTTCTGGGTCTGTGCCATTGCAAAACTCAAATTCTTCAGCTTTCAGCACCCGCCCAAGTTTAGCCCCTCGAGCCTCGAGTTGCTGCCTAGCGGTTTTGACATCGGAGGTGTAAAAGACGATTTTTGTGGCGATTCGCCTTGGCTTTGGCGCATCGGATACATGCAGCCCAATGGTCACATTTCCAGCCACAAATTCTTGCCAGTCTTTAGGGTCATCACTACAGATTTTTTGTTCTAAACCTAGTGTGTCGCGGTAAAAAGCCGCAACCAGTTTAATATCACGCACAAAAAGAATCACTCGAGCCATTTCTAAATTCATGGTTTGAGCTTAAAGTTTTTTGAGTTGACTTGCAAGGTTAATTTTTTTATGCCCAGAATTTGAATTTAATGCTTATTTCACAATGGGAACAGAAGATTTATGTTCTTAAATCACCGCGCCTCGTTCTTCAATAATTTTAATTGCTCCTGCTTGACGAATCAAACCCAAAACCACATAAGCCCGACCAGAAAGAATTTTATCCGAACGACTGACTCGAAACCCATATTCAAAGCGAATTTTCCTACCATTGGCTGTGACTTGAAGGGTTTGCACACTGGAATCTAACCAGTAGCGGCGTTGTACCCAACGAGAAAAATAACCAAGTTTATCGGCTAGGATTGTGCCAATACTGACTTCTCCAAGTTTGTAATAGACAACTCGAGGTGCATAGTTTTGCATGGCAGCTTCAACCGAATTCTGCTCCCCTGAACTTAAATAGGCTTTTGCAAAGGTTTCGCCTTGGGTTTGGGAAATACCAGAAGTTACTTGCAGAGGTTTAGCTGGGCTTGAAGAAGTTCCACTAAACACCACATCCAAAGAGATACGATGTTCGCCAACTTCAAACAGCCCTTTGCCGTCATTATCAACATCTGGGCTTAAAACATTCGCCACCGCACTTAGGCGTGCATTTGAACCAACTTGACCACGAATAAAGGTCGAGATACGGTAGCAATGACGATTTTTACTGGCAGGAGTTGGTTCTGCCCCCGAGAATGTCCGACTGACCGAAAGTGGAATGCCATTGGCTTCTAAGCGTAATTCTATTCGTTCTAAGTCAAAAGCTAAACTCTTTGCCGAAGCATTACACCAAGCAACACCCCAAGTGTATAACTCGAGCGGTTTAGCCCGAGCTTGATGAAACTCTTCGCCATTGGTGGTTCCAAAAAGCACATTTTTGTTACGGGCTAAGCGCATATTCCATAAATTGGAATTACGAGCAATGTGATAACTTAGAAATTGTTCCTTTGAATCTGGAACTGCAAAACCAATTCCAGGGGTACTCGAGTTCTCGAGGAAAGCAAGAGGAGGTTTTACTGGTGTTGCAATTGGCGCAGTCGTACTAATGACACAACCCAGATTTCCAGCTAGGTTTGGGCTGCGTTTGGTCTCGAGTTTCACGGCGTATTCGCCATTTTTAGCGCATTGATTATCGGTTAAGGTAGCACTGCTTTGGTCTGAAAAACCAATCCCACCTTTGGCATTCTCCGAAATTGTATTGCCAATTAAAACTGGGTCGGCTTGGTCAAAAATCTTGATACCCGCCAATCCGTTGCCACTGATGTCATTGCGACTTAAATTTGGTTGGGCAGTATTGGCAATCACCACCCCAGTGCCACTATTTGCCGAGAATTGCGATTCTGAAATACCCAGACTCGAATTGCCACGAATACTTAACCCGCGCCACGCGTTGCCCAAAAAGAAACTATTTTTGATTTCCCCGGATGTGTTGTAAAGCACCAATCCATCACCATCATCACCTTCTGGGTCGCTGGTGTCTTTAGCACCGATAAAACGCACTGCGTCAAAATCTAGGCTCGAGTCTCGAAAAATTGCCACCGCCGCAGGAGCGCCACCGACATGAGCAATGGTTAAATTTTTGAGGGTAATTGTGCCACCTGTACTTTGTAAAGTTGCTTCCCGAGTTTCAGATAATAGAATGGTTTCTTTCCAACCCATTCCCTCGAGTTGGATATTTTGTGCTAATTTCAAACCATTAGGCAGCCTATAAACACCTGCCTCGAGTTTGAGGCTACCACCGTTTTTAGCAACCTCAAGTAATTTTTGTAAAGCACTGTCGGGGACTCGTGGTTCGAGCGGAATGGCATATTTTGCACTGACAAAGCCTGTTTGGTTTTGCAGCTTGACCTCGTACCAGTTGTTGCGCTCGTTGGTAACAGCCACAGTTTCGCCTCGGACAACATTGATGGCTTGGTTGCCCTGCATGACTTTACTTGCATCTTTACTTGGTTGACTTCGGACATTCAAAAAAGCTGGGGCAATTTCGACTTGAGTTGGTATAAAATTTGCACTCGAGACGAGGGTATTTACGGCACTCGAACTTGTTTTTGAACCAGACTTTGGTAAGGCTTGATAACCAAACCAACCAGCCACAGCCAAAACTGGAATTGCCAGTAATGCCATTGGAAACGCACTTTTTGGTTTTGCGGGTGTACTGCTAACAATCGTTGGTGGTAAATGATTCATTGGATTGACAGGCTGGGTTGGTAGCGGCAGCAGCACAGCTTGATTCAAGTTCGGTAAGCCAGCCAGAAACGCATCCACCGTTTGCGGACGTTCATCCACCTTAAAACGCATTGCTTTATCTATTAAATCCCGCCAGAGACTCGAGATATGGGCTGGGAATTGCAATGCCACACCATTGACCCTTGCATAGGCATCTGGTGGAAGTTGACCAGTGAGGGCGGTGTAGAGCGTTGCGCCAAGCGCATAAATATCGGTGTACGGACCAAACCGCGCCGAACTCGAGTATTGTTCTGGTGGGGCATAACCCTGAGTCAGCGTTTGGGTGTGCTGCATGGTTTGCCCCGTAAAGGCTCTGGCACTGCCAAAATCTATTAGCACTGCTCCGCGTTGATGCTCGAGAAAGACATTATCGGGTTTCAGGTCGCGGTGCAGTAATCCTTTGGCATGAACTTCACGCAGCGCTGCTCCCATTTGCCGCGCTAAAGTACCAGCTTGGGCTTCGCTGAAGACACTATTTTTTAATTTCTCGGCTAGGGTTTGTCCTTGCAGGTATTCCATCACAAAATACGCGGTATTGTTTTCTTCAAAAACATCTTGGACTTTGACAATCCCAGAATGCGAAAAACCAGCTAAGGTACGAGCTTCTTGTACAAAACCAGAAACCGCTTGTCGCCATGTACCAGCCAGAGTGGTTGGCGGTTGTAAGGTGCTACCAACCCGCATCGCATTTTGTGGAAAGAGTTCTTTAATCGTCACGGTTTGACCAAGCGCCACATGGGTTGCCACATAAGTCATTCCAAAGCCGCCTTGCGCTAGTGGCTTAGCGATTAAATACTTGCCGCCTTGTAAACTCGAGCCAGCCCCAAGCGACTGCAACGGCGTACTGGCTAACGATGCACCACAATTCTGGCAACTCTGGCTACCAAGCGGATTTTGAAAAGCACAATAGACACAAACAATCATTCTTTCACCCCGTCTTTTAATTTCAGTAAAACACCTGCAATAACCAGATTGACCAAGATAAAAACCAGTAGTGCTGCCCAGCGCTCGAGTAGAAAATTTTGGGTATGGGTGTAAAACTTTAAGTTACTACAGGTTTGCCCAGTAGCCGTTTTTATTTGCTCACAGAACTGGTTTAGGTTTAGGCTCGAGCCGAACGCCGCCATTGCCCAATGACTGGCGGTGAGTTTCGATAACCATTCGGCAGCCCCTTCAATCTTAAAAATCAGTCCAGCAAAAATAATTTGTGGAATCAGCATAATCGGCACAACACTGACCGCCCTATCCGCCGAAGAAGCAAAAGCACTGACCGCCAAACCAAGTGCCACACCGCCCAAAGAGGTTAAGTAGGTGGTGATAAAAAACTCGAGAATTGGTGTGGCGATTAAACCAGCAAAACTCGGATAGGTTAATTTTATTGCCAGTAAACCCAGTAATAAAGCACTTTGCACCAACGTCAAACCCGCCAGAACCACAAATTTAGAAGCCAAATAAGGCAGCACCCGTAGATTAACCAAGCGTTCCCGACGATAAATCGGGCTTTCCTTGGTGATTTCTCTGGCGGCATTGATAATCCCAAACCAGACACTGACCGTAGCCAACATAAACAGCACAGTTTGGGCATCGTAACGAGTACCGGGCGCATTTTCTTTAAGAATCAGTGCCTCGGGTTTAATCATCACCAATAATAAACCAACAATAATTGGCACTTGGGCTAGTAAAATCGTTAAATTTACTCGGTCACGCAGCATTAACTCGGCGTAGCGTTGGGTTAAAATTATAAATTGTCGCCACATCGAAACTCGAGAGACCGCAGCACTCGAGCCAGAAGTGGGTTTACCAGTTACCGATTTTAGCCTGTCGGTGACAAAGCGCTTAAACTGCCCAGAACCCCTAAAACGTTGCTGCCACAACTGCGAAATACTCGAGCCACTGCCCAGTAATTGCAATTCGGGCTGCAAACCACGGGCTACGGCTGCCATGGCAGTGGTTTCTGGCGCAAGCGGGGCTTCAATGACCTGATAAATATCGGCAAAATCACCACTTGAGACCCCAAAAAAAGCAGGTGCATCCAACGGCGCACCATAGTAAACCAGATGCCCACCTCGAGCCATAAACGCCACCAAATCACATTGGGTGATATTGGCGGTCGCATGAGTCACCAGCACGACTGTCCGCCCATCATCAGCAAGACCACGCAGCAACATCATCATTCGTTTCTCAAGTCCAGGGTCAAGCCCAGAAGTTGGTTCATCCAAAAAAAGTAAACTCGGATTAGGCAGTAATTCCACCGCGATACTGACCCGTTTACGTTGTCCACCCGAGAGTTCCGAAACCAATTTGGAGCGAAACGGGGTTAAATCCACATCGCGCAGCACCGCTTCGACTCGAGCCGCCAGTTCTGCGCTTGACGTATCTGGCGGTAAACGAAGTCGTGCTGCATACTCAAGCGCTCGTTCGACAGGCAGACCAGCATGAATAATATCGTCTTGCGGCACGTAACCCAAGGTAGATTTATAGGCGGCAAAATTCTTATAAAAATCATCACCATTGACCCGCAAAGCCCCCGAATCTGCCCGCACAAAACCACTCAGGGCTTTCATCAAGGTACTCTTACCTGTGCCACTGCCACCGACCAGCGCTACGAATTCCTTGGGGAAAATCGAAAGCGATACATCGTTAAGAATAAGCTGCGGCTTGCCACGATACTTGACGGTTCGCAGCAACCCCGACGCATCCACCCGCAAGGCATTGGGGTCAGTTGTCCACTCGAGACTCGAGCCATCAAAAACAATCCTAAACGCCCCAATTGCAATCACATCTAATGGTTTAAGCAATGCTTTAGACACCGCCACATTATTGACAAAAACACCATTGGTACTTAAATCCGACAAGACCCAACCCGACCCACTCGGCTCGAGCATCCCGTGCCTGCGCGAGACTAACGGACTATTAAGCGAAACCAACGCCCCACTGCCCTCACGCCCAATCAGCACCCGCGAAGCCCCAAGTACCACGCGCTGCACCATTGAGGCTCGAGTTAAAGCCGGATTGACATAGGTTAAAGTAACAAAATTGCCCAGCGGGTCGCCAATCCGCAGCACCAAACCATCGCTTAAAAGCTGCGACTTGACCAAAGCACCATTGCACAACAAACCATTGGTACTGCCCAAATCTACAATTTGATGTCCAGCCCCAACTGGCTCGAGACGCGCATGAGAACCGGAGACAAACCCACTTTTTAAGACAATATCCGATCCCACTGCCCGACCAAGCGACAACGGCACAAGCCCCAGCAAGACTTCGCTTAAAACTCCAGCCTCGAGAATCAGCAGTTTGGCGACAGCCATTAACGCCCTAAAGCAGCAGGACTAAATTCAATCCCGACCAGCTTCCACTGTACACCACGCGGCATCAGCACCAGAGTAATGGTGTTCTTAGGATTACTTAAATCGGTCAGGGTAATTCCAAATCGGTCAACAGCTAACAACCCACTCGAGACCTTAAAATTTGTTGTCCCCGAGCCAGATAGACCACCCATGCCACCTTGAAACAACGCCACCAAACCAGCCGGCGAGACCAACTGATCGACCAATGGATTCAAAATCAAACCCGATAACGCCGAACCAAGCACCGAAGCAACATCGGCAGAAGAACTGTTTTGTGCCAAAGCTGTACCCAACGTGCCACGCAAATTCTCGCGCAGCAAAGGAAAATCTACGGTGTTGTTAATTGTAATCACATCCGAAGATTTCAAGGCAGACTGCAAGGAATTCGCCGCCAACGAAGGCAAGACAAAAAACCACACCACAGCAGCCACCAGAACCACGCCCAGAACCACAAAAACGTACTTCAAAAAACCCCCCAAGAATTAAAGTAGGCAAGAACGGTATTACTGTACTACAAAAGCAGTTCGAGACACCACAAAAGTAAAACTTAAAGAAGCATTTCGTTCAAAGGTTTAACGGATTTCATCCCAAAATAAATCTGGCACAGTTGGCACAGCATCGGCTGGCAAGTCGGTAAAGATGCCGTACTGAATTAAGTATGTCCCAGCCACCAAACGCCCCAAATTAAAGCTATTGCCCTCGAGCCGCCAATTGACCGCCACGGTTTGATTATTGACCAAACCAGTCACGGCTGGATTCGGACGACGCACGGCTGGACTCGAGCCGCCTTGCGGTAATGGGTCGACAATTCGCAAGTTCTCGATGGTGCGTTCTACCGTAATTGCCAGCGTGACCACATAGCCTTGGGCATCTTGAGCATAACTTTTTATGATTCGCACTGCCCCTTTTTGCACATCGGTGACTCGAGAAACAGTTACGCCAGCAGGTGGCAGAACCCGAATCATGGCTTCGGTAGCAAGTTCAAATGGGTCGAGTTCGGCACGGATGATGCCAGCCGCACAAACTCGAGCGGGAATTTGCAACACGGCTGGTTTACCGCCGCTAATGTCCGAAGCCAATTCCAATGGAGCGGCACTACTAACATCCTTGGGAAGTTTTAAGGACAGACTGACTGGCACCGGATACGGAAAATCGGTGTTGGCAGTGGCAGTTAATAAACTCTGTTGGCAAGTCGCTACGATATTCGGTGAGACCTCGAGTTTAAGGCTGGCAGAAATTCGGTACTCGAGAATCACCCGCGTGGTTTGGTTATCTTGTACCACCCCTATTTTGGCTTCGACAGTCGAACCAGGTAGTGGGGTCGGTGTGACTGGATACTCGTTTGGGGTCAGGGTTTGGGTGTTTGGCGAACGCAAGTTAAGTCCAGCCGCTCGAAAAGGAATCCCTGTAATTGGCACTCGGGTTTTACCGATAATAGCCACGGTTTCAACAATTAACTGCCCTTGGATTGGTCGAGCCACAAACCGAACTCGAGCCGCCCCCGGTAATGTCCGAGCCAGAATTGGTGAAGCCACTGTGCCTTGCCCCTCGAGAACACTAGCACTGACTGGCACCCAACCCTGCGGTAGGGTCGGCGACATGGTGTATTCGCCGTCGCCAGACAGCGTGTACCCCGAACCCGGAATTGGACGACCCTGGGTATCCACCACTTCAACAATTGGTGGCTCGAGAATACTTAAGCCTTGGGGGGGACTAAAGGGGGGTATATCAGCAAAAGCGGGTTGTTGGTTAATCCGAACCCGCAGGTTAATGGCGTTGCTAAACTGCTTGGTGGTGGTTAGAATTCGCATGTAAATGCTCCACTCACCGACAAGCGCATTGGTAATGTCAAAACCGTCGGTGGCTTGCCCACCATTTTCGGAGGTTGCCAGTTTACGGCGCTGACCATCTGGGGAAACTGCGTACAACTCGGCTTCGCTTGCACCGTCTGCGTCGTAGTTGGTGATTTCAAAACGCCGCCCGACCAATTCCCTCGAGACTTGAAGCCTTGCCGCCAGTAAATCGGTATTTGGTGTTCCACGGGCATTGACCGTAAATTGACTGGCTTGAATCTGAAACGGCGAATTGGCACGAACCGCAAAGGCATTCTTGCCATTGCCAGAACTTTGCACTCGAAGCGTGTAAATCCCAGCTTGGACTTTTAGGGTAGTTAGGCGCTCCCATGTGTGCTTATCGGTTGTGCCGAACTTGCGCTCAAAGAGTTTAGTGCCGTTGGGTGCTAGGACACTGTAAGTGGTGTCAAAAGGCAAGTTGCGCCCATAAATTTCATCGCCATAATAAGCAACGGTTGCCCGCCCATTGACATAATCGTTTAAGTTTAAGCCGGGGCTATAGACCTCGAGCGACAAAGGCGTGTCCACACCACTCGGCACAATAATCCGCAGTTCCTCGTATGGCGTAGCCCAGCTTTGGTTGCTGACATTGGCAAGTGGTAATGCACCACCATTAGCAATTGGTAATGCACCACCAGCTTGTGCCGAAGCTGGCATTGCTAAAAGTGTTGCGCCCAGAAGCGCGGCTAAGCAACTAGAAATTAGGTTTGGTTTCACGGCTCACAGTTTAACCCAAGCCTGATGAGATCGTCACCATCTCGAGGATAGGTGGGCTTGATATAAGCATACTCACATTAAATGAGTCAAATACACGCGGGGTTTTCTTGGTGGGTCGTTGGTGGGTAGCTTGGTGCTATCTTCACAATGGACATTGAAACAGCAAGGTGATTGAACCAAATTTTGTGATTACGGTTTGATTACGGTTCAAGGATTAGATTGCCAAAAACCAAGCGCTTACGCCCCAAAAGGACACCCATGCTTATTCTGAATTCCTACACCAACACAATACAAATCGAGCATCGGCATTTGAAACTTAAAGCCCAATGGGTGGAACTGCTCAGTCTAAGTGCCGTAAAAAGTTTTGAGAAGAACCCAACCCTCACCCCAGCCGAAATCCGCAATTTAAGCACTTGGCAAAACTACACCAGCGATGCCAGTGTTCACTCGGCGATTTCACGCGAACACAAGAAATGGCAACAGCACTTTGAAATACCCGTTTTTACAGGAAAATTTGGCAAGGCTTTCAGGCTAAACCCAGCATTACAACCACAATTTGTGCAACTGCTCGAGGAAATCAAACACAAAATTATTCAAATCAGTCACAGCCCACAACGCCTCGAGAACCCAGATTCAGAAAGCCAATCGCAATTGCTACTCGGGCAATTACAACTCGAGCGTGGCAACCTAGCTAAAGCCCAAGCTACTTTTCTGGCTGCCCAAGCCACCCGCCCAAACCCAGATTTACGTTGTGAAATACTGTTTTGGTTAGCCAGAGTCGAAGAACTGCTAGGATTGTACGAACAAGCCAAACGCACCACCGCAAAAATACTCGAGGAAAGTAAAAAACACCCTACGCTCGAGCCTCGAGTTAAGGCATGGCACACCATCAGTTTAGCTCGAATTGAACTTCGTTTTGATAGGTGGCAGCTTTCTAAAAAACTGTTTAACGCCGCTAAAAAACACTTAAAACCAGAGCATCACCGCGAACTTGGCATGGTTTACAATGGCTTACGGCGCATTGCTGCCCACACCAGCAGTTTAGAAGAAGCCCAAGCACACGCCGAACAAACCCTTTGGCACTACCATCAAGCCCACTGGACATGGGGCGTACAAGCCGCACTCTGCGACTGCGGCGCAATTTATCGCAAACGTGCCGAGCGCATCTGGGAAAATCAGAATAACCAAGCCCGCAAGCACCTAGGGCAAGCACTACGTTACTTCTTACTCTGCACCGAAATTTGCGAAGCAGCAGGCACAGGCAACAACAGCGCGATGGTCGAAATAAACCTTGCGTGGAGTTACCGCACCCTCGAGCAACTACAAGAAGCCAAGCACTGGATAGACAAAGCCATCGAAATAGCTGGCAGTGCCAAAAACCAATCTGATTTGGCATGGGCGTATATGGAAAAAGCCGAATTAGAAGTATTGCATGGCAACCGCGTTGGGGCAGCCGTGCATTACAACCAAGCCGCCGAGATATTTGAGAGGCTACAACTTTGGCATCACCAAGAAAATGCTTTGCGAAACGCCAAGAAAATCTTGGGTTAAAAACAATTGTTAATAATGTGAACCACAACTTAAAAGGCTGATTTTTGAAAACTGTTAGAAGAAGTATTGGACAAACAAAATAAAATTTGCCAAACTGAGAGCTTAAAAAGCAAAGGGGGAAGAAGATGAATAAAAACACAGTCGGGCAAGTGAAAAATTAGTTGATTACGGTTTGATTACGGTACAAGAAATAGACTTTCTAGCGGAAAGCCAATAAGACCGCCCTCACACACTCGAGCAATGAAGCAGATTCTGTTTCATACGGCTTTGTATTGTCTCGAGATTATAAAAAAAGGAGATGTATGAAAAAAGTATTTTGGAAATTCGGTTTTACCATTCTTGGTCTAGCAGGTATTTTGACAGCTTGCCCTGCGCCAACACCACAGGTTTTGACCACCATCGCCATTGCTGGCGCACCATCCGATAACAACTTAAAAATTAGCCAAGCTACTCAATTGACCGCCACCGCTAAAGATGCAAATGGGAACGACATTGCTGGTGTAGTCTTTAGCTGGTCTTCGAGCAACCCAGATGCAGTGGGTGTGAATTCGAGCGGTTTGGTGACGGCTACAAAATGGGGTACGGCAGTGATCTCTGCCAGTGCATCTGGTATTTCAGGTAGTACACCAACTCAAACCACATACGGCTTAGAAGCTGTTTTTGGAACAAGAACTTACAAGTCTGCCAACGAAACAAATAGAATGTTCCGCTTTCGTTTTAAGGTCGGACAGACTGGTTTAGCAAATACTGGGCTTAACTTTGTCACCACAGGACCAACTGGTTGGAATAACAATCAGACAACGATCACCAATGTATCGTTTGGCAGCACTCCGATCAATTCAACTCAGTCGTTCATCAGTCACTCTCCTATCCCAGTTATAAGCGGTAATTATAAATTGTCTGTACTCACGGAAAGTGAATCTTTTGAAAGTGCTGTGTCAACCGTAGATGCTACGGCAAAATTGACACCTACAACCATCACTATTGATAGCGCTTCTGCTACCAGTGTCTCTGCCAGTTGGACACCTGTAACAGGCAGTATTTCGAGTTATGCCAGTGCCAGAAATTGCAGCGATAACACCTCAAATGTCCAGACGAATGTACTGACCAACAGCACCACCACTGCAACGCTAACGGGGTTAAGTTTAGTGGCAAACAAAAGTCCATGCTTTACTGTATTTGCATATAATTTCGATATCGGACCCCGAAATAACCCCACTTATATTTTTCCAACTCAAGCCAATGGTGCGGTAGAAGACAAGGTTATTGCGCTGCCATAGTTCTTTGCTCCAGCCAACGTGTTGAATAAGTTTTGTTTGCCTCTATAATTTCGCCCGTCTCGAGTCGGTGCAAGCACTGGCTCGGTGGGTCAATGCTTGGTGTATCTGGGTATTCGATAGCCAATTTGAAAAGCTCTGGTTCTGCAATTGCAGCCGCTACCAACAGGTACAACGCCTCGAGACTATTTCACAAGTTAGGCGGGTTTGGTTTAGAGAACTTAGTCCCGTTCTTTGACTCGAGCTACGGCTGCGAAAAGAGTTTATTGGGTTTCTCGAGCCAGCCCCAGCGATAAAGGAGATGACAGCCAATGTAGAAGAAAAACTTTGTGCAGCACAAGTTTATGTCAATCGGCAACGGCTCGAGAATTCTTGTTTGGAGGTTTTTTGTAAAGGAGAATGAAATGCCTGACTATTTTCGCGTTATTGATGGTCCAATTAACATCCGCATTGCACCAAATTTGACTACCCACAAATCGACCATTCAGCTTCGTGATGGTGATGTAATTGAAAGTTTAGGAGACACACCTGTTTCCAATGATGGATTTTTATGGATTCATCATGCGCTTGGTTGGTCTGCTGCACATACAATTGATGGCAAAAGTGTTTTCATGAAGAAAATTGATGAAACAAGCAAAGCTGAACGAGGTTTGGGGGCAACGAATCCAGTAATTGGCAATAGTATTATTTTACAGGCAGGAAAATCTATCTCTCGGACTCAGATTTTCCATAGTCATCCTGTGGCAATAGAAGTCACAAAGTGGGTACAGTATTTTGGCAATACACAATTTGCATACAATCTGAAATTTTTTCTTAATAGAAGAATGAATCAGCAGTATTTCTATTGTCAAGGTTTACACGGTGGACTTGATTACGGAAATGATAACGAAAACATTTCTATTTTTGCTGGTATAGGAGGCGTAGGGCAGGTTAAGGCTATTCAAAAAAATGTCGAAGTCTATAAGCCAAACAACATTCGAGTTCAGTTTGGTGATTTTACAATTATTTATGGTCATATTGGAAATATTCCAAATAGTTTACAGGTTGGAAGTAATGTCACTGAAAGAACAAAACTGGGCGAAATTGAGAGTACCCAGAACCATTTACATTTAGAAGTGCGTTATCAAGATAAATGGATTATCAATCCCTTACTGTTAATGAGTGAAAGTCTTTCTGGTGTATTTATCACGAAATTTAGTAGTTATGCTAGAAAGTTTTATCGTGATGAAAACTGGTCAGAATGGCAGACACCGTTTGACCAACCTGTACTTAGACTCTCTGGAAAACTTATTGGTCCTCGAGCAGAAAAAGGTTAAAAGATTCATTGCAAAAAATCCACTTCGGATTATTTTAAGGAGCTTATATGCCTGATATTTTTTCTACAAAACACGTTAATGAAACGATGAATGAAAAAGTTGCTGATGCAATTCAAATTGCAAGTCGTGACCAAATACTCCAAGCAATTCCTAGCAGAGACTCATTGCGTTATGTGAGGAATGATACCTATGCGGGTGATATGACAGCAATTCTTGGACGTGTATTTTTTGAAAAGGTCACAAGTAGTAAATTGATCGAGTTTTATAAGTCGGTTAGCGCTGAAGTAGACCCTAAATCAATACTGTCTGTTCCTCAATTAAAATCCGAACTTGTCATTGATTCAAAGATAGCGGCAAGTGTAGAAGCCTTTTCTTTTTTTTCGGCTCAAACAAGCGCTACTGATGTTTTGGAAATTCGTATCGTAGATAATGCAACAGCCCGTCTTACTGTGAAAGGCAAAGCATGGGATGATGCTATTTTAAGTTGGCTAGAACACCCTCTTACCAAAGAGTTGATAAATGACCCAAAAGTAGGAACGATTTCTATTGTCACTGGTGTGGTTCAAAAATACTTAACGTCAAAAAAGTATCAGAAATTTGATGCCAGTGTCAAAGGCGGTGGCTGGGGTATGAATGTGCAGGGTAGCCTCTACACCAGTACATCACAATTCGAGTTTGTTGTTATTTATGGTTTAGACCTTGTTACCTTCAAACAGATGAATTCCGTTGAAGAGTTTATCGAAAAAATGGCTACTGGTCATAGCACCATTGAACCAAATCAAGTCGCTAGTTTTCATCAGAAATTTGACCTAATGGCAAAACAAAATAGGTCAATCTTTAGTTCGTTCGAGGTTATTTCGGAGTCCACCCTTTAACATTTCAAGTTTTGGACTGTTGTTAAACAGAGGTTTTGAAAGGAGATGTATGCCAAGTACAAAGTTTGAAAAAGCGCTGTCTTTCACTTTACGATGGGAAGGTGAATATGTGAACGACCCTGATGATCCGGGAGGAGCAACCAATAAAGGTATTACTACCAAAGTGTACATTGCTTATCGTAAGTCAAAAGGTCAACCTGTTCAGGATGTTCGACATATTTTGGATTCTGAAGTGCGCGATATTTATAAAACAAAATATTGGGATGCAGCCAATTGTGAAAGCCTTCCTGAGCCTTCAAGTACAGTTGCTTTTGATATTGCCGTAAATTCTGGGGTTGGTCGAATTAAGCAATTTATGACAGAGCTTAGAACCAAATTGAATCCAGATCCTAGCGATGACCATATCGAAATTGCTACTCGTTTGCTCGAGATGAGAACTGCATTTTACTACCGAATTGCTAAAAATAACCCGAGTCAAAAAAAGTTTCTAAACGGTTGGTTAAATCGTACTCGAGATTTGCGGGAGTACTGCAAGCTGAGACAAAAGGTGGGCAGCAAATGAACATTACCGAAACAATAGACCTTATCAGGTTAGTTGGAGAATACATCACTTTGATTGGTGCAGTCTTCGCACTGGTATTTAGCTATCGCCAGTATCAGGACGCGCAGCAATGGAAGCGCACCGAATGGGTGGCTCAGGAAATAAAGGCTATTTTTGCAGACCCAATGGTTGAAAATACCTTAAAAATGATTGATTGGGATGGGCGTGAAATTTTACTGTTCCCAAACAATCCTATACCTTCCAAGCAGTATGTTCTCGTGTCTCATGAAGATGTTAAAAAGGCTTTACGAATTCACACGTCAGAATCAACATTTACAAGGGCAGAAGCAGCTATTCGTGATTCATTTGATCGTTTTTTTGAAGGAGTAGAACGTCTTGATCATTATGTCAAAAACGAGTTGATTACTGTAAATGATGCCCAGCTATTTTTAGAATACTGGAGCGAAAAAATCATCAAAGGTGATATGTCCTCAGAAATTGTTTTGTACATGGAAAAGTATGGCTACATGGGTTCTAAAAGGCTTTTGGATCAAATTTATAGCCACTCATCACTTCGCTAAATTTTCTCGAGCTTCCCGCCCCTGCCCCGAGCCAGTGCTAACTCAAGTACCAAAGTCGCTCTTGACCAAAACCATCAGGAGGAATTATGAAATTTTTTAGTCCATTCAATACTCAAGTTTATCTGGTCGCTGCGCTTTTAATTGGCGTTCTGACAGCTTGCCCAGAGCCTTCAAAACCTCAAATCAATAAAATCAGTGTAACTTCCAACATCAAGACCGTTAATGCTGCGGGTACAGTTGAACTGTCTGTTGTTGTCGAAGGTACAGGTGGTTTTTCACCAGATGTGATCTGGAGTATTCCAACTGGAAAAGGTGCTTTGTCTGCAACCAGTGGCTCGAGTATTACATTTACTGCCCCAAGTTTGGCAACCGCTTCGATTTCGACTATACGAGCCACGAGTGTTCAGGATTCGAGTAAATTTGGTGAAGTGACCATCAATAACAATGCAACTGTGGTGAAACCGACCATCATTAATGTTGAAGTAAAAGCAACTTTATCAACTTTAGCGGCAGCGACGGCGACAACCGTGAGTTCGGTGGTAAAGGGTGCGGGGGCATTTAGTGATGCGATTGCATGGAGTCTCGAGAGTGGACAAGGCACACTTTCGGCAACCAGTGGCTCGAGTATTACATTTACTGCCCCAAGTTTGGCAACGGCAAATACCACAGTTATTCGAGCAACCAGTGTTCAAGACAACACAAAGTTTGGTACAGTAACAATTAATAATAAAGCCCTTGCTACAATAACCAATGTCACTGTTAGTGCTTTGCAAACAACCTTAGATGCAGGCGCAGAAACAACCTTAAATGCCGATGTTGCAGGCTCAAATGAATTTAACAATGCTGTAACGTGGAGCATTGAAAGTGGGCAAGGTATACTTTCAACTACGACTGGCTCGAGTGTTACGATTACTGCGCCGAGTCGGGCATTGGCAAACACCATCGTTGTTCGTGCAACCAGTGTGCAGGACACCACTAAATTTGCAGCAGTTACACTAAATGTCAAACCACACGATTTGGTTGCTCGTTCAGGGCGAATCAGCAGTTCATATTTGGCAACATGCGCTCTTAAAACATCAGGCGAAGCCTATTGCTGGGGGTACAATGGTAGCGGTCTTCTTGGTACAGGGAATAGTATAGATAGTAGCGTTCCTGTTTTGGTGAGTGGTGGTCTTCGTTTTTCTATGATTGATGTTAGTGATTCCACTGTATGTGGTGTAACTACGTTAGGGTTAGCCTATTGTTGGGGGATTAGATCGTTGGGTGTCTCAAATTTGTCTTATAGCCTTGTTCCAGTATTGGTGAGCAATGACCTCATTTTCTCGAGTATTAGTGTAGGCGCATATCAAGTTTGTGGTATCACAACTTCAGGGGCTGTTTATTGCTGGGGGGGATGGTATTTGAATAACCACAACACCAAAGCTCCATTTTTGATAAGTAAAGATTATACTTTTTTGAGTGTTAGCGCAGCAGAAAGTTTCAGCAATACCGCTTGTGCAATTACTACATTAGATGTTGCTTACTGTTGGGGTACAAATGAATATGGAGAATTTGGTAACGGGGAAATAAATACCAATACACCATATGTTCCGGTTCCAGTTGGCGGCAATTATACTTTTGCAAGCATTGAAGCTGCTGATGGCTTTACTTGTGGTATCACAACTTTGGGTAAAACGTACTGCTGGGGAAGAGTTAATCAAAAAAATACACAGGTTACATTGACTCCACTTACATTTGCCAGTAACTATACATTCAAAAGCATTGATTATAAGGCGGGACGAATGTGTGCAATTGATATTGCATCGGACGGTTATTGCTGGGGTTATGGCAATTTAGGGGATGGTAAGTATATCGAACCTCGCCAACCTATCTTTCTAGAATACACTGAATTCCCTTCAAAAATCAGTGGTAATCACAAATTTACTGCTCTTAATTCAAGATGCGGTATAACAACATCAAATTCAACATACTGTTGGGATAGCAATATGTATGGATCTATTGGTAACGGTTTTACGGCTTCAACGCCCTCTTATGTACCGCACAAAATACAAAGCTCCTTACAATTCTCGAGCCTAGGTACAGGTTACTTTCGCACTTGTGGACTTGATGCTTCAGGTTCAGCTTACTGTTGGGGGCAAAATGGCAGCGCAGGATTAGGCGATAATGCTAAAACGAAAGGGAGCGCACTACCAGTTCTGGTAAGCGGTAATCACAACTTTTCAAGAATTGATGTTGGCGGAGAACACACTTGTGGCATAACAACAACTGGCTTCGCTTATTGTTGGGGCTTTAACGACGATGGAGATATAGGGGACAACACAACCATAGACCGTCTTGTACCTACATTGGTGCATGGGGGACACACGTTCACAAGTATTAGCGCAAATTATTACACTTGTGGCATTACGACAACTGGTGCTGCTTATTGTTGGGGTCCTAGTGATTATGGGGCGCTGGGTGATGGTCTTCCAATTTCAGAGAATAGCGGCAGAGTGGTTACTGTGCCATCATTGGTTACAGGTGGTCTTACCTTCTTAAAAATTAGTGTCGGTTCATATCACACCTGTGGTATCGCCACAACTGGCTTAGTCTATTGTTGGGGATCAAATGCTTTAGGTGCGCTTGGCAATGGCACAATAACCAACACCAGCACTCCGATTTTAATCGGCAGTAACGAGACTTTCTCGAGTATTGCCGCAGGCAGAAGAGCTACTTGTGGGCTGACAACCTCAGGAAAGGCTTATTGTTGGGGCTGGAATTGGTTGGGAACACTCGGCAGCCCGACTCAGACCGAGTATGTTCTTGTTCCTACTCCTGTTAGTGGGGATTACACATTCTCGAGCATCAGTCTCAAGGGTAGAACTGCATGTGGAATCACCACCACAGGGATTTCCTATTGTTGGGGAGAAGGTGAAAGGGGTCAACTTGGTAATGGCAACCCACGGAGTAGTAGCACACCAAAAAAAGTAAGTGGAGACCAAAACTTCACACAAATCAGTAACAATGGGGACCATACCTGTGGTACCAGTACAACTGGAGCTACGTATTGTTGGGGAAATGGTGAGAGTGATCAACTTGGTGTGGTGCGAGAATATCTTGTGCCAACATTAAGTATTTTTACACCATAAACCTGTCCAAGCAATCTAATTCTCGAGCTAGAAATCATGCTACTAGCTACACGTGAGAATAGATTTCAAGACTCAAAACCATTTCATAAGTTAGGCGGATTTGGTTTAGAGAATTTAATGCCGTTCTTTGACTCGAGCTGCGGCTGCGAAATGGAATTTATTGGGTTTAATCACCTCGAGCCAGCCCCAGCGATAAAGGAGATGATGGCAATTGTAGGGGGAAAACTTTGTGCTGCACAAGTTTATATTAATCGATAAGGCTCGAGAATTCTTATTTGAAGTACATGGAGGTTTTATGCGAATCGTTAATCATCGTTTAGAGGCAACAAAAGCAAACGAAAATATCTCTTTTCTTGCAACCCCAAATCAAGAAAATGGAATCACACTGATTTACCTTATTATGCACTATACGGCTGGACTGACTCTTGAGGGTACAACCTCATGGTTTCAATATCCCAAAGCCAAAGCCTCGGCGCATATTGTTATTGGGCGTGATGGTCAGATTGTGCAGATGGAGGATTTCAACGACCGCGCTTGGCACGCTGGCGAAAGCAAATGGGGGCATTTGAAGGGAATGAACGCCTATTCTATTGGCATTGAATTGGTCAATGCAGGAAAACTTAGCCAGACCTCGAGTGGAACTTGGATCAACTGGATAAAAAATGTCGTTCCAAATGGTGATGTAACGGTTGCACGGCACAAAGACGAAACATCAGACGCAGGGTGGCACGAGTATACAAAAGAGCAAATCGAAGCTGCTTTAGAGGTTGCGAGTACACTTCATGAAAAGTATAAATTCAAAGATGTACCAGGACATGACGATGTAAGTCCAGGTCGAAAAGTTGACCCGGGACCACTTTTTCCCATGCTGAGTTTTCGCTCTCGAGTTTTGGGACGGGATGATAGTTAAATACAAAGAAGCTAGCCCCTGCACAGTAGCGCGTAGGGTGGGCGTTGCCCACACCACTACTCCCACCAACCCAAACTAAAATCTTCCTTCTTATGGCTCGAGGCATGACATGGGGTTCGTGTCTCGAGCAGAACTCAAAGTATCTTTTAGGAGCGTACATATGAAAAAAAATTTGGCATTTGGTTTGATTCTCAGTGCAATTCTCGTTGCGTGTCCTACACCTCCTGTTGCAACCGCAAAAATTACGGTTTCGCCCAAAACCCAAACGCTCCAAGCTGGGGCAAGTGCTGTTGCTTTTAGCGCTACACTCGAGAATTCAACTGCAACCATCAACTGGACGCTCGAGCCAGCAACAGGTAGTGGTTCGCTCAGTGCAACCACAGGCTCGAGTGTGAACTACACCCCACCAAGCACTGTTGCCAATTCTTTGAATGTTACTGTCAAAGCGACAGCCGGAAGTATTTCCGATAGTGCAACGGTAACAATCAATAAGCCCACTGCTTTAACTTCTGTAAGTGGCACGGTTCAAAATTGGGCAGCTACAGGAAATTCTGTCGGTACGGTCAAAATCTTAGCTGGTTTTGGAAATTTTATTTCGACTGATCAAATTGGCGTAGATGGAACAATCAACCAAGCTGGTCTATTCGACATTGCACTTGCAGTGCCAACCAGTAATTTACTGCGTGTATGGAATACACCAAGCGATGTTTGCCAAACAGAAACACCCGCTAATGTGACGATTACTAATCCGATTCAGTTGACTTGGGGTGCCTTATCAGCTCGGTTTGGGAGTCAACAAGCAGGGATTTTCTGGGGGAACAACAGCAACATAAGCAATGTTACTAAACAAGTGATTTTAATGTACTCAACGGCTACTACGGCAGTTTCTGGCACTTGTGGAAGCATCGGAATTTTTTCGCTCAATCTGATTGCGGGCTGGAATTATCTCATTCAGGAATCAAATGCACAAACTATAACTTATCGTACTGGCACACTGCCTACTGATGTCAATTGGTACAGCGTTCCACCAACATCTGCGGGCGCTATGAACTGATTGGGTTGTTTGGGGTGGCACTACTCTCCAACCAACCCCAAACTCGAGCTTCCCCGCCCATGCTCTAGCCAACAGCCACCTCGAGAAAAAACTCAAATTTCGGGCTGCCAAAAACGCATCTCGAACCTTGGTATGGTTCTGTTCTAGTGTACTTAGAAAGGCTGTTTGAGCTTTGAGGTGGCTAGACAAAACCGTATTAAATTCGTTACAGTGATGGCATGTTCTTGGTTTTACACCCGCAGCCGTCACCATCACCTAAACGCCTCATCTCGAGCGGTGGGTGAGGACGTTTTGTAAGGAGAATTTTTTTCTTTAGATTTTTTCCCGAGCCGCTTGGCTCGATTTTTTATTGTCTCTCATAGCTTAAAGCACTTTTTTTCGAGGTTTTTATGAAACGTTCCCAACTTTTTGCGCCAATGCTGCGTGATATGCCGTCCGAAGCCGATACCAAATCGCACCAGTGGTTGCTGCGGGCTGGTTTTATTCGTCAACTTTCGAGTGGGATTTACTCAATGTTACCGCTTGGTTTACGAGTCAAACGCAAAATCGAGCAGATTATTCGTCGGGAAATGCTCTCGATTGGTGGTCTCGAGTTTGATTTACCAAATCTTCAACCCGCCGAGGTCTGGAAATTATCTGGGCGTTGGAATGCGATTGGTACAGAAATGCTGCGTTTGCGTGACCGAGCGGGGCGTGAGTTGTGCCTTGGCATGACCCATGAAGAAATTTTTGCAAGTTTAGCCAAGGAGTTGCGTTCGTATAAAGAACTCCCGACGATTTGGTTTCAGATTGCTCGTAAATTTCGGGATGAACCGCGTCCTAGGGGTGGTTTAATTCGCCTGCGGGAATTCACGATGAAAGATTCGTATAGTTTTGCACTGAGCGAAGAAACCTTGCACCAGCAATTCGAGTCACATGAACAAGCCTACCGAAGAATTTTTCAGCGTTGTGGACTCGAGTTTGTGGTTGCCAACGCCGACAATGGCAATATGGGCGGCAGTCGTTCAAGCGAATTTGTGGCGTTGCTCGAGGCTGGCGAAGATTTGGTGGCGGTTTCTGAACTTGGTTATGCTGCAAATCTCGAGGTAGCGGTCAGTCTTCTCGAGCCAGTGTCTGATGATGGTGTATTGCTCGAACCCACCGAATTTGCCACGCCCAAGGTGCATACCATAGAAGATTTGGTGCAATTCTCGAGTGAATTATTTCCAAATGGTGTGCCAGCCGTGCGCCAAATGAAAACGTTGGTATTGATGGCGCAAGGCGAGCCGATTGTGGTGTTACTGCGCGGCGATCATCAACTGAATCTAACCAAACTGGCTAAGGTACTTGGCACAGATGATATTCGCCCTGCTGGGAGCGAGGAAACCCTTGAGATTATGGGCGCAAATTTTGGCAGTCTTGGTCCGGTTGGTGTTTCTGCGCGAATCATTGCCGATGCTGCCCTCGAGTCTCGGCGCGGCATGGTCAGTGGGGCAAATAAAGACGGGGTTCATTTAGCGGGTCTCGAGCCAAAGCGCGATTTTACAGCCCGTTTTGCCGATATTCGCACTGTCAATGAAGGGGAAGCAGCCCTTGATGGCTCGAGACTAACCGTGCGCCGTGGTTTGGAACTAGGGCATATCTTCGAGCTTGGGACGCGCTACGCCACCGCCATGGGCGCAATGGTACAAGACAGTTCTGGCAAGCGCGTACCGATAATGATGGGCAGTTACGGCATTGGTGTGGACAGGTTAATGGCAGCCATTGCCGAAACTTACGCCGATGAAACTGGATTGCGTTTCCCTGCGGCGGTAGCGCCTTTTGATCTGGCATTGCTCGAGCTAGGAGACTCTGGTGGGGTAGCAGCGCGGCTATACCAAGAACTAACGGCTTCGGGACTTGAGGTGCTGTTTGATGACCGTTTAGACTCTCGAGCCGGCGAGAAATTCACTGAATTTGAAATGATCGGCATTCCTAAAGCTGTAGTTGTGGGTAAGAAATCACTCGAGCGGGGCATGGTCGAAATTCGAGACCGTATGACTGGAACAAAAACAGAAGTGTTACTCGAGCAGATACAGCAGGTTCTTTTGTCGTGACCAACGCAATTTCATCTCTCGAGTAAACCGTACCCCTTGACGCACCAAACCCTGTGTGATACATTTCCTCTCCGCGCTAGTGCGTGGCAAACCACCGCAGGGTGGAGCAGTCTGGTAGCTCGTCGGGCTCATAACCCGAAGGTCTAAGGTTCAAATCCTTACCCTGCAACCATAAAAAAACCCCGTTAAAAACGGGGTTTTTTGTTATCTTGAGATTCCAAGATTGCAAGAATATAAAGTGGTTCGAGTATAAACACGTAAAGTAGGGACATCAAAAACACAAACGTAAGCCAATGGAAAGCACCAAAGCTAACAAGGGGATTCGCTGGTAGGCTACCCTCCAAAGACTTGATATGTGTGTCTCAAAAATAAATTTTACCCTGATAAATAGCACCGATTTAGGCAGCCAAACCGACTCGAGCAACAATTTATTGATTGATAGGCACTGCTTGAAAGCGGGGGGTGTACTCCCAAAGGCTCGAGTTACCAACTTTTACATCCAGAATCGGTAAGCGGGTTATCTCTTTTGGTATGGTCATGTAAAACTCGAGCGTTAAAGGTGATGTTGTCAGAGTTGCACTTTTTGAAGGAATAGCGTTGGGTATCAAAAAAGCAAACTGATATGGCGTGATAACTCGAGAAGCCGTATCTATACCCCGAATACTAACGGCTTGGACAGGTGTTTCACCTGACAGCAAAGCAAAAGAAATTCGGCAAGTCACAGTTTCAGGATTAGCAGTATTGATACGAATACAGCCTTTAAGGGTAGCATCAATGCTTTGGTGTGGTGAGACAGGCTTTAGGCTTTGATTGAAGGATGTAGAAACAGGAATTTGGGGAATAGTTACTACGCTCGGGCTTGGATTAGTTACAGCACGAGACCCAAAGATAGGTGCTAAATCGGGAGTGCTGTAAATTCGTGCTGTATCTATGCTACCTGTTGCAATTCGCGTACCATCAGCACTAAATACAATGTTATAAACATCACCTAGGTGTCCCTTGAGTTGCCGAATTTCTTTTCGAGTTGCTACATCCCAAAGTTGTACAATCTGGTCAAAGTTGCTTGTAGCAAGCACCCGTCCGTTAGGACTAAATGCCAAAGTATGACTGACTTCCTTTGTGATTTGAGCAATCTTTACATTCTTTTCTGTATCCCAAAGACTAACTCCATCCTCAAATGTAGAGATGGCAAGGACGCGTCCATCAGCATTGAAATTTAATTCATCAACTGCTCCAACTTTCATTCGAGATATATATTTGCCAGTTGATATTTCCCAAAAATCTACAAATTCATCATTGGTTGTTGCAAGTATATTTCCGTTAGGGTTGAAGGCGTATCTCCTACCTTCAAACTGTCTTACCAATTGTCCAGTACCTACATTCCAAAGTTTAATTAAGGTATCGAATCTGTTTCCGGATGCTAATAGTTGAATTGTCAAGAAGTCGTGGACATGAAGGTCGGTACTTGAGCCTTACACCAGTTTTCCTCGAACTCAGCAGGTGATTTATAGCCAATTGTGGAGTGTAGCCGTTTCCGATTATAGAACACTTCAATCCACTCGAACA
>JANNVX010000055.1:0-54260 GCA_031414595.1 Deinococcales bacterium
GGTGTTCGAGTGGATTGAAGTGTTCTATAATCGGAAACGGCTACACTCCACAATTGGCTATAAATCACCTGCTGAGTTCGAGGAAAACTGGTGTAAGGCTCAAGTACCGACCTTCATGTCCACGACTTCTTGACAATTCACCAATTTAGTTCTTTGAGTTGACTGACCAGTTTATAATGCCGTTTCATAAACAAATCTGTGTTCGGAATTTGTTCGAGTTGTCTTACCCATTGCTCAGTCATGGTTTGTGCCTCTTGCCTTTGGTCTTTTTGATTGGTTCAGGTTGCTCTTGTTTCACAAAACCCCAGCCGCACCAATCCCCATACTCAAACTCGAGTTCGCCACTTGCCACAGCACGGCAGCGTTCGCCCAAGCGTTTAATTCTGGGTGATGGATGACGCAAAAAATACGCCACAAACCCGCCCAATCCAGTATCTCGAGAAGCACTGCCTCGAGAAGTCGAAACATGGCAGTACAAACAATGCAGTAAGTAATCCGCATCGGGCAAATTTGGGTCGGCTGCCAAGTCGGTCAGTTCATCGAGCAAATTACCCCATTGCATTACCAAATCCCAGTTCATGGCGGGTTCACTGCGTCCAGCATAAGAAAACCAATCTGCCATCTCGAGGTAAGCGGGTTTGTAGGGGTCTTGGAAAAACGAGGAAATTGCTTTTGGCTCGAGAACCGTTAAGAGTTTAATTCGCCCATGTTCCCAGCCAGTGATTAAGCGGTACTGCTGCCCCTTAATTGCCGTTTGCAGCGTGTACGGGTACTCGAGTTTGGCGGCTTCAAAGACACTCAGGCAATGCCGCAAAAAATCCCATGAATCCATTTCAAATTCGGTTGGGTAATCGGGGTCAAACATCATCCAATCGAGTGCCAAAGTGCAGTCCTGAATTTTTGCGCCAGTCACAGTAAAATCCATGTAAGTGGCAAAGTATTCGGCAGCCAGAACCACACGGTTGAGATTTGGGTATTTTTTAAGTTGCCCGAAAATCACCTTTGATATTTCACAGTTGATCAGTTTATGCGTCTCGAGTTTAGCTAGGATATTCTCGCGCCAGAATTGGGCTTCGCTTGGGGTAAATAATCGCCCATGATGCTCAAAAAGTTCAACATAACGCCCTGCATCGGACTCGAGGGCATTCAGGACACTGGGCAGAAAACCAGTTTGTTTTGCCACACCAAACTCGAGTTCATACTGGTCTTCGGTATAAACCTCAACACCGCTTGGAAAATCGGTTCGATTATCCGCGACAAGCCTTGCCACCTCGAGCAGTTTAAGCACGGTGCTGTGCGCCATGAAGGTACTGTCCTGCATGGTTGGCACAAATTTATATCTCCAAACCTGTTCCTCGAGCGGCTGCCCTCGGGTGCGTTCAAAATCCCCGCGCATTCGGATAAATTCGGTTGCACTGGGGTAATCCTCAATCGGGTAGTACCACAACACGGTTGTACTGCGCTCAGATTTTAATTGCTCGAGATTCTGCGCTAACTCGAGGTTCTGCACCGCACTGATAAAATAACGCAGCATTTCATGACGTTCATGGTCGTCATGCTGACGCAAATGCAGTGTTTGGTGCTGCCGCTCGAGCAGCAGCCAAAAGCCATCTATTCGCAAGTAACCTTCGGTGTTTCTTGGCAGGGTCATGATTTTTTCCTAAAAAACTGGGCGGTACGGTCAATACCAGCTTGCTTAAACATACGTTCTAAATCTTGACCTTCAGTAAGGCTTTTTGGTTTAACCCGTTCGGCATGACCCAATTTAATCATTCTGTCATCCCAAACTAAAATTAAGCGCATTGGAATGGTCAGTGACTCAAAAATGATTGGCTCGATATTCTCCCGTTTAGCCGCCAAAAAAACTTGTTCGGCGGCGGCTAAAAAGTCATATGTAAAGGCATGACCATCACTTGGATAGTCTGGTGCATGAATCATCCAATCTAGAGAAACACCTAAGTCTCGAATGTCATGTTCCTTTGGCAAACTATAATCCTCCAGCCGAGTATCCGAAATTAAGTAACCATACAAATACTCGGCGTTATCTAAACAGGTTTTTAGGTTGACACAGTTGGCGCTTTTAAGCTGGTAATACACGGCTTCGTTCTCAAATTCGCGGTTTAGCAAACCCGCTCGAGACAATTCATCCAGTAAATTTGTTCGGGCAGACTCGAGGGTTGGCAAACCAGTTTTCAAAGCCGCCAAATACTCTGTGGCACACGCCTCGAGCCTCGGCAATAAGCTCGGGCGTAAGCCTGTGCTGGCAGCCCAACCAAAACGCAAATCCCAATCATCTTCGGACAGCACTTCAACATCCCTAAGCAACAAAATGTTCTGGGAAAGCAGAATTTCTCGAGTCAAGCGCACCATTTTTAAGACCGTGCTGTGCGTCAAACAATGAAAGTCATACTGCCAAGTCGGTTGGTAAGCCCAAACAGGCTCTTGCACATCCCCAAGGCGTTCACACAGTTCATGCAGCGCAAAAAGTTGATGGTACTCGAGAAAATCCTCTGGTTTAATCTGAAATAGTTGCGCTCGTTCAAGGTTGTACCGCCAACCTTTTTGCAAGTGCATCCAAAAATCCTCGAACCGCTCTTCGTTCTGGACTTGAGTAAGAATAAAATCAATGATTGGGACATCTTTTTCCTTAGCATTATAACTTCTGACAATGCTTTCACGACTCGAGAAAATCGGTTGACCAGACTCAAATTTTACGTCTATGGTGTACCCATCTATCAGAAGCGAAAAAGCTGCATTGGTCATGCTTTTTGTGATTTCAACACCCTCGAGTAAAACATTTGAATCAGAAAACAACAAAGACTCCACCTCAATGATTTTCTGTACACTGCTTTGCGGCATAAATTGTTTGGCATGTCGCCAATCTCCACTGTTGACACTGACATGCCAAATTGGTTCGTTCAGGACTTGCCCAGTGCGTTTTTGGTACTGCTCGAGTTCGGTGCTAAATTCGGGGTCAGAATGATATTCACTAAATTCGGAAGGCTGAATCAAATGCCCGTAAAAAACCCCTGAAATTGCCCAGCCTGTGCCGCTTGCAAAACCTTGGTGCATGATGGAATTCACATCATCAAAACTCGAGATATGGGGTTTAGAAACATTCAACAAAAACTCGATGATGAGTTTGTACACACCTTCGGACAGCACAATTTTTTTGTTATCCTTCTCGAGCAGCAAAAGCGGGTAGCCATCCACCAAAAGGCGTTTGGTGATGTTCCAATCGGGATAATTAGGGTGTGTCATTTGCCACCTGCCATGCCAAAATTTTTTCCTCGAGTTGCACGGGTGCAACCCCGATAATACTGGCTATAAAGGCGTGTTTCCACTCGAGACTGGCAGTGATGGGTAGGGCTTGCTCGAGTTGGTGCAGATTTGCTCCAGTGCGGATTAAACCAAGAATTTTTTCGTAAGGCTCGAGGAAATGCAGGACTTCAAGCAGTAAACTCGGAAGCCATGTCTGCATGGATAAGTGTTCTACACTAAAACGATGTTCGTTTTGAGTGGTTTCCATGTACAGCATGGCATTATTTTGTGTGATGTACAGTGCGCCACTGTTATAACTCCAATGCGAAATTCTTAGTAGTCCAGCGTAATCACTGGATTCGGAAGCTGGGCGTTCAGTGGTTAGCTCCTCGAGTGAATGGGCTTGTTCGGTAATTAAATCCCCAAGAAAATCTGGGAGTGGTTGCCGCCATGTTTCTTTATTGTTGTGTTGTAAGACTTCCTCAAAGCCCATCAAAGTTAAAGCACTGTGCCAGCGTCCGCCGTTGCCAATGTGCAGCAAAAAATCGGCGTAAGGTTTTGGAATCACAATGCCTGTTTGATGCTCTAGCGCCATCCAAACTTGGGATTCTATATCGCTAACAGTCCCACGAAGCGGGTAAGCCGTTAAGTCAAAATGCTGCGCTCGAGCCAGTGCGAGTGGTAAAAACTCGAGAACACTGGGCAACTGCTCGAGTGGCAAAATGGGGAAGTAATGCCGCACCACAAAAATACTTTTGTCATAAACCCAGACTTTATACAGTGGGGCAGCCGCAAATGTTTCGGTGCTGATGTGGTTTTTTAAGCCCAAAGCGGTCAGCCATTGGCGCAGAAGTAGGGCATCTCGTTCGTTTCTGAATTTAGCCGCCAACCAATCGTGGCGAATTTTACTCGAGATTAACTCCAAATAGAATTCGCAAGCAACTTCTTCGGAATCGGTTTCAAAAAGTATTTCTTGTTCCCAACCTCGCTCGCAGAAAGCAATTTTCCAAGTGTGCTTATCTTTGAATAAACAAAATTCATCATCGCCACGCGAACCAACAAAATAACGATTAAAACCAAGCGATTGCAATTTCTGTTCGAGTTGTGCGGTGTTCATATTAGTATTGTGACACAGAGGTATCTCTTAGTTATCGCATCTTGCACCAACACAATTGGCTACCCGAAAATTTACTTAGGCAAATCCACCACATTGAGTCTCGAGGCGCTGACAAACACGACACTCGAGCCGTTAGATGAGATTTGCCAATCATCGCCAGCCACTTTGCTTTGTAAGTCCGCGAGTTTTCGTTGTTTGCCAGTTCTTAAATCCCATTCGAGCAGCAGATGGGTTTGACTGCTTTGCATGGGGATAAATACCACCCGACTTGCATCTCTAAAACGGTACGAACCAAACCACGGCAGTTTTTGTTTTTGACCTGTACGGGTATTTAAGCTAAACATTCCATTTCTGGCTTGGCTGTCAAATGCCACGTAATACAAAACATATTGCCCATTTTTGGATAGGCTGATGCCCCGAAAATTCAGGGCGCTCGAGAAGGTTTTTAAGTTCCTTGTTTTCAAATCAAGCTGCATTAAATCACGGTCTCGAGGGCTGGCTTTTTGCTTGCCGTTTAAGAGTAAGGCTTCTTCATCTAGCCAACCGCTCAGTCCACCACCGTACAAAACTGCCACGGCTCGAGTATTGCTTAAACCCAAACGCGGCTCGAGGCGTAAGGTTGCCACATAAACAGTGGTTTGTACCGTGTCAAAACGGCTGCTCTGACTTGATACCGTCCAAGCCACTTGCCGTTCAGACGGGGAGAACAAAACACTGGTGGCGGGAATACTGACCCGTTCGCCCGTAGCTAAGCGCTCGAGTAAAGTGTTTGCACCGTTCAAAATTGCAAATCGCTCGGATGATGAAAGCCGAACCACACTCGAGAATTCTCGTTTGGCAGAAGCCGAATTCTTGGTATCAATGCCGTAAATTGCGGCTGGTTCGGCATTGGGTTTATCAATAAACAGCACACGGCTCGAGTCTTTGCTCCAAAAAGGGGCGACACAACACCCAGAACTCGAGATCGAAAATGGTACACCCACCGGGTTGCTTGAGTCATCGCTTGCACTGTTATTACTTCGGTAAATTCGGCTCGGGTAGCTCAAAGTACGGTCATTAGCAGCCACTGGGTACGGACGTGCGTAATCATTCAGCAATGCCCCGCCGCGTCTGGCACTGGGTTGATCCTCTAAAGTTTGCCATTTACGCGGATTGTTTAGGTCGCGTTGATAACCACGTCCAAAACTCCCCAGCAACGCCAAGGTATTCCAATCGGCATTGATGTAGCCGACAGGATTGAGGAAACGTTGATGGCTTCTATCCCGAATCTCGAGATGCAAATGTGGGGCGCTATAACAAGTCAGTTGCGAATCGCCTGAAATCCCAATTTGTTGCCCTTTGCTGACGCGCTGCCCAATTCGTAAACTCGAGCGCACTTGCAAGTGTCCGTATAAACTCGAGAGATTCCCCGCATGTTCAAGCACCAAATTGTGCGGGTCGCTGCCGTGTGAACCATCCACTTCTGAAACCACGCCATCACCAATTGCCACCACGGGCGTACCGCACTTGGCACTAAAATCCATACCAAAATGAATCCCCTGTCCAGAGCGATAATCTGAATTCCGCCGCCGATACGCCCCTGTGGTATTGCCGTACAACTGCCCGAGCAGCCATGTGTTGACACTGGGTTGTCCCGCAAAAGGCAAAGAGAATTGCTTTGATGGTGCTGCAAGCTGCGACATCGGCAAGGCTGGCGCAGAATGCGATAAAGCAACTCCAAAAAAACCCAGTCCAAACAAAACCAGCACCACTCGAGGATTCATGCTCTTGGTTATACGTTTTTTTTCGTCGTTCCACAGCGTTGTACCTTACGTTATCTTATGGATACTCAGGAGTTTTTCTAAAACCTCGAGATACTTTTTTTCATGCACCAAACGTTCTTGGTCAGCAATCTGCAAACGCATTATGCCATCTTTCAAGTAATCGGCTTTGATGGCACTGTAAATAACTCCTTCGCGCTGGGGTATTAAATCATAGCCTGTTCTCGAGTCTGCCCAAGCCTGCGCCAATGCAAAATCGCCAATGCTTAAAATGGTAGCCAAGCACCATAAGGTTTCCACGCCACGCACACGATAATTCTCGAGTTCAAACACATCTGGGGTCAGGCGCACATCTATTGCGTCTGGGTTGAGCTTCTCGAGTGCCACAATCTGGTGTTGCCAACCAAGGTGCTTGGCAACACCAAGCAACAAACCCAAATACTCGCTTTCTGGAGCATGGCATTTTCGTAATCGTCTGGCATCTGGATTGGGCAACCAGCAGTACCGCACCATGCCAGAGCGGTCGGCTCGAGAAGGATATTCGATGCCACCCCAACCAAATTCGGCAATCCAAGATTGGCGCGTCAACGCATACCGCATCACCACCCGCAAATCCCTTCTCGAGAAAATCATGTCCAGACCACGCTC
This sequence comes from Deinococcales bacterium, assembly GCA_031414595.1. Taxonomy (GTDB): domain Bacteria; phylum Deinococcota; class Deinococci; order Deinococcales; family JAAFIG01; genus JAAFIG01. The sequence goes on from JANNVX010000055.1 coordinate 6,787, forward strand.
GAGGTTGATGTCTTTGGGGTCAGTGCCATAACTGCGGCGTTTCTCGAGGTTCGGGCGAAAAATAATCATCGGTAAGCCTCACGCACCATATTCGAGGATTGATGTGACGGGCTGAATTCGCGGTTTCATTTGCCACCAGAGTAACCCAAAAATCCCACATGCCAAGCCCAAAAAGTACAAAGCAAAAAACTGGAAGCACAACATGAAAAATGCCAGTAACGCTGTAAGTATCGCCAAGCCACGCAGCAAGACTACTGTGCGACACGATACAACAAATACGATGGCGTACAAAATGCCCAGCAGCGCTCCTTGCCAGCCGAATAGCGCACAACCCAGCAAGGTGTACAATAAAAACAAGCCTCGAGCCAACCAACGTAATTTCAGTATCATCACCACAGTTTGCCGTATAGTTATCGCCTAAGTATCGCTTAGCTAAGGGCAGTGCATCTCAACCCGAAAAATCAAGTTTGTGCGACCATTTAAGGTAGCCTTCTTCGCCATCAAACGTGATGCCTTTTTTCACTAGACAAAATTCAATTCTCAAGGTCAGTGAATAGTCCGTGTGTGTGATGTTGCGCTGAATAAAATCGAGCAAATCTTCGACCAAGCCATGTGTCAGGCTCGAGTGGGCTTTAATCGTACAAGAAGCCAACCACCACGGATGAGTTTCACCCGCATCACGCAGCCAAATAAAACCAAAATCTGGCGGTGTTTTGTAGGCATCGCCTCGTGGAATTTGGTGGGTGTTGGTTTCGGTTAAGCGAAATACCATATCTTTATCAGAGCCGTAACAGACAATATTTAACTGTATTTTCCCCAAGGTGTATTCAAAGGAGGTCATGAATTCCTTTCACTTGCTCGAGAATAGCTAAGTACAGGGCTTGTGCCACGATTCGGTCATTACCATTGGGCATTTTTAGTTTCACTGTTCCGTCAGTGCGGAAAATCAAACTTAAAGTCGGGTGGTAATACCCATATGAAAAACCGCGTCTTTCTTGCGCTTCTGCCCATGTCTGCTCGATATTTTGACGACACAGAGCAATAATTAAGCAATCCCAGACCCTAGCATCAAAAGGGGTTATTCGGTAATTCTGTTGCCAGTACATATCGGGCTTGTAGTGTACTTCTATATTCTCAAGTGGCATCAATGCCCGAATGGTTTTTGATTCTTTGAGCATCCCTCGAGCTTTTGTGATGGCTGCCAGCACTGCTAAAAATAAGGCTTTGGGAATGGACTGCTTGGTTCGTTGGATTGTCGTCATCGTTACTTCATCACCCAGTATCATCACCCCAGAATCATTCTCGAGCCGAATTTGCATTCCATACGGTTGTGGGTTTAAGACCATGTTTACCCAATCTTCAAGCCGCACCCAAGCAACAATAATCTCGAGCAGTGCAACAAAAATTTCTGTTCTGGGCGCAATGTGGTAATTGGGTGCCAAATGCACTTGGGGTTCAAACCGCACAGTTGGCAGACTCAAAACATCGTTTCGCAAAGTTTCTAAGCCATGAATAAAGAAAAGTTGCTCGAGAATATCCAAGTATAAATCTTCGGACAGCACTTGCTGGGCTGGTTCAAACTTCCCGTTAGCTTCCTTTATGTACTCCCAGACAATATGCCCAGCCTCAAAACGTATTTCGCACCGTCTGAATTGATCTGGAACATAGGCATAAGAATTCATAAAGGCTTGGTCATCAAGGTACTCGATACTTGTTTTCAAAATTGCCATTTCACGGGTCTGCTCGAGATTCTTGGGGTATAGGGCAAGCCCTAAACACGAATGTGCCTCGTAAGAAAACGGCTCGAGCTTATACTGCTCTAGACTGTAAATATTCGGCTTATACTGCACTTTTATTGACTCAAGAGTCTTTGACTCACGGATTTTTGCCGCTTCTTTAATATACCCGTTGCACTCGAGAACCCCAACCAGCACACCCAAATAAACACGTTCGGGAATATGAAATTTGCGCCGAATAATTTTATGGGTCTGGTCGCGCCCTTCAGGGGCTTGTCCTTTGCGGTCGCGCCACTCCCAACGCCAAATTCGTACTTGGTCGGCACGGTCTGGGCGGGTTGGGTACTCGAGACCATGCCCATAATCGGTGTTGGCGTACTCGCCTTTTTCTAGGGCAGCCTTGGCAATGGCAGGTAAATCCTTGTACGAAAAAATCACCCCAAGGGCTTGCTGGGCTTGCCGCGTTAAGGGATTCAACAGGTAATTTTCTGCTGAGCGCTGTTGGGGCTTGAATAAAAGCTGAGGCACGAAAATGTATTTTAACTGATTGATTGAGTTATTTGGTTATCGGCTTATGCAAATGTCTGTCATACCGAATTAACTTAATCACTCTCATTTGACCAAAAAACGGTCAAATTGTCGTTCAAGCGTTAATTCGGTTTCGTTGTCACTCCTTTTCTTGCTCACAAGACAGCACCTGCGGGCTGTTCGCGCTTAGTCGGTTAATCAGTCAAAATACGCGACTGATTAACACAATTTGGTATCACATCTTTCATTTGTGTTTTAGCTCTGGCAATTCCTCAGCATTTTGCAAAATGTCGTTCCAGATATAGCCAGCCGCGCCAATGGCGCAAGCATTTGTACCAAAAGCACACGGCTGGAGGCGGATGGTTCTAAATTCATCACCAAATAAGCGTTTGTGAATTTCTTTCTCAGCTGGCTCGAGAACCGCGTGGCTGAGTTGGGCAAATGTACCGCCAACAATAATCAGTTTGGGGTCAAAGACATTGGCAAGGCTGCCCAAAAAAATCCCGAGGTACATGCCGGCTTTGTTGGTGATGCGCTGTACCGTTGGGTCTTGTTGCTCTAGTTTCTCGAGAAAGGTTTCTATGCAAATGCTTTGTTTGGTTTCTTTTTGGTAGCTGTCTAACAATGCCCATAAGCTAAAGAGGGTTTCGGCGCAGCCTTGGTTGCCGCAGGAACAGCGTGAGCCGTTGGGCAAGACCGTCATGTGTCCAATTTCGCCGGCAAAACCGTGCCTGCCTCGGTAGAGCTTGTGTCCTAGGATTAAACCGCCGCCAATTCCAGTTTCGATATAGAGGTACAGCAGGTCGGCACTTTGTTTGTTTTGTCCAAACATGTACTCGGCAAAAATAGCAAAATTTGCGTCGTTGTCTACCTGTAAATTTTTTATCTCTGGGATGCGTTCGGAAATCATCGTTTGTAAGGCAATCCGTTTCCAACCCAAGTTAGGGGCATGTTGTACCAATCCTTGGCTGATGTCTACAGGTCCTGGGACTCCTACCCCCAAACCCAGAATCGTGCGCTTCTCGAGGCTTGGGTCTTGGCAGATGGCTTTAATCTTTTGTTCAAGGTGGTCAAGCGCATAAGAAACGTTGCGGTAATCACCATGACTTTGTTGTTGAGTAATGATTTTCCCGTAAGCATCTACCGCCACAAGGTTGATTTCACGGACCCTGATTTCTGCGCCGAGCATCACAAAATTTTGGGTGTTTAAGCGCAATGGAATGGTCGGTCTTCCCGGTGTGGTGGTGGTGTCGCTACTTCCACTGCTCAGCCAGCCGCTTTCTTCAAGTTCGGCAACGCTTTGGGTGACGGTGCTTTTGGTAATACCGATGCGTTCCGCCACGGCGCTTCTCGAGATACCCGGTTCTGCCCAGACAAGGCGCAAGGTGGAATTGCGGTTGAGTCGTTTAAGTAAGTTTTTTTCTCCGGCGATGCCACGCATGAAACTCCTGAATCAAGAGGCTATTTTTTTAATTAGTTCGTTGATTGAATTAAAGATACCTGATTATTTGTATTTCGGCAAGCCTCAAGCTCTAAATGCCAATTTTTGGTTTGTGCCAATTTTCTCGAGAGATACGGTCTTTTACGGTCACATTTGCACCAAGTCTATTCTCGTAACCGATTACGAGAATCCTACCCTCTTGACAAAGGTTATAAGCTCGAGTTACCTTTATTTTGTTCGAGAAACGAATGAATTCATCTGTGCCATTTTTTGGGACTAACCATCAGCTTGCCTAATCGGGTATACTCGAGGTATCGCTTCCAGCAAATGAACAGCAATCCCTCTGATTGGAGGATGTTGTCGCCACGGCATGAACGAAGCGTTCCCAACCTGAGGAGGTTGTTATGAAGAAATGGCAATTAGGAGCAATTGGTGCGTTATCCCTTGGTTTACTCGGTGGGGTTTACTTGGGAGCAACTGCCCAAACAATGGATAAAGTTGTGGTCGGCGTAAGCTGGTCAAACTTCCAAGAAGAACGCTGGAAGACCGACGAAGCCGCCATCAAAAGTGCATTAGCCGCAGCAGGTGCAGAATACGTCAGCACCGACGCACAATCGAGCGCCGAAAAGCAAGTCAACGATGTCAACACCCTGATTTCACGTGGTGCAAAAGCAATTATTTTGCTCGCCCAGGATAAGGATGCCATCGGACCAGCTATCGAAGCTGCCAAAGCTGCAAAAATCCCAGTCCTCGCGTATGACCGTTTGGTCGAAGACCCATATGCTTACTACTTGACCTTCGATAACGTTGAAGTTGGGCGTATCATGGCTCGTGAAGTCCAAAAAGTTCGCCCAAGTGGTAACTACGTCTTTATTCGCGGCGACCCAGGCGATGCCAATGCTACTTTTGTTTACAATGGTCAAATCGAAGTCCTGAGCGCTGCCATCAAAGCTGGACGAATCAAGAACGTTGCCGAACAAGCTACCGAAGGCTGGAAGCCAGAAAATGCACAACGCAACATGGAACAAATCCTGACCCGTATCAACAACAAAGTTGATGCCGTCATGAGCAGCAACGACGGTATGGCAGGTGGCGCAGTTGCAGCCCTTGCAGCCGTTAAATTGGCTGGTAAAGTGGCAGTTTCGGGTCAAGACGGCGACCTTGGTGCGCTTAACCGCGTTGCCCTCGGCACACAAACCGTTTCGGTCTGGAAAGATTCACGCGCTCTTGGTAAGTCGGCTGGCGAAATTGCTTTGGCACTGGCTAAAGGCACAGCCCCTAGCGCCATCAAAGGCACAAAAGTCTTCAATGGTGGTCCAAAGAAAGTCGCTATGAACTCGACTTTGCTTGCACCAGTTGGTATTACCCGCAAAAACTTGAACGTTGTCCTCGATGCCAAATGGATTTCTAAAGATGTCCTTTGCAAAGGTGTAAACAAAGTTCTCGTCGCAGTTTGTAAGTAAGCACTTAAAGCTGCGGGCGGATACGCACAGCGTGTCCGCCCGTTTCAATTGAATTTGAGGTTTTTATGCAGAACGCACAAACAAATCGCCCCAAGTCGTTGCTCGCCAGTCTGGGTGTGGATATTCAATTGCTCACCTTGATCTTGGCATTGGTTGCGGTCTGGGTTGGCTTTCAAATTTGGAGTGGGGGTATTTTTTTATCGCCACGTAACTTATGGACACTCACCGCCCAAACTGCTGTGGTTGGCATTATGGTTGGCGGGATGGTTCTGGTCATCGTGGCTCGGCAAATTGACCTTGGTGTCGGCAGTGTGCTTGGTTTTACCGCCATGATTATGGCGGTGCTGCAAGCCTCTGCCCCGATGGGTCTTAATTTACCGTGGGTACTAGCAATGCTGGTTGGGATTGCGGTTGGCGTACTGATTGGCGCGTTTAACGGCTACTTGTCGGCGTTCTGGGGTGTTCCAGCTTTTGTGGTCACGCTGGCTGGAATGTTGGTTTTCAGGAATGGCACTTTTAGCGTCTCGAGTTTTACAATTGCTCCGCTCGACCCGACTTTTCAGATTCTCGGTGGTGGAATCAACGGTTCGATTGGCGAATTATGGACTTGGGTTTTTGGCATTGCTGCCAGTTTACTGGTGGTTTGGCAAACGATTACTGGGCGTACCAGACGACAAAAAAATGGTTTTGATGTTCGTCCAATGTGGTCTGAAGCCTTGGTGCTTGGTGTAACTGTGGCTTTAATTCTGGCTTTTGCAGCTGTCATGAACAGTTATCCAATTCCAGGTACAGGTATAGATAACATTCCGGCGGTTGCCAGTGGAATGCCAGTGCCGACTTTAATTGCTTTGGCAGTGCTTGGCTACTTAAATTGGATGACCAGGGCTACCCGCTTTGGACGCTATATCTTTGCTATCGGTGGCAATCCAGAAGCAGCCAACTTAGCCGGAATTAACGTCAAAATGATGATGGTCTACATTTTTGCTTTAATGGGTTTTTTGACCGCCATTGCGGCGGCTGTACAAGCTGCCCGTCTGAACAGTGCCACACCAACCGTCGGACGTGATTTAGAACTGACCGTGATTGCGGGTGCAGTGATTGGCGGCACGGTCTTGTCTGGTGGAAGCGGTACAATTCTAGGGGCTGCCCTTGGAGCGCTTTTAATGTCCAGTCTCGAGAACGGCTTGGGCTTAGTTGGGGTTCGTACTGAACAACAAAAAATTTACTTGGGTATTGTGCTGCTGGTGGCGGTACTTTGGAATGTGATCAGTACCCGTCGTAAAGGAGGCAGATGATGACCCCGATGATTGAAATGAACAACATCTCCTTGCGTTTCGGCGGAAATCAAGCCCTCGATGATGTCTCGGTCAATTTGTACCCCGGTGAGGTTGTGGGCTTACTCGGGCATAACGGGGCTGGTAAGAGTACCTTGATTAAAGTTTTATCGGGCGCATACCAAGCCGATTCTGGTGAAATTAAAATTGAAGGCAAGCATGTTGAAATTAAAAGCCCGCAAGACTCACAACGCCACGGGGTCGAAACGATTTACCAAACGCTGGCTTTAGCCGACAACTTGGACGCAGTTGCCAATGTCTTTTTGGGACGCGAGAAGGTCAACGGGTTTGTACTGTCCGAAGACGACATGGAAGTCGAAGCCCGTAAAGTGCTTGACCGCTTGCGGGTAAAAATCCCGAGTTTACGTGTCCCCGTGCAGAACATGAGCGGTGGTCAACGCCAAACGGTCGCCATTGCCAGAGCCGTCTATTTCAAAGCCAAAGTGCTGATTATGGACGAACCAACGGCGGCGCTTGGACCCGAAGAAACCTCGAAGGTCTCGGAACTCATCGCTGCCCTAAAAGCCGAAGGGGTCGGGATTTTTTTAATCAGCCACGACCTACACGATGTTTTTGATTTAGCAGACCGTTGTACAGTCATGAAGAACGGTAAAGTTGTCGGTACAGTCAACACCAAAGATGTGACCCAAGACCAAGTTTTGGGGATGATTATCGGTGGCGTGATGCCAGACGTGCCGAACGCCACATAATACTTACAGCGTAAAAACCAGATGCAGTGCGCCAATGCCAAATTTGCACACTGCATCTCAAAAAAATCTGCCATACTAAAAGTCAATCAATTTTTGCAAAGCAACCCCAGCCTCATCTCGAGACCTGAATCCTTTGTTTGAAATTGAGCGCGTTGGCAATCGGCTCGAGACCACTTCAAAAGGGGTATTTACCATGCGTCATTGGAAAAAGATATTGGGAATTGGTGCTTTTGCCGCCTTTAGCAGCTTGATTGTCAGTCAAGCCCAACAGAATAAACTTATTATTGGGGTCAGTTGGAGTAATTTCCAAGAAGAACGTTGGCGCACCGATGAAGCGGCAATGGGACAAGTGGTGGCATTTGCAAGGGGAGAACTGGTCAGTACCGATGCCCAAGCCTCGAGTGAAAAGCAACTCAATGACATTGACACCCTCATTTCTAAAAAAGTAAATGCTTTAATCATTCTAGGGGTGGACAAAGACGCTATTTTACCCGCGATTGCCAAAGCCAAAGCTGCTAAAATCCCAGTGATTGCTTATGACCGGTTAATCGAAGAAGCCAGTGTTTTTTACCTGACCTTTGATAATGTCGAAGTTGGACGGATGCAGGCTCGAGAAGTCCTGAAAGTCAAACCCAAAGGCAATTATGTCTTTGTTAAAGGTGATCCAGGCGACCCAAACAGTGTTTTTTTACACGGCGGGCAACTCGAGGTGCTAAACCCAAGTATTAAACGCGGTGATATTAAAGTGGTCGGTGAACAATTTACCGAAGGTTGGAAACCCGAAAATGCACAGCGCATCATGGAACAAATGCTGACCCGCAACGCCAATAAAATAGATGCCGTGGTCGCCAGTAACGATGGTATGGCAGGTGGCGCAGTGGCAGCCCTGACCAGTGTTGGTTTGGCAGGTAAAGTGGCGGTTTCTGGACAAGATGGTGATTTGGCTGCCCTGAACCGTGTGGCAAGAGGAACTCAAACCGTCTCGGTTTGGAAAGATGCCCGTTCGCTTGGCAGAAGAGCAGGTGAAGTTGCTTTACAGTTGGCTCGAGGTGTGGCGGTCGAAAAAATTCCTGGGCGTGCTATTTTTAGCAAAGGTCCAAATAAGGTCAAAATGAACTCGATCTTCTTAAAACCGAGTCCGATTACCAAGACAAATCTTAAAGTGGTCTTGGAAGCCAAATGGATTAGTAAAGCGGTTCTTTGTGAAGGTGTGAGCAGTGCTGTACCAGAATGTAAATAAGTTCTAAACTAATAGCCATGCTCAATTTTAAGAACAGGCAACCCGTAGACCTTGGCGCATTGGGTGAAATCCCCACCGTACCCACTTCGGTTTTTCAAAATCGCTTTAAGAACTTTTTAGCTGCCCTCGAGACCAATCATCTCGAGGCAGTTTGTGTTTACGCTGACCGTGAACATGCTGCTAATCTGCTTTGGCTAACTGGGTTTGCACCGCGTTTTGAAGAAGCCCTATTGGTTGTGGTCAAAGGCAAAAAACCAGTCTTGCTGCTCGGTAATGAAAACATCGAGTATGCAAGACTGGTCGTACAAATAGACCTCGAGATTGTGTTGTACCAAGATTTTTCTTTGCCCGACCAAGACCGCAGTCAGCACATAACACTCGAGACATTGCTGCAAAAAGCGGGTTTAGGGCGTGGCATGGTCTGTGCCACCATCGGCTGGAAACCAATGACGGCTTTGGATGTGCCGCACTGGATTATCGAGGCAATACTCAAAGTTACGGGGAATCTCCCAAACAATGCCACGCATTTGCTGATGAGTGCCGAAGCTGGTTTACGCAGTCTTCTCGAGCCAGAGATGATTTTATTTGCTGAGTACGCGGCTCGAGTTAGCAGCCAAGCGGTCTATTCGGCGCTTGGGTCGCTTAAAATCGGGGTTTCTGAACGCGAAATCTCGAATTTTTTCTTGGCGCATGGCTTAGAACAGGCTTGTCATCCAATGGTGAATTTTGGGCAGGCTATCCCTAGTGGGTTGGGCAGTCCTCGCAACCGACAACTCTTTTCTGGCGGCTATGCACAACTGGCTTTTGGGGTGCTGGGCAGTTTAACCTGTCGGGCGGGACGCACGATGACCCATCAGCATCCAGATGCCGACGATTACCTTGGGCTGCTCGAGAATTACTTAAGCACAGTTCGGACTTGGTATGCTTGCCTGCGTGTTGGGGCGCTTGGCTCGAGTGTGCTGGCTGCCACCCAAGCGGCAATTTTACCGACTTGGCAATTGGCACTCAATCCCGGACACCTGATTTCTTATGACGAATGGCTCTCGAGTCCGTTTAAGGCTGGTGGAATGGTGCTGCGTTCTGGCATGGCAATCCAACAAGATTTAATCCCCGTGCCAAAAAACAGTCCTGCTGTGATCAATATGGAAGATGGTTTGGTACTTGCTGATGCCGACTTACGCGCTCGACTCGAGCCGAGTTTGTTAATTCGTTGCCAGAAACGCCGTGCTTGGATGGCAGACCTCGGCTATGAACTACACGAAGATGTGCTACCGCTTTCGGATATTGCGGGGATGTGCTTTCCGTTTTTACTCGAGCCAAACTGGGTGGCGGTCTAGGGTATTTGAAGCGATTCTCGAGTAAGCCGCACTGGTCTTGAGCAAATCTGAGTAGGTTTGTACTACAATCATCTTTATGCCAGCCATTCTCGAACGAATAATTAGTACCGAACAATACCTCGAGTTAGAACGCTGTTCCGAGGAGCGCCATGAATACGTGGATGGTGAATTACGTTTTATGGCTGGTGAGAGCATTGACCATGAGCAAATCGTTTTGAATTTGGTGGAAAAACTGCGCCCAATTGCTCGAGCCAAAGGCTGCCGATTTTTAACCAAAACAATTAAAGCAAAGGTTAGAAACACCAAGTATCGCTATCCAGACATCATGATTGTTTGTACGCCGCGTCTGGACAAGTATATTGAAGACTCGCCGTGTTTTCTGCTCGAGGTGGTTTCGCCAAATTCGGACAGTACCGACCGTGGCGAAAAACTCGAGGAGTATACTCGAATCGCATCAGTGCAGCGTTATGTTCTACTCGAGCAGAGCCGAATTTTTGCGACTGTGTACCGCCGAGAACACGACCAATGGGTGGTGGATTTTCTCGAGGGCGATGATTTATTAGAAGTGCCGTGTCTCGAGACCAGTGTCAAATTAGCTGATTTATACGCCGAAGTCGAATTTTAATAACCTTACTTTGCTACAGTTTTAAGTGGCTTTGTGTACATTTGTAGTAAATGGAAATCCAGCTTCTTTGGCTTCGTTTATGGTTACTATTCCCCAGTACATTTGCTTTTCGCTTGGCGGTTCTTTATTGGCTGCACGGATACCAAGACTAAATGCTAATTTTCGTTGAAATGGATTGAGATAATTATTTTTCTTCGCCCATGTCGCCAATTGAAACCACGTATCTGACGATAAACTCAGTAATTCTTTTTGTTCAGCAAGAGATGGTGTCGGAAGTTGTGGCTTCAGATGTTTGGGATTATCACTTTTTGTGGCTCTAATACGTCGAGCTTGGGGTTTGTCGGGCTGAGTAGTAGGTTCGAGTTCTGGAATCTTTTCGATGTGAATAGTTTTTATTCGAGGCAAGAATGCTGGTGTGGGCTTTTTGGCTGTGATTACAGATTTCGATACCAAAATATCAGTTACAATTGTTTCAATAAGTTTCTCACGGACAATTTCAAGCTCTAATGCCAAAGAATCGGTTGGCGTTGTTTCGACTGATAATTTAGTCTTATTGTCTAACACAGTATTTTCTATACTTTCTTCTGGTTTTATAGCCAAAGAATCGTAAACTTGAGGTTTTATCCCAGAACGCTCAAGGGTTATCCATAAATCTTCTAGTGCTGCCTTTGGGTCTCGGTAAAAGGTGCTGCCACGCACGCGCCAAAATTGATACCCTGCTCGCTCGAGGTCACGTTGACGTGCCATATCAGATGCGTATTGTTCCGCACCATGCCATCGGTCTCCATCACATTCGACAGCAAGTCTGCCATTAAGACCTTCCACAATCAGGTCTATTCGATAATTACTGACTTCAAACTGAGGCATAACGCGGAAGCCTCGGCGGGTAATCTCGAGAAAAACTGCGACTTCAAACCAACTGTCAAAAGGCTCAGGTGCATTTTCATTTTTGTGGGGGTCACGTATTTTTTCTTCTAGCTCGGCAATTGAAATTCCAGCGATTGAAATGGTTTCTACTCGAGGATTCTGACAATATGATAAGAATTTGTGGCGCAAGCAATCAGGTTTTAACTCGTGTGGCTCTACAGAATGGAATAACCACATTTGCTCTTTAGCACGACTTGCAGCAACGTTATATCGTCTCTCAGCTTTTGCGTCGGTTTGGGCTGTTAGGCGCTTACCAGCTTCAGGTGCTTTAACCATTGAAATAAACATCACATCTCGCTCATCGCCTTGAAAAGCGTAAGCATCACCGCAAACAATTTGTCGTTTTTCAATTTCAGCAATACTCAAATGCTCTCTTAGGCGTTGTTCTATCAGTCGTGCTTGAGCTTCACCCAGTAAGCTGATGACTCCAAAAGTTTTGCCTAGATACTGTGGGTCTTGATTGCACTCGAGAATTTTTTGAATCACTGCATCTATTTCGGGTTGGTTGACCACATTACCCGACAAGCCTTTGTTATAACCGTCTCTGACAAAATGTGTACCAACCACTGGATTCAAACGATTTGCACCGAATTGTTTAAGCGGAATAAGTGGATTATCGCTGTAGCAAAGATTATTAGAGAATTGAATAATTTCCGGCATACACCGAAAGTGTTCAAGTAACCGAATCCGTCCCCCAAACAAGACCTCGGCGATTTCAAAATAACTGCTGTCGGCTGAACCAATGGTTTTAGAAATTGGCAAATCGTCAATATGCTGTTCTCTTAGCGCTTCAACATCCGTGTGGTTCAATCCAACGTTGTCTGGTTTGATTTGTTTATCATCTCCAACCACGATAATCTTTTTGGCAATATAATTCAAAAATAAGGCTTCGGGTCCTGATTGGCTGGCTTCATCAATAATCACCACGTCAAACAAATCTGGCGCAAGCTGAAAGGACTCAGCAACTCGGTAGAGTGGCATAATCCAAGCTGGAATTGCACCCTGAGCGCTCTGCATGGCTTTTCGGGCAGTATTGCGCCACTGACCAGCATATTTTCCTGTACCTTTTCCGACTTTAATTGTGGCTTGCTTCCATTCTAGTAATTTTTGGCGTTGTGCCTCGGTCATTCTATCCAAACAAGCAGTCCACGCTTTGAGTTCGGCAATTTTTAACAGGGTAGTGCGAATCTCTTTACGGCAATGCTCGAGGTTATCACGTTGTTGTTTATCACGGCTTTGATTAGTTATTTGCTCAAACCATTCTTGGGCAACCCACCAATTCCAAGCTGCCTCAAAGTGATTCAAGTGTTTTTGCCAATACTCGAGTGACCCTGTTGACGCAAGTGCAATTGCCAATTTCGGGATATGGACTTGAAGGACTTTTAGTTGCTCCTGACGGCTGATATACTTTTTTTGACGCTCGGCAAAATCTTTGAGGTTTTGGTAATACATTTGATACTTGTCTGGGTTATTTTGCAAAATAGCTTCGTAGAGACGTTTTATTAGTGGATGGGCTGTCTCGAGCTTCGTTTCTTGTTCAAGCTGCTCTACTAATGTTTGAAAATGGTGTTTCTCTGAATCAAAATTATCTGCACATACCAACTGTTCCGTTTGGGCTTGCTCCAAGCGTTGACCATGATCTTTTCGGTATTTTAGTTCTGACATTATTTGTTGTTGTAGCTGCACTATTTCTTTGATGCTTTTCCAGTCGGGTATAGCGATTTGCGGCAATTCTAAAAAAATCTTTTTAACAGTCTGCAAAGGCGCTTGTAACCCAATGATTTGTTTGAGGTGCTGATAAAACGCAGTCAATTGTATCCAACGCTGTAATGGCGTTCCGATTAGAGGTTTGGCAAAAGAACTCCAAGCTCGTTCAATTTTTTGAAGAGGTTCTTCAACTCCAATTAGGCGAATCAAATCACGCAATTTTTCTTTTGTATCACATGGTTTACCAACAATCCGAATCTCGGTAACGTACCATGCTTTTTTCATCCAACTTGGACGAAAAAAAGCAACGCCAAAAGTTTTTCTATTTTCTAAATGGGTTAATAATGCCTTGGCATCTTCGCGGATAGCTTGGATATCCATCTGTTCTAAGCCAGTCATTCGCAAATTATCGTACCAGCGTACCTCTGACTCGAGTACCGCAATGCCTTGGGTTATTTCCCATAAAGCAAACCAGAGTTGTCCTCGACTCAAAAAAATATCATTTACGGCTTTGACTGACCATTCAAAAGTATCTGTAGAAATAGTGGTGTAGACCGTAATCCAAGTACCTAATGCGTTTTGGATTCTTTCTAACTCGGTGCTGGTTGATTCTTGCCAAGCTGACTTTAGGGGTTGTTGGGCTGCCTTTAGTTTTTCTTGTGAAACCAAAAGGTTTTTCTGACTTTCCGAAAATCTATTTAAGACCGTAAATATCGCCGTTTTTGTCGGAATCTTATCCAAATCTACAATGCTAAATTTCTCGAAAAGCTGACCTTGTAAAAGTGCAGGGTCGTACAGACTATCCAAAAGCAACAATAGAGTCGCGTTGGAAATTGGGGCTTTCTTAGAATTTTTTTGCCAAAATTCTTGCAGCCATTTGTGATTAATTTCTGCTTCAGATAAAGCTGCACCGATTTTCTGGGCTGTACCAAAATAACCTTCGCTTGGTTGAAATTGTTTTGTTTCAAGTTCACGAAAATCTTGTAAGTCCCGCAGAACAAGTGCTTCTTGGCGATATAGCTGATCAAGAGTAGTTTCGAGTTTTTGGAGGGTTTCCAAGTCTTGTTTTGCCTTGCGCTGGCTGTAACGCTGAGTGATTCCAGCCACAGAGGTCTCGAGGTCATTTCTGGCATGGCTGCCATCACCAAGATTCAAAACGCATAATGCCTCTATTTCTTTTGGAAATTTATCACGCAAAACACGCAAGGCTCGAGCAGTATGGCTGGTGACTAATATCCGATGTCCTGTTGCCAGTAAGTGCGAAACAAGATTAACAATTGTGTGCGATTTTCCTGTACCGGGTGGTCCTTGTACAAGCACACCTTGTCTTGAATGTAATTTTTCAATAATCTCGAGCTGCTCTGAATTAGCGGGAAGCGGAAAATAAATCTGTTCAGGTATGCCCTCGACTCCTAAGCTATTATTGTCATCAATAACCTCTACAATTCGACGTACACTTAACGGGGTCTCTGGTATATCAGCGCTTTGTTGGGCAATAAAATCAAGCATTTGTGTTAAGTCCCGTGATGGGCGTTTGCGGAGAATAATCGCAGGTGCTAAATGAATTCGTGGTGCATTACCCACAATTTCCTGACGTTTTAGTGTTTTATCGAATACTGCTTGACTACCTTGCAAATGAATCCAACTTTGCAAAACAATTTCGATATTGGGGTGCTGCCAATCCCCAAGTACATCTGCTAATTGTGTTTCAATATCACGTTGTGCGTCGCCTGAAATACGTTGATTCATCTCTAACATATCTTGTTCAAGCTGAACTTTTGCAGTATCAAGATTTACCCCAACAATCACATTACCTTGGGCTGCATCGAAATTCATTGCCGCAGGAATAGTTAATAAATGCCTTGCAACTCGAGCATTAGCCGCTTGCCAAGTCAAATAGCCGAGACCCAAAACTACTTCATATGTTTCACCGAGTCGCTGTTGCTTCTGGAATATTGAATATAGAATATCAAAGACTTTTTTGGCATTTTGCCTTGCTGTACGTTGATTCCCCCAAATGTTTATTCGTTGAAAGTCATGGACAGGATTAAGCCCAAAACCAGCGCCATGACTTAAAGGAGCTTCGAGGGCTACCGCTTTAGGCAACTTGTTTTTTTGAGTCAGTGCTTGGCGACGCAAAAGCACTTGCAAACTTTTCGCTACTGGCTTGCCTTCAATTCTTTTTGGTATTTGTACTGATAACCAAGTCTCGGAATCTGACCCTGAACCCCAGTAATTTTGAATTTCGCTAACATTAGGAACATCCGCCAACCAAACCACTTCATCGTCATCAGAGAGAGTCCGCTGCGGTTTTGAACGTAATTGGGTAAATTCACTAAGAAAGCGAAACAAACGCTGTGTTCGGTCTCGAGCAAGGTCTGACGAACTCTGCATAGGCTTCATGCTACACAATAATCGAAGCTCAGGTAACTTGGAGCGTCAATACCTCTAAAATCTCGCGCTTAATGGCAACTGGCACTGCCCTCGCCTTCAACGGCTGCTTTGCCATCGGTGCGGAAACTATGTCCGCAACCACAACCACTGGTGGCGTTTGGGTTTGATACCACACTAAAACCGCCACCCATCATGTTTTCTAAATAATCCACAGTCGCGCCCTCGAGCAGGGGCAAACTCATTTTGTCTACCACCACATTGACCCCGTGGCTTTCAAAAATAGTGTCTCCGTCTAGCTGGCGGTCATCTATTGCCATACCGTAACTGTAGCCACTACAGCCGCCGCTTTTGACAAAAACACGCACGGCAGCATTTAATTTATTGTTCTTCTCGAGAATTTCTTTGGCTTTATTTGCCCCAAATTCGGTCATGCTAATCATGGCGGTAGCGTAGCACCTTTTAACGGGGACGTAAGTGTGCTGGTTTACCAGACAATAATTGCGCCCCCTTTCGGGGGCTGGGGGAGGGATGTATGGAGGCGTTTGCTGTTGGCTATGCCTTCGTTTATTAAGGTATTCCAGCTTGATGAGAATTACCCTCGAGATGCTGTGAGAATAACAAGTGTTGTGTCTTGGAAGGGCTTTTTTGTGAGGTTTATAACGTTTCTACAGCGTTTCTTCTTGACGAATCGCAAAGGCACGAATGACTTTATCTTTATCTTCTATTCGCATCACTTTGACTCCTTGGCTGCTGCGCCCATATGAAGATACTTCTTCGACTCGAGTACGAATCGCTACACCGTTGGCACTTAGTACCATCAGTTCTTCGTCGCCGCCAACCCGCTCGAGACTGACCAAATGACCGGTTTTATCGGTCACTTTCAGGGTAATCACACCTTGTCCACCGCGCCCTTGAAGTGGGTACTCGTTGATCGGGGTGCGTTTACCATAACCATTTTCTGAAACTGCCAGCAATTCGCCGTTGTCGTCGGGTTGAACAATGCTCATGCTGACCACCACATCGGTGGTTTTTAAGCGAATCCCAATCACGCCTTGGGTCGCCCGACCTGTAGCCCGGACATCATCTTCACTAAAGCGGATACTCTGTCCGTCTCGAGTGGCTAAGACAACTTGTTCGTTGGTATTGACCACTGCCACTTCGATTAAATGATCGTTCTCGAGTAAGTTAATAGCAATCAGACCCGCCGAAGTGATATTGATATAATCGGCAATTTCGGTCTTTTTAATGATGCCCTGCTTGGTACAAAAAATCAGTGAGCCAGCCACACTAAAGTCTTTCAAGTCGAGGATTCCAGCCACGCTTTCGTCGTCTCGAAGCGGCAAAATGTTGCGTAAATGCACGCCCTTAGCATCGCGTCCGGCTTCTGGAATATCAAAGATTTTCTCGCGGAAAACCCGTCCCTTATCGGTAAAGAAGAGTAGGAAATCGTGGGTACTACCAACCAGCAAATTGGTGTTTAAGTCCTCGTCGCGCAACTTGCCAGAGTTTGCGCCACGTCCCGCCCGAGCTTGAACACGGTACGCCTCGAGCGCGGTGCGTTTCATATAACCGCCTTTGGTGACGGTAATTACCATGTCTTCGACAGCGATTAAGTCCTCTTTGGTGATGTCTTCGGACAAATCAGTTATGACGGTGCGGCGTTCATCACCAAATTTGTCACGCAAATTGGTGATTTCTTTGATGATTTCGTTCCATAAAATCGTGGTATCGCCAAGGATGCCCTCGAGAAACCCAATGACCGTCAGTAATTCGCGGTACTCATCGTTTAAGCGGTCTCGAGACAGTCCTGTCAGGGTTTGTAAGCGCATATCGAGAATGGCTTGGGATTGCGGCTCTGACAAAGCAAAACGCACCATCAGGGCATCGCGGGCTTCTGCCCCACTTTGGGCAGCCCGAATCAGGCGAATCACTTCGTCAATGTTGTCAAGCGCAATTAACAAACCCTCTAAGATATGGGTTCTGGCTCGGGCTTTTTTTAGGTCGTACTCGGTGCGTTTGGTGACCACGACTTTACGGTGGTCAAGGTAATGCACCATTGCATCTTTGATGGGCAGCACTTTTGGTGCGCCATTGACAATTGCTAAGTTGATAATGTTAAAGCTACTTTGCAATTGGGTGTGTTTGTACAACTGGTTCAAGACCAAATCGGGCAGTGTACCGCGTTTTAACTCGAGGACAATCCGTACAGGGTCTTTGCGGTCTGATTCGTCGCGCAGGGCGCTGATGTCTGGAATTTTGCCTTCGCGGTAGCACAGGCTGATGGTTTTAATAAAATTTTCTTTGTTGACTTGGTACGGGATTTCAGTAATCACAATTTGCGAACGACCCTTAACCTCTTCGATACGAGATTTACCACGTAAACGAATACTGCCCTGCCCTGTGGCGTAGGCTTCGCGGATGCCTTTTTTGCCAAGTCTGCCACCGGTTGGGAAGTCTGGTCCAGTCACAAACTGCATCAGTTCGTCTAAAGTAATGTCTGGGTTTTTAATAATCTCGAGCAACCCATTACAAATTTCGGTCAGGTTATGCGGCGGGATATTGGTTGCCATACCGACAGCAATGCCCACAGCACCATTGACCAGCATGTACGGGAAAGCGGCTGGCAGAACGGTTGGTTCTTCGTGCGATTCATCAAAATTAGGGCGAAAAGACACGGTTTCTTTTTCGATGTCCTCGAGCATGGCTTCGGCGGCTTTGGTCAAACGGGCTTCGGTATAGCGGTAAGCGGCGGCAGGGTCGCCATCCAAAGAACCGAAATTACCCTGACCATCCACTAACATGTAGCGTAAGTTCCACCACTGGGCAAGGCGCACCATCGCTTCATAAATCGGCATGTCACCGTGCGGATGGTATTTTTTAATCACTTCGCCAACCACACCAGCGCTTTTAGAGTGCCTACGGGTGGAGAGCAAATTTAAGTCCGAGTGCATGGCATACAAAATGCGTCGCTGCACTGGTTTTAAGCCGTCACGCACATCGGGTAGAGCGCGTTCGACAATGGTTGACATGGCGTAGGTCAGGAATGAATCTTTGACTTCATCGGTGATATTGACTGGGATAACTTCTGACAAGTGAAACCTCCGTTAGTTTAACGGGTGATTATAACATAAAAAGCTGATGTTATGCAAATAACATAAATGACCAATAGCCTTTGCAAATTTGTGTTTCAAGGTTCAAGAAACTCAAACTCATGGATTTTACGAACATCGACTGCCACCCCGCCGTGTGTGTCCGGCACATACATACTCGAGAATTTGGCATTCCAAACCACTTCTTCGCACTTGTACGAACCGCGTGCATGAACCCTTTGAAACAACACATCATCTAAGCCATGAATGACAACAATAAATTCGGCTTGACTGGCATCCAAGTCTATTTCGGTCACACCCCAAAGCGGGCTGGCGGGGGTAATCGGATGCACCACCGTCCAAGCCAAACTAAAAAAAGCCACGGTACTGCGTTCTAAAGGCAGATTGTAAAATTTTCGGATTCGTTTACCAGCTACTATTTCAAACCTCGAGAAACTGACCTGAGCCGCAATTTCAATAATCTCGTTTTTATACCCATTGGCAATCCGAAACATCAAGCCACTACCCGTTTGAAACGGGGCAATCAAAGCGTTCTTGCTCCATAAAATCCTCGAGTTTGGTTTGGAGAACCTCGAGAAGACCACACCTGTAATTAAAGCCGCGCCGAGTAACCCCAAGAATGCTTCGATGCTGGATAAAATATGGGCTGGTACATTATTGGGGGCGATATGACCATAGCCAATTGTGGAGAGCGTTTCGATGCTAAAGAAAAACCCGCGCCAAAATAAATCTTCGATTTGGTTTGGCGTACTCATGAACAGTGCATCCTTGCCGCATAGCACATACAGCACTGCAAAAATAAGGTTGATGCCAATAAACCCAGCCGTTAAACTCGAGAAAAACCACCACCAAGACATCGAAATCAGGGCATAGAATGGGTTTATACTCTCGAGTTGCCCAAGTCCAACACGGTGCGAATTAAAACTGCCGTCTTTATTTAAGAAACGACTTGATTGCTCGGCTTGAACCCTGCCAATACCAAGGTCATCGGCTGGAACTTGAATAGGAGGTTCAGACGGCGACACAAAACCAGTTTCGGACGGTGATACAAAGCTAGATTCAGACGGCGACATAAACCTTAAACCGAATGCAAGCCGCCATCGGCGAGGTAAACCGAACCTGTCACAAAACTGGCTTCGTCGGACAGTAAAAAGGCAATCACGGGGGCGATTTCTGAGGGTGTACCATAGCGCCTAAGTGGAATGTTTTTCTCCAAGTTGCCTCGAACCGCTTCACTCTGACCGGGTTTTAGGCTCTCGTCGTAGCCACGCATCATGCTTGAATCGAGCGGACCCGGATTAACACTATTGACCCGAATGCCCTTGCGCCCAAATTCTGCTGAAGCCCCTCGGGTCAGACCAACCACGGCATGTTTAGCCGCATTGTAAGCAATCATGCCCGGTGAACCAATCACCCCTGCGACACTCGAGATGTTGACCACGCTGCCACTGCGCCCCTCGAGCATCAGTTTAATACCGTGTTTTAGCCCCAAGAAAACACCCGTCACATTGACATCCAGCACTTGTTGGAATGCCTCGAGCGGATAAGAAATCACACTGCCCGGCGTGCCACCAATCCCAGCGTTATTGACCAAACCATGCAGCCCCCCAAAACGTTCCTTGGTTGCCGCCATGACCCGAATCCAATCGGTTTCTAAGGTCACATTATGTTCAAGCAGCAACGCCTCCGCAATACCCAAACTCTCGAGGGCAGACATTTTCATGTCGGTCAGCACCAATTTTGCACCTCGAGCAGCCAGAAGTTTGGCGGTTGCCGCACCAATTTCGCCGGCTGCGCCAGTCACCAGAATCACTTTATTTTGTAAAGACATGCCCTCAGTCTAGCCGATTTTGGGTCGTTGTTGCTCGAGACGATGAATTAAACCCCGCAACTGACCAGCTTTAAGTTTTAGTGCCGCCCGATTGACAATAAACCGAGTGCTGAGTTGCAGTAATTTTTCGCGTTCCACCAAACCGTTTTCGCTTAACGTCCGCCCTGTTTCAACAATATCCACGATTGCATCGGCTAAACCCGTCAGGGCTGCCAATTCAATTTTGCCATTGAGGGAAATCACATCGGCGGTCATGCCACGTTCACGCAAAAATCCCCGTGTTGCCCGAGGGTACTTGGTGGCTACCCGTTCAATCACTCGAGAACTTCCCGCCATGGTAATCAAGGAGAACCGATACGAATTGCCACCCAAATCCACGGGTTCAAAATTATCCCGCCCAGCCTCGAGAATCCAATCCTTACCAACCACCCCACAATCCGCCACACCGACATCCACATAGACTGGCACATCTGGGTCTTTCACCAGCAGCAGCGTGAGTTCTGGGAATTCAAAACGCAAACTGCGTGAATCATCCAAAGCGGGAATCTCGAGACCAGCCCCGCGCAAAGCATCCAAGGCAAACTTTTTACTGCGTTCACCACTGGGAATAGCAATGGTCAGCATATTTCTCCCAATCCGATTTTTGCCCCATCTGATAACCGAATCACGGTATTTTCAAGAACAATATACGGCACGCCCCACGCTCGAGCTGCTTCCTCGAGTTCGGTCTGATTGTTCGTCCAAGCTTGAATCACCCGTTTGCCCTGTTTGCGAAGGTTACGGGCGGCAACGTTTGAAGTGCTAATCGCTATCGCTGTCTCGAGACTTGGGGCTGTACCAAGAGCGGTCATCAGGCGCTCGAGTCCGATGGCAAACCCAACGGCGGGCAGGGTGGTGTTATAGCGTCCTCCACCGCAAAGTGGTTGTCCAAAATCTGGGGTATAGGCTTGGAAAATCACGCCAGTATAATAATCAAGCCCTCTAGCAATTCCAAGGTCAAATAAGAACCGTTCTGGTGGTAGTAAACTGGCAACTGAACGAACATTATCTAAGGCAGCTTTAGCCGCATCGTTAATCGCAATGTCTTCGGCTTCCTCGAGTACCCGAATATCGCCGTACAAATCTATTAAACGCAGGACGGCTTGTTTGACTATTCCCGTAATTTTATACATCTCGAGATGGGCTTGTAACTCTGGTGCGTTCTTGCGATGAATGGCGGTGCGAAGGGTTTGGATTGCGTCTGGCTCGAGATTGGTGGCTTGTAAGACCGCCCGCACAAAACCCGGATGACCAATTTCTACGGCGGCTTTAGAAAACCCCACACTATCTAAGCACTCGAGGGCTAAGGACAGAATTTCGGTATCGGCAAGTGGGGTGTCCACCCCAAGTAATTCCGCCCCAACTTGGGTGTATTCGCGTTGTCTGCCAAGTTCGGCATCTCGAGTTCGTACCCAAAGTGTGCCACTGTAGCGCAGCCGCACGGGGTAAGTCGGCTCAGACAGGGTGCGTACCAGATTGGCGACACTGGTGGTGTACTCACCGCGCAGCATCAGCACTGTGCCATCGCGGTCTACCAACTTAAAGCCTTTGTCTGCCAGAGGATGAACTGGGTTAAAAACCTCTAAAGCTGGAGTTTGCACAGGGTCAAAGCCCCACAGGTGCAGTACCCGCTCGAGCTTAGAGCGCAAAGCCTCGCGCCAAGTTTCGTCTTTGGGAGGGTAGTACCGAGTTCCATCGGGGATTAAACGCACACAGGGATTCTAACTTGCTTAAGAATGGTTCTCAAACTTAGTGCAGTGTCGGACAAGTCGGTAGACTTGGCGAGCTATGCGAGTACCGAAAGGTGCTTTGTCGTGGAGTCCGTAGTCTCGAGGAACGATGAGTCGAAGGACTTAAACGACAAAGCACTTAGGCACGAAACGCCTCGACTAAGCCCAGCAAGTAGGTCATGCCCAACGCTCGGTCAAATAAGCCGTAAGCTGGTCTGCCTTGCTCGTCCCAAATCATTCGCCCGTGGTCGGAGCGAATCGGTCCTGTAAAGCCAACTTCGACCAATGCCCGCATGACTTGGCGCATATTGACACTGCCGTACTGGGTTGGGTGGGCAACCTCGAGAAAACTCTTGTCGGCAGTGTGTAAAACGTTTCTGGCATGAACAAAATGAATTCGCTCGCCAAATGCCCGAATAATACTTGGTAAATCGTTGCTTGGGCTGCTGCCAAGCGAGCCACTGCAAAAAGTCAAACCATTGTGAATACTCGGCACAGCCTTAAAAATCTGCTCGAGTTGGGCTTTACTACCCACAATCCGTGGCAGCCCAAAAATAGACCAAGGCGGGTCGTCAGGGTGAATCGCCAGCTTAACGCCAATTTTTTCGGCAACGGGTACGACTTGCTCGAGAAAATAAATCAGGTTCTCGAGCAGTTTTTCTTCGCTTACGTTTTTGTAATGGGCTAAATTCTGCTCGAGTTCGGCGCGTCCAAAACCTTTTGCCCAACCGGGTAAAGGCGCAGCCCCATCGGATAAATCTATCGTATCAAGTTTATCTTGTTCAAAGCTCACGGTGCTGCTACCGTCGGGCAGAATATGGTTAAAGTCGGTGCGAGTCCAATCAAATATCGGCATGAAATTATAACAAATCACTTTTACGCCTACATTTGCTGCATTTTCCATACTTTGGATATAGCGCCCAATATGGAAATCGCGCTCGGGCAGCCCAATTTTTATCGGCTCGGGAATCGGGATGCTTTCGATTACCTCGAGTTTTAATCCGTCGGCTTCGACTTGTTGGCGCAGGGTTTGGAGTTTCTCAACCCCCCAAACTTCGCCCAGTGGCACATCATATAGCGCTCCAACAATGCCAGTTACACCCGGGACTTGGCGAATGTGGCGCAAGGGAACTTGGTCGGTTGGTCCGTACCAACGCATGGTCATAATCATGATTTCTCCTGATAAACTCGAGTGAGGGCGGGGAGTTGTGGATGGCTATAAAGCTCTGAGTCTCGAGGTGTGATGAGTAGCCCATAGCTCAAAGCCCATAGCTTTTTTTCACTAAATTCTGTGCAAAATCCTCTGCCATTTCAAAAGCATCGGCTTGGTCTATGATGCCGCGCAGGGTTTGTTTAGCCAGCCAGTTACAAGTGGTGCGTCGCCAGACATCATGGCGGGCTGGAATCGAAGCAAAGGCTCTGGTGTCGTCGTTAAAACCAGCCAGATTTGCCAGCCCCGTGGTTTCGATAACGCTGTCTAAATAACGCTCGATGCCGTGAACACTGTCCATAAACCACCACGGTGGACCTAAGCGCAGGGCGGGATAATGCCCAACCAGTGGTGCGAGTTCCCTGGTGTAGCTGCTTTCGTCGAGCGTAAATAAAATCAGTCGCAGACGTGAATCATTGCCGTATTCTTGGAGCAGTGCCTCGAGTCCGTGGGTCCAATCAACGGCTACTGGAATATCTGCCCCAACATCTGTGCCAAATTGCTGCCATAAAAATCTATTATGATTGCGCCGACTACCCGCGTGTAACTGCATCACCAAGCCGTCCTCAACCGACATCTGGGCAAACTCGAGCAGCATATGGGCGGTGAAACGGGCGGAGTCTTTTTTGGTGGATTTTTTTTCTAAGGCTCGAGTAAAAATATCTTGGGTTTCTGAGTCAGATAATCTTTGGGTGTGCGGGTATTTTACGCCGTGGTCGGTGGCGGTTGCGCCTGCTTCTTTGAAGTGTATTCGGCGCAATTTAAGGGCAGCGATAAAACTTTTGTAGTCGTCAATGGTTTGGGTCAGTGACTCGAGTTTCTGGATTTCCCCCAGCCAGTCTGTAGCCGTTAAATCAAGTAATTTATCGGGTCTAAAGGTCGGTCGGACATCAAAACCAGCTTGTTGCAATTTCAGATGCGGCTCGAGTGATGCTGTGGCAGCATCGGTGGTACAGAGTGTGGCAATGTTAAAGCGCTTAAACAAGGCTTGGGGTAAAAATTCGGGTTGCTCGAGCAAGTTGCTGAGTTGATCAAAAAGCCTGTCAGCGTTATCGGCATTAGGTTTTTCACTGATGCCAAAAACACTGCACAGTTCGTCACGCAACCATAAACCAGTTGGTGTACCGCGAAATAAATGAAAATGGCTACAGAATATCCGCCAGACTTCGCGGTGGTTGGGGTTGGACTTGATTTGCTCGAGCGGCACACCTTGCGAGTACAACATCCGAAAGACATAATGGTCTGGAATCACCAACAGTTCGGCAGGGCTGCCAAAAGGCTGGTTATTGGCTAACGAGACCACATCCACATGACCGTGCGGACAAATAAGCGGTAGGCTCGAGACCGATTGATACAATTGCCTTGCTAAAGCCCGTTGGCTTGGCTCTGGGTCAAAACAGCGGTCTGGATTCATCACGCTGTTCATACGCCGGTAAACGCTCCAAAACCGCCATCTACGCTAATAATCGTGCCGGTCACAAATTTGGACTCACTCGAGACCAACCATAAGAGGGCGCTTTCTAAATCCTCTGGGTTGCCAAATCTGCCTTGTGGGGTGTGATTTAAGATGCTCTGGGCGCGTTCGGTACTGCTGCCGTCGGGATTAAAAAGCAGATATTTATTTTGTTCGGTGGAAAAAAACCCCGGGGCGATGGCATTAACCCGCACCCCAGCCCCGTACTCGAGGGCGAGGTGGGTGGCTAACCACTTGGTAAAGTTTTCAACCGCAGCTTTGGCGGCGGCATAACTGGCAACTCTGGTCATTGGGCGTTCGGCTGCCATCGAGGAGATGTTGATGATGCTACCAAGTTTGGCTTCGGCAATATCCTTGCCAAAGACCTGACTAGCCAAGACCGTGCCATGAAAATTGAGGTTCATTACATACTGCACAGCTTCCATGTCTATTTCAAAAAAGGTTTGGTCAGGGGCGCTGCTGGCACTCGGGCGGTTGCCACCAGCCCCATTGACCAGAATACTGATTTTGCCTAAATCGTTGTGAATCGCGGCTTTGGTGGTCTCGAGCGAATCGCGGTCAAGCACATTGGCGGCATAGGGGTAAACCGTGTAGCCCTGCTCGAGTAGGCAGGCGGCGGCAGCCTTGGCACTTGGCAGGCTGCTGCCAAGCAGCGCAACTTTAGCTCCGACTCGAGCCAGCGCGGCACAAAAATGCTTGCCGAGTACGCCACTGCCACCTGTTACCACTGCGATTTCTTGACTTAAATCGGTCATGCCTTGATTCCCCTTTATTTTTCTTCTATTCGAGTCGAAGCCCTGATACAAAGTTTTGCACGTAACACCAGGCTTGGCTCGAGAATTGTTAAGCCTTCGAGTCTTTGCATCAATAGTCTGGCGGCGATTTTGCCAATTTCTAAACTAGGAACGGTGGCTGTAGTTAGGGGCGGCGATACCAAGGCGGCAAATGGAATATCGCCAATCCCCGCCACCGCCACATCTTCGGGAATACGGACACTTAAATCCCGTGCCACTTTCATTAAACCCATTGCCGCAAGGTCGTTGTACGCCAGAATTCCATCGGGGCGATTTGCGCCCATAAGTAATGTTCCAGCCAGACTTTCGCCACCTTCTATATTGGGCGAAGGTAACTGATAAATCATGCTTGGTAAGCCAGCCTCGAGCAGCGCATCCAAATAACCACGTTGGCGCTCGGAATTAACCCAGAAGGCTGGACCTGCCAAGAAAGCAATCTGTTTGCGTCCAGTCGTGATTAAATGCCGTGTCAGCTGGAATGCAATCTCGTACTCATTTGAAACCACACTCATGACTTGCCCGCCAGGGAAACGTCCGATAGTCACAATTGGTTTTTGCAGTGCCAAAGCGCGAATATCGGTATCGGATAACCTCGAGCCAGCCAGTACCAAACCGTCTACTCGAGCCGCAAGGGTCTCTATTAAATCGCGTTCACGATTAGGGCGCTCTTCGGCATCGGCAAGCAGCACCGTATGGTTTTTTGCGTCGGCTTCGTGGCTAATACCTTTGACCACGGCGGCATAATATGGGTTAGCAATATCTAAAATAACCACGCCAAGTGCATGGGTTTTACCTGTGCTGACCGAACGAGCATGAGGGTTCGGCTTAAATTCGAGTTTTTCTACCGCACTTTTGACCCGCAGTTCAACGGCTGTTGAAAAGCGTTTGGTGTTATTGATGATTTTAGAAACTGTTGAAACCGAAACTTCGGCTTCTCGAGCCACATCTTTAATCGTAATCATGCCTACCTCAGTGTATAACAACCGCCAAGCAGATGAAGTCATGGGGAAAAACAGAAAACCGTTTTTCTTTTTCAAACTATAACAGTCTCGAGTCTAACTGTAAAGACTTTCGCAATCAGCAACTCGAACAAGATATATCTAGGTTTTGAATAAATAGCTTTTAGAACGTACAATTTATGCAAATAATGCTTGGCTTAAACCAGTCCACACAAAATACCCAGCCAAAAGACCGCAAAAATGTAATCTAGCAATTGACACCCAAACAAGCCAGTGCTATATTCATTCATGAAACCACTTTCCCAAATTTTTATCTATTTACCATTGTCAGGCGTGTAGCAATTTCGAGGAGCTTTTGATGTTGACCCCAACTGCAT
Organism: Deinococcales bacterium; assembly: GCA_031414595.1. Taxonomy (GTDB): domain Bacteria; phylum Deinococcota; class Deinococci; order Deinococcales; family JAAFIG01; genus JAAFIG01. The sequence continues at coordinate 33,753 of JANNVX010000055.1, forward strand.
TACCAACAGCAAAAAAATCAGTCGTCTCGAGTCTGGTCTATGCCATCTGGCAGCACCGTACCTTGTACCTGATGCTGTTTCCGGGTCTGCTGTATTTTATTGTTTTTCGTTACGGACCACTGTGGTACACGCAAATTGCTTTTAAGGATTTCAGTCCTATCCTTGGGGTTGAAGGCAGCCCGTGGGTTGGTTTTAAGTATATTCTCGAGTTTTTTAATTCCTATTATTTCTCGCAACTGATGACCAATACCCTAATTATCAGTCTGGCAAAACTGATTTTTGGTTTACCATTAGCGATTATTCTAGCCATTGCTTTGGCAGAAACACGTTTGCGGTTTTTGCGAAGCTCGGTACAAACCATTACTTATTTGCCGCACTTTTTATCATGGATTGTGATGGCTGGTATCTTGCTGGCACTTTTTTCGCCGTCCGAAGGCTTGGTCAATAAAGGCATGGGCTTAGTCGGTCAAGACCCAATCGCTTTTTTAACCGACCCACGTTATTTTGTGGCTATTTTGGTTGGCTCAGATGTCTGGAAAGAAACAGGCTGGAGCGCAATTTTGTACTTAGCTGCTTTAATGTCGATAGACCCATCCTTATACGAAGCCGCCGCCATGGATGGCGCAACCCGTTGGCAACGTATTTGGCATATTTCGCTACCTGGAATGCTGAATGTGATTGTCTTGGTTACACTACTGCGTTTGGGCGGAATTTTAGATGCTGGCTTTACTCAAGTTTTCGCGCTTTATTCGCTGCCTGTCTACAGCGTTTCAGACATTATAGACACATGGGTTTACCGCCAAGGGATTCAAAATTTCCAACTTTCGGTGGCGGCGGCAGTCGGCTTATTTAAGGGCGTAATTGGTTTAATTTTGGTTGTGGTAGCAAACCGCATTGCCCGTAAAGTGGCTGGAACAGGGTTGTACTAAGTTTTTTACTCGAGAAGAAGGAGGTGTAAAATGGTCAAATCATTTGGGTCTCGGGGTGATAAAGTCTTTGATTTTGGACTGAATTTCTTTTTAATCTTGGTTTTAATCGTCACAATTGTGCCGTTAAGTTATGTGGTGATTGTTTCGGTCGCTCCTTTGGTGTTGCCCAATCAGCCGCGTTCACTGCTTTCTTTTGCGGCTTACGGCGAATTATTGGCTCAGCCAAGTTTCCTTAGAGCCGCTTTTAACAGTCTTGTTCTTTTGGTTGGTGGCGTGACCCTGAATATGGTTTTAACCACCCTCAGTGCTTTTGCGCTCTCGAGGAAATCCTTACCCGGACGTGGCGTTATTCTGGCATTTATTCTGTTTACATTTTTATTCAATGCTGGGTTAATTCCGCAGTTTTTGCTGATTAAAAATCTTGGCTTACTCGATTCTCTGCCAAGCGTGGTGCTTCCTGGTGCAATCAGTGTCTACAACTTACTGATTATGATTGCCTTTTTGCAAAACCTGCCAGAAAGCCTCGGCGAAGCAGCCCGCATAGACGGAGCTTCTGAGTTCCAAGTGCTTTGGTACGTGATGCTGCCGCTTTCTAAACCAATCCTTTTAACTGTTGGACTTTTTTATGCGGTCAATAACTGGAATGAGTTTTTCTTGCCGATTTTATTCTTATCCGACCGCGACCTGATGCCTTTACCCGTTGTGTTGCGCGATATTTTATCGTCACTCAATTCTGCCGAGTACGTGGACGGCAACCGTCAAGCCAGTATCTCCTCGCCTGAAGCCCTAAAAATGGCGGCGGTGGTACTAACCACCCTGCCAATGTTGATGGTCTATCCGTGGATTCAAAGCCATTTTACCAAAGGTGTGCTGCTTGGAGGGGTTAAAGAATGATTTTTCTTCTCGAGCCAAAAAAATACACTTCTCGAGCTACTTTGATGACCGAACGGGGGTTTGGATGAAATGAAAGTTTTTGCAACGAATTGGCAAATTTAGAAAAACGCATCACCCAAGGAGTAGATTATGAAACGTTCAAGTAAAAAAGCAGTTTTTGTCAGTGCCATCACGGCTTGTTTAGCCCTGAGTGGCTTAGCACTCTATAGCTCAGCACAAAACGCCGTGACCGATTTAACCGTCTGGTTGCCAGCCGGTTCGCCAGAAGCTGGTCCGCCACCCGCCGACTGGGAAGTCTATAAAATTGTCCGCGAGAAGCTGAACATCAATCTAAAACTGGTGGTTGCCCCAATTGGTTCAGAAGGCGAGACCAAACTTGGTGCATTAGCCGCCGCCAACGACTTACCAGATTTATTTGAGATGCGTAACCGCAACCAGTTCTTTCAATTTGCTGCCCAGAAGCTCTTGGGTAACGCCAAATCAACCCTTAAATTTATGCCATTACGCACTTTAGAGCGTTATAAAAACGACGACCTGAATTTATTGGCAACGGTGGATGGCACAATGGTTGGCTTACAAGAACCTCAACTGCTCTACAAGCGTACATCGCTTTTAATTCGTCAGGACTGGTTGGATAAACTTGGACTGAAAACCCCAACTACCCTAAACGAATTCATGACTGTCGCCAAAGCCTTCACCGAAAAAGACCCTGATGGCAACGGTAAAAACGATACTTACGGCTGGGGTATTAACTCCGACTGGACACCAGGCGGATTCGATGTGATTTACGGAGCTTACGGCGTTCAAGGCAACTGGAATTTAAGCAGCGCCACTAACTTTAAGCTTAATGCTCGAGAAGCCAATTACCGCAAAGCCACTGAGGTTGCTAACAGTTTCATTGATGCCAAAGTTGTAGACCCAGATTGGGCAACCCTAAAAACCAATGATTTCCGCAACCGTTGGAAGCAAGGCAAGTACGGAATTTTTGCCGAGGATTTCTGTGCCGCGATGTGCAGCTTTAACTACGCCCCATTTGATGCCAGTAACCCAACAGGCGCACTAAAAACCTTGCAACCACCCGTCGGACCAGATGGCAAATCCTCGAGTGGTACTTTTGCGGCGGCGGGTACACTCTTAACTGCCTCGAAAAAAGCGATTGATGCTGGCAAGGGTCAAGCTATTGCTAGGTTGCTCGAGTGGGCAAATAGCGGCGAAGGGTATTACGCCTTAGCCTTTGGCAAAAAAGGCATCAATTACAACTTTGATAAGAACGCGATTATCACACTGGCTGGGATTGAACCCGCCAATGCCTATAACACGGCAGGCTTCGCAAAATTCACGCAAATGCGTAACCTTGCCTTAAATGGTCGTCCGCGTGAATTGGCTGCCCGTTACCCAATTTTCAAGACCAGCAACGGACGCACCATCACCCCAATGGATTTCTACCGTGCTTCGTTTGCCACACCGCACACCAACATCATCAGCACTTTCTTGATTAAACCAGCCAGCAACCAAGCCGATTTAGACAGGTACATCAACGAGAACCGTATTCAATTCCAACTTGGTCAAAAACCAATCAACGACACCACTTGGAATCAATTTGTAAACGGCTTAAATAGCCTTCGTGCCAACGAATACGAAGCTACCGCCAAGCAAACCCTGATTACGGCTGGATTTTTGAAGTAAACCACAATCTCGAGTCCTGGGGGGCATCTATTGCCCCCTATTTTTTTCTAGGAGTTAGACAATGAATGCCCCTGTTCGTTTTGCAGTTATTAACATCAATCACGGTCATATTTACGGGCAGGTGGCGCATCTTGTCAATGCAGGTGCAGAATTTGTGGCGTTTTATGCGCCCGAGCTAGAGCTTGCAACCGCCTTTGCCGCCCGTTATCCCAATGTGCGCCAAGCAGTTTCCGAAATCGAATTACTCGAGGACCAAACCGTTGATTTAATTATCACTTCGGGAATCCCCAGCACTCGAGCCGCCTTGGGTATCAAAGCTATGCGGCACGGCAAAGACTTTATGACTGATAAGCCCGGGTTTACAACTTTAGAGCAACTCGAGGAGGTGCGAAAAGTCCAAGCCCAGACCAAGCGGATTTATTCGGTCTGTTACTCGGAGCATTTTGAAGTGGCGAGCGTCATTAAAGCTGGCGAATTGGTGGCGGCTGGGGCAATCGGACGGGTTGTACAAACCCTTGGAATCGGTCCACATAAAACCAATTTAGCCACTCGTGCGCCGTGGTTTTTTGAAAAAAGACATTATGGCGGAATTTTAGCCGATATTGGCTCGCACCAAGCCGAGCAGTACCTGTTTTTTACAGGGGCAACCAATGCCGAAGTGGTTTCGGCGCAAGTTGCTAACTATAAGCACCCAGAGTACCCGCAACTTGAAGATTTTGGTGAGGTTTCATGGCGTGGTACAAACCAAAGCGGCGAAACAAGCCATGCCTATGTGCGCCTTGATTGGTACACCCCAGATGGACTTGGGGTCTGGGGTGATGGGCGCTTGGTGGTTCTCGGCACAGAAGGTTACATCGAACTACGAAAATATGTAGACCCAGCCGGGCGTGAAGGCGGCGAACACCTGATTTTGGTAGACCACAAGGGGATGCAGTATATTTCCTGTATTGGTGGCGATTTACCGTATGGGCGCGAGCTTGTCTACGACATTCTGCACCGCACCGAAACCCATATGCCACAATGGAGGTGCTTTTTGGCTGCCCAGATTTCGCTCGAGGCAGAAGAAGTCGCCATTCGCTTAGGCAACCTCGAGAAGGTAGGTAATTCATGACCCAGCATTTAGATGCCCATAACACCAGCCAAGTTCTGCACTTACAAAAACCCCAAAAACGCCTCAAGGTTGCAGTTATTGGTTGTGGCGTTGGTCGCGCTCATGCCCTAGCCTATAAAGCCCTACCAGACCATTTTGAAATTATCAGTATCTGCGATTTGGATACCAAAAAAGCCGAAGCGCTGGCACTCGAGGTTGGGGCGCTTGGCTTTACTGGCGATTACACGGCGCTGCTCGAGCATCCAGAACTTGATGTGGTGGATATTTGCACCCCGCCACACCTGCACGTTCCGATGGTGATACAAGCCATTCAAGCAGGCAAAGACGCGATTTGCGAAAAACCAATTGCGGCTTCGTTATCAGACGTGGACAAGTTAATCGCCCTCGAGAAGAGCAGCCCTAAGCGGATTATGCCAATTTTTCAATACCGCTTTGGCAATGGACTACAAAAACTCGAGTACCTGAAGAGTCTTAATTTACTCGGTACGGCTCATATTGCGACAGTCGAAACCCATTGGCGGCGTGGTGCTTGGTATTACGAACCTGAGTGGCGCGGAAAATGGGCGACCGAACTTGGTGGCGGACTGCTTGGACACGCGATTCATGCCCACGATATGCTGACTAAAATTTTTGGACAAGTCAAAACGGTCTATGCCAAAGTTGCCACTCGAGTCAACCCAATCGAAGTTGAAGATTGCGCGGCGGTGACCCTTGAAATGCACGATGGTTCGCTGGTCAGTTTATCCATGACCCTTGGCTCGAGTGCTGAAATCAGTCGGCATAGATTTGTGTTTTCTAACCTAACCGCCGAGAGCAACACCCGCCCGTACACCAGTTCTGCCGACCCGTGGATTTTTACAGGCGACAGTCCAGACATTCAAAACAACATCAACACTGCCCTCGAGAATTTTATCGAACAACCCGACGGCTACACAGGGCAATTTCTGCGTTTTCATCAAGCCCTTGAGAATAATTCTGAGCTGCCCGTGACTTTGCAAGATGCCCGCGATTCACTCGAGCTTGTCAGTGCCATGTACCGCAGTGCCAGAACAGGTTTAGAGGTGAAATTGCCGATTCTCGAGACTGATGCGGATTACAAGAGTTGGTTGCCTTAGAATATGAACCTGAATGATGCTCGTCAAAACCCGCCGCGTCTCGCGATGCCCTGACACACGTCTCGAGGTGTGTCAGGGCATCGCGTCTCGAGCGCAACATTTATTTTTCTTGCTACCATCTAAATAGATGCCTTTCTTTAGCGCCATAAAACGCTTTGTTGTTACCACTCGAGATTTTGGGCTTTTTTTGCTGGCTGTGATTTATTTACTTGGGGCGGCTCGAGCCGAAACGCTTGAAACCACCAATCTTAAAATTGTGTATGCCTCACATCTCGAGACACAAGCCCAAGAGCTTGCACAAGTTTGGCACAGCGCTCAGGCTTTGATGCTCGAAGTTTCGGGGCAGCCTTTACCGTCTTTGCTTTGTTTGCAGGTCACACCCTGCGTGGGTTTACAGCTTGACCTTGCCGACCCTAGCTTACCCAGTGGTTTGCGTGGTCTGGTGGCATGGTTGCTCGAGACGGCGGCTAGACCTCCTCCTGCTTGGTTTCTAACCGCCTTGATTCAGCATCAAGCTGGTGCAGTGCTGCCCGATGCTCGAGCCGCCGCCAGACGCAGGGCATGGCTAAGCGTCGGGGCATTCCCCAGTTTAACCAATCTCAATTTGAGGGTCAGTGCTGATGCTTTTGCCACTCGAGCCGAATTTGGCAGTGCTTTTGCGGCTTTTTTGGTTCAGCGCTTTGGGTTAGCCAAACTAAAATTGGTTCTCAAGTTTTATTACGCCAATTGGAGTTTATCGGATGCTTTTTTAGAAGTGCTTGGGGTGAGTCTCGAGTCATTATTTGCCAATTGGCACAGCTTTGAATTAGAACAAGCGGCTACAACAGCAACACAATTAAAAAACACTGCCTTGCCTGTGGGCGAGGTCATTGCCACAAATCTTGGCAAAACAGTTTGGTTATCGAACAAGGAATTTATCACCATAAAAGGCACAAGTTTATACCGTGGTCAACAAGGAAATCCTCAACTTATGTTACTGGGGAACTTTGCTTACGCGCCCAATAACCTGAGTTTAAGTGGTGGTGCTTTGGTCTACTCGAGACCACGGGCATTTGGGGCAATTTCAGGCGAGGTTTTTCGTTTTATAAATGGTAAAGAGCAACAACTGACCTTGGGTGCAAATGCCACTGATGCCGTTGCCGATGGAGATTGTGTTGTCTACATCCAAGCCGCCTCGAGTATCTGGCGTTGGTGTGATGGCATCAACAGTTTGCTTTGGAAAGCCACAAAGGGTTGGCGGGTGCAGAATTTAGCCGTTGGATATGGAAAAATTGCTATGACGGTTATCCGAGCGGGTGGATATTGGGATATTGCCATGTTAGACAATGGTATCCTTGGTTTTATCACTTCTGACCTTAGCCATGACCAAACACCACTTTGGTTAGACACCCAAACCCTTGTGTACAGCAGTGACCGCCTTGGCACAACCCAACTTTGGAAAGTTCGACTTGGCGAGCATACAAGCCAACAAATCACGGCGGCTCTTGGTGGGGCGTTTGATCCAAGTCTACTGCCAAATGGTACAATCTCATTCTCGAGTTTTGCTGGGCTTGGCTCAGAAACACGCTTAATGCAAATTCAAACAGGGATTCCAACCTTGCTCGAGGTGTCTGAGCCACCAATGCCACGACCCAGCACGCCGATTGCCCCAACTTTACTACCAGACTTTGGCATTGCCTTCTCGAGTGGTTTGGGCTTGGAGGCTTTGGGTAGTAACGGCGCTCTGACCTACCGCATCGCCGTGGGTTACGATTTTTTTGGCACAAACGTGATTGGCACAGATTTTTCGATGCGTTTTGCACCAGTTCAAGGCTGGCAACTAACCGCCAATGGCAACTTTAATCAAGCTCGTGGTTATCGGCTTTTGGTTCGCGCCACTTGGTACGGTACAGGCGAAGTTTTTGCTGAGCCAATCAACCTGATTTTCTCGCCATTTATCACCTTTGAAAATGGTGTTTTAATTGGCTGGCTCGACCTTGGTTTTGGGGCTGGCTCGAGTGACGCATGGGGGTATGTGCTGCAAAATTGGCAAGTCTCGAGTCGAATCAACACCAATATGCAGTACAGCCTAGGATTGAATCTTGCCGACATGGTGGCTGGAGCAATTCTTGAGACCACTTTGCTGGTTTCTGGCACATATGGCAGCCCGCCTTTGCTTTTAGCGCAATTGAGTCTCCGCTCTTCATGGACAACCAAATGGCGAATCGGCGATGGAGTTCTTAGTTTTGAACGCTTGACACCGCAAGTTTTCGTTTTAGTCTCGAGCAAAGAAACCAGTGCTGGACTGCAAATTGCTCTTGATGGGGTTTTGAATTACAACACTGTTTTTAGTCTGGGTTTTGAAGTCGCGTACTCGAGCCGCAACGCATGGGTTTTTGGGCTTATTTGGCGATGATTAAAACTCAAGTAAGAATTTTTGCAACACTTTGACATAATCCTCGAGTTGCCGCAGCGTGATTTGCTCTAAAGTCGTATGTGCCAAAGAATTTCTTGAAGGAAAAGAATCACAACGTATTATAACGGCTGCACTAATGTGCATCATACCAAGTGTCACCATTGCCAATACCAACACCAAGCGGCACAGACAGCAAAAACGCTTCTTCCATGACGCGCTGTACCAGACTCGAGACGACTTCTACGTGTTCAATCGGACTTTCTAAAACAAGTTCATCGTGAACTTGCAGCAGTAGCCTTGCGCCGTATGGTTCAAGTTGCGGCTCGAGGTCAATCATGGCGCGTTTGATAATCCCCGCCGATGTGCCTTGAATCGGCATGTTAATCGCGGCGCGTTCGGCGGCTTCGCGGACATTAAAGGCTTTGGAACTGATTTCGGGGATGTACCTGCGTCTGCCAAATAAATCTTGGACATAACCGTGTTCGTGACAATGGGCTTTGGTGGTCTCGAGATAATCTTTGATGCCGGGGTACGCCGCAAAATACCCTTCGATAAAGGCTTTGGCTTGGCTGTGCGAAATACCCTCATCCCTCGAGAGTCGGTGTGCGCCCATGCCATACAGAATGCCGTAATTGATGGCTTTTGCGCCGCGTCGTTGGTCGATACTCACGCTCTCGAGCGGGATATTGAGAATCGCGGCAGCCGTGCGACGGTGAATGTCTTCGTTGTTTCTAAAACCTTCGATTAAATTTTCTTCTTGGGTAATGTGTGCCAGAATTCGCAATTCGATTTGTGAATAATCGGCGCTAATCAGCTTGTAACCTTGTGTAGCAACAAAACCTTTGCGGATTTCACGCCCGATTTCGGTACGAATCGGAATGTTTTGCAAGTTCGGATTGATGCTGCTAACCCGCCCTGTAGCTGTACCAAGTTGATTAAAAACCGTGTGTAAACGCCCAGTTTTGGGATTGACCATATTTGGCAGTGGCTCGAGGTATGTGCCGCGCAATTTGTTGATTTCACGATACTCGAGAATCTGCGCCACAATCGGGTGTTCTTCGATTAAAGGTTCTAACGCCGAAACTGCGGTGCTGCGTTTACCAGTCAGTTTGGTTTTTTTACCAGAGGCGAGGTTGAGTTTATCGTATAAAATCGTCTCGAGTTGGTCTCGAGAATTAACATTAAAAACTTCTCCAGCAAGGTCATGGATAACACCCTCTATCTGCTGCATTTTACTTAAAAATTGGCTCGAGAGGGCAGCAAAAAACGGGGCATCTATGCAGATTCCAGTGGCTTCCATCCGCGCCAAGACTTTAGAAACAGGTTTCTCGAGTTCGGTATAGAGTTTTTCCAGTTCTGGTGCAAGTTCAGCGCGAATAATGCCGAGTAGCGCACGGCTTTGCGCCGCTTGGGTGGCGGTGTCTTTGCTCCAATCTTCTTGCAGATAACGGTTACAAATCGCTTGTGCATTGTTGTTGTTTGGGTCAAGCACATACGCCATCAAAAGCGGGTCGTCGCCCGGTTGGGTTTGGGTGGCGATTGCTAGGGCTTTGGCATCGGCAGCGCTAACTTCGCCGCTTGGCATGTAACCTTGCGGCGCAAGACTCGAGCCATTTTCTGTGGCATACGCCAACTGCACCAGACTCGAGCCAACAGGGTCGTTCGGATTGCCCAAGGTAAACGCCCAGACAGCTTCTTGCGGCGGGCTTGTCCACTCGAGCAGGGTAATCTCGCGCAGTTTGACTTCGGGGGCGGCTGGAACGCTTGTACCGCGAGACTCGAGCAGGGTTTGGATTTCTTTGAGGACACTGTTCATTTCAAGGTCACGCAGCAGTGGAATCAGCCGTTCGGTATCTGGCAAAAACTGATTAGCCGCCGTTAAATCCATCTCAAGCGGTAAATCAGTAATAATCCTCGAGAGTTCCATGCTCAGCACCACATTCATATGGCTGTCTTTGACTTTCTGAACTTCTTTTTTGGGTTCGGCGGTCTCGAGATTATCCAAAATATGTTGCAATGTGCCGTTGACCTCGAGTAACTTAACTGCGCCTTTTGGTCCAATGCCTTTTGCGCCCGGAATGTTATCAGAGCTATCGCCTGTCAGCGCTCGGTAATCCGTCCATTGCTCGACCGTCACACCGTATTTGGCTTTAACCATTTCAGGGGTAATCAAGGTGTCATCCGAGCCAATCACCCGTACCTTATCGGTTAGAAGCTGGTAGGCATCACGGTCAGAGGTCAGGATATAGGCATCTATGCCTTCAGACTCGGCACGTTTGGCAATTGTGCCAATCACATCATCGGCTTCGTAACCCGCCAACTCGAGCCGCGTTAAACACATCGCATCGACAATTTCTTTGATGCGCTGAATTTGCTTTGGCAGGTCTTCGGGGGTTTCGGCACGACCTGCTTTGTATTCGCTAAACATTTCATGGCGAAAAGTCTTGACGGGCGGGTCAAAGACCACAATTACTGCCCCTTCGTTCTTCTTTAAGCCTTCGCGGAGGTGCTTCAGAATGGTTTTGATAAATCCATAAATCGCATGGGTTGGTTCGCCTTTGGAGTTCTGTAGCCTTTCCGACCCTCGAGCCAGACCAAAATAGCTTCGGTACGCCAGAGCATGACCATCCACAATAATCACCCGTTTGGGTTTTATGCCACCACTCATCCGAGGGGCTGGCGGAAGTGGGTCATGGGCTTGTGGTGGGATACCGTGTTCGTCTGGTTCACTCGAGGTAGATTCAGGTTCTTTCTGGCTCGAGAAAGGCGCAGGGTCTTGGTGACTCGACAGGCTTTCAGGTTCTGGCTCAGGCGAGGTAAGCAGAGGCTCGGGCAAAACCCCCGTCGCTTGAAGCTCCGTCGCCCCTACGGTTTGAAAAAATAAATCATCTTGGGTCATACCTTCAGTCTACAAGATATTCTGTCTCGAGCGAAACGACCAGATTATTCTCGAGGACTCCCTTAACCTTTTCACCTTTTGACCTTTTCACCCTGCCCTTAAACCCTTCCAAATTTCTTTTCGGGGGCTGTCCAACGAATCGCTTCCCATTCTGGAGTCAGGTTCATGCGTTGGGCTTGCTTAAACTCGAGACGGGTGGCAATGCTCCAACCCCTATCGTAATCGAGTTCGTCATTGGTTTTGGTGGCATTTGGAAATAGCGTCCAAATAAACCCTTTTTGACGTAAGGATTTAGCAGCCCTTGGGAAGTAGCCTTCGACGTGTTCACGGCTGGTCAAGAATAAAATCACCACGTCAAATAAACCATCCAAGTGGGTTTCGACAAAAATTTCTGGAATCAGCTTAATTCGGGTCAGGATTTCATCGGGGGCGTTGCAGACACTGACTGAACTGCCGTGACGAATCTCGAATTTATTGGTTATTGGGGCTTGCGAATTCATATGACCTCCAAGGCAAATACCTTTAATGGGGCTTCTTCGATTTCTGGTACAGGGTAATCTATACCAGACTGTCCAAGCGATTTTAAGAGATTATACCCTCGTTTGGCTTGGTCGAGTCCTCGGGTTATAGCTTGTTTGAATTGTAAGCGACTGAGCTTGGCGTGGTTGCAGCACACCAGCAGTAAACCATGTGGCTCGAGCAGTTGCACCGCTTGGTAAATAAGCTGGTCGTAATTATTAGCCGCCGAAAATCTCGAGTGCTTAGAAGTGGCAAAACTCGGTGGGTCGAGGATAATTGCCTCAAAGGTGTCATTGCGTCTGGTAAAGCGTTTGAACCATTCAAAGGTGTCGCCGCTAATAAAATCCATGTCTTGCGGTTCGAGGTTGTTTAAGCGGTAATTTTCCTGTCCCCAATCCAATACTTTACGAGATAAATCCAGATTGACCACGCGGCTCGAGCCAGCCAGACTTGCCACCAGACCAAAACCGCAAGTATAGGAAAAGCAGTTTAATATGCGGCTTTTACCGATGTTTTGACCTAGCCAAGTTCGGGTCTCGCGCATGTCCAAAAAAATCCCGACCGATAAATCTCCACTCGGGCGAATCTGGTACTTTACGTCGCGCTCGAGAACCGTAGTTTCTGGGGTCTCTATGCCCCATGCAGCCGATTGTGGTGCAAGGTCTGGGCGGTGAGTATTGGAGACCACCCGAGCTTCTTTAGGACGGCGTTTAAGGTAAATACTTTGCGGCTTAAAAACCTTGGCAATCGCCTCGAGCAGTATACATTCTTGATTTTGACTTATGTCTTGGTACAGCGATACAACCAGTACATCAGCAAACCGGTCTATGGTCAGTCCCTCAATGGCATCGCCGTGACCATTGACCAACCTGTAGGCGTTGGTGTCTTGGCTTAACTGCAAAGGTTTTCGTTTGGTTCTTGCCTCGAGTAACTTCTGCTCGAGTTGTTCAAGATTTTGGATTTGGGCGCTCAAGACCATATGGCACAGTCTACACGAAGCCGTCAGTAACAGTTCAAAAAGCCATATTTTCGCACAGCACAGGTTTATGTGCTACTGTGCTATTTAGCGTATTGATTCATCACGTTTGTGACAGTCTTCTCGAGAAACACGGCTTGAGTGGTGTTGTCACTGGCAGAGTATTCGGTTTTGCGCGAAGTGCATTTGCGTCTGACACAAGTCAGAGTCACCCCTAGCCCTCTTGACAAATTAGCTATTGCCGTAGCAAAGTAATGCACGGAGGTAATACACATGGCAGATCGTATGGGTAAAGCACATCTGGTTCAAGAAGTCGCAGCCAAAGCTGGCGTGACCCGCAAAGCCGCAGGAGCAGCCGTAGACGCAATGATTGGTGCAGTCTTGGCAGGTTCAAAGAAAGGGCATAGCGTTACGCTACCCGGACTCGGTACATTCAGTGTCGTCAAGACCAAAGCTCGGACTGGTGTTAAACCAGGTACCAAAGACAAGATTAAAATCCCGAGTGGCAAACGCTTGAAGTTTAAGGCTTCCAGCACCCTCAAGGGCAAGCTCTAAAAATGGCTTCGTAAAAAAACGCCCAGAAAGGGCGTTTTTTTTATCTGTCCAGCGCACCAGTAGACTCATCTGTCCAGCGCACCAGTAGGCTCATCTGTCCAGCATCCATTTTTCTAAGGATTTATAATATCCGCCACCCGAGCGCCAACTTACAATCGCTTGATTTAAGAACGGCAACATATCCGAGTTTTTAGGCAGGGCAAAAACATATTGTTCTTGTACCAGCCTTCCTTCAATTCGGTCTATTGGTGTTCTGCGTCCACGATAAGCCTCAAAACTTGGGGCATCCAAAATCAGGCTCTCGATTTTACCAGCTTGTAATTCGGCAATGGCTTTTTGATTGGTTTCATAGACTTTTATTTTTGCACCCAACGGCACAAGGACACGAAAAGCCGCTAAAAAACCAATCGTATTGGCTCGAACCCCGATTTGCTTACCCGTTAAATCTGTGACTTGCTTACCATTACTCTGGAAAATAAACTTGGTTGGATTACCGCTACGCACTGCAAAAATTTGGGTGTTATCAAAAAATACTTGGCTGTACTGCACATCGGCTCGAGAAGTGACGGTTAAACCACTGCCAGCTAAATCTGCTCTGCTAACCTTAACAGCGTTGAGTAAACCATTAAAAACTGTGGTTTGCGCCTCGAGCGGCACACCAATTTGGGCAGCGATGGCTTTGGCTAAATCTACATCAAAACCCACGATTTTGCCTTTTTCGTCGCGCAGGGCAAACGGCGCAAATTGTGGGTCAAGTGCCACAATTAAACGCCCTCTGGCGCGGATGCTCTGAATGGTTTTGGAATCTTCTAAGCGAACAGTTGGTGGGACGGCTGGCGTTACAGGCTTGGGTTGAATTGGTGGTAAATTACTGGGTGACGTGGTTTGTGACAACCCCAAAGAACCAAGAAATAAAGTCAAACCAAACCAATAAACACGCATCAGCCGCAAGATACCCCAAGCCAAGATGTGAAATTGGTCATTGCTCTTAAAATTTGTACTTGCCTGATTCTACACTCGAGCGGTAATCTAGTGCTATGAATGATTTGTTTGACGATGCCAGCCCGATTCCCGAAACACGGGTGCTGCGCGAACAACTCGAGACGCTGGGTAATCAATTGGTCTGGAAAATTGGTAAGGACGAAACCTCAGAACGTGTCATTGTCCGCGTGGGTTATGCCAATGCCACCCAGAGTTTTAGGGATTTACCAAAATTGCGCGGCGCAACCGACCAAGAAATTGCTGCCGCCGCCAAAGACAACGAAATAACAGTTGAGTGGATCGAGTGAAGATAGAAACCGCAAAAAACTTTATTCTCGAGTATCCGAGTTCGCTTTCAGAAGCCATTTTGTACTTGTGTGACGTGCAGAAAAGTCTGAGTCATGTGCAATTTATTAAAGGCTTACGGCTCGAGCAGAACCATGTTTACGCCGACCTTGTGGTGGAAGTGCCTGTTTTGGGTACACAACGCCTCGATTTTCATTCGGTTCTCGAGCCGCACAGCACTGGTGCAAACCTGATTGCCCAACCTTTGCAGGGTAGGGCATGGGCAGAAGTATCTGGGCAGGGGAGGGCTGTGCAAATTAACGAGCGAGTTGAAATTCATTATGCCTTGCAAATTATTGTGCATCTCGAGTTACCGAGTGCCGACAAATGGGGCGGACGTGCCTTTGAAAAAATGGCTCAAGCCACCGCTAAAACCGCGATTGAACGCATGACAAAAGAATTCGGGCATGGTGTGCAAATGGGAATGGGGTAAAGGTTTTCTCAACCTTACTTTCTCGCCACAAACCGCTTGGTGATGTCTCGAGGATTGGTGATGGCAGTCCCCACCACAACACCGCTTGCACCTAAGCTAAAAGCTCTTGCGACCTGTTCTGGTGTCCAGAACCGCCCTTCAGCAACTACAGGTACGCTTACGTTCTGGCAAATTTGCTCGAGTAGGGCAAAGTCTGGTTCGTTGGTCTTTTGGGCTTCGGTTTCTGGGGTGTAGCCTGCCATTGTGGTGCTGACCACATCTGCCCCAAGCGCGGCGGCTCGAGTTGCATCTTGCAGCGTGGCACAGTCGGCAAAGACCTTTTTACCTTGGGCGTGAATTGCCCTAAATAATTCCTCGAGTGGCACTGGACGCGGGCGGTGGGTCACATCGAGCGCAATATAATCCGCTCCTGCTGCCACAATTTCTTCAATGCTGGCAAAATCTGGGGTGATGTAGACTTCAAAACCAGCCACATCTTTTTTAAGTAGCCCAATAATCGGTTTATCGGTAATCTGCCGAATGGCAACAATATCTGGCGCACCATTGGCGCGAATTGCATCTGCCCCACCTTGCAAAGCCGCCAATGCCATTGCCTGCATGTAAACACTACCCGTTAAAGGGTTATCGTCTCGAGCTTGGCAGGACACAATCAAAACTGGTTTCTTAAACATAGGGGCTTAGGTTAAAGGGTAAAAGGGTGAAAAGGTTAAAGGTTAGTCTTCTTTTATCCTTTTCACCCTAGCTTTTAATGCTCGAGATAAACGGGATATTGCGGTCAAAGTGCGCTCGGTCTAAGCCGTAACCGTAGACATAGGCATCGGGGATTTCAAAACCAAGGTACTCGACTGGCACTTCGACTTTTCGTCTCGAGGGTTTGGATAATAGGGCTGCCACTTTAACACTGTTTGGTCCTCGCCCCTCGAGATAAGAAAGCAAGTAATTCATGGTTAAGCCGGTGTCCACAATGTCCTCAACCAGAATCACTTCGCGTCCAGAAAGCGGTAAGGATAAATCTTTGACCAATTTGACTTCGCCACTGGTTTTGGTTTCGACACCGTAACTCGAGACCGCCAGAAAATCCACCGTGATTGGGAGTTCGATGGCTCGAGAAAGGTCGGACATGAAGTGGTACGCGCCGTTTAAGACACAAATCAGGTGCGGTTGCTTACCCGTGTAATCCTTGGTGATTTGTGCGCCCAGTTCTTGGATACGCTGCCTAATTTGTTCTTGGGTGATTTGAACTTCGCCGTCGCCCATGTCAAAAAAAGTTTCTTGGTTCATTGGAATTTCTTTTTCTGAGCAAAGGTGCGTGAAAATGCGTAGATGCCAGCCGCCACAACCACCAAGCAAACCAAAGGGTACTGGATGGCTAAAAAAGGAATCATGACGCAACCAATAATCGAGGCAATCACAAAAATCAGGATGTTCAAAGCGAGTTTCATCGCTTGATTGTATCAAATTCTAGGGGTTTGACCAGTGGCGTTGGTGTGACAATCCTTATGGCGTTGCTGTGACAACTCTAAATTTCGTTGTACAGTATTTCATGCAAAATCAGACTTTGTTACATTCGTTACTCGAGACTCCCGGTCCGAGTGGTTTTGAATCTCGGGTTGCAGCAGTTTGGGCAGATGCCGCCAGAGATTTTGCCAGTGTGCTGCATGACCCACACGGCAATGTCTATGCCACAATTGGGCGTGACCGTGGTTTGAAAGTGATGTTGTGCGGGCATTTGGATGAAATTGGTTTGATGATTTCTCAGGTTGGCGAAAAAGGCTTTGTGCGGGTCAAAGCCCTTGGTGGTTGGGATATGCAGGTGTTGCCGGGGCAGCGAATGCGGGTTTTGGCTAAAGACGGGGATTTACTGGCGGTTGTCGGGCGTAAACCAGTTCATCTGATGAGTGGTGACGACAGTTCTAAAGCTGTAAAAATCGAGGATATTTGGCTTGATTTTGGTTTGCCACCAGAGGAATTAAAGCAAAGAGTGCGCTTGGGCGATGTGGCGGTTCTCGAGCAACCCGTCTTGCAAATTGGTGATAAGTTGGTTTCCAAAGCCCTTGATAACCGCGTCGGTGGCTTTGTGGTTCTCGAGGCACTACGGCGTTTAAGCCAATTGGATTGTCTGCACGAGGTTTGTGCAGTTGCCACCAGCCAAGAAGAGATTGGCAGTTTTGGAGCGCGTTTTGCCGTGCAGCAACTCGAGCCGAAACTAGCCATTGCCGTGGACATGACCTTTGAAAGCAATCAGCCGGGGGTAGATTCGGCAGAAGTCGGCGATGTCCCTTTTGGCAGTGGGGTCAACATAGCGCTTGGGGCAATCATGAATCCTAAGTTAAATGCCATGCTGCTCGAGGTTGCCCAAAAGCACCAGATTAAAACCACAGTTTCGATTTATCCTAAATTAACCGCCACCGATGCCGATGCGACTGCCCTATTTGGCAAGGGGACTCCAAGCGCGACCTTGGGTGTTCCAATACGTTATATGCACTCACCCAACGAAATGGTGCAGATTTCTGATATTGAGGACTGTATCAATTTGATTGTGCGTTTTGTGCTGGGGCTGCCAAGTGATGCGGATTTCTCGAGAAGTGTTTAGGCTATGAGCTATGAAGGTCTTGGTTTTCCTCATAGCTCATAGCTGTCTTTTCCTCATAGTTCATAGCTGTCTTTTCCTCATCGCCGCTTCTCACCTGACAAAACCATGACGTTTGGCGCAGAATCTAAAGGTAATGGCTGTGACTGTGTTGCTGGTTGAGGATGAAATCTCGGTTCGGGAGGCTTTGCGCTTTCATCTCGAGCGTTCTGGGTACTTGGTCAAGGCATTTTCGACAGCGCTCGAGGCTTGGAACAACTTGGCTGGTTCGGATGTGGTGGTCTTAGATTGGATGTTGCCAGACGAACCGGGGATTTCATGGCTGAGGCGTTTACGAGAATCTTCGTTTGCAAGTTTACCGGTTTTAATGCTGACCGCTCGAGCTTCGGAAATGGATCGGGTCGAGGGCTTAGATGCTGGAGCAGACGATTACCTGACCAAACCCTTTAGTGCGGCTGAACTGGCGGCAAGGGTGCGGGCGTTGTTGCGTCGCTCGAGTGGTGAACGCCCTCGAGGAGCGTTGCGGGTCGGGGTTCTTGAATTAAATCAAGATTCTGGGCAAGCCTTGTTTGCGGCTCGAGAACTGCATTTGACACGGCGCGAATTTGATTTATTGGCATTTTTGGCGGCACACCCCGGGCGGGTCTACTCGAGACAAGAATTACTTGATAAGGTTTGGGGCGTGGACTTTATTGGTGGCGAACGCACCGTGGATCAGCACATCACCCAATTGCGGGCGCATCTTGGTGATGAACCTTCTGAGCCAGCCTATCTCGAGACAGTACGCGGCAAGGGCTACCGCATGAGGTCAGAGCCTTTATGAGCCAAAGTGCTGCGCTGAACGCCTTGGAAGTGGCGGTGGTGATGCTCGAGGGCGGGCGTGTTTCTGGGCTAAATCTGGCAGCCGAAAAACTTTTTGGGACCAGCAGCGAACGCGCTAAAAACCGTTTGCCGATAGAGATTTTTCGCAATCATCGTTTAGAAAAACTGGTCTTTGATGGTGGGATTTTAGAACTTGAACTGAACGGACGTACTTTTGTCGCAAAAGCTGTGCCAAATGCTTTGCTGCTCGAGGATGTGTCTGCCATTCGGCAACGTGAAACAGAATTGCGTGAAGTGATGGCGGTCTTGTCGCATGAATTCAGAACCCCTGTGGCAGCCATTAAGAGTTTACTCGAGGCGCTGGCGCTTGAACCCCCTGCCGATACTCGGGCTTCTTTTGTGCAGATGGGCTTGGTCGAAGTGGAGCGTTTGGTGCGTTTGGTCGAAGATTTAACGGTTGGATTTCGTCCACAAGCCGAACGAACTTTTTTGTTACTCGAATGTGTCGAACGGGTGCAGCGTTTAACCAATGCCGAATTGTTGCGCCGTGATGTGGTTCTCGAGGTCTGTTTTTCTGATGTTTTGGTGCGTTGTGACCCTGATAAATTGGTTCAGGTGCTGCTGAATTTGGTCGAAAATGCTGCCCGTCATGCCCCAAACCCCGGACGAATCCGAATTTTTGCGACTCGAGCCGATTTGTTTTGGAAAATTGGTGTGGTAGACCAAGGGACGGTCTTGCCCAACTACGAAGTGCTGTTTGAAGCCCAACGCCGCAGTATGCAGTCTCGAGGCTCTGGGATGGGCTTGTACATTGTGCGGAGTATTGTTCGGGCGTGGGGTGGCGAGGTTCATGGCGCACACCGCATGGACTTGGGTGGTAACGAATTTGTTTTTTCGGTGACGGCGGCATAAGTTGCGTTTTTTGTTGGTATTATCTGGCACAAGAAAAGTACAAATTGAGGAGTATGAAACCATGCGAGAAGCCCTAGAACGAGATTTAAGAACCCTGCGAGCCGATTTTATCAGAATGATTTCGCAAGTCAGTGAACAACTTAATTTGGCGGGCGGTGTGCTGCTCGAGGGTAAAATCGAAAGTGTCACCCAAGTTCATGAAATGGACAGGTCGGTGGATGAACTCGAGGTTCGTTTAGAGGGCGAGTGCTTACGGGTGATTGCGCTGCATCAGCCTGTTGCTAAGGATTTGCGCTTGGTGGCGGCTGTCCTAAAAAGTCTGTCTGACCTCGAGCGGGTTGGCGATTATGCGGTTCATGTTGCCGATGACGGGCGTTTATTGGCTGCCGAACCACCCTTAAAACGCTATGTCAATTTTGGTCTGATGCTGACCAGACTTAAAACCATGCTCGAATTGGCTTCCAGAGCTTTTACCGAACAAGATGCGGCGGTGGCTCGAGCCGTTGCCGCGATGGACTCAGAAATAGATGACTTGTACGAACAAACCCAACGCGAATTGGTTACATACATGCTCGAAGACCCGCGCACCATCACCAAAGCCTTGGCATTATTGCGGGTTGGTCGGGCATTGCAGCGCATTGGCGACCATATCGAAAACCTAGCCGACCGCCTTGGCTATTGGCTAACGGGCGCTCGAGTGCCGAATGACCCACCAGAAGAGGGTTAGTTTGGCACTTGGTCGGCAAGAATAATCTATAGCTTCGAGAAACGCTTTTTGGTTCACAACAAAACTTCTCGAACACACTTTTATGTACTACAATCTAGTCATGCCGATGATTGAACTCTCCCAAGACAACCTAAGCCGCTTAGATGCGATTCGTCAAGCTCGAGGCATCAGCCTTGAAGACGCACTCGAGCAAGCCTTAGAAGCTGCTCAGTACGCCCATTTAGATGAGGCAACGCGGAATGCAATTCTGAGCGCCCCAATCACAACTTGGGAAGAAATGATGCAAGATACTGACCCTGACGCGCCAGAGTTTGACATTCCAGAAGGTCTAATGTGACTCCAATTTCTGGGGCGGATGCTTGGATTGCGGCTACCGCTCTAAGCTCGGGTATACCACTTCTGACGGCTGATAAAAATGATTTTCTGGGTGTGGATGGTTTGAAACTCCTAAACGTTTAAGGTTTAGTTTTGAAGTACAGGTCGTCCTATGGAATGATTCCGCATGGGTCAAAAAACTAGGTAGAAACGGCGACAATTCCGTCTGTGAAAACAAAAAAAAGATTCACCGTCTCCGTCCGCTAGTTTAGCCTGCCCATTCACGACTTGTAAAGACTACGCA
>JANNVX010000056.1:0-35160 GCA_031414595.1 Deinococcales bacterium
GGACGTGTTGCGGAATACGAAGTGGTATTGCTCTGATTGGTTTATGGAGATTGCTTGTGGTTTGCATAACCTTCGCTGTGCTTTTCGCAAACGGGCTTTGCGGAAATCGAGCTAGTTTCTTATTTCCGATAACGTCTATTAAAAGGAATCGGAGGGATTTGAACCCTCGAGACATCAGTCTTTCTTCTTTAGCAAAGAAGTGCAATAAACCACTCTGCCACGATTCCATTGGCGAGTCTGACAGGATTTGAACCTGCAACAATACGTGTTGGAGACGTACTTTTTGCCCCTTAAAGCAGCACCTGACGGGCTTGGGGCGCTCCCTTAGCTAGTCGGGATTCAGACTCTTAAAATTCAAGATTTACAACACTATCAGCAGCAAAATCAGAATTCTTGACTTTCTTAATCAATTCAGAAAGGCGCATCGAAACCGCCATTGAAAACACCTGATGTTCTTCGCCACTTTGTTCTCGAGCCACCGAGATTGGAACACCAGAAACAACCACCTGCACACCTTTTTTGGTGATGTAAGTGTAATCAATTCTAGTTTCGGGAGCAATCACATTCATGTTGACCTCGAGTATACGACTAAAGCACTTAAATTGTATGAACTGTAATCACAATGTAGGAATCAAAAAACGAAACCTTGACGCGAATCCAACGCTTATCGGGAATCTGATACTCGAAATTAATTCCTGCCATACGAGATAAATTATTATTTGGCAAATCTTTAGAAACTGCTTTACCAAACAAAATAGCTTCAAACAAGGCAACTGGTGCAATATCTTCATCTTGGGCTGCTACAAATGCGTGAGGATGAATTTTGATTTCCTCGCGCCATAGTGCAGTATGAATAAAATCCAATTCCCACTCGAGAATATCCGAAGTTGAAAAATCGAAACCAGTGGGTAAATCAGGCACAAGAAAGTATACATTGAAAATTTTTGGAGGAATCGGAGGGATTTGAACCCTCGAGACATCAGTCTTTCTTCTTTAGCAAAGAAGTGCAATAAACCACTCTGCCACGATTCCATTGGCGAGTCTGACAGGATTTGAACCTGCAACAATACGTGTTGGAGACGTAGACCCTTAGCCAGTCGGGATTCAGACTCAAAAGAGGAAAGCAAGGGAATCGAACCCTTGAAGCATAAGCCCAGCCGTTTTCAAAACGGTGTCCTCGACCCACCGGACGCTTTCCATTGGAGACCTCGCTCGGAATTGAACCGAGACTCTTTGGTTTGCAGCCAAAGCCCATGCCGTCTGGCTCGAGATCAAGATTTTGGTGGAGGAGGCGGGACTCGAACCCGCATATTCGGCACTGTCGGTTTTAGGAAACCCGCTTCCTGCGGCAAGTTACAAACCCACTCGAGATTCGTCGTCTCGAGTCGCCAGCCAGTGCATCCGGAACCTCCGACGGTTTTTGACCTGTGCCGCAGCTATTACGCTTACCGAATCCAAGTTTTGCGGTGCGCTCCCGTTTGCGCTACTCCCCCATGTGAGATTTTGGTGTTCCTTCAGGGACTCGAACCCAGACTTTTCAGTGTCTTAAGCACTGCGCCTCTACCAATTGGGCTAAAGAAACATGGTGCGTTCGGTAGGAGTCGAACCTACAGATTCTCGGGTTTGAACCGAACGAGTTTGCCATTCCTCTACAAACGCAAATCTCGAGGATTACCCAAGAATTTTTGGTACGCCGAGCGGGACTCGAACCCGCAAGCTCCTCGTTCTAAGCGAGGTGAGTTTGCCATTTCTCTATCAGCGCTTAATTCCCTCGAGACTCGAGGATTATGGTGTCCATGACGGGATTTGAACCCGTAAATTCTTGTCGCTCAAACAAGTGACTTTGCCAATTTGTCTACACGGATACAGTGGAAATTTGGTGCATGAACCCATATGATTCATTGGTGCAGATTGGGAGAATCGAACTCCCGTTATTTGCATGGCAAGCAAGCGTCTTCAACCACTAGACGAAATCTGCAAAAAGCCTCTGCTTGTGTGGCAATTCTTTAAGCGGTGAATTGCCCTTTGCTCCCGCTCGAGCAAAGAAAAACAGAGGTGAAGACCCAAAAGGGTCTGTGGAGCAGAAGGACAGGTTTCGCACCTGCGTCTCGCCTCGGAAAAGGCGCATCTTGCATTTAGAAGACTTCTGCATGGAGCAGTCAGTGGGAATCGCACCCACATTCTCTGGTTGGAAGCCAGACATCTTAAGCTATTGGACGATGACTGCATGGAGGTTTTGACAGGAATCGAACCTGCGTTCTTTTGCTTACAAGGCAAGCGCTCGAGCCAACATGAGCTTCAAAACCATATGGCGTTGCTATTTTAGAACTATTTTAGTATCATTTATCCATGAATCAGATTCTTAATATCCAATTAATTTCAGGTGATCAAATTTTATTAAGACTCGAGTATCCAACGACTATTTCTCGAGAGCTATTACTTGAGCGTATCCCGCTTCTTTTCGGAGAAGTTAAAGGAGTAAATACTATGAAAGTACCAACTGGTGTCTCAAAATCATATATGCAACTTGCTCGTTTTCTTTTACAACAAGAAAATAATGAAATAAAAATTACTTTTTCGCAGCTTGAAAAGGAGTGGAATCAACCGTTGCCACGTTCTGCTCGAGTGCATAGAGCTTGGTGGGGAAACACGGAAAATCCGACACATGTCCATGCGAGTTCTTGGATGCTAACTGGTTGGAAAGTAGAAACAATTGATCTCGAGAATGAGGTTGTCGAATTTATTAGGAACTAAAAAAGTTTTGAAAATGGTGGGTTTCCTCGGGTTTGAACCGAGACCGCGCAGCTTAAAAGGCTGCTGCTCTACCAGTTGAGCTAAAAACCCATGTGGGACAAAATCAGTCCCATGTTTGGTGATCTCGAGGAGAATTGAACTCCTTCCTGTCGGGTGAAAACCGCGTATCCTGACCATTAGACGACGAGACCATTTGGAAGGGAAACTGAGAGTCGAACTCAGATTTGACAGCTTCAAAGACTGTTGCGTTACCAATTACGCTATTTCCCTGTATTTCGGAATCTCGAGCAAGTGATGTATCACATACAGGATTTGAACCTGCTCTCCGTGAGGATAACCAATAACTGTGATACTTCGGCTCGAGAAAATTAAATGCTGACTGGTGCATAAATGCGAACTTCTGTTTCGAGGCGTGAGGCTAATTTTCGGCGTTCGATTTCAAGGTCAAAATTGGTTTGTAAGTTCAACCAGAAACGTTCTGAATTGCCAAAGAATCGTGCAAGTCGCAAGGCGGTTTCGGTACTAATGCCGCGTTTGCCAAGCACAATTTCGTTAATACGACGGGCTGGCACACTGATATTTTGTGCAAGTCGGTATTGGCTAAGTCCAAGTGGCTCGAGAAATTCGTACTGTAGTATTTCGCCCGGGTGAACTGGTTCAAGTTTCATGCTTACCTATTGTACTTGGTCGAGAGACTTGGAATTGAACCAAGACTTACTGTGCTTCAGACAATCGTGCAGACCCACTACACCATCTCTCGTTTGGGTGCGGTGGTGGGAGTTGAACCCACCAGCCGAGCTTATGAGACTCGGCGCATCACCGGACGCACACCGCATTAAAGGTTGACGCGCACACCGCATCATTGGTCGAAGATGATGGAATCGAACCATCGTTGCCTGCATATCAGACAGGTGTCCTACCATTGGACGAATCTTCGTTTCTCCTCGAGTTATTAGGAGGTAATACTCGAGGGGTGCGCTATTTTTTAGCGCTCTGGTCGGTGCGGTAGGGGTCGAACCTACGACTTCTGCTTTGTAAGAGCAGCACTCATACCACTGAGTTACGCGCCGTTAATCTCGAGAACAGCAAAATTCTCGAGATATGGTGGAAAAGATCGGATTTGAACCGATAACCTTCGCTGTGCAAAAGCGCTGCTCTCCCGTTGAGCTACTATCCCATGTGTGAACTGGTTACTATCCCATGTGGGGGTTTAACCCCTTTGGTCGAGCGTGCAAGAATTGAACTTGCCTAATGTCCTGTGTCCAAAACAGGAGACCCTCCTTGAGTCTGACGCTCGAGAATTTAAGATTCGGATAGGAATTGAACCTATGACCTTTGGCTTCGCATACCAATGCTCGTTTCCACTGAGCTACCGAATCATGATTATTGGTGAACCGAGCAGGACTTGAACCTGCGGCTTCCATGTTAGAAGCATGGCACTCTGTTCCACTGAGTTATCGGTTCTTAAAGTTGGAGAATCGGGCAGGACTCGAACCCGCAACATCCACGTTCGACGCGTGGCGCTCTATCCTTTGAACTACCGATTCAGGTACTCGTGTGAACTACCGATTCAAGTTTGGTAGCCGCGAACAAGTGGATTCTCGAGGGGCGTAATCATTGGAAGTGATAACCCTCGAGATTCGGCTCGCAGTTTTGGCGGTTCTAACGGGAATCGAACCCGTATTGCCTGAGAGACAGTCAAGCATCGTAGCCGTTGGAACATAGAACCATTTTCATGGTGTCAAACACAGACCCTATGGCTGACTCGGTAGGGATCGAACCTACGACAACCTGATTAACAGTCAGGCACTCTACCTCTGAGTCACGAGTCAATAAATGGATACGGAAGGATTTGAACCTCCATTGTCTTTTAGACGCTTGGGCTACAACCAAGTGCAATACCGTTCTGCCACATACCCATGTGGATGACTGGTATGTCATCCGTAAAGCTCGAGGTGTACGCCCCAAGCGTGTATCGTCTTTAAGAATAATCGTGATTACACCGTACAGTGCAACAGCATTCACGTTTTCTAAGGGAGAAAAATTTGGCATTCGAGTTGTCAAGGAATTCACTCAGAGACGAGTTCTAGTCGTCGCAAGCAGTTTGGGTGTTGGTGCTTCTCGAGGACACGAATTCTCGAGTTGGCGTACACCTGTGGGTTCATCGTCGGGAATCGCACCCGAGTTTCTAGGGTCACAACCTAGCGTCTTGTCTATTGGACGACAACGAACACAGTTTTTGGTTTGTTGCGGGGTACAAAAAATTTGAGCCTATCCATTGCGGGTAGGCTCAAAAGAGTTTGCCTGTTCCGCCTTACCTGATTTGATTTTCCAAAATACTCGAGAATCTACGACCTTGCCATGTCCCTAAACCTAAATCTGAATTATGTTTCAGATTGGCACAATCGCTTGCCCGCATCGGGCGTGGTGCGTATTGTTTTGTGGGGTGAGTAAAGTTCATATATTTCTCCGTTTGAGGTTTCTAGTCTCGAGGGTGAGGTGTTGTTTCCTCGAGCAGCATAGTACCTACTGCATTCAAGTCTTGTCATGCGTAGATGTGCTTAGTGTGGTACTAAGCCATTTGACGCGTGAGGGCTGCTCCCAAAAACCAATCCACCTGTCTATTTTGACATCTCCCATGCCTATCTTGACCTCACAGCAGCACCTGTCTTGACCACATACGCGCACCTATCGGGCGTGGTCGCTTCGGGCTTGGGTCGCTAAAAGCAGAGAATTTCGGTCTTTCTCACCGAAACAAAAAGACGAAGCCTAAGCCTCGTCTTTTACTATCTATTTTAAATTTTAGCGCAAGCCAGCCGTGGTCACTTTGACACTTGGTCCCATCGTGGTGGTCAAGTACAAACTCTTGACAAACACGCCTTTGGCTGCGCCAGGCTTGGCTGCCTCGAGTGCCACTTGAAAAGCCTTGAGGTTTTCCTCGAGCTTTGCCGCGTCAAACGATGCCTTACCAATTGGAGCGTGAACCACACCAGTCTTGTCGTTGCGGAATTCGATTTGACCGGCTTTGAGGCTTTTGACCAAATCGCCAATGTTCAAGCCAACTGTGCCGCTTTTTGGGTTTGGCAACAAACCACGAGGTCCAAGAATACGACCCAGTTTAGAACCAATGGCTGCCATCATGTCTGGGGTAGCAACCACCGCATCAAAGTCCAACCAACCATCAGCAATTTTAGCGATTAACTCGTCGCCGCCCACAAAATCTGCGCCAGCGCCTTCGGCGGCTGGAATACCATCGCCTTTGGTCAATGCCAGAACACGAACAGTGCGACCCGTACCATGTGGTAGGGCAACCGTGCCACGCACATTCTGGTCGGACTTACGTGGGTCAATACCCAAGCGGGCATGGACTTCAACGGTTTCGTCAAACTTGGCACTGGCAAGGGTTTTAACAAGGGTAGTGGCTTCGGTAGCATCGTAGTTTTTGCTCGAGTCCACTTTGGCGGTCAATAATTTATAACGCTTGCCGCTCATAATGGTCTCCCTTCGATGGTCACGCCCATGCTGCGGGCAGTACCTGCCACGGTTTCGGCGGCTGCCTCGACACTGGCGGCGGTTAAATCTGGCATTTTGGTCTTGGCAATCTCGAGAACTTGCGCCCATTGGAGTTTACCGACCTTATTTTTGTTTGGAGCGCCAGAACCTTTAGCAATACCCGAGGCTTTACGAATCAGGTAGCTCATCGGTGGGGTTTTATAAACAAGGGTGAAGCTGCGGTCGGCGTAAATCGTGATTTCTACGGGGATAATCGCGTCGCCTTGGTTGGCGGTAGCCGCATTAAAATCCTTGCAGAACTGCATGATGTTTGCACCATGTTGACCGAGTGCCGGACCGACGGGCGGGGCGGGAGTCGCCTTGCCTGCTGGAAGCTGTAGCTTCACAAAACCAGTAACTTTCTTTGCCATGTTGTCCTCCTTCGCTCCCCGCTACTCGAGTAAAACGCTCGAGGATGGGTGCTTAACGCGAAGTGTTACTCGAGAACCTAGTTTCTAGGAACTCGTTTGATACTAAAAATTGTTTAACTTCTCGAGACCTGAGCAAATTCAAGTTCGACGGGTGTTTCACGCCCAAAGATATTGACCAAGACTTTAAGTTTGCTGCGCTCTAAGTTCACTTCCGAAACCACACCCGTAAAATCAGAGAATGGACCAGCGACCACTTTGACCTGATCGCCTTCTTTGAAACTGGCTTTGACGGCTGTTTTCTTGACTTTGACTTGTTCAATAATGCCAACTTGCTTGAGGAGGTTATTGACTTCATCTATGGTTAATGGAAACAAATCGGTTGGACGTTGCGGGTTTTTTGTACCGACAAAACCAGTCACACCAGCCGTGCCACGCACTGTTTCCCAAGCCTCATTGAGCTTATCGGGTTCGTCTTGGTCTACCACATCCATTTGCACAAAAACATACCCCTGATAAGTCTTTTTGCGCTCGACCAGCTTTTTGCCGTCCTTGCCAACTTTGCCTGCTTCGGTGCTTTCTTCAGTCGGAATTAAGACTTGAAAAATCTTTGTACCGAACATCCCCAAAGCCCTGGCGCGTTGCTCAACATTGGTAGAGACCTTGTCTTCTTGTCCAACATAGGTATGAACCGAGTACCACTCAATTGCCATAAATCAGCCCCCCGAGGCAAGACGGAACAAACCGTTGGTCAAGGCTGTGCGGAACAAGGTGTCCATTGCCCAGAACAAAATAGTCATAATCAACAAAAACAGCAGAACCGTCTGCGTGCCTTGCAGCACCTCTTCTCGAGTGGGCCAGGAAACGCGCTTAAGTTCCTCCCACGCTTCGCGGAAGTAATTGATCATGATTAGATCTTCTGTTCTTTGAAAGTAACGTGTTTACGAGCCACAGGGTCGTACTTTTTAAGCTCGAGTTTTGCCGTCGTGTTGCGACGATTTTTTTCTGAAGCATAAAAGTAACCAGTGCCAGCCGAGGACATCATTTTAATGATAATGCGTGGACCATCTTTTGCCATAATAACTCCTTCCCTCCCCCGAGAAGAGCCACTAGCTTCTAGCTATTAGCTTCTAGCTTTTTTGGGGTGTGTTGGGCTTTTCCCAACTAACGGGCTTTGAGATTGTACTACATTACTTGGGTTTTGCACAGGGCAAATCTCACTCGAGGTGCGTCTCAAGATTGGGGGTTGCTAATAAATTAGCTCTCAGACAGCCTCCTAAAAGCAAATCGAATCATCATCTGCTCTTACGACCCTCTCCCAACTCGCTTAGGCTCGTTACCCTCTCCCGCGTGCGGGAGAGGGTCGTTGCGAGTTCACGAGCAACGGGGAGAGGGTGCTTGGAAGTCATGGGTTTTCATTCTGTGGCAAAACCCCCAATTCTGAGATGCACCCTTTCACACGAGTTTACGCCGTGCAAATCTCACACGATAACCAGTTGAATTTCTAACCCAGTCTCGAGTTGCCACGCCCGCATAATATTGTGTTTGGCATCCAGTATCAGCATTGGCACGTCCCATTTGGCTTCTAGGACATCAGTTCTCGAGGGTTTAGCAGGTCCGTTTGGGTGCGAGTGATAAAACGCCAGCAACTCGAGGTCTTGGGTACGGAGGTGTTTAAGGGCGTGTAAAACCCCTTCTGGGTCTGCCACAAATTCGGTTTGCGGAATCGGGGCAATGTTTTGTAAAGGTAGTATTTGGCTGATTTCACGATCTTTTCCAATCAGCATTCCGACAATTTCCAATGGACGAGCAACCCTTGCTTGAGTCAAGAGTTGCAGATAAAGTTCGCGTAGGATGCGGATGCTTGCCATGTGATGCGTAAATTTCACGTTATTATAACTTAGTTCTTGGTAAGCTACTCGGTATCATGAACTTTGCAGCACAACCCATGCAGTGGCAACAAGGCTCGAGTTTAGAGGCTTTGGAGTTGCTGCATCAGTTGACTTTAGCGCTCAGTGCCGAAGATAACGTGACTGAGTTGCTAACGCGGATGCTCGAGGGAACATTGCGTTTTTGTGGTGGAACTTCGGCAGCCGTTTATGTCGGTTTAGCAGATGGTCGGCTGGAGATGCGCTACGGTGTCGGTCATTTGGTGACTCAAATTGGTCAGGTTTTTGAGGCGGGTGAAGGGGCGACTGGTTGGGTTTATCAGCATCAACAAGCCATTTTGGTCAGTGACTATCAGGCTTCTAAATTTAAGAGTCACCGTTATGCCAATATGGATCGCTCGTTGATGGCTGCGCCGTTGCGTCAAGCGGGTCGGGGGTTTGGGGTCATCACCGTGATTTGGGAAAAACAAATTGGCGCATACCAAGTTGATCATCTCGAGTTACTTGAACGCTTTGCGGCTTTTGCCAGTGTTGCCTTAGAAAATGCGACTTTACGGGCGGCTCAAGAACGCCAAAACCGAGAAACCCAAGAACGGGCGGTGCGGCGCGACGAATTACAACATCACTTAGCTGATGTGATTGTGCGCTTAGAACCTTTTGAGGCACTGCAAGAATTGTTGCAGCGTTGTGGTCAAATGCTTGATGCGGCGGGCGGTTTGGCATTTTTGCGAAGCAATACTTCACCTTTAGAATTACTGGTGGATCAACACCAGAATAGTCTTTTTCATACTGGCAACGAACCTTTTTTACGTCTGGCTTTGCTGGGTAAACCGGTGGTGATTAACCAGTACGCGCTTTTTGCTGAGCGCATCCAAAGCCATGCCGATGCTGGAATAAAAGCCCTGCTGGCGGTGGCTTTACAACGCGGGCAAGACCGAGCCGGACTTATTTTTTTTGAACGCCGTCATGGGCTTCCTTTCACCCAAAATGACATTGACTTGGTGTTGCAAATTGCGCCTGTGCTGGGTGGTTTACTCGAGAATGCCCGTCTATACCTCGAAGCTCGAGCCGCTAAGACCGAAGCCGAACAACGGGCTGGTTTATTAGAAGCCATTTACCGGACGTACTTAGAACTGGGACATTCAAAGGATATTCGGGCTTTAGCACATGGCTTATTGCTTCGAGTCACTTCGGTGCTTGGGGCGGATGCTGGTGGTGTCTATTTACGAAATGGCGAAATGATTGAACTGATTGCCGATTATGGTGACCAGTTTTTGCCAGAGGCTCAGTTGGGTTATGGTGTTTCTGGTACGGTTGTGGTCACAGGGCAAGGTTTACTGCTCGAGGATTATGCGACATCGGCTTATCATCATGAAACTGACCCTGGTGTCTTATGGCATTCGGTCATGAGTGTGCCACTGAGACAACAACAGCAAGTCATCGGGGCTTTGACTTTAGTGGATACCCGTTTTGCAGGGCGTTTTCGCTCGGACGACCTTGAAGCCTTGGAGCGCTTTGCGGCGATAGCAAGTTTGGCTTTTGAGAATGTCATACTGCTTGACGCAACAAAACAGTCAGAACAACATGCCAAAGCGCAAACTCAGCAATTGCAACTCCTGCATCAAGCCAGTTTAGCGGTTTCGCGTCATGCCCCTAAGCAGGAGTGGTTACACTCGATTCTGGTGCGGGCAGCCCAACTTTTAGGGGCAAATGATGGTTCGGTGTTTATGCTGCAAGAAAACGGTCGGATTGAAACGGCGGCGCAATTACGCCACGAGGCAAGCCTTGACCATGTTATAGACAAAGACCATGGTATTTCAGGGCAAGTGATTGACACTGGTCTACCGCTTTTGGTGCAAAATTATCAACATTGGGAAGAAAAACCAGAACCCGAATTAGAACCATATTGGCAGTCGGCACTTGGTGTGCCACTCCATATGGGCGGTCTGGTGATTGGCGCTTTAACCTTGGCGCACACCAGTAATCCTAAACAATTTATTGAAGAAGACCTAGAAACCTTAGAACGTTTTGCAGCGATGGCAAATGTGGCGCTGGAAAACACCGCCCTGCTCGAGACAGCCCAAATGTCGGCGGCTCAGAGCGAGTATCAAACCCGCTTACTCGAGGCGTTGTATCAAACCAACTTAGCTTTGGCAGGACAACTAGAACCCAGTGATTTGTTACAACAATTGGTGGATCGGGTGGTGCTGTTATTCAAAGCCGATTCGGGGGCGGTCTATTTAACCCAAGGACAGTCTTTTGAACGAGTGGCTTATTTTGGTAACAGCCCGAGTGTATCGGGTACATTGGGGCAAGGATTATCAGGCACGGTCATCAGCCAACAAAAAGAACGGATTGTTGATAATTACATGACTTGGGAAGGTCGGGATGTCGGACAAGACAACGAAGTGCTTCGTTGGAAAGCCGCCATGAGCGCTCCACTTTGGCGCGGCGATCAAGTGATTGGGGCATTGACGATAGCTGACACGCGCAGCAGCCATTTATTTACGCCCACCGACCTTGAAGCCTTAACCCGCTTTGCTGCTAGTGCCAGTGCCGCCTTAGAAAATTCAAGGTTGTTTGAGAGTCAGCGCCAAGCCGAACAACAGGCGCGTCTAGCCGAACAACAGGCTCAGGAACGTTCCGCCCAAATGGAAGCCCTGCACGAAATTAACTTAGAGTTGGGGCAGTACCATGATTTGGATTTACTCTTAGAGAGTATTCTCGAGCGAGCCGTGATGCTAATTGGTGGGGCGGCTGGTCGTTTGGATTTGCGGCAGCCCGATTCGGCATTCTTACGAGAAGCCGCGATTATTGGCAGTGAACCTTCACGATCCATCGAATTAGGTAAAGGTGCAAGTGGCTTGGTTGCTCTAAACGGCAATTCTTTATTGATTGATGATTACCAAAAATGGAAATTTCGTTCGGTCAATCTAGCCAAAGCCTGGAAATCCGTGATTAGCGTGCCGTTAAATCGCGGAAAAGAAATCATTGGCGCACTCACCATTGCCGACGAAGTTCAAACAGCCAAATTCAGTCAAAATGACCTAGAAACTTTAGAGCGTTTTGCAGCCAGTGCCAGTTTAGCTTTAGAACGCGCCAAATTACTAGAAGACGCTCGGACAGCCGAATCAGAGGCATTAACTCGAGCCAGACAACTCGAGGCACTGCATCAGGTCTCTTTAGAAGTCAGTAAAAACCTTGAACCCGAAGCCCTGTTATTTAGTGTGCTTGAACGAGCCGCCACTTTACTCGGGGCAAATGCAGGGGCGGTTTTTTTAATTGAACAAGATGAACTGGTTTTGGCGGCTGGCTTGGGCAGAGTTGCTATACCACGC
This sequence comes from Deinococcales bacterium, assembly GCA_031414595.1. Lineage (GTDB taxonomy): Bacteria > Deinococcota > Deinococci > Deinococcales > JAAFIG01 > JAAFIG01. The sequence continues at coordinate 11,902 of JANNVX010000056.1, forward strand.
ATTGCCCTTGGTACAGGTTTAAGTGGGCGAGTTGCCCTAAACGGCGAACCCATTTTAATTGATGATTACCAAACTTGGGATGGTGCGATTTCGTCGAGCAGTTCAACTTGGCGCAGTGTTGCCAGTGTGCCTTTGCGTCAGCATAATCGTTTGATTGGGGCATTAACCTTGGCAGACACAACCCTATCTGGGCGCTTTAAGATTCATGACCTTGAAACCTTAGAACGCTTTGCTTCGCTGGCGGGTATTGCCCTCGAGAATGCACGGCTCTACATTCGTGAACGCAATAACTTACGCGATGAAAAAATACGTGCCAGAATTACCCAAGAAGTAGCCCGTTTAAGAAGTGTTTCTGATTTGGTTAGGGCTGTTCTTGGGGTTCTCGAGGAGACACTGGGGTATCAGTACATCACACTGTACTTGTTAGATGGGCAAGTGCTGCGTTTACAAGGTCAGATTGGTGACACGACCCCGCATTTTGAAATGTCAATTCAAGAAGGTGTAACCGGACGGGTGGTACGCAATGGTCTTGCCGAATTGGTTTTGGATGGTCGAACCGACCCCGACTTTATTTTAGACTCACCAGACCGCACCTCAATGATTTGTGTTCCTTTGCGTGGTTCACAGCATATTCTTGGTACATTAAACATCGAGTCAAGTTACCTACACCCCTTTAGTCAAACCGACCTCGAGATGCTTGATACCTTAAGTGTATCCATTACCACCGCCTTAGAAAACGCTTTGCTGCATGAACAAATTGAACGAAAGGCGAGTGAAATGGAATTCTTGCGCTTCCAAGCCGAACGCGCCGCTCGATTTGATACCCTAACCAATCTACGCAATCGCCGTGCCTTTGATGAGGACTTACAACGCACCTTAGAGCGCCAAGGCAACCTAGGTTTTAGCTTGGCGGCGGTTGATTTAACTGGTTTTAAGTTGGTCAATGATCGTTTTGGACATGCGGCTGGTGACCAAGCCTTGGCTCGAGTTGCCAAGGTCTTATCGAGCGCCCCAATACATCGAGGCAGGGCGCTGCATAAAACCTACCGCACGGGCGGTGACGAATTTATTCTAATCATTCCGCATGAGCAACCGCCACTTGAACTCTTAATGCACATCACAAGGGGGGTCGAAAATTTAGATTTTCAAGATGGTTTACAAATTGGCTTAAATGTTGGTCTAGCCAATTATCCCCACGAAGCCAAAGACTTAGACCAATTGCAATCCTTAGCCGATAACCGCATGTACAAAGCCAAAACTGCTGGTAAGCCGTTCTTGATCGAAGATGAACTCGAAGCACCGCCAATTCCACGCCGCCGTGCTTCTGATAAAAGCAATCAATAAGCCCTGCTATTGCAACTTGAGACTGCCTACACTACCTTATGGACTTCCAGACTAAACTCGAGAATTTAGCAGAATTAGCGGTTCGTATTGGCACAAACGTCCAAGTCGGACAGCGCCTAAATATCTATGCGGCACTCGAGACCGTAGATTTGGTGCGAATCATCACCCGTAAGGCTTATCAAGCTGGGGCAGCCCAAGTGGTAGTTTTTTGGGCAGATGAACAGATTGCGCTTGAACGAATTCTGCACAGCCAAGAAGAATTTTTGACCCATGTGAGCGAAGAGGCACACCGCAATTACGAAGAATTCACCACTCGAGGTGATGCCCGTTTACGCATCCGTACCAGCAACCCCGCTTTATTTGCCGATGCCGATGCAAAACGAATGCAAACTGTGGCTGATGCCATCAGCACCCGCCATAAACAGAGTGCCGACAAATTCCATTCAAGCATGGTCAATTGGAGCATTGTGCCTTTTGCTGTGCCAAGTTGGGCAGAGGTGGTCTTTACCAAAGAAGCTCCAGAGGTGGCACTCGAGCAACTCTGGGAGGCTGTTTTTATGGCAACTCGAGCCGACCAACCAGACCCTGTGGCGGCTTGGCAACAGCATTTAACGGGTTTGGAAACTCGGCGGGATTTTTTGAACCATCAAAAACTACAAGCCTTAGAGTTCAAATCTCCAGACACCGATTTACGCATAGAATTGCCGTTGCTGCACCGTTGGGAAGGTGGTTCAGCCCAAACCAACAACCCAAATCATGGGCAGTCCATTCGCTATGTGCCAAATTTACCGACTGAAGAAGTATTTACTGCCCCGCACCGACTTGGGGTCAATGGAACGGTTAAAGCCAGTAAGCCACTTTTTGCTCGAGGCAAAATGATTGAGGGCATCTGCATGACCTTTAAGGACGGCAAAGTAGTTACTGCCACGGCTACCAAAAACGAATTGACCCTACATCAGATTCTCGAGTTGGACGAAGGTGCAAAGCACTTGGGCGAAGTGGCATTGGTAGCAGAATCTTCACCTGTAGCACAAAGCGGTTTGTTGTTTCAAGAAACGCTTTTTGACGAGAACGCAGCTTGCCACATTGCGATGGGTAACGCTTATTCGTACACCATTCAAGGTGGCAATCAAATGACTCAAACCGAACTATTGGCAGCAGGTGCAAATGATTCAGCACTGCATATGGACTGGATGATTGGCAGCCGACAAATGGATGTGACTGGTATCCGAGCCGATGGTTCAAAACTCGAGTTGCTTCGTGCAGGAGAGTGGGCATTTACGCCCTAATAAACCTCGGGTATTCTTGAAGCATGGATGCGATCTGGGTTGGGGCTGCATATTTAGCCGGTTGGCTTGGCTTACGGGTTGGGTTTCCACCCTTGGTTGGCTATTTGCTGGCTGGATTTGCTTTGTACCTTTTTGGAATTCGCAGCAGTGATGCGCTACAAAGTTTAGCTGATATTGGTGTTTGGTTGCTGCTTTTTACGGTCGGCTTAAAACTGCGGCTTCAAAATCTGATTCGCCCCGAAGTGCTGGGCGTGGGTGGCTTACATCTGCTCATCTCGAGCGCCGTGATGATTGGGGTGATGGCAGCTTCTTTGGGCGTGGGCAATGCCTTATATGTGGCGGTTGGTTTGGCATTCTCGAGTACCGTGCTGGCGATTAAATTACTCGAAGATAAACGCGAACTGAATTCTTATCATGGGCGGATTGTGGTCGGGATTCTGATTTTGCAGGATTTGGCAGCCATTGGGCTGCTGGTGTTTGCTGGGGCAAAACAACCTTCGCTCTGGGCTTTGGGGGTGTTGGTACTGCCGCTTCTTCGTCCGCTTGTGCTGCGTTTACTTTCTAAAAGTGGACACGAAGAGTTACTGCTGCTTTTTGGTTTATCACTGGCACTGGCGGGTGGGACACTGGCAAAAGAAGTCGGGATTAGTCCTGAACTTGGTGCATTGGTCTTTGGGGCAGTGCTGGCTGGGCATGAACGCACCACCGAACTCAGTCGGGTGTTGTGGGGCTTAAAAGAAGCCTTTTTGGTGGCATTTTTTTTGACCATTGGCTTAGGCGGATTACCACCATTTGAATTACTGGGCTGGATACCATTATTTTTATTGGTTCTGCCCTTACAAGGGATTTTGTTCTTCTGGTTGTTGTTGCGCTTTGGCTTACGCGCCCGTACCGCTTTTGTTGCCAGTGCAGCCTTATCCAGTTACGGCGAATTTGCTTTAATTGTGGTCAAACCCTTAATAGATTCAGGGCAACTAGGGACTGGCTGGGCGGGTTTATTAGGCGTGGTCATTGCTATTTCCCTTGCTATCGCTGCACCATTTAACCGCTCAGTTCACATGTTGTACGAAAAATTTGAGCCTTGGTTATTGCGCTTTGAAGGCAATCAAGACCACATAGACCGTGAACCAACCAGTTTAGGCAAAGCCAATTGGCTCGTGATTGGCATGGGACGCACTGGCGGCGCAGCTTACAAACAACTCGAGACTTCTGGACAGCGCGTGATTGGCTTGGACTCTGACCCCGCAAAACTCGAGCGACACCGCGCTAAAGGCAGACGGGTTTTATACGGCGATGCCGAAGACCCTGAACTGTGGGAACAACTCGAGCTACAAGGTTTAAGCGGAGTGATTGTGACTGCACCAGATTTTGAAGCCCGAATTCGGGCTTTAGAGGGCTTAAAACGCCGCAAGTTTATCGGCAAGGTGGCAGTTTTATCGCATCACTCAGAAGAAGAACCAAGTCTCGAGAAAGCGGGCGCAACCCTCGTCTTTAGACCTTTTTCCGAAGCTGGCGAGCGTTTAGCCCAACGCGCCCTCGAGACGATTTAAGTAAGCGCTTTGATTTTGTAACGAAAGTGTTTTCTTTCGTTAATCTTTCGTTTTGTGGTTAATGTCCTTGACAAACGAAAGCTCGAGTCTTTAGACTAAACGGAATAAAGACAATTCATCGGCAACCCTCATCCCATATTCGCCTCACATAAGGAATCAAAACCCAATGCTCGAGAATGATTTGCCCGTCAATGTTGTGCGACCCTCACCCAACTCGCTTGAAGCTCGTTACCCTCATCCCGCCAAACAGCGCGGGAGAGGGTTGTTCGGTTTGTTTTGTCGTTCCAATTTTGGAAAGAATCAAAACCAAAAAACACTACCCCAAAACCCCCTCGTTGAGGGGGTCGCCGAAGGCGGGGGAGTGCGTAAGAGTTCACTTCTTTTGTCAAACCCCTAGAAAAATTTTGTATACAAACACTCTTCCTCTTCCCTTGGAGAATCATGAAAAAAAGCATCAGTGTGGCACTTATTGGCGCAGGACGTATGGGTCTAACCCATGCACAAACACTTGGTAACATTGCCCAAGCAAAGGTTTTGGTGGTAGCTGACGCAAACTTAGAAGCGGCTGAGCGTGGCAAGCAAGCGGCTCGAGCCGAACGTGCCTCGAGTGATATTGAAGCCGCAATGAACGACCCGAGCGTCGAAGCAGTGATGATTGTCACGCCAACCGATACCCATGCAAATCTAATTCAAATGGCAGCCAAGGCGGGCAAAGCAATTTGGTGCGAAAAACCGATTGCTTTGACACTCGAGGAAACTCAAAAAACCTTAAAAATTGTTGAAGATGCTGGCGTACCCTGTCAGATTGGTTTCCAGCGTCGTTTTGACCCGGGCTATATTCGGGCAAAGGAACTGATTGAAGCTGGTAAACTCGGCAAACTCGAGACATTTCGGTCTTTAGGACGTGATACTTACTTACCAAATCCCGAGCATATTCGCCCCGGTGGTGGCACATTTTTGGACATGACGGTGCATGACTTTGACCTTGCGCGGTTCTTGATTGGCGAAGTGACCGAAGTCAGCGCGTGGGGGACGGTACTGGCGCACGAAATGTTTACCGAAGCCGAAGACTGCGACACGGCTGTTTGTATGCTGCGTTTTGAAAATGGGGTGCTGGGCGTGGTAGAGTCAGCGCGGCATTCTAACTGGGGTTATGATATTCGCACCGAAGTGGCAGGTTCAGAAGGCAAAGTGGTGATTGAAGCACCACACAAGACCCCAATCCAGCATTTTACGGGTTTTCAAAATCACACCGATGTTTACATGAGTTTCCCAGACCGTTTTGCTGATGCTTACCGCTTACAAATGGAAGCCTTTTTTGCAGCGCTCTTAAATGGGCAAAGCCCAAGCCCAAGTCCAAAAGATGCCCTCGAGACGCTAAAAATTTGTTTGGCAGCCAAGCAAAGCTGGCAACAAGGTAAACCGATTAAGGTACAAGAAGCGATATGAAACCGCTTGGCATAGCCATTGTCGGGGCTGGGCGAATGGGCTGGATTTTTGCCCAAGCTGTACACACTTTACTTGGGCAAGCTCGAGTCGGGTATGTGATTAGTCGTTCAGAAAAAAGTGCTGAGGAAATGGGGGTGTTTTTTAACTGCCCATATTCGACCAATCTTGAAGATGCGCTCCCAAAGGTGGATGCGGTGATTATTGCCGCCGCCACACCCGCCCATAAGGACTTAGCAATCGCTTGTATTAAGGCAGGTAAACCGTTTTTTATTGAAAAACCAATTGCCGATTCGCTCGAGAACGGGCGTTTAATCCTTCAAGCCCTAAAAGAAAATCCTGTGCCGAACATGGTTGGTTTTCAGCGTCGTTTTGACCCTGCCTATGTCCAAGCCAAAAAACACCTAAAAAACCTTGGCAATCTCGAGATTTTTCGTTCGATTTCTCGTGACCCCAACATGGATTCCTCGAGCCTCGAGTTTCACCTTAGCAGTGGTGGTCTAATCGTGGATTTAGGGGTGCATGACATGGATTTAGCCCGTTGGCTAATTGGCGAAGTGGCTGAGGTTCAAGCCCTTGGTGGAGCGCTAACCGACCCAAATTTAGCGGCGCACAATCTGCATGATACCGCCGTGGCGATTTTGCGCTTTGAAAGCGGTGCATTCGGCACAATTGAAATGGCAAGGAGTACAGCTTACGGGCATGAAGTTCGCACCGAAGTGCTAGGCTCAAAAGGAAAAATCAGCATCGAACGAGACCAGCGCGGCGACTTAAGAACTTACGACGCAAGTGGCGGGAATTTTGATCGTCCAAGGGGTTTTGAAGAGCGCTTCGCCCAAGCCTACTTGCGCGAAATTCAGGCATTTATAACTGGGTTGCTCGAGTCAACAACCCTGATGCCAGATGTCAAAGACGGTTGGTATTCGCTTCGGCTGGCAATGGCTGCCCAAGCCGCCTTAGAATCTGGAACGACCATTCAAGTCAATCAATTTGGAGGACAACTATGAGTAAAACCATTCGCTTAACCGTATCCCAAGCCGTGATTAAATTCTTAGCGGTACAATTTTCTGAACGCGACGGCACAAAAATGCGTCTTATCCCCGGCGTGTGGGGCATTTTTGGACACGGCAATGTGGCTGGACTCGGGCAGGCACTCGAAGAGTACGGCGATGAACTAAATATGCCGACTTACCGCCCGCAAAACGAACAGGCAATGGTGCATTTGGCAGCCGCCTATGCCAAACATACCAACCGCATGAGTACCTATGCCTGTACTGCCTCCATCGGACCCGGTTCGACCAATATGCTCACCAGTGCGGCAGGCGCAACCATTAACCGTTTGCCTGTGCTGCTGCTGCCTTCGGATTACTTTGCCAGTACCTTACCTAATCCTGTTTTGCAACAACTCGAGCATCCGATAGAAATGGACAGCAGTGTCAATGACACCTTTAGGCTGGTCAGTCGGTTTTATACCCGCATCACTCGAGCCGAACAGCTTCTGAGCGCCTTACCCGAAGCCATGCGTGTCTTGACCGATCCAGCCGAAACTGGCGCGGTTACGCTTTCCTTGCCCGAGGATGTGCAAACCGAAGCCTTTGATTTTCCAACTGAACTTTTTGAGCCGCGCACTTGGCGAATTCGTCGTCCAGTCCCCGAACCAGAGGTACTCGAGGCAGTCATCAAAAAAATCAAAAAAGCCAAGCGCCCGTTAATTATTGCGGGTGGTGGCGTGATGTACGCCGAAGCCAATGCTGCACTGGCTGAGTTTGCTTTGCGCTACGGTATTCCCGTCTGCGAATCGCAAGCAGGAAAAGGGGCTATCCCTTGGAATCACCCGATGAATGTCGGCGCTGTTGGTTCTTCGGGTGGATTAGCTGCCAATCTGCTGGCTCGAGATGCCGACCTTGTAATTGCCATTGGTACACGCCTAGCCGATTTTGTGACCGCTTCAAAAACAGCTTTCCAAAACGAAAATGTTGAGGTTATTGGCTTAAATGTGGTGGCAATGGACGCGGCTAAACTGGCTGGAACAAGTTTAATAGCGGATGCAAAACGCGGACTCGAGGCAATGCAGCAAGCACTCGAGGGCTATAAAGGCACAAGTGCCAGCTACCAAAAAGAAATCGCTGCCCATAAACTCGAGTGGGAGAAAATTGTGACTGGCTACCGCACCCCAGACTCGAGCCAGAATCACTTATCACAAACCGCCGTGATTGGTATGGTAAACGAATTTGTCGGCGGAGATGCCGCCGTGATTTGTGCGGCGGGCAGTATGCCAGGTGATTTACTGAAACTCTGGCGACCGATTAGCCCAAAAGCCTACCATGTTGAATACGGTTTTTCTTGTATGGGTTACGAAATTCCAGCCGCTCTTGGCATTAAACTCGCCGACCCAAAACGCAACGTGATTGTGTTTATTGGCGACGGCACATACCTGATGATGAATTCTGAAATTGTTACGGCTGTAGCCGAAGGCTTAGATTTCACAATCATTTTGGTGGACAACAAAGGTTACGGTTCGATACGGCGCTTACAAATGGAAACTGGTTCGCCATCGTTTAACAACGAATTACGCCACCGAAACAGCAAAACTGGGCGCACCGATGGCAAACCCGTGATGGTGGATTTTGTCAAACACACCCAAAGCATGGGTGCAACCTCTTGGTACGTTAGCAATTACACTGAACTCGAGAACGCGCTTTTAGAAGCCAGCCAAACCAAAGGCGTAAAAACCATTGTTGTCCCCGTCAGTCTCGAGGAAAGCGCCAGAGGTTTTGAGAGTTGGTGGGACGCACCGATAGCCGCCGTCTCGAGCCAAAACAAAGTTAAAAAAGCCCGTAAGAATTACGAAGCCAAACTCGAGAAACAACGCAAGTTTCTATGACAACCGTAGCCCACTAAGAATTAACAATTTAACGATTCCAAAAACAGTGTTCTTTGTTTTAAAAAATAATTTGGATTTCGTTAAACATCAGTAATACAGGAACATTTTAGGCAGGACAAAGCAAGAACGATTCTAGAATTTGGGTAGAACAATGACGTTTCGGGCAGGGCGAGGCATGCCTCGCCCCTACGATAAAACTGCAAGGGGTGATATGAAAAAAATCCAATTAGCAAATGCGCCGTGTTCATGGGGAACAATCGAGGGGTGGGGGCAGAGTATTTCGTTTCATCAGATGCTAGATGAACTTGTCGAGTCTGGATACACGGGGACTGAACTTGGTGATTATGGGTTTATGCCCACCGAGACCGCCGCGCTGCGTGAAGCCTTGGTCTCGAGAAACCTAACGATGCTTGGGGCATATGAAGGTGTGTATTTCAGGGACTCGAGTGAACATGCGGCTGGCGAGGCTAAAATTCTTCGCAATGCAAGGTTATTAAAAAGCGTTGCCGATATAGGAGACACCAACACCCAACCATTTGTGGTGATTGCCGACGAACACAGCCGCGACGCACCACGTTTTGAGAAAGCTGGTCGAATCACAAGGGATTTAAGTTTGTCTGACGCAGACTGGAAAACCTTTGCTCGAGGGGTCAACAATGCCGCCAAAGCGGTTCATGACGAAACAGGTTTACGCTGTGTGTTCCATCATCATTGTGGTGGCTACGTCGAAGCACCGTGGGAAATCGAGGAATTACTGGCACGTACCGACTCGCAGCATTTGGGCTTGGTCTTTGACACGGGGCATTTTCTGTATGGCAGTGGCACAAACAATCCAGAACTGGTTTTATCCGCCCTCGAGACCTGCAAAAAGCGCTTATGGTACGTGCATTACAAAGATTGCAGCCCAAGTGTAGCTTCCCAAGCTCGAGATGAACATTGGAATTATAAGGATGCAATAGGACACGGCGTATTCTGTGAACTTGGCTTGGGCAGCGTGGACTTTGCGGCTGTGACGCAAAAACTTAGGGGACTGAATTACGAGGGCTGGATTTGTGTCGAACAAGATGTTCTACCCGGTATGGGTGAACCTAAAATCAGTGCCAAACGCAACCGTGAGCATCTGGCAAAGGTAGCGGGATTATGATGCTCGAGGGAAAACCATGTTTGATTTAATCACCATGGGTCGTTCTTCAATAGATTTGTACTCAAATGATGTCGGTGCTTCGTTTTCGCAAATTTCTTCGTTTGGTGCATCTATTGGCGGGAGTCCCTTAAACATTGCAGTTGGCTCGAGTCGCTTGGGTTTGAAAGTGGCGCTTTTAACGGCAGTTGGAGCAGATAAAGTTGGCGAATTTATTCTAACTCATCTGCAAAAAGAAGGGGTAGAAACCAAATTTATTCCAGTTAAAACGGGAACAAAAAGCAGTGCCGTAGTGGTCGGAATAGAACCGCCAAACACCTTCCCAACCATGTTTTACCGAGAAAACGCCGCCGATATTCAACTCGGTATAGATGATGTGCTGGCACTGCCACTTGAGACGACTCGAGCCGTGCAACTCTCTGGGGCGGCTTTGGCAAAAGAACCAAGTCGCAGCGCAGTTTTTTTCTTAGCAGAACGAGCCAAGGCACTTGGTTTAACCGTGTTTTTGGACTTGGATTTTCGGGCTGACCAGTGGCATGACCCAAGGGCTTTTGGGATACAGATTCGGGCGCTATTGCCACTTGTAGATGTAGCTTTTGGTACAGAAGAAGAAATTAACGCCGCAATGCTAACGAAGTTAGAAGATTTGCAGATTCACAATTCACAAATTACTGCCCCTGAAATTAAGGGTAATCTCGAGGAAAATATAAAAGTGCTGCTGGCAAAGGGGCTAGATGCCTTGGTGGTCAAGCGCGGCGCAAGGGGCGCAGATGTGTTCCTAGCCAATGGCGAGGTCATCTCAGCAAACGGTTTCAGAGTGGATGTGGTCAGTGTACTTGGCGCGGGCGATGCGTTTGCGGCTGGTTTTATTTATGGGTTTTTACAAGGCTGGGATTGGTATAAGTCTTGTCGTATTGCCAATGCGTGTGGTGCGATTGTTGTGACCCGAATTGGTTGCTCTGAATTTAGTGCTTTTTTACCCGAAGCGCTGGCATTTATCGAATCCCAAGGTGGTTTTTAATGCCATTTGTACAAGATGGGCGCGAACTGATTACTCGAGCATTCCGTGAAGGTTTTGCCTTGCCCGCCTTTAATTTTTGCAGTCTCGAGATGGCAAGAGGCTGTGTAGATGCGGCTGTGTCTTTGAATGCTCCAATTATTTTACAGACCTACCAAGCCGACCTTGCTTTTGCTTCGCCCAAGGTCATGGTCGCTATGGTCAAAGCCTTAGCCGAGGAATCTGGTGTTCCAATTATGCTTCATCTCGACCATGGTTTAGGGTTAGAGATGGCACAGACCTGTTTGCAAGCTGGCTATTCTTCGGTGATGCTTGACGGTGGTGGTCTCGAGTTCGCAGATTTGGTGCGTCAGACCAAAGTTCTAGCCCAAATTGCCCATGAAACTGGCGCAAGTTTAGAGGTTTCGGCTGAGCGATTTAATAAGGGCGAATCCGAACCAAGCAACCCCGAGGAGGCACTGGCATTATTTGAAGCTGGGGCAGACATGGTGGCGTGTTCGGTGGGTTCTGAACACGGGCAATCTTCGCGCCTTGATTTGCCGCGCCTCGAGACGATTGCGACGGCTACCAAAGCCCCGTTGGTGCTGCACGGTGGTAGTGGTATAGCTTCAAGCGATTTAATCGCCGCCTCTAAACTGGGTGTAGTCAAAGTCAATATCGGTTCGGCTTCGTATAGGGCGTTATTGCGGGTCTGGCAGGAACGGTCAAGTGTTCTAAACAATCACCGAGCCGTTTACACCGAAGCTCGAGAAGCCGTGTCTCGAGAAGCCGCGCATTTTATTAAATTATTGGGTCATTAACGATTTACCGTAGGGGCGAGGCACGCCTCGCCCAACCTTGGAGGCATCTATGAATTCACCAAATCAGTTCAAGCCAAATAACGGCGTTGTCGAAGTTTCACCCACATCATTTGGTTGGCAATTTTTATCCTTCAAGACCGTGTCCTTAAAAGCTGGCGAGCATTTTGAAGGCTCTACTTCTGATCAAGAAGCCGCACTCGTACCAATTTCTGGTTCGTTTGAAGTCCAGACCAGTGGTCAGTTAATTCCCTTGTCCCGCTCGAGTGTTTTCTTAGAACTGCCGCATGTGGTCTATATGCCGCCTGAAACCACCTACAACGTGGTGGCTCGAGAAGATACACTTTTTGCGATTGGTAGCGCTCCAGCTACAGGTTTGTTTCCCTTTCGGGTCTTTACCCCAAGCGAAATGAAAACTGAGGTGCGCGGCGGCGCAAATGCAACCCGTCAAGTCAATCATATTCTTGGTCCAGACTTACCCGCCGAGCGTTTGGTGCTGTTCGAGGTCTACACACCGTCTGGCTTCTGGTCGGGTATTCCGCCACATCGTCATGATGGTCTGCGTGGTTCTTTGTACGTCGAAGAAACCTACTACTACCGTATCGAACCCGCCGATATTGGTTGGGCAGTGCATCGCAATTACAGTCCAGAACATGGTTTAGACGAGTTGCTACTGGTCAAAGATGGTGATTTGGTATTAACGCCTGTCGGCTATCATCCTGTTTCTGCCCCTCCGGGTTCTAATGTCTATTTCCTGAATTTCCTAGCCGGAGACGCACTGCTCGAGCAACGTGCCGTTGCGCCGGTGGATGATTCCGATTGGGCGTGGTTGCGTGAGGACTGGGCGGGTAAACCCTTCAAAATTCCTTTTGGCAAATAACCATGAAAGCCGAAGAACGCCGCGCTAAAATCATTCAATTGCTCGAGCAGCAAGGCTCGGTCTTGGTGGATGAATTATCACCGCAGTTTGCGGTCAGTTCTGTCACGATTCGTAAAGACTTAGCCGAACTCGAGGAACGTGGTTTATTACACCGTACCCACGGTGGAGCAACCCATGCCCACAAAAGTTTATTTAATCCGTCCTTTGGTGAAAAAATCAATTTGCAACAACCGCAAAAAGAAGCCATTGCCAGAGCCGCCCTCGAGTATATCGAAGATGGCGATTCGATTATTTTAGGGGCTGGAAGCACGGTTTTAACCTTGGCGCGGCTGATGAAAAAACGTTTTCGCTCGCTGTATATCATTACCAATTCAATTCCAGTGGCGCTTGAGTTAGCCGATACTACATGGGAAATTTTACTGGTCGGTGGGCAGATTCGGCAGCACAGCATGGCGTTAATCGGACCTGCGGCAGTGCGTACTTTAGAGGTCTACCATGCCGACAAAGCCTTTTTTGGCGCAACTGGTGTTTCATTACAAAAAGGCTATTCCACCCCCCACGCCGATATGTCGAACATCATTAAAGCCATGATAGAAGCAGTAGACAACGCCTATGCGTTGGTGGACAGTTCCAAATTAGGCAGGGCGACACTGGTCAGTTTTGCCAAACTCCAAGATACAGATGTACTCATCACCGATGCAGACGCACCAAAGGACTTTTTAGAAGCCATGAAAACCCAGCAACTCGAGGTCAGAATTGCATTGAGCTATGAGCTTTGAGCTATGAGTCTCGAGAAACCCATCCTAAACACCATTCCCAATTTCCCCAACTAAAACCCCCTGCTTTGAGGGGGTCGCCGCTTGCGGCGGGGGGAGTGCATAGGAGCGCATTATCTCGAGTAAGCACTCCCCACTCACAAAAAAACCCCCAAATAATTGGGGGTTTCTAGCTTCAGCTTACTTTATCTACGTTCAAAGCGCTTGCCACGAGCAAAGCCACCTTCACGTGGGGCTGGGGAGAATTCGCGGCGAGTGCTGGTGCTTGGGCGTTCGTCTCGAGCGCCAGTTTGGACAGCTTGGGCGCGGGTTTGGGCGTTGCCTTGTGGAGCGGCAGCAACAGGGTTGCCTCGATCATCACGGTATTTGTAACCACTGGTTCTTGCGCCGCCACCACTCGAAAAATTCCCTTGTGGGCGGCTGTTGCCACGGTCTTGGCTATATCCACCACGGTCTTGGCTGTAACCACCACGGTCTGAACCACGACTAAAGTTGCTGCGTCCTCCGCTTCGTTCGTCGTAACGGCGCTCGGTGCGTTGTTGTGGTTCGGCGCGTAATTCGGTGGCAACCTCGATGGTCACATCCTCGAGCGGTGAGAGTGCAAGGAGTTTTGACAAAATGTCATTGGGAACATCGACATAAATGCCGTCACCGAACATTTGCATTTTACCTAGGATTTTGCTGCTGATGTTCGCACCCTTAGAAATCATGGCTACGGCGCGTGGGATACTTAAGCGTTGACCACGCAATTCAATGGTGGTTAAACCTTCTTCTTCGGTCAGTAAACTGACCTTTTTCGGAGCGTGGGTCACACCCGCAATCACGGCTAAGGCTCGAGCCAGAGCTTCTGCGCCCATTTCCTCGAGTAACCTGTCGGCTTCGTATTGGAACGGCGCAAGCACTTCGGCTGGAATACGGTTCAGTTCATTGGCTGCATGACGGGCGGCGGCGGTACGAACCTCGATTGGGCTTGGGGCTTCAAGTGGAATAAATTTATTGCCAATCACGCGCTCTAAATTCCGCAAATCGCGTTCTTCGCGTTGGGTATACAAAACAATCGCTTTGCCGCTACGTCCAGCCCGTCCTGTTCGTCCAGAACGGTGAATATAGCTTTCGGTATCATGTGGAAAATGGTGTTGAACCACCAATTCAATATCTGGGATGTCAATGCCGCGAGCCGCAACATCGGTGGCGACCAAAACACGGCTACGTCCAGCACGGAAACCATCAAGCACACGTTCGCGTTGGCTTTGGGCAAGGTCGCCATGAATCGCTTCGGCTTCAAATCCACGGTGAATCAGTTCTAACGCCAGTTCGTCGCAGTCGCGCTTGGTGCGGGTAAAAATAATCGCACGTTCTGGGGCAAGTACAGTCAACATGTCGGCTAAGACTCGAGTACGCTGGGCAGCTTGGATTTTAATGCTGTGGTGTTGCACCGTGCTGCTTTGCACCGAAGAGCTGTTTTCGACCAAATCTATTTTGGCGGCGTTCTTTTGGTGTTTAGCGGCAAGGCGTTCAACCCAACGCGGCATGGTGGCACTAAAAAGCATGGTCTGGCGTTCAGGCGGGGCAGACTCGAGGATTTTTTCTACTTGGTCTTGGAAACCCATACTGAGCATTTCGTCGGCTTCGTCAAGCACAACAAACTCGAGCGCAGAAAAATCTAAGTTATTGCGGTCTAAATGGTCTTGGATTCGTCCGGGTGTACCAACAATCACGTCCACACCAAAACGAATGGCGCGTTCTTGGCTGGCATAACTTGTTCCACCGTAAAATTCTTGAACCTCGAGAACGCCCAATTGCTCGAACTCTTTGGCGGTTTGTTTGGCGAGTTCGCGGGTCGGGGCAAGAATCAAAGCGCGTGGCAAACGACCCTTTTGGCGGCTTGGTTCGAGCTTTGTAACAATTGGCAAGGCAAAGGCAAGGGTTTTGCCTGTACCAGTGCGGGCGCGTCCTAAAATATCACGTCCTTCTAAAGAAAAAGGCAGCGATTCGGCTTGAATTGGGGTCGGAATGGTGATACCTCGGGCGGCAAGGCTCGAGACGACAGCAGCAGACAACGGATAATCCGTAAACATGGGGGTTTCCTTTCGGGGTCGCTTATAGAGACGTTTCTCGAGAGAACATCTCTCTAAACAACTCGCTCATTCGCGTTTTAACCCAGAACCATCCCGTGCCTACGCGACCCTACGCAAAGACTTTGCGTATAACGCCATCCTCTTGATGGCAACCGTAACAGTGTAGACAAAATAATATGAGAAGCATGAATAAGGATTTGAGGTTTCGTTTCAAATGCAAAATTACAATTCCAACTATGCCTAACAATTTGGATACATCAGCAGGTGATTCAAGAACACCACGTCGTACCCTTTGGTGACATTAAAGTTATATTCGCCTACCACCAAGTTTAGGTCTAGCATATGAGATTAGTTTAACTTATGTTGATGATGCTATTGCTTTTTTTGGTTCAAGTCCTATTCGCAGGGCTAGGATTAAGGGGTAAAGCAAGGTTAAGTAAAGAAAATTATACACCCATGTTGATAATTCAGGTTTTTCGCCGATCAATTTCCATCCGACATTTATGGTGATGACGGCTGCTGTGAATAGTAAAATGGTCTGTCCTGTTTGTTCAGCCCATATGTTTATTGGTTGCAATTCGAGTGAGTTGTGTTTGTGACGAAGAAACCACTTCCAGAAGGTTAGTAAAACTGCTCCAGCCGTTATGCCAATAGCCGCAATTATTGGAATGCCTATATCTGTTGCAAAGACAACAAGGTTGATTGGTATGACCAATACCCAAAAGCTGAGCATGGCTTTGTTGGTTAGGGCTAGTGTGATGATTAGCACAGCAAGAAACATTGGCATTCCTGCCCCACTGCTAAAAGGTAAAAAGGAAAAGATTAGCAAGTACCTTGGTAATCTGTGTCCCCAGCCTTGCCAACCGTGTCGCCGAGCTGCATATGTTAGTCCAGCAAATGCTCCAAATATTGTTGCAATAATTAAGATAGTGATTGTACCTGAGACACTAAATTCAGGGTTTGCGGATACAAGTCGCATCCAAATTCTGGCTACAATACCCCAAATCAGTCCGATAGAAGCTCCCGTTAGCATTGCAATTCGGACTTTGGGAATTTGTGTTTTGGCATCTAAGTGCCTTGAAGGTAAGTAAAAGATTCTTTGGAAATTAGTTTCCATTTTGAGCCTCCTTCCACATGTAGATGTGGTACAAACCCTCTACATCGCGTAATGCTTGTTGGTTTGAAAAGAATTATTATTCTCTATTTTTTATGCGACGCTGATGCGACGCTGCTTAGAATATACTACCCTTCATGAAAAAAATACTTTGGTTATTGGTCTTTTTACTGACCTCGAGCGCCTCGGCTTTTAATTTGTTGCCACCAGTTCCAGATTTAGAATTGGCTCGAGCCGCCCAAAGTCCAGCCAATTCTTGGACGATTCTGGTCTATTTGCACGCCGACCATAACCTTGACCCAAGCAGTGTGGTGGACATGCAGGAAATGCAGAAAATTGGCTCGAGCAACAGCTTTAACATTGTGGTGCAGTGGGATAGAAGCGCCGTTTCGGGGGTACAACGTGGCGTGGTTGGACAAGGCAAATTTAATGTGGTGCAGAAAATGCCAGAGTTAAATTCGGATGACCCAAAAGTGCTGGCAGAATTTATTTCTTGGGGTGTCCAAAAATACCCAGCGAGGCGTTACGGTTTAATCATGTGGGATCATGGTGGACAGTGGGATGGTGGTTTTGGAGGCGATGAAACCAACAAGGGTGATGGCTTAAGTGTGCCGGATATGCGTCGTGCAATTCAGGCTGGAATGGCACAGAGCCAACAGAAAAAATTGGAGTTCTTATCGTTTGATACCTGTTTAATGGGTGGTCTCGAGTTACTGGGAAGTTTTGCCGATTTAGCCAGTGTTTACATTGCCAATCCCGAACTTGATTTTGGTGATGGCTGGGAATACACCAACGCCTTTGGCTACTTAAAGTCAAACCCAAGTGCGCCCATGAACTTATTTGCCACCAAGGAAAACGAATACTGGGCAAAGCACCACAGTGTGGATGAAGCCGATATTTTGTACCGCGCCCACACCGCCTATGACTCGAGTAAATTTGGGGCGCTCTTAAGTGCCAGCAATGCTTTTTCGATAGCACTTAAGAGTGCTTGGACAAATGAAACCGATAAACTCGCCACGCTTCGCAGTAAAGTTCTCGAGTACAACATTGACACCGACGAACCTCGAGCGCCAAAAAATTACGTGGATTATGGTCATTTTGCGGCACTGGTGGCAAAAACCACGGCGGACGCAAACCTAAAAACGGCAGCCGTCAATTTGCAAACGGCAATCAAAAACTCGGTGATTGCCAAGACCCTTGGTAAGAGCAACCAAGCCGCCAGTGGCTTAAGTGTGTGGATGCCCGCCGATAATTCCGAATTGCCCGAAGCCAGTGTCTTAGAGACCTACTCGAGCTTAAATAAAGTGGCTGACAGTGGTTGGAATGTCTTTTTGGATACTTGGTTTGGTACAGTAGAACAAAATGACGAAGCGCCAACGCTTGAATTACTCGAGGCTCGTAATGTGACCGCACCTAGCACGAGTAAACCCACCGAAGTGGATTTTAGGGTGGCTGGTAAGGATTTAGATGGAGTCTATGCCAGTATTGGACGCGAAGTGGGGACAAGTTTTAACCTGTACGGAGATTTATTCTTTGACCGAGCCGAAGAAGGTGAATTTACTGCTGAGTGGGATGGTTCTTTGATTTATTTAACCGATGGCAAGAACCGTGATTTGTTCACTGGTTTTTTTCAAGATGTTGGCGATTCGTTGCTGGCGGCTACCGCCCAGTATTCCGAACCCAAAGACCTCGAGACCACCCCCGTGATTGTTTTAATGAATGCTGAGACGCTGCGGATTACCGCCATGCTCGATGATTCTGGCTCGAGTCCGCGTGAAATGACCGCTAAGCCCGGTGCGACTTTAGAATTTGAGTATTTGCGCTACGAGACCATTGATGATGAAGACCCAGACTTTGTAACTACTGGCGGCAAAGTGATTATCCCTGCGGCTGGCTTGAAAGCCTTAAGAAGCACCCTCTCCCCTGCCCCAAAAGGTGATTATGTATTGCTGTTTGGTGTGACTGACTGGGCGGGCAACGAAGAAAATGATGAAGTAGCGGTTAAGATTTAATTCTATGCTCTATTTGTCTGAACCTTGCATTTGCTATGCTCGAGACATGAAAAGACTTTTTTTATTGGTTTTGCTTGGCTTGGCGGTCAGTTGTGTGCCTCAATCACGTCCTTTGATGGTTTATAAAGCCACCGTTCAACAACTCCAAGATGCAATCGTGGCAAAAGGTTTACAGACACAGCCAAGTTTTTCGTATAACTTTTATTCGCCAGTCGTGATTACCGAAAATTCTTTGATTCTCGAGGCAACTCCGCTCCCAGCCTTTGGCATCCTTGCACCGAATGCCAAAATTCGCTTGGCTTGGACATTTGTCAAGCGTGAAAATGCAACCGTCGCCGCCGTAGATGCCGTTTGTACTCCAGCCAAATCTGGTTGCAGCGACTATGCACAGGTTTTTACCAACGATTTGAATATCAAGTTTGTACTGAACACTTACTGAGGTAAAAAGGCGCAAGAGTTCTTGCGCCTTTTTTATAGCTTGACAAATGACCATGAGTCATTTAATATCTGACTCATGGTCATTAAGACTCGAGCGCGAAGTGACAGTGCCAAGGAGGAACGCCGCAGTCAACTACTTGCTGTGGCTCGACAACTCTTTGAAGCTCGGGGTGTGGCATTTTCGATGCTCGAGGTTGCCCAAGCTGCTGGGCTTGCCAAAGGCACAAGCTACTTGTACTTTGCCACCAAAGAAGAATTATTGCTCGAGCTTTTGCACCAAGAACTTGAGGCTTGGTTTAGCGAGTTGCATACCATGCTCGAGCGACCAAAAAACCTAGCTATGCAAGTTGCATCTAGCATCTCGAGCCGTGAAATTCTGGTTGGCTTACTGGCAGTTCAGGTGAGTCACTTGGAACATAACCTGAGTTTTGAAGCCGCCCTCAAATTCAAAACTTTTTTACTCGAGCAAAGCATGGCGGTTATTCCAAAACTCGAGCAGGTCTTTCCAAATACTAGCGGACTTGAAATCCTGCAAACCCTAAATGCCCTTGTGATTGGCTTAGCCCAAATGTCACGTCCTGTTGGCACAATGCAGGAAGTCCTCAAACGCCCCGAAATCAGCGCTCTACACGTTAGCTTTGCAATAGCTTTAGAGCATAGCCTCACGACCCTTTTTAGGGGACTAGAACACCAAGGAGAACCATGAACAGCAAACCCCTGGCACTTGTGACCGGCGCATCTGGTGGCATTGGCGAAGAAATCGCCAAGCAACTTTCAAATAAGTACCGTCTGGTGCTGGTGGCTCGCAGCCAAGATAAACTCGAGAGACTGGCACAAGAACTTGGTGGTGCAGAAGTGATAGCCCTAGATTTAGCCGCACCAGACGCAACCCAAAAACTGATGGCACAACTCGAGGCTCGAGGGCTAATCATCGAAGTGCTGGTCAATAACGCTGGTTTTGGTGAATTTGGCGAATTTGTGTCTTTAGAAGCCAGTAAGCTCGAGCAGATGATTCTTTTGAACATCAACACCTTAACCATGCTGACCAGAGCCTTGTTACCAAGCATGTTGGCTGTCAAACGCGGCAAAATTTTGAACGTTGCCAGTATCGCCGCATTTATGCCAGGTCCTCTGATGACAGTCTATTATGCCAGCAAAGCCTATGTGCTTTCTTTTGGTGAAGCCTTGGACGAAGAACTAAAAGGCACTGGGGTCAGTGTCACCACCCTTTGTCCGGGTCCAGTCAAAACTGGTTTTCAAGACCGCGCTGATATGAATGATTCTAAGCTGATGCAAAATCCAATGAACCCGATGATAACCGTTTCAGAAGTTGCGACTCAAGCTGTGGCTGCGCTCGAAAACAAATCTCGCCTGATAATTCCGGGCATTATGAACCAAATTCTAGCGTTCATGCCGCGCTTGATGCCTCGAGCCTTTGTGCCGAGTATGGTTAAAAACGCACAAGCTAAAAATCATTAAAGCTGATTCAAAGCTCGAACAGCTTTTAATCCCTTCTCGAGGTCGTCAATCAGGTCATCTGGGTGTTCTACACCAATAGATAATCGCACCAGTCCATCAGTCACGCCTTGGCGAATCCGCAGTTCAGGCTCGAGCAATTGATGGGTGGTGCTGGCAGGGTGCGAGGCAAGCGATTCAACGTCACCGAGGCTGACTGCTTGAACAAATAGTTCTAAAGAATCTAAGAATGCCCGGGCTGCATTTAAGCCGCCTTTTAGTTCAAGGGCAATCATGCCGCCAAAACGCTTCATTTGCTTTTTTGCAAGTTGATGCTGTGGGTGACTTTCTAAACCGGGGTAATGCAGCGCCGTAATTTCGGGTTGCTTGGCTAACCATGCTGCCACGATTTCTGCCCCGTCACAATGGGCATCCATCCGAAGCGGTAAGGTTTTAATGCCTCGTAAAAACAAAAAGGCTTCTTGCGCCCCAAGCGCCCCGCCAAAGTGCCGCAACCCCTCGAGCCGCACACTTAAACACAGTTGCACGGAAGCACAAATCACACCGCCAATCGCATCACCATGTCCGCCAAGGTATTTGGTCATGCTGTGCAGAGAGACATCAAAACCATGCTCAAGCGGACGGGTCAAGTATGGTGTAGCAAAAGTATTATCGGTCACAGCCAGCGCTCCAACCCGATGTGCGGCGGTGGCAATTCGTGGCAAATCAAGAATCCGCAAATTGGGATTCATTGGGCTTTCGACATAGACCATTTTGGTATTGCTCGAGATTCGTGTTTCCAAGTCGGTTTCGTCACTGGCTTCAATCACCTTGAAGCCTAGCCGCTCAAGGGTATCCAAGAAAAAACCTTCTGTGCCACCATACAGTGGTCCAATAAACACCAGTTCATCGTTTGGCTCGAGAATCGTCATACACAAAGCACTGATTGCCGCCATACCACTCGAGAAGCAAAGCGCATCCTCGGCGGATTCGAGACTCGCCATTTTTTCCTCGAGCGCCCGCACCGTTGGGTTGTTGATTCGGCTGTAAATATACCCAGCTTCCTCGAGGGCAAAAAGCCTTGCCCCACGGTCAAAATTGCCCAATGCAAAGGTACTGGTTTGGTAAATTGGCACAGCATGAGCGCCAGTTTGCGGGTCGGGCTTATGTCCAGCATGAACGGCACGGGTTCTAAAATCAGTCATTAAAGGAATTTATAACAAACGAACGCTTGTTTTGCAAGGACAGCCAAAAATTTCAGTGGGTCATTCATTTTGCAAAATGACTTTGAATTACCTCGAGAATAACCAATCAAACGAGTTTTCTCAAAGCTCAAGACTCATAGCCCATAGCTGAATGACCCACTCAGTAATCAATCATCCCAGAGCCGCGCAAGGACTTAAGGATTTCACGGATTGTTCCCCTTGACAAGCGCAATTCAAGCCGTATTTGCTCGGCACTTCGCACCCCATCTATTAAGTCATGGACTGTCTTATACATTCCGCCAATTGCAACCATATTTCCACCACGCCCAAAACTCGAGCGCCGCTCAGTCTTTTGTGGAATCACAACCCCCAATAATGCCCGCCTCTCAAAAGTATTATTAACGGTTGTGGGCGGATTAACACCCTCGATTTCCATGACTTCTTGGGCGACCAACTCGAGCAGCGCCGAATCTATACTTGCCCCCCGAAAGGCATCCCGAATTTCTTTGACGGTACTGCCAAAACGGGCTTTTTTAAGAATCTCGAGTTCTGCCACACCAAGTGATTCATAGGCACTGACATTATTTCGCACTCTAATCCGCGCTTCGGGGCGCAAGGTCTTTTCGCGCATATGCTCATCTTCAAGCCGCGCCGCCTCGAGCAACGTGCCAAGTATCGAACCAGTCATGTTTGGTTCGACTGGGGTAAAACCCTCAAATAAACTGGTGTGGGCATAGCGCCAACGCAACATTGCCCGAACTGCCTCTGTTCCCTCGAGCAGTGACCCTTCGTGTTCACACAGAGCGCGAATCATTTTGCCCTGACGAATCACAAAATACGCCCGAGCCTCATCTGGACTTTCGCATTCAAGCATCCCATTATGCCCAGAGGTACTCAAGTACTCGAGAAATGCAGGTAACATGGACTGCCGCAACCTCGCACTGAGTAAAGGCGCATCGGTAAAATTGGGTTTCGGCAGACTCATGAAAGATTAGTCTATACGCAAACAAAGCAATCAGATGTGAAAAACGATAAAAAGCAATCGAACTTACTCAAGGATTTCTGTAACAACGCCAGCCCCAACGGTGCGACCACCTTCACGAATCGCAAATCGCAATTCCTTTTCCATCGCAATTGGTTTAATCAATTCAACTTCAAAGTTAATCTGATCGCCAGGCATGACCATTTCCACACCTTCGGGTAAGGTCACAATTCCAGTCACATCGGTGGTACGAAAGTAAAATTGTGGTCGGTAGCCAGCAAAGAATGCAGAGTGACGACCGCCTTCATCTTTATTAAGAACATAAACACTGGCTTTGAATTTGGTGTGTGGTTTGATGCTATTGGTTTTACTTAAGACTTGTCCACGTTCGATGTCTTCGCGTTTTACACCACGTAACAGCACACCGACATTATCGCCAGCCATACCTTCATCAAGCAGTTTACGGTGCATTTCCACACCAGTCACTACTGATTTAACGGTATCTTTCAAACCGACAATTTCAACTTCTTCGTTAATACGGCACTTACCACGTTCAATCCGACCAGTTGCCACTGTTCCACGTCCAGTGATGGTAAAGACATCTTCGACTGGCATCAGGAATGGCAGGTCAACAGCCCGTTCTGGGGTTGGGATAAAGCTATCAACAGCATCGAGTAAGTTCCAGATGGCATCTACCCATTTATTTTCTCCACGCGGGGTTTTTGGGGCAGTCACCAAGAAGTCTAATGCTTCTTTAGCCGAACCACGAACGATTGGAATATCATCACCTGGAAAATCGTATTTACTTAGCAGTTCACGAACTTCCATTTCGACTAGCTCGAGCAGTTCT
>JANNVX010000057.1:0-20021 GCA_031414595.1 Deinococcales bacterium
GAGCTTTGGCAAGTCTCGAGCTAAACAAGTCGAAAAACCAAGCACCACCTTCAAAGAAGTCGCGGGTTGCGATGAAGCCAAAGAAGAATTATCCGAAGTCGTGGATTTCTTAAAAAACCCAACCAAGTACCACGACATCGGCGCAAGAATTCCCAAAGGTGTACTACTAATCGGTCCTCCAGGCAGTGGTAAAACACTGCTGGCTCGAGCCGTGGCAGGTGAGGCTCGAGTCCCCTTCTTTACTATTTCAGGGTCAGACTTCGTAGAAATGTTCGTTGGTGTCGGGGCAGCCAGAGTTAGGGATTTATTCGAGCAAGCCCGTAAAACCGCACCGTGTATTATCTTTATTGATGAAATAGATGCGGTTGGTCGTAAACGTGGTTCTGGTATGGGTGGCGGTAACGATGAACGCGAACAAACCCTCAACCAATTATTAGTCGAAATGGATGGTTTTGAAACCAAACAAGACATTATTATCCTCGCCGCTACCAACCGCCCAGATGTTCTGGATGCTGCCTTACTTCGCCCTGGTCGCTTTGATCGGCAAGTCACGGTGGATGCCCCAGATGTGAAAGGACGCGAAGAAATCCTGCGGGTTCACTCGAGAAAAAAACCACTCGATGAAAGTGTTGACTTAAAAACTGTTGCTAAACGAACACCTGGTTTTGTTGGGGCAGACTTGGAGAACCTCCTCAATGAATCAGCCTTATTAGCGGCTCGAGGAGGCAGACGTAAAATCACGATGCGTGATATTGATGAAGCCGCAGACCGAGTGGTGATGGGAGCAGCCAGAAAATCTCGAGTGATTCTGCTCGAGGATAAGTTGATTACGGCATATCATGAAGTTGGACATGCAATTGCAGCACATTTGCTACCGTTGTCGGATAGGGTACATAAACTCACGATTGTACCGCGTGGTGGAGCGGCTGGCTACATGATGCCATTACCATCAGAAACACTGCATTACTCGAAATCCAGATTGCTCGATGAAATTGCGGTCTTCTTGGCTGGCAGATGTGCCGAAGAACTGCAATTTGCCGATGTCACGACTGGCGCACAAAATGATTTTCAACGCGCCACCAGCATTGCTAAACGCATGGTTGCCGAATGGGGAATGAGTCAAACCCTTGGGCATGTGGCACTGATTGAAGAAACCCAAAATTACTTGGGTTATGGTAACGAAAGCCGTTCCTACAGCAATGCCACCGCCCAAGCCATAGATGCCGAAGTCAAAAGCATTATCGAGGTGCAGTATGTGCGGGTTAAGCACTTACTCGAGCAGAACCGCAACGCCATGGACAGGGTAGTTGGTGTCTTACTCGAGCGTGAAACCCTCAACGGCGAAGAGTTCGCCACCGTTTTTGATGGTGGTTTGCTGCCCGAAGAACCCGAAGCTAAACCTAACCTCGAGCCAAGTTTTATGCCCCCAAGTGTGCAACCAAAAACCAAGCCAAGCGGGGCTTAAATTGACTTTAACAATAGTTCGGTAAATTCTCAGAGAAAATTCAAATTATGCTGTCCTATAGGGCGAACACAGGGGTTCGCCCCTACGAACTACAAATACGTCACCAACACGAAAAATTAAAAA
Source organism: Deinococcales bacterium (assembly GCA_031414595.1). GTDB lineage: Bacteria > Deinococcota > Deinococci > Deinococcales > JAAFIG01 > JAAFIG01. Next base: position 1,589 of record JANNVX010000057.1, read on the forward strand.
ACTACCAAACCATTGATTTTAAGGCAACGGCAATTAAACTCGAGTTGACTTGCTCGAGTTGTGCTGGACTCAATTTTTTCTCTAAAGTATCACGCAGTAACACCGCATGTTCGCGTCCAATGCTGCGTTTAACACCGCAATCACCAATCGGACGAGCAAGGCGCACCAAGGTTTCTTTGTATTCCATGCCCAAACCAACTCGGGCGGCTAGTTCATAGAGCGTCCAGAACCACAAGTAATCTTCTCTAGGGGCTTGGCTGGCGCGTAAGACCGTGGCATATTGGCGCTGCATTAACAAATCTTCGATTTCGGCAAGGGCATACAACCCATGATGCCAAGCGGGAATCATTTCTAATGGCGGTAAAGACCCAAGTGGTTGACCCAAGAAACGGGCTAAACGCACCCGCCAAATCATCATCGCGGGTGCATCAAAACGCTGTGCCAAGGCAAGGGCTTGTTCAAGTTGCCCTAGCATGGTGTGGCACAAAACACTATTTTCGGCCGCAATATTCTCGAGTTCACGGTCATCGGCGCGTTTTGCCAACACCAAGGCTCGTTTGAAGCGTTCTAAAGCCTCTTCGACATCATCTTCTAAGGTCAGAATCACACCAGTGTTATTGAGGCTAAAGACTTGGAGTTCTAAATGCCCAACTCGAGCCGCCTCCTCAGAAATTTCGGCATGGACTTCTAAAGCCCTTGACCATTGGCGTTTACCACTGTAGGCATTGGCTTCTAAGCGGCGCAGTTGCAGATAACGCAGCAAATCGGTTTCACGGCTGAGGCGGCTTTGGGTGGCTTTGGTTAAAAGTAAGGTACGGTTATACTGCCCTAACGTTAAAGCAATCTGCCCCAGAAGCAGCAAGGCATCCACCTCGAGTTCAAGGTCATGTCCCTTGAGGTTTGCCCAAGCCATTAAGGCATGGTGTCTGGCGGTGGCAATATCGGACATCGCCAGCGCCACCCGAGCGCGAGCCAGCAACACTTCTGCCCCAGAAGCTCGAGATAGCACTTCTAAAGCCCGTATTGGTTCGCCCCTTGCCGTTAAGAGTTCGGCAAGTCGCAGTCTGGCTTTGGCTTCAAGGTTGCTGTCAGCGTGGTACAAAACTTCGCGGTAATGGCGTTCGGCTTCGGCAATATGCCCAGTGGCTCGCAAGGCTTCGGCAAGTCCAAGGGTAGCTCGAGCGCGTAACTGACTGCCCTCAGAACTGGTTAAGTGCGAGGCGGACTCGAGGGCTGCCCTAAAACCACGTTCGGCAAGGGCATAATGCAGGTTTTTTAAGGCACTTTCACCGCCGCGTACTCCCATTTCAAGGGCTTTTTGATAGTGCTGGGCAATCGCATGATGCTCAGCTAATTCGACATCTGAGGCACGTAAACTAAGGCGTTCGGCGGCTTTGGCATGGAGTTGTTTGGCGTTGCTACCACTTAAATCCGAACGCAATTTAGCCGCGTATTCAGGATGGGTAAATTTATAGCCGTTGCCTCGAGTCCCCGCAATTTCAAGCAGCACCCGCGCCCGCATCATGTCTTCAAGCGCACTGATGGCGAGGTCATCATCCCAGCCAAGTAATTTTCGGGCATCTTCATAATCAAAACGAGTTCCAAGCACGGCGGCAGCTTGGGCAAACAGCAGCGCCGTCCCTGTTAATTGCTCCAAGCGTTTCTCGAGGATTCCAGCAATATTCTCTGGAATTTGGTCGTCAATGCGTGTCCATTCAAAAATACCATCGCGCTCGAGCAGTTGCCGACGCTCGAGCATGGTGCGTAAACGTTCCTCGAGCAACCACGGATTACCGCCACTGCGTTCAAGTAAGACATCCCGCAAACGTGCCTCGACGGGCGCACCAAGTCGGGCTTCAATCAAGCGCTCCAAGGCTTCTGGCGGCAAGGCACTTAAAGCAACCGTTTGGTTACGGGCAGGTAAATGACGCTCAAACCCGTAGGCTAAATCTTCGGGGCGGTAGGTCAGGATTGTCCGAACCTTATTTGCACCACGTAAACCATGAGCCAAATGCCGCAAATCCTCGGCATTGGCAAAATGCAAATCCTCAAAAACAACAATCCCATTGGTGTCCTCGAGTAATTCACGCAGGGCTTCATAACGGGCAAGACGCTGTAAATCACTGCTCCAAGCCCCTGATTTTAGACCGTCTCTGGCGGTCTCCGACAAACCCCAAAATGCCTCGGGTTGCTTTTCGGTCAACAACTCTATAAAACGCTCAAACCACGCTCCCGGCGCGTCATTCTCGAGCCAATGGACTTGAAGCCATGTGTTTTGAAAATTACCTGCCAGTTCTTGCAGCAAGCGCGATTTGCCAATACCCGCCTCGCCAAGCAAAGCCACCACACAATGAATCGGTTCAAGCGCTCGGTACAGGCTTGACAATTCCAAAGCCCGACCAATCATCGGGGCAGACAGCAGTTGTGGCGGCGGCACAGTCTGTTTGGTTTGTACCCCACGCAAGGTGGCTGCTACTTCGAAAGCACTGATTGGGCGTTCGTTCGGAAATTTAGCCAGTAAGCTCATGGCTAATTGCTCCAAGTCGCTTGGAATATCGGCTCTGAATTCACGCACCGAACGCGGATTGACCTGTAAATGCGACAACAGCACCTCGGCAATGCTATTAGATTCAAATGGCACTCGCCCACAAAGGGCTTGGTAGAGCATTACCCCAAGCGCATACAAATCTGAGCGCGGGTCGAGTTCCAAACCACGGCATTGCTCTGGCGACATATACAAAACCGTGCCAACCATCGCCCCTTCTCGAGTCAGCAGCACACTGTTGTCATTGGCTTTGGACAAGCCAAAATCCATCAGTTTGACCTTATTTTGCGTATTCAGCATCACGTTTTCGGGCTTTAAGTCACGGTGCAGCATCCCCACGCCATGCACCACGGTAAGCGCATCGCAAAGCTGAGCAAACACATCACGCACTGCTTCTAAACTCGGACGCGACTCAATCCACTCTTGTAAGGTTTGCCCTTCAACATACTCGAGCGTTAGATACGGTGAACCAGCGTTTTCTCCATAATCCAAGACCTCGATAATATTGGGGTGTTTTAGACTCGAGAGCGCCCGAAATTCGCGTTTCATTCGAGCGCCACCCGCAAAAGCAATGTTGCTGTGTAATTGTTTTAGGGCAACCAGCCGTTTACTCACGGTGTCAAGCGCCAAAAGCACCCGAGCCGAAGCCCCGACACCCAATTCGCGCACCACCGAGTAACGTTCCATACGGTTGCTATTATGCCTTATTCTCGTGACCAATTGATTGCGCCTAAAGACCTACGGATTCTATAACTCGAGAATTACCTGTGGTACAAAACGCACTGCATCAGCCGCCACATAAGAAAGTGGAATCCCGTCCCAGTGGCGCAACACCCGAGAAGCATCAATGCCATGCAAATGCCCATACACCACTGCGTCAGGTTGTAACTCCTCGATAAACTTAGTAAAGCCGCTTGGTTCAAACGCCCCGTTGGTTGGTGGGTAATGTAGCATCAGCACCAGACGGCTGTAATGCTTGCCGCGTAAAGAAATTTTAGCCAGTTCAAGCCGCTCGAGTTCACGCTTATAAATTTTTTCGTCATCCAAGCTAAAATCGTCCTGCCCCGGACTTGTCCAACCCCTCGAGCCAAGAATTGCCACATCGCCAACCAGTACCGAATCGTGTTGCAAGGCTTGAATACTTGGTGGTAGGGCTGCCCGTACCTTAGAAATGCTGCCCCACCAATAATCGTGATTGCCACGAATGATAATTTTATTGCCCGGCAGGGCGGCAATCATTTCTAAGTCTGGTAATGCCTCCTCGAGTCGCATTCCCCAAGAAATATCACCAGCAATTAGCACCGTGTCATCAGGGCGCACCGTCTCGAGCCACTTTTCAAAAAAGATTTGTGGATGCCCCTGCCAATTGCCACCAAAAATACCCATGGATTTACCATGCACCGCCGACAAGTGTGGGTCGGCAATCGCAAGAAGTCGTGGCATAGAGAGCAGTTTAACTTTATCTGACCACAAAGTTAGATACCACCCCACTTTAAGACTCGAGAACCTGCCATTAGGGTTGTGTATTAACGCAAAAAACCTTTAGAACTGGGCAATCAAAAGCGCACAACCAGACTCGAGCCGAACATCTATTTTTCCGTGAGCAATGTTGGAAATCCCTAGGCTTGAACCGAATCCTAAATTGGCATTCTCGAGATTCCACTTGGCGTTTTGAATGGTTAAACCAGTGCAGTTCTCGAGCGCTAAAATACTAAAAGTCTGGTTATTCTCGAGCGGAATGCAGTGCTGATTTACAACAATCCAAGCCGCTTCTGAGCCACTCTCGAGACCCACCACAAACCCACTTTTTGTTTCTCGAGCCGCCAAAAGTGCAATCCCAAGCGCATGGTCAAACCGTCCACCAAACGCGCCAAGTATGGTGGCACTGGTTGCCCCAAGGCTTTTAGCAGCTATAAGTGCCAACTCGAGGTCGGTGCTGTCTTTTTCTGCTGGGAAAGTCTGACGTGGTGCATCTAAGATAATCCCATCGCTCGAGTCAAAATCTCCGACCCATTGTGTTACCGTTAAACCCAGCCTAACGGCGTGCCTTGCGCCGCCATCGGCTGCCACCACAAGGCGAAAAGCCTCCGCCAAAGCCACAACTCGAGGGGTGATACTCAGGTCTCCAGCCGCAAGAATAAGCGCGTGCATAGGCTTTACTTGCGTTTGAAACTCGGTTTTTCATCCTCGGGTTCTTGACCGTCTAAGTTCTGAATGGCAGAAACAAAATCTTGGACATTATCAAAATCCTTATAGACACTGGCAAAACGAATATACGCCACATCGTCTATGCCGCGTAAAAATTTCATGGCACGACGACCAATTTCGACACTCTGAATTTCGGTGTCGCCAAAACCATCTTCTAAACTAAAGGCAAAAGCCCGTAAGCGCTCCGCATCCACTGGGCGTTTTTCGCAAGCAATAATTAAGCCCCGCAGCAACTTATCTGGGTCAAAGGTTTCTTTGCGTCCAGAACGTTTAAGCACCGTCAAAGGTTCAAATTGAGCGCGTTCATAACTGGTGAATCGGTAGCCACAATTCGGGCATTCTCTACGCCGACGAATACTTGCCCCTTCGTCCGAAGGGCGCGAATCCACAACTCTGGTGTCTAAATGTTGACAACGAGGACACTTCATTCTAAGAACTCCCGAGGAATAAGTTTTTTGCGTTCAGGCAAGGGTGCAAGTTTAACTCCAATGGTCTGACCCGTAATGCCCCTTGCCGCAGGTAAAGCCAAACTTAAAGCACTTTCGCCAAGTCGCGCATCAAAATCTACACCACCAGAAATCCTTGAAGGAACAAGCGCATTGGTACGCACCCCCATGTCGGATAAGCCACCGACAATCCCCGAAAGATACGCCCGTAAACCCCTTGTATGCGGCTCGTTATTATCCGAAGGCGGCAAGACCAGCGTTGCCCACGCAAGCGGCGCTCGGCGCATCAGGGCTTGCATCACCAAGTAACTCGAGCGGGCTTGAACTTCAAACATCTCGTTGAATTCGGATTCGGTCAGTTTCTTAAATGGCGTAACACTGACCCCATCGGCAATATGCACCAACCCAGAAATACTGCCGTAAATCTCGAGAATTTTATCAAAAACTTTTTTAACCTCGAGCTGCACCGCCGTATCGCCTTTGACGGGAATGGTTTCAATACCAAGCCGCTCGAGTTCGGCAGCTGTTTGCGAAGCCGCTTCAGGATTGGGGTCAATCACCACCACTGTCGCCCCAGCCAAACCCAAAGCCCGAGCGATGCTATGCCCAAAGCCTCTGCCAGCCCCACTGACGGCAATGACAGTGTCCGCTAAGGGCTTGGCGGAAATCGGACTTTGAAGACTGGTCTGGGTCACAAGTGCATCATACTCATTTATCGGGGTGCTTGCCAAACTCGAGTAACCATGCTACACTCCCAAAGCTCGAGGTTAGGGCAATCCCAAGAGGGGCTGTGGCGCAGTTGGGAGCGCGTCTGAATGGCATTCAGAAGGTCAGCGGTTCGAACCCGCTCAGCTCCACCAGAATAAAACCGCCTTCTAGGGCGGTTTTTTGTTTTGGGCTTAAATTACGTTTGGTCTCGAGCTAAGAGCGTGTTTATAAACGGAATACGAATCCGCAAAACCAAGTGCGGCGCAGCCAAGAATGAAACCGAAGCAAAGAAAGCCCTTACCTTGGCTCGAGCCGACAAGGAACGCGGGACACTGGCAACACCTGATCGAGTGACAGTAGCCGAATGGTTAGCCCAATGGCTGGAAGGTAAAAAGGCAACAATCACAGACAGCAGTAAAGCCCGATACGCTGGCATCATCAAAAACCATTTGATACCCAAACTTGGTGATAAAAGATTCCAAGCCCTAAAACCGCTTGACCTTCGCAACTTTTACAACGACCTTATAGAGATAGGCTTAACCCCCAAGAGGATTCGCAGCATTGTTCTCTGCCTTAAAACAAGTGGTGTCCCTCGAGTTGACGATGCGAAACATTGCTGATGTTGTCCGTCCTGAATTGCCAAGGCAAGACAACAATGCTAAAGCAGCTAAGGCATGGACAGCTACCAAAGCCAAAACATTTTTAACCGTTGCTCGAGGTCATTATCTGTATCCCATGTTTACTTGATGCTTGCTGATATAGTTGGGGGTATGTCCCACATGTATGCCGTCATTATCTGTATCCCATGTTTTACTTGATGCTTGGGTTACGCCGTGGTGAGGTTTGCGGGTTGTGATGGTCAAGTATTGACCTTGAGAGAAAAACCCTCACAGTACAGGATAACAAACCCTGTACTGTGAGGGTTAGCATTTGGCGCACCCAGAGAGGCTCGAACTCCCGACCCGCGAGTTAGAAGCTCGCTGCTCTATCCGGCTGAGCTATGGGTGCATCAGCGCCCAAGGATTCTAAAGCCAAGGCTCGAGATGTGCAAGTGCAAAAAAACTTTGGAGGCGTACCTCCAAAGTTCTGTGGCTTGGTTTTTTAGGGTACAGTCAAAAATACGGCACTGACAGGACCCCAGTTGTTGCTCGAGTCGCGTCCACGTACAAAAATCGTATGTTTGCCCGAACTCAGTCCTGCGGTGCTGATATTGGCGCTGGCATTTTCGCTCGAGGTGTTAAAACTGCCGTCTGTGGCGCTCATGGCATTGGCGACTGCACCACTTGCCCAAGGTGGGGTATCAATATAGTATTCGGCGGCGGCTACGCTTTGGGTTGGTTCTGTGCCGTTGGTATTGCTAAAGCGTGTGTCGTTTAGGCTGACGGTTAAGGCGCTGCCTGCAAGTGTGAGATTTAAGGCATCTGGTCCGGCTGGCAATTGATAAGGCGCTCGAGCCACACGAATAGCGTACAACAAAGCATTTAAGTTATTTGGCAAGATGGTGTTGGTAAAATCAGAGCATGGTTGAAAGAACGACGTGCCAAGTTCAAAGGTGTATGAAGCAATGCCAAGTGCGCCGTAAACATAATCATCGGATGTGCCACTGGTGGGGTATAAACCAACCGATTGTTGCGGGGTATAGTTATTAAAGTAAGCAAATTTGCGCCCAAGGGTTTGTAAAGCTGTTCCGTTTGGGGCGGCACTGCTGCGGCTTCCCCAAGGCCAGAGTACCAGTTGGCTGTAGCTATGCAGCGTAATGAAGATGCCACTGGTGCTGGCTGGCGCGGCATCGGTGGTGTTTGGTCCGCGTTGGTCTGGGAAAAGGCTCGAGGCATAGTTTTGAATGCCTTGGGTTTCTGGCTCAGAAGCGGCACTTGGTCCTCGGTAGGTTTCGTTGCATTGGTTGCTGCTCGAGCCGCCAGTATTCCATTCAAAGCTGCTGTTGCGGTTCAGGTCTGCGCCTTTGGTGCTGCTGCGGCAATAATTGGTATTGTTGTTTTTGCGCCATAAAACCCCAGCCTCGGCTTTTTTACGTCCATCAGGGTTGGCTTGTAATAAGAAATGGACTTCGTGATGGTCAAGCATCCAAGTCACATCTGGATTTGTCCCGTAATTGCTGGTCAGGTACTCAGCGAGACGGGTGGCGAGTTCGGCGGTGGTGTACTCTCGAGCATGAATCGCACTCATGATAAAGGCTTTGGGTTTTGTGCCAGCAATGTTTTTATTGGTCAGTTTTAGAACCCGAAGGTCATATCCACCAGTATTTCGGGTTTTCTGCCAGCTATCGCCAACATCAGACCAAGTGGCGAGGTTCGGATAAGTATCAACGATATTCTGAGCGCCAGTAAAGGTTTCTTCAACGGTGCGGTAACAAGTGTAACCACTGATGGTTTGGGTTTTAATACTTGCAAGTCCTTGTGTGTCTATTTTGCGAATCAAGTTACTTTGTTGAGTGGTGAGGGCGGTGTCTACACTGACTTCGATTTTTAGACTCGGCTCGAGGTCGCGTAATTTAGCAAAGTCTTCTAGGTTAAGGTCGGTCAATAAGTAACCTTTGGCGTAATTCATTTCGATAGGTTCAAAGCTAATTGCAATTTTTCGGGCAGTGATGTCATCACTAAATTTGACGCGGCTGATCACCAATTCGTTTTGTTCAAAAGCGTATTTTTCTGCTTGGCTGAGGTTGCCAAGTTCGCTTTGGGTGCTGGCTTTTTGACAGCCGACCAAAGCCAACGCCGCAAAAATAGCAAGGACGGGTGTTGAATTACGCCAATGATTCATGATGACCTCCACAGTAAAACCCTAGAACTGAATATCATCTTAAACCAAAGCTGAACCAGAATGTAAGATGGTATTCAGTTCTGTACTACAAAATCAAGTTTTTACCCTGAGAAAAGTCGGACTTGAAGGTTCAATTTATGTTGCCAATCACTTACCAAAGAATAGCCCACCGTAGCCCGGAACACTGACAATCCCCGAGAATTGCAAACCAGGCGCAGCTGTCGGGCTGCTGGCATCAGCTAAATCGGCGGCGCTGTATTTGTAAATGTTGCCAAGGGCTGTGCCAAAGTTACCACAATTGGCATTGGCAGCACTTGCACCTTGGATATTGACCCATAGTTCGCCATTTGGCGCAGTTGCGATTCCACCGGGGCAGTGCATAAATGAACTGCCGTTAGAATTATTTTTGGAAATAAAACTCAGTTGTTGCACTTGATTATTGACAGGTGTGGCATTGATGTCGGTCAGCTTAAAGCCCATTAGGTTATCGCCACTGTTATTGGCGACCCATAGTTTTCCTGCCGCAATACTGATACCTTCTGGTAGTCTAAAATTATTACCGTTGGGCTGAAAAGTCAGGCGCAAGGTTGCATCATTAATTCGGTTAGGGTCTAAGTCATAGACCCGCACTTTTCCGTTGGTGCTGCCATTAAAGTCCACATATTCAACAGCGTACAAACGATTAGCTGCCAAATGAACTCCAGACACAGCCACGTTCAGATTTAGGATTGGTAAAACCTGATTGGCATAGCTATTTGTGCCTGCGTTATATTTTAGATAGCGCAGACCACTTTGTGTACCGACAAAAAAACTGCGTCCGTCGGTATCAAGGGTTAAACCAATAAATTCGTTGATACCCGAAAACAGCGTTTCGCACTGACCAGCCGTGACGTTGACCACGCCATTTTGCGACACAACGGCTGCCGCAATTCTTATCACTTTTTGTACTCCAGGAGCAGAGAAAATAATATTTCCTGCGTTGTCTTGAATCAAATCATTCGGCAGAACATTACCGCAAGCAACTAAATTTAGGGTGGTGTCGGGTGCAATACCTGCATTTGCGCCACCCCATTTAGCTTGGCTGTAGCCACGAATGATGTTTTCGCGTAGCGAAGCGTGCCAGAGCTTAGGTAATGCGTTAGTGGCAACATTTACAGTCACCAGACTCGAGTCAACCGAACCGTTGGCGTTGGTGGCGGTTAAAATAAAACTGGTGGTGGCAGCTACAGTGCGGCTGGTACTCGAGCCAGTCACCACACCAACCCCTTGGTTAATGCTCAGGCTGGTTGCCCCTGTCACGTTCCAGCTTAGGGTAACGTTACCACCGCCAACAGGCAGGTTTTCTTTATTGACCGCAAAAGAATTGATGCTTGGTTTTGGGGCGGGAGCAGCCCCACCATTGGCAAACGCCACGCCACCATAACCAATGTTACTTTCGGTTGCGCCGCCAATACTGACACTTGGGGTGGTGGCGGCTGGGGTTTGGGCGAGTTGTGCGGCTGTATAGGCAATGGCTGCACCATCCCCTTGGTTATTTGCCCAGATTGTTCCAGTGCTGTTATCCTTGGCTAGACCGTAAATTTTGTTGGTTGCCCCTGAGCCAATAAACCGAGTTGCGCTTGGGTTAGGTGTGGTTAGTTGTGCGGCTGTAAAAACACTGATTCCAGAGGGCGCACCTTCTTGACCAACGTATAAATTTCCACTCGAGTCAAATTCTAAGCCAACTGGTTTGACTAAATTCTGACTCAATACATAACTGGCTGCCGAATTATTTTGTTGTTCGGGTGGTGTAAAGCGCAAAACATTGTTACCCATAAAATTTGCCACCCAAAGGTTACCGCTCGAGTCTATGGCTAAGCCAGCTGGGAAACTTAAACCTTGGGTAATTTTACGGTCTGGGGTTTTTACACCCGAAGAGGTCAGAGCGCTGGCTGGAAAACGCACCAGACTATTGCTGTTGCTGACCCAAAGATTGCCGCTCGAGTCAAAGTTTAAGCCCAGTGGCGAACTCAGGCTATTTTGTGCATCGGTGTCTATAACTACGCTTGGGGTTGGATTACCCGTTTGATTAAATTGATTGGGCGTATAACCAAGCAATTGATTGCCAGTATTGTTGGTTGCCCATAAGTTTCCACTTGGGTCAAACGCCAAATCGTTGGGTTTTGCATTCGCGGGTAACGTAATCGTGACGATTGGACTTGGTGAGCCGCTTACTGCCAATTGCCCTTTTCTATAGCCTTTAATCAGACCAGCATTGTAATTTGCCGCAAAAAGCACAGGCTTTGCGGTGACTTGTAAGGTTGTTTTTGCATTGACGGTGGCACTATAAAAGGCGCTTAATTCGGTTGTGCCTTGATTGATTCCAGTCACTAAACCAGTTGTGGCATTGACCGTAGCAACGTTTGTATTCAATACCGACCATGTGACCGAAGGGGTCACTTGCTCGCCCTTACTGTTTTTGGCGCTCATGGTTGCTTGCACAGCAGCTTCTTCTGGGACATTGGCAATGTTAATCGAAATTGAGGTCGGTGTGAATAGCACCACAAGATATTTACAAACATAACAAAAGTATTCTTTAGAGATTTCAGTTACCCACTTAGAGGAAACGCGCTTGGTTGGATACATTAGGTACTCAGTGTCGGCGGGTCGTCTTGCCAGCGTGACCAACAATGACCCTGCTGGTATAGCTTGCAGTGTAAATCGCCCACCCGAAGCACTGGTCAACCCACTGTCTTCGATTTCTAAAGTCACATCTTGATTAGCGACAAATTCGTTTGGGGCGGTGATTTGAAAACTGCCACCGCCCAATGGCGTGTACTCGAGTGGCAGAGGTGGTGCAACAATCGGCTCGAGTTTAATATTGACTGGGGCTGTAAATGTATTGGCTGGAATGGTCAAGGCAGCCGAATTATTGGGAGTTGTTACCACACCGCCAGTCACACCGATTCCAGGAGGGGTTGGTGGGGTACAAGCACTGATGAGTAAGCCAAGAACAACCAAGCCCAAAAATAATTTTTTCATTGTTTCTCCTCATGAACTCGAGCAGTCTACAAGGCAGCCCGTTACCTCTGCGTTACCAGAATCACTATAAACAACATTTATGTTTTCAGAACAACTTGAATAATTACTTTACCCGAACATCCAGTTCTCAGCCCAATTGACAAGTCAATGAAACCCTTGTACCTTAAATCCATGCAAACCTATCCCATCAGACTCGAGTGGTGCTGCGCTGCCAGCATCAAACGTTCTAAGTCTGGCTAGGTGATCACCACATTTTAGCGAATCTGTAAACGGTTCATAAAAAATAAATCTAGCTTCTTTAGCGATAGAGAAGAATTTGAGGATTAGGGTGTTTTATGCGTGTCTTGTTAATTGGGGCTGGTGGAGTTGGAGGGGCTTTTGCGGTTATTGCGTCGCGGCGCAGTTTTATTTCTAAGTTAGTGGTGGCGGATTTTAGATTAGAAAAAGCCCAAGCTGTGGCAAGTGCTGCGGCTCGAGATGGGCTTGAAGCAGTGGCAGAAACCGTGGATGCCAGTGATTTTATCAGTGTGTTGGGTGTTGCCCAAAAACATCGTGTGGATGCAATTATCAATCTCTGCGCTCCGCTTTTTAATCCCCCAATTTTTAGGGCAGCTTTTGAACTGGGAATTATTTATTTGGATACCGCCGCCAATCTCTCAGAACCTCATCCCACCGACCCGTACAATAAAATTGGTAAGACTTTAGGGGTGGATCAATTTTCAGCCCATGACGCTTGGCTGCAACGTGGAGCGCTCGGCATCACCAGCATCGGGGTTGAACCGGGGCTTTCGGATGTCTTTGCCCGTTATGCAAAAGATTATTTGTTCTCGAGCATCGAAGAAATTGGTGTCCGAGACGGCGGGAATTTACAAATAGATGGCTTTGCCTTCGCGCCAACTTTTAACATTTGGACAACCCTCGAAGAATGCCTCAATCCACCGATTTTTTACGATAAATCACGTGGTTGGTACACAGGTGAACCGATGAGCCAACTCGAGATTTTTGATTTTCCAGATGGTATCGGTCAACTTGAATGCGTGGCAGTCGAACACGAAGAAGTGCTGTTTATTCCGCGTTATATAGATGTGCAGCATGTCAGCTTTAAGTACGGGCTGGGTGCAGAGTTTATTGATGTCTTAAAAACCCTGCATAAACTTGGGCTTGATTCAACCAAAAAAATCGAGTTCGGTGACTTTGCGATTTCGCCAAGGGATTTTGTGGCGGCTGCCCTGCCCGACCCTGCCAAGTTAGGAGATCGAATGCACGGCAAAACCTGCGCTGGAACGTGGGTCAAAGGCATTGGTAAAAACGGTTTGCCTCGAGAAACCTATTTGCATCATGTGGCAGATAATGCCATCACAATGCGTGAATACGGTTGTCAAGCCGTGGTTTGGCAAACTGCCATTAACCCCGTGATTGCCCTTGAACTGATTTTTAACGGCACGTGGCGTGGCGCAGGGGTTTACTGCCCGGAGCATTTTGCACCTAAGCCCTTCCTCGAGATGTTAGCCGTATACGGCGCACCACACCGCCAACAAGAACGAATTTAATTCTGACACTGTGTGGCTCGAGACACCCGCAAGGCTGCCCAATCAAAACGCGGGGTTTCGGCTTCGTTTGCCACATTGGGCTGGCTTGGCACAGGCAGATGCAATGCCGCAAGTCGGACACACCAGAGCAGCAAGCCTTGTTTGACCAACACATTTTTCTCGAGTGGTAAAGCTATTGTTTGTGGCTCGAGCGTAATCAAAGCACTTTTTTCGGCAATTTTTAAGGCAAAACGCCAATTGCCCAGCAGTAGCGAATTCGGGCTGGTACTCGAGCCAATGATTAAAAAAGCTCTTTGATTGCGTGAAAACTCGAGCCGCGTTTCAGCCCCATCTGGGCGTAAACGAAAAGCTGTGGTTAGGGTTGTGCCAGCCAGTTTTTGTGATTCAAGCCAGGCTGGATAACCCAAGATACTGACCACGCCCGAACTCGTCTCGAGCAGTAATTTTTGCGACTCGAGACGGGTTTTGGTAATCGTGCTTTTAGGGCGGTCTTCGGTGATTCCTTGGACAGCAATGCTTTGTCCTACTATTTGGCGTTGCGCCAAGACCAAACTCGAGAGGAGCAACACAAAAAGTAGGTGTTTCATTTCATTTCTTCACGTAAACGCTCAAAGAAGGCTGGGCTTGGCGCGGTTTCTGGATAAATTTCTTGGTGGTCATGGGAAGCTGGCACAAGGCTTGGGCTGATTTTTTGGGTTGCCGAGTTGGTGTAGGTGCTTTCCATTCTCGAGAAACCAAGGCGGATATTTGACCAATCGTCGTGGTCGGTCAGCACGTCTAAGGTTGCATCGGATAGAGGATTGAGGTTTTTAGCGATGTTATTTTGGATTGAACCACTGACATTCCAATCCACATCGGCTGCACCACGTCCCATACCAGCCGTTTCATTCAAGGCATTTTCGTTTAGGCTGCTCGAGCTTCCATCGGAGTAATCAATTTTGCAATTGGTGGTGTTTGGATTGTTGACTAAATTGGCAAAGGTCACTTGGGATGGATTGTAATTATAAAAATACCTGTCCGCCACACCCGTGCCAACCACTGGTCCAATACAATCAAGTTGATAGGTATAGCTCATGATGCTGATGTAATTGGGTTTGTAATTGCGGTTTTCGTTTCCACCATGACGTAAATTCAGGTTATGTCCAAATTCGTGCATGATTGTACTTGCCATACGGTTATTTAAGTTATTGGTTCTGGCAACCGTATTTGGATTAAAGCCCCAACCGCCAAAAGAGACCAAACCATCATTGCCTAAAATTTCGGCTAAACCACTCGAGCCGGCTGTGCCGTTGGCGTTTTGCGAACTGCCCAAGACCATGTAATAAAAAATCAGACTGCGGGTAAAATCAAAATTCTGCGATTTCAATTCGTAAACACTGCTGGCAAGTCCAGCATCAGGTGATAAACTAATGCTTTGGCTGTATGGCAGTAAACGCTGGGCATTGCCAAGGTTATAATTGGCAGGGTCGAAGCCAGCACTAAACGCATCACCTGCATCTATGTGCAGACTAAAGTTTTTGGCTGCAAAAGCCGCGACCATCAAATCCAAAGCGGTTTTTTGTGGGTTTAAGCCGGGGTCTGAAGAGGTCATATTATCCAGTTCCATAAAAATATCGCGTTGATTGGTACGTGCGCCCATCGCAAATAAATCCAGTCCGCCAAATTTTCCACCCGTCACTTCGGCACTGTCTGGAATACCATCATTATCATTATCCGAGGCACTGGCTGGCACATCGTTCGGTGCGGCTGGTGTAGCATAGCTGCGCGAAGACCAATTGTTTTTATTGTTGCTGTCTGCCCCTGCACGGACAATCGCTTTACCCAAGTCCTTTGGGCGGTTATTGGCATCTACCCCAACTGGCAAAGCGGGTGCATTCGTGCCGCTCCAAGCACTGGCAATGGTGGGTTCGGTGGTGTTACTTCCCCAACGCACGAAATCAACACTATTTCCGCCTTTTAGTAGCTCGAGGAAACCGCCATCAAACCAGAATGGCACAACGTTACCATTGGCAACATAGACGCTTTTATTGGTGTTAAAAACATCCGCGCTGACTTTGCCACCCACCACGGCGTAACCGCCGGCTGGAATGCTCATGGCTGGTAGATTCCAAGTGGTGGTACTCGAGCTACTGCTGTTGGTTGGAATACCTCGAGCGCGTAGGGTATAGCCTGCTAAATCAATGGCAGCATTGGTGGGGTTAAACACTTCAAACCAAGAAATTTGGTCGCGGTAATAGGCACTGCCGACCTCGGAAATCAGTAAATCCGTACCCGTGATTGGACCATTGTCCACGGGCGGGTCAACCACAGGTGTTGGACACGCCACTAAACCACCAATCAGCAGGGTTGCTAACGCACTTGCCTTCCAGCGCCAACTTTTTATTTTCATAGGTACTAGCCTAGCACCAAAACGATTTTTTTGATGATAAGTTTTTCAAAAGGAAAGTGTTGTTTATTTTTTTCCTTCCTCCCAGCTATAAACCTTTGAGCATTTCCCCTATTTGTGTCTCGAGTTTTTGTTGTTCGCTTGCAATCGCTTTATCACGGGTTTCTAAGCTCTGCATTGAATCCTCGAGCCGCTCGAGTTGCTGCACCAAACGGGTGCGTAATTTGGCATCTTGTGGACTGGTCAGGGGTTCAAGGTTCTTGCGGGTGTCTTCCATGCGGCTGCGGACTTGGCTGCGCTCGCTTTCGTTTTTACTGATTTCGTTGGCTAAGTCAACGGTTTTGGCTTGGTGTAACAAAATGGCTTGAAGCGATTTTAAGGTGCCAGCGTTTAACAAGCGCTGCTCAAGATAGCCACTCAGCATGGCGCTGTTTGTGCCGCGAATATCTTGGTAGCGGGTGGCGAGGCGCTGCTCGAGAATTGTAAAGACGGTGCGTTTTTGGGCGGTAGCATTAAATTTGTAACGGGCAAATTCGAGGGTTTCCTCGAGTGGTTTTTGTTCTAAACTAGAATTGTACCAACGCGGATGTTCTAGCGTGATAATCGTATCGGTGGACAATTGACTGCTGGCTTCATAGGTTGTTTCACAATATTCAAGACCTTCGAGGTACATGCCGCCATCATGAAAATAAATTCGGGTCGTGGTTTCGCGGTTTACACTGCTGGTCTGCATGGTAATCCCAAGTTCCATAGCAAATGCCAGAATCACGTCGCTGTTGCTGGGGCTAAACGGCACAACTGCTTCGCCCGCATAGTCGGCATTGTCTAAAATCGTACAAGGTCCTCGCTCGAGCGTCAGGGATTGGTTTTTGAAGCGCAGACTGGCGACTGGATTGACCCCAGTCTTTTGCGGGTTGTACAACAGTTCGCGGCTGCCCCTGACCTTAAAGCCAAGAATCGAAACCATACCGCTTTCACCGCGCTTGACCGATACAGGCGTGGCGATGTTATAGGCAAATAATGCACCTTTGGCTTCACCTGTGGCTTGGGCAGGGGCGCTGCCAGCGTACCCCTCCTCGAGTTTTTTGGCACTCATTTTTCGCATTCGAGGGGCAGCCGCCGCGCTCATTGCCATTGCTGGGGCTGGCGCGGCACGTTCGTACTCCATGTCCATCATCGCCTCAAATTCTATTGGTGCATTAACGGTACGGTTTTCGTCACGCACCAAAGGGCGTTCTGGGGTATTCGGGGTGTGCAATTCGTACCTAAAAGACACTGGCATTCCCGCCGTTAAGGTCAGGGTTACATTCTCTAAATCTTCTTCGAGGGTGTTATCAAATAAACCCCAGCCTTGGACAAAAATATCTCGGGCTTCGGGGTCATTTTCCACAGCCCTTGCCAGTAATCGGTACGAAACTCGCCATGCTGGGGCAGGGGCAATATAAGAAATTTCGACTTCACTGGGTTTAGAAAGCGTCACTCGAGCAAAAGCGCGTTCAGTATCTTTGCGCTGTGCCAGCAGTGCAAATTCAAGGTCGGCTTGGGCGCGACCATCGAGCAATGCCACTTTACTAATATGCGCCAGTGGAATCAGTTCAATCCCACCTTCGCTCGAGATTGCCAATAATGCCCGTTTCAGATGCCTTTCTGCTTCGACTTCCAAACCAATAATTTCGCCGGTGATACTGCGTTCACCAATAAAAACCATGACTCGAGAACCCGCAAAGGCTTGCAGCAAACCAGAAATTGGCGGGTCAAACTGCAATGGCTGACGCTGCGCTGCTTGGTTGCGGTCTGGTGGGGTTTCAAATGCCACACCAAGCACTTGCACACCCTCATCAAGCGTTAAAACAGCTAGGCTTTTTAAGGCATCATCCATTGCCCGACGTGGAAACTCGAGGGCAAAACTGCTTTCGGCTTGACCTGTTCGTTCAAAAAAACCAAGTCCATGCTTATAAAGGGTGACGCGACGAATGGGTAAGGTCATGCTTTAAGTATAGGGCATGTTTTTGTTTTACGCGCCAAGTGCCTCAATTATTTGGGGGTAACTCAAGGTTTTGGTAAAAATACGAGGTTTAGAGCATTTGGCAAAACTCAAGGCAAGCGCTACAATGCACCCATGACTGCACCAGCAAAAATGCAAACTCTAAACACAGGAATTGACCCACAATTCTTAATTGATACTACTGGTAAACCAACCGCAGTCATGCTCTCCATCGAAACATGGGAGCGAATCGCGCCAATGCTGCAAACAAACCTTGCACTCGAGACACAAACCGTTCTAAAGCACATTCCAGTGGTGGATGAACCTGTACCTGCTCGAGTCAGCAAACGATTCAAAGAACTAGTAAAAGGTATCAAAGTCGAAACGTTGACCGTAAAAGAAGCGCAAACCGAACTTAAAAGGTTGCGCGACAAATGATTACACCCGAACGAACACCCTTTGTGCTTGTGCTGGAAAAACGCGCTCTAAAAGCCCTAAAACCGCTCAGCACCCAAGACGAAGCACGGGTTTGGGACGCACTTCTACGCCTTTGCGCCGAGGGCATTGGCGATATTGGACAGTTGCAGAACGAACCAACTGGTTCTTTGCGTTTAAGAGTTGGGGATATGCGAATATTTCTTTTTCTCGAGGGACATAGCCTAACATTAGACGTTATCGGAAATAAGAAACTAGCTCGATTTCCGCAAAGCCCGTTTGCGAAAAGCACAGCGAAGGTTATGCAAACCACAAGCAATCTCCATAAACCAATCAGAGCAATACCACTTCGTATTCCGCAACACGTCC
>JANNVX010000058.1:0-38910 GCA_031414595.1 Deinococcales bacterium
CCATATCACTTGGCGACGAGTTTTTTCTTTGGCATCTTTGCACTGTTTGTAGTGTTTCTCGAGTTCTTCAGTCGTATGGTGGGCGGTTAGAGGTGTGCCTAATCTTGACATTCCTTATTATCTACCTAAAGTTGGTATTAAGCGTAACACAGCCGCAATACATCCACTCCATAGCAAATGAAATGGGAGCGCAGCCGATGCTACGCTCCCCTTACAAAAAGTTCTTATTGGTAAAGAATATAAGCGCTTAGCGGCTCGAGCTTAAGGCTACCTGAGACTTTACCTAAGCTGCCATTGCTGGCTCTTAAACCATTGGCGGCAATGTTCCATGTGCCGGCTGGTAACTGCATGGTTTGCTCGCCTTTTGTGCCGTGCAGAATCACCACAATCCGCTTCCAACTGTCTTTTACGACTCCACCATCGAGGGTATACGCCACCACCCCATTGGGCAGACTCGAGTCTGGTAGGAACTTGAGGTGCTTACGAATTTGTTCGGCACTGGTCAGCTTAAAGGCTGGGTGGGCTTTACGAATAGCGATTAAGCCTTGGTAGTATTTTTGCACATCGGGGAATTGTGCGCCCCTTGTCCAGTCGTACTTGTTCGCGCCGTCGCCCGCATTGTAACTGTTGTTGTTTCCCCCCTTGGTGCGTCCCATTTCCACGCCACCCTCGAGAAACGGCACACCTTGGCTGGTCAACACAATTGCCCCACCGAGTTGCACGGCTCGAGCTTTCAGGGCAATTGGTGCATCGGGCATGGCTTTATCCAGTTTATCCCAAAGCGTCAGGTTGTCATGGGCCGATATGTAGTTAATCGTCTCGAGGGGGCTGTCGGTGAAATCAGAAATGCTCCCTTCGTAATTGATGCTACCAACAATCCCTTTTTTAATGGCAGTTAAACTGGTTAAGCCACCCATCACAAAGCCAGCTTTTGTTCCATCCAAATCGCCACGCATGGCATTGCGGATGTTGTCGTTAAAAACCGCAAATTGAGTACCGCGTTGTGCGCCTTTGCCAAAGCGAGTCGGTCCGCCACCAGTCCACGGTTCGCCGTACAGCACAATGTCTGGGCGGATAGCACGTAGGGCTTTGGTGAAATCCGTCACTGTGCCTTTGGTGAACATCCCAATTAAGTCAAACCGGAAGCCATCCACCCCATATTCTTTTGTCCAGAACAGCACACTCTCGCGGATGTACTTACGCACCATCGGGCGGTCATCGTGCAGCGCATTGCCCACACCCGATTCATTGAGGACTTGCCCTTGGTCGTTGGTGCGGAAATAATAGTACGGCACGGTTTCCCAAAATGCACTCTCTTCACCTCTGGCAGGTACGGTGTGGTTGTAGACAACATCCATGACCACCCGCATTCCAGCACCGCGAATCGCTTGGAACATGGTTTTGGTTTCAACAATGGTTTTTACGGGGTCGTTTGGGTCGGTGCTGTATTGTTCTTCGGGCATATTAAAGAGGTTGGTTTCATAACCCCAGTTATAGACTCCACTGTTTTTAGGATTGAAGTTCTGAATTGGTAATAAATGCAGGTCGGTCACACCAAGGTTTCTCAGGTAATCCAAGCCACTACTTGCGCCATTAGGTGCTTTTGTGCCAGTCTGGGCAAAGCCAAGGTATTTGCCACGCAAGTTTTCGGGTACGCTACTCGAGGCATCCGAGGTCAAGTCCCGAACATGTAATTCGTACAAGATACTTTCAGTTTGTGGGCGCTGGATTGGTTTGGGGAGCGTCCAATTTTTCGGGTTGGTACGGCTTAAATCCACCACCATGCTGCGGGTCGAATCCGCACTGGCAGCATAAGAATTTATATCGGCAGCGACTCTGGTCTGCCCATAACTCTTAAAGCGGTATTGGTAGTATTTGCCATGCAGGTCGCCTTTGATGGTCGCAAACCAAACGCCGTTTGCGCCGCGCTGCATGTCTATAATTTCGCTCGGACCATCTATTAAATTATCAAACACAAATAGTTCGGCACTGCTCGAGACCGGCGACCAGACCTTAAACACGGTTTGATTTTTGCTGTAGCGGTTGCCAAGATCGTCTTTGCTGTACTGATACTCTTTGCCGTCAAGGACTTCACGGGCATAGACGGTACGCGGTAAATCACCTTCGATGGTCATTTCAATAAAGTTACTGATTTCTTTGGCACTAATCGGTTTCTCGAGGTTAATTGCCAGCACTTGCACAGGTCCTGTGGTCGGTTTAGCAATCACGGCTCGAGGCGGGACGGTGGCTGGGGCAATAATATCTTTGTTATTGATGCTGTCTTTAACGATGTTGCGGTTAAAATCTACCACAAAACGCACAATTGTACCGTCGGTGGCAATTGCCAGCCCGATGTTGCCACCTTCGGCGGCAAAGTCCGCGCCATAATTTTCTGCCCAACTGCCGCCGCGAGCTACTTTGTATTCGTAATTGCCTTTGGGGAAAGCAGCCACAAATTCAAACACACCTTTACTAACTTCGATCATGCGGGTGATGTCGCCATTTGGATTCCAGTCTGCGCCACCAAGTGCGCCTTGGATTGTTCCGGGCAACACCACCTTGGTGGGGTCTAGGCTGTCGGTGTTTGCCAGCACTGGCGCACCACCAGCTCCAATAGATTTAATGGCGAGGGATTTGCCGTTGATGGTCAGTTTAATTTTGTTGTTAAAGCTCTCGGGGGTCGCCGCTTTAGGAATCCAAGCCCGAATGACACTAGGGCTATCCAAAAAGGCAGGTTCGCCGCGTGGTGGGGCGGCACTGGCAGCAAAAGCATCCACTTTCGCCCTCGAGTCAAAAACGTCTTTGTTGCCTTGGAGCAACCAAATTTCGGCTTTGCCATTTTGTACATTTGCAAAACGGTCGGCTTCGGTGTCTTTGGCTTGCCAATCGCCTAGCCGCACAATAAAGTTGACTTTGGCAACCGCCACAGGTAAATCCAGTGTCGCAACTTGTCCAAAATCATCCGAGCCATTAAACGGATAGGATTTACCATCCGCGCCATCTGCCCAGACCCAAAGATTCCAGCCTTCATAGTCGCCTCTGGTGCGTTTGTAATGCACCACAAAACGGGTTGTCCCCTCGGCTATCGGGGCAGCAACGGCAGCGGCTCGAGCGGGAATGGTGGCGGGGGCAGTAATTTCGGTGGGGTTATTAAGGCTATCCATAATTTTCTTCGTCGCGTAGTTAAACACAAATTTGATAATCGTATTGTCGGCTAGGACATCAAGTGTTAGGTTTGCGCCACCTTTCTCTCCATTTTTACCGTAATTTTCGTCCCAAGTCTGGTTAATTGCCACTTTATATTCATATTTGCCCTTGGGGAAAGCAGCCACAAATTCGTACACGTCAGTGCTGACTTCGGTCATGCGGGTAATATCACCCGCCGGATCCCATTCTTTGCCACCTAGGGCTTTTTGAATTGAACCGGGCAAGGTCACGATTCTATTGCTTTGAGCGCTCGAGAATGCAAGGGCAAGACCAAGCATCAGGGCGATGACCACCAAAAATCTTTTCATAAACCTCCAAAAGACTCGAGCCAAGGGTTCTCGAGGAATCTCGAGATGAATGTTTGACTGAGGATGCTCTAGTCTCCCGAGGAAGCGCTTCCATGTCAAGGGGGTAAGGTTGCGCGGCACTTAAAAGGTTTACCAGTAGAATCTGTTTATGCAAATTCTTGTCTTAAATGCAGGCAGTTCCAGTCTAAAATACGCAGTTATTGACACAATCTCGTCTGTAACACTGGCTCGAGGGCTGATTGAACGGATTGGGCTGCCTCAAGCCGCTTATCTACGCGGTCAACAAATTGTCAAAGTGCTGGCAATGAATCATGCACAGGCTTTAACCGCGATTGCTAAATTTGAGGATTTCTCGAATGTCCAAGCGATTGGACACCGAGTGGTTCACGGCGGACTGGCTTTCTCGACCCCAAGCAAAATAGATTCTCAAGTGCTGGCGGTACTCGAGGAGAATGCAAAATTTGCACCCCTGCATAATCCACCCAACATTGTTGGGATTAAAGCCGCCAGAGAAATCCTACCCGCTCTCGAGAACGTCGCCGTGTTTGACACGGCTTTTCATGCCACCCTGCCCGAACAAGCCTATTTATATGCTATTCCCGTCCAAATGGGTTTACGGCGCTTTGGTTTTCATGGAACAAGTCATGGGTTTGTGGCTGCTCAGGCTGCCAAATTCTTAGAACAACCACTCGAGAAACTCAAACTGATTACCTTGCATATTGGAAACGGTGCAAGTGCTTGCGCTGTTCTATTTGGTAAAAGCATAGACACCAGCATGGGATTCACCCCACTTGAAGGTCTGGTCATGGGAACACGCAGTGGCGACATAGATGCTGGATTGGTCTTGGAATTGGTACGGCGCAACGGTGTAGAAGCCACCGATACTTTATTAAATAAACAATCTGGGATGCTTGGTTTGGCGGGCGCAGCCGACCTGCGGGATGTCTGGAAAGCCTTAGATGCTGGCAGCCACCAAGCCCAAACCGCCTTAGACCTTTTTGCTTACCGTATTCAAAAAACCATTGGTGCATATGTTGCCGCCCTCAATGGCATAGATGCGATTATTTTCACGGCTGGTGTAGGCGAAAACGACCTACGAATGCGAGCTAAAATTCTGGGGAAAATGGGTTGGTTGGGTATCACCTTGGATGAAACTGCCAATCAATCAAAACAAACCCGAATTTCTACCGCCAACTCAACGGTGGCGGCTTTGGTTATTCCAACCAATGAAGAACTGGCAATTGCTTTGGAAACAAAAAAATTGCTCTCTTCCGCCTGACCAAAACCGCTTTGTGGTCTCAAGAGGGCAGTGTTTCGTGTAAGCTACTGGCAATGAAAACTCTTGTCAGTATTGCCGAAGCCAAGGCACACTTGGAAAAATTACTTGAACGTGCTGCTCAGGGCGAAGAAATTGTGATTGTGGAAAACGGTTTGCAAGTAGGGGCGTTAAGTTATGCCGCCTCGAGTGAGCCAGCCTCTGTGGTCTCGAGTGAGCCAGCCTCTGTGGTCTCGAGTGAAGCTGTAGTCTCGAGTAAACCAAGTCCTAAACCTGTGGCTAAAAAGCCAATTCATACCACCAGTCGCAAAGGTTTTTCGGTCGAAAGTTATGGTGCGGCACGCACTGTCACGGGTTCTAACCATTGGTTGCGGATGGGTGGACAGAACATCATGCTCGATTGTGGGCAGTTTCAGGGTTCTAAAGCCTTGGACGCGATTAACGACCAAGATTGGGCATATAAAATTGCTGAAATAGATGGATTTTTCTTGTCTCATGCCCATTTAGACCATGCTGGGCGCTTACCCAAATTGGTGCGTGATGGTTATAACAAACCAATTTTTGCTACACCAAGCACCAGACAAATCGTCGAGCATTTACTGCTTGATTCTGCTAAGTTACAAAAAGAAGATTTTGAACGTGACCAACGCAAAAATAAAAGTAAAGCCATGCCGCCGCTTTTTGCAGAAGCCGATGTGCAAAAAGCCTTGACGCTATTTGAAGTAATCGAGTACAACAAACCGCTCGAGTGGAATGGTGTTCGGGTCACGGCACAAGTGGCTGGACATATCCCCGGTAGTGCCAGTTTGTTATTTGAAAGCCCTGAAGGGCGTTTTGTCTTTAGTGGCGACCTCGGCAACGCCCGCAAAGATATTTTGCCAGACCCCGTACCCTGCCCAGATGCCGATATTGTCCTGATGGAAAGCACCTACGGCGACCGTGACCATAAACCCTTCGAGCAGACGCTCGAGGAATTTGCTGCTCTTTTGATTGAAGCCACCAAAAGCGGTGGCAAAGTCCTGATTCCGAGTTTTGCGCTCGAGCGCACCCAAGATTTGCTGTACCACATTGCCCGTCTCGAGGAAGAAAATCGTATTCCAGTGCTGCCCGTTTTTGTGGATAGCCCACTTGCCAGCCGTATTGAAGAGACTTATGCCGCCGCCAAGTACGAATTCGAGCCGCATGTGCAAAAATTCTATACCGCACAACGCAACCCGTTTGAACCAAAAAACTTTAAGTACACTGCCAGCACCGATGAGAGTAAAGCCCTGAATGCGCTGCCAGGTTCAGCAATAATAATCGCTGGGGCGGGAATGCTGACCGGCGGACGAATCCTGCATCATCTTCGCAATAATTTAGGCAATAAAAACACCAGTGTCGTGATTGTCGGCTATCAACCCCAAGGTGGACTGGGGCGCTTACTGATAGATGGTGTGGACAGCATCAATTTATTTGGCGAGAAAGTCGCGGTTCATGCTCGAGTCTTCACGGTCGGTGGATTTTCTGCCCACGCTGACCAAACCGAATTACTGGATTGGAGCAAAGGCGTATCTGGCGAAATTCGTTTAGTACACGGCGAAATTAAAGCCATGGAAGTGCTGCAACAAAAACTGATTGCTCGAGGGCAACAAAGCAGTCTTCAAGCCGCCATGATTCCCGTTCCTGGCGACACTGGCAATAAGGGCGGCGAACCAGAATAGAAACTATGAATTTATTGGAGGTGTACTTTGTCTTTTAAATTGTCGCCAAGTTCTTTCAAACTCTTGAATTCTGTTCTCCAAGAAATCCCTTCGGTTATTTTGATGGCGTGAAATATTTTCCATTACAGTATTTTTTTCACGAATTAGGAATTCGCGTTTCCGCTCATAGCTATCCAAAATATCTTGTGTTTCACTTTGTTTTTGCTTTAATTGCCCAAGATGAGCTTCCAACTGTTTTGTCAGTTGTTCAATTTCTCTAGTGACTCGAGCAGTTGCATCAGGCATTTGTACCATTAGAGCTTGTCGCTGCTTTTCATAGTTTTGAAATGCTTCCGAATAATTGCTTTCATCTACTAGAAGTATTGAAAATTCTTCTAGTAAGTCTTGATATTCCTTTGATTCACATAATTCATGGCTTTTTTGGAAGGATGTTTGCTTTTTCTTGGTTTGTGCCATCGCGTGACGATTTTCTGAGTTCCAAGTTACAATCGCGTAAGTGAAAAGCAAAATAGCACTAATTAAAGCAAAAGCAATTTTGGTAAAACTAATTGAACCAGTAACGGCACTTGTGGTACTAAACTCACCTGGTCTCTGACCAGCAACAATACTTTCGCTCACTCCACCCAAGTAACGAAATGTCTCTAAGCTAATCAGAAATTCAATACCTGTCATTAGTGCAATAATAGAAAAAGCTGCTGCTCTAGCATATATAAAAGAATTTTTTACGTCTGAATTACGGTCTGGTTTAGCTTGTATATTTTCTTCTTCAAGCATTTCGGTATATTTATCAGCTTGGTACTGAAGCAGTAAACGAGTGACCAATTCGTAAGCATACGAAAGAGCAACACCAATACCTGCGGCAAAGATAAAAACAAAAGCATTATTCGTACTAAACGTTGTCTTGCCAAAAAAAACTCGAGCAATTGTAAAGCTCATAATGATTCCCGTAAGGAAAGGAATCCAAGCCAGTAAATTGCTACTGGTAGCTTGGCTTTTTATAGAGGGGTCTTCAATAGCAGGTACAGCAACACCATGATGTAATTCGGCTAATGTTATCTCGGGTTTTAAGGTTATGCCAAAACGAGCGAACCGAATTGTCAAAGCATTCCGTTTCTTGGTAATATCATCCTTAAACATAGCAGGGTCTTTGCTCATATCAAGATTAAGTTCTTCAATTTTTCCTTCAATATGTTTACGCTGTGTTACCTCCATTGTATTTTCGATAGCTGGCTCTGCTTCAAGTTGGCTGATTTTTTCATGTAGTTGTTTAGTTATTGTGTCTTCTAGTTCTTGGGCTGGAGTGTTTTGAATTAGAGTATTTATTGAAGTGATTTCTATATCTGTTTCTTGAGAAAATTTTTCACCAACCGTACAATCAGTGCTGTATGCTGCTTCAGTTTCTCCTACTTCCAAGTCCAAAGCACTCCAATCTCGAGTTAAGCGATCTAGTGTATTAGAGTGGTAGTCCTTAAACTCAGCAACATAAACTGGTAGTGGCGGCAAGTCACCAAAAGTTCCAACTGTCAACTCTCGCCGTCCCAATGGTCTATAACCATTCAGGGAATACTTCTGCTCTGGTTGGTACGATTTAAGCCTTACTAGGACATTAGATTCATTAGTTGCCATTTCTACCCCCTTACAACCTTTCCAATAATTCGTCTAATCGAGGTAAAGTAGATGCTACGGTTGTAGCATACAACTGGTCATATTTTGGGTGGTTATTTAAGCGCTCACCAAAATTATCACGAACATCTTGAATACGGTCAAATTTGACTCCACCAACCAAAACCCATTTCATTCGTGAGTCAAGCAGCATGGTTTCTGCTGTCATAGGGAAAGTGGATTTTCCGGTTTTACTATCACTTGGATCATCCGAAAATACACCATCTGTAAGAATGACAAGACCTACACGGCGACTATTAAATTTTACAAACTGAGCATTTGCCAGTAATAATGCTTCACTCAACGCAGTGCCATCTTTTTTACATCGAGTATCAAACCCTGTTCGGACTTCTATCTTTATTGCCCTTGTTATAGGTTCACCGGGATTTAGTAGAGATGCTCTATCGCACATTTTTATAATCGATATATTTGTACTTGAGTCAAAATTTTCGATTTTTCCCAAAGCGTCAAATGCTAGTTTCCGAAACTCATAACGTGGGTCGGTTGGCTTCAAGTTACCAAAAGGATATGTTGATGTTGATGTATCCACAATAACAATGATGTGAGGTGCGCCACTGACTTGACTCAGAAGAAACCAAACCGCCGCAGTGAAGAACAGAAAACCCACTGCCCAAAGTCGAACATCAATCTTTTTTTTCACGGTCACCTCCTATCTTATCTTAGAGCGACAATGGTTGCTATGTTACTTGAAGCAACCGAAAGTTTAACTGAAAAAATCACTGTTTTTAATGTGGTATTTTCACTTTTCCCACATTGAGATTCAACAACCCAAGAAAAAGTCAAAACAGTAAATCTGCTAGTTTCTAGTACATCCGAAATTGTTTCGATATAAGAAGGTGCGTCTAGAAATTTGCTAGTGCAATTCTTTGAGTAAAGAAATTGTAGGATAAAATTCTGTAACCTAGAATCTGAACGCCATGCAAATTCAGAGATTCCGCCCAAAAAAGCTCGAGTTTTTTCGGCAACAATTTCTCGGGACGATATTTGTACAAGTGGAAACTGTAAATTCAGAGTTGGATTCGGGATGAATAAGTTGCCACCAAAAGCCAAAACTGTTGCAATGACAACCGTTACGATACCCGCGATGATTTGCTTTTCAAATTCATTAAAGAACTTTTTCCCATACGGTGTGTTCGGCTGTGACATAAATCTCCTCCTAGACATATTGGGTGTAGTATATTTTGATTGTCGGAATTTATTTTACTACAAAATGATTCAGTCGTTAAGTTATTTGAAATACCAACATACCAACCATTCACATCTAAATTTTTGTGTATACTTTCTCGGTGAAAAGTGACCATGTTATTCAAGGTGGCGCACTCAATGCGTTGCGGGCTGCACATGAAGCTCTTAGGAAGTCCCGCAGTACCCGTAAAATTGAAAAAGGTGCGGGGCTTAGTAACGGGGCAATTGGACGTGTACTTCAATCTGGTCTAGGTAATCCGTGGAATATATTGCAAAAGTTGCGCCAAGCCTATAGTGAAGAGGTTGCTCCGTTTATTGAACCTCTATTTTCAAGCCAACTCGAGAAACCAAATTTACTTGGGTACGTTAAAACTGATTTTTTTGAGAAATCAAATAATCTACTTGAATACTCTAATCAAAATCCGATAAGTTCCCCACCCGTTTTTGATAAAACCAAAGATACTTACGCGCTTCAAATACGAATTTTGCAAAGCAAAGAAGTGCTTTTGAGTTGTGTCAACCATTTGCTTGAAGTTCCAAAGACTCCTATTCACGGTATTAACCAAAAAATAGTTATTACTTTTGATGCTGAATGCTCGCCATTGTTGGGGCAAGATTGGTTCTATAACAGAATAC
This sequence comes from Deinococcales bacterium, assembly GCA_031414595.1. GTDB lineage: Bacteria > Deinococcota > Deinococci > Deinococcales > JAAFIG01 > JAAFIG01. The sequence continues at coordinate 9,996 of JANNVX010000058.1, forward strand.
GTGAATTGCTCGAAAAGAAGGTTACTGTGGATACATTATGGCGTAGAGATATTGTATCCGGTACTTATTCACAACACTTTTTACGCTGTTTTTTTAACGCCCTTGCATATGATGAATTTAGCTTAGGGCGGCTTTTTTTTAGTAATTCCTCTAAGCGCACCCTAGATGCTATTTTGCACTCAGAGCGAGGGTTTTTAGTTATGAACCTTCAAAATCCTGATATGCCAACTGGTCTATATATATCGTTGGAAGACTTTCCTATCTCAACAGAAGAGAAAATGATGTTGCTTCGTGGTGCGGTGGGTCAGCTTGTAGCAGGGCTTGAATCCATGCTAAGTGATTCAAGTAAGCCAATGATTGAATCTAAAACCAAAAGAGTCCACGACCAAGTGTTATATGAACATGAGCTTGCTCGAGTAGAAAAGCATCAAGGAAGCAGTTTTTTGCTAAAAGCAACCTTTAGCACACTTTTATACCCTGAGAATTGGTTTTTTGGCACTCCAGACGCAGAGTATGACGAATGGTATGACCGTACCTTAACTCGCTACCTAAACTTATATCCGACATATGAAGCTCGAGAGAAAGTCAAAAAAATTATTGATGCTCGTAAAGAGCGATGTAGTGCATTTTTGGAAACAATTAAAAATAATATTGTTACACATTTGGTTTCTCGAGATGCAGTTGTTGATTACATCAAGACGGGTTTGCGAAGCGATTCATATGATGATGATATTCCTGATTCTTGGAAACTTAGGAAACGACGATTAGACACCTTGGAAGCATTTTTAGGAAATCCAAATTATCGTTTTGCTATGCTTACGAGGGAAGAATTAAAAAAAGCCACAGGCTTTAACCGCGATTTATTTGCTTTACCCGTTATTGGTGTGGCAGGTAGTAGTGTTATCTTTGAGTATGTAATGCCAAAGGATATGGTAATTTCGGACAAACCATTATCACCCAAGAAGCGAGTTCATACAACACTAAGGCATACTGCGCTCGCCGCATTTCTAGTGGAAAGTGGTAATGAGTGGTACGAATCCACAAGTGCAAAAAATCGTGGACTAGCAGCTTTTGATTACCTAAAAAAACTTCTTAACGATCAAAGGAGTGGTGCAGCTTTAACAATGCAATCCATCCCACAAAGAAAAATTCTAAAAACTAGAGCGGCTTAGCATATACAATTCTTGTAAGCTCTTGCTAAAGTCGGTTCAAAAGTTCAAAAGACTAATTGTTCATCGGTTAATTTTTGATGCGTAAACTGGCACGTTCACACAGCACTTCAAGCACCTCAAACATGCACAGCACTTGATACTGACGAACCCGAGTTGGCTCGAGAACGGCTGTCTCGAGCCACAAACTGCCCTGCACCTCATCGTAACTGCTGCTCAAGTTGCCGCGAAAATCATCTAAGTGCGTGACTGACCAAACCCGCACGCCACTAAACTCAAAAAAACATTGTTCTGTTCCCAAACCACCTTCAGAGGTGTACTCGAGATGTAAACTTGCCTCGAGTTTCAACACCCCCTGCACATATTCGAGACGCTGCAAGACCAGTGCTTCACGCCCCCGCAGAATCCCGTGCCTGGTTTTAATTGGCTGGTAGTGGGGCATAGCAGCCTCTTTACCTCACTTGTAACGCAAGCCTTTGCGCCTCGAGCAGCGCTGTCTTGGGGTCAAGTCCGCCTTTTAAGCTGCGTTCCATTTGGGCTTCGAGAATATCACGCCATTTTTGGTACTCGAGCAGGTGTGGTGGGTTGTAGGCTTTTTCTAAGGCTTCTAGCCCAGCTTTCATGATTGGTTCGCCCACAAAATCACCCAAGGGTTTAATCGCACTTTGGCGCACTGGCAGGTAATAGGATTCTTTGACAAAACGCACCACATTTTCGGTACGGGTCAAAAATGCCCAGAATTCAAATGCGCCTTTGGTTTCGGCTTCGGGGTTGCCCTTGGGAATAATCAGTTGTGATTCGCCCGCTAAGGTACGTCCCGGCATGGCAGAAGCCCCAATTTGAAAAGGTAGGACATCTTTAACCAATGGGTAAGCACTGGTTGGAACAGTCACCATAAAGGCTTTGGTTCGTACCCAGTCTATGACCGCAAAGTTAATTTCGGCAAAATTACGGACTATCGCTTTGCCACCACGGGTTAAGTCATACATCATTTGTAGGGTTTGCATCGAAGCGGTTGAATCAAAATCGGGTTTGTTGTTGTTATCTAAAATATTACCACCTCGGCTCGAGACCATCGAACCAAAAATCCAACCATCCACAAAAAAGATTGCGCCTTTGCTGGTGCGGTTGGTTAGGGCATTACTGGCTTTAATATAATCATCCCATGAACGCGGCGCAGCTAAACCCTTTGCCTTAAACGCATCGGCGTTATAGGCAGTAATCAAGGTACTGGCAGCCCAAGGCAAACCAAAACGCTTATTATTTACCTGCCCGTATTCCCAGATGGTGTCATTAAAATCTTGGACTGTGCCTTTGGGCAGTGTCTCGAGCAAGGATGTGGCATCAAGTAACTGGTTGCCTAGGGCTAAGCGCGTAAAAAAAGCATTGTCTATCTGCACCAGACTGGGCAAATCACCTTTGGCTGCCAAAGCCGCTTGGAGTTTAATTTGAATGTCCTTAAAATCGCCCGGTTCAGCCACTTCGACACTGTATTTATTTTGTGAATTATTAAATTCCTTAGCAAAGGTTTTTATTAAAGCTGCACTACTTTCACTTCCAACATAATGCCAGAAGGTAATTTTAGTTGGCGCGGCGGCTCGAGACGACAAACCAAGCAAAGCGGCAGCCACCGCCAAAATAGGAAGAACAAGCCATTTCATAGATGTAGTCTATCAGGAATGTCGGATGAGCCTCATGAAAGAATTGTCAAGAAACCTTTTTGGTTGCCCCGCCGACGTGCTTTTGACTTGATTCCTATTCTCTATTTGCGAGATTGTAACCAAATTTCAAGTGCCACAACCCGTTCCTCTACAAAATTAAGATGCTCGCCACGTTCAAAACGATTCTCGAGAGTAACCAAAAAAGCCTTTGTACTCAATAATCCGTACTTGGCAAGATGACTCTGCTCAAAAAGTGCTTTCAAACCTTGAAATTCTTGAGCGAAACCAATGCTATGGTACGCACCCCACGTATCTTTTCCATGGCGCTTTAGCATTTTAGGATGATAACGGTGGGCGAAGCAGCGTTTGAAAAATGCTCGAGCGCCCAGCTTATTGTCTATGTGAAGGGCTGGTGGAATTGCAAGCGCAATCTCAAGAGATTTTCTGGTTAAAAATGGGTAATGTTGACTGATTCCATATTTCCACAATACTGACTGCTCGAGTGAAAACGCAGCATGACTGTACAAAAGCTGCTTGTAAACATCTCTTCGAGTTTTTGGTAATTGATCATGCAACCAGCCAATCAAAACCGCACTTTGAGCTTCGTTACTTAATTTAAGGTAAGTTGCCTGCTGAAGACAGTCTTGGTCATAATCTTGGTTTATCTGCCAATCACGCTGATTGATTTGCATAAATTCTGAAAGTCGCCATAGTTGAGCTATCAATGCCACATAATTCTTGGTACGAATAAAATCTCCAAGAAAAGACAAATCTTCCCGAAAAGCATCACCGCCAACGCCGCAAATTAGACTATTCACACCAAGGAATTGAAAATGCAAAGCACGTTGTGTCTCGAGTTCACCACCAGCAATCGCAACATTAGGTTCATCATAATCTGTTGCGTACTGAACCCAGTTTTTATAATCCCAACACCCTGATATTGGCATCGTATCCATTTGTATATTTTCGCCAACAAATTCGACGGCAAACTCGGCAAAAACGGTATCCGTATTTCTATCGCCACTTCTGACAACGTGATGCAAGGCGTAAAGCTGTTCTGATTTAAGTTTTGCAATGCTTAACAATAAACTTGAGTCAAAACCGCCACTCAATAAAACACCTACCGAATCAGATTCTGGCGATGCTTTAAGCAGTTCTGTTTCAAGAAGTCTTCCAAGTGTATCAACATCCGAATTGATTTTAACTTCGGGGATTTTAGCGAATTTCTCGGCGTAAACTTCTTTTCGATTCAGTGAATAGGCATAATTCGGGCGAACTCGAACGATATTCTTCCAAGGTGTGATTTCCCATTGCGGACTACTGGCATAATTCGCGGCAAGAAAAACCTCAAGGTAAAGTTTGTCTATTTCATTGAGGTTTAGATGTTGCCTAAGATTTTCTAAAGAAACTGAAATGGCAAAACTGTTTGGAGTACGTGAGTAAAATAATGGAATACTACCCATAATGTCTCGAGCTAAAATTATTTTATCGGGCATGACCAAAATTGCTGCAAAGTTACAAACCATGTCTTCAAGTGATTCAAAAAGTTGCAAATAACTACCAAATTGCTTGGCTTGTTCAAAGAATTTTAAGGTGGCTTTACGATACCCAACTTTTGTGAAAACCAATAACAGCCCTAGCTCGAGTGACTGCTCAAGAACAACCAATGCTTTAGGTAATTTGCCAAGAAGTTCAATTTGACTCTGGTCTTGGAGCTTAAAATTCCGCAATTCGATCATATTCCTTTAATGACTCCAAACTTTGCGAAATGGGTATCTGATTGACTTCTACCCAAGCATGGGACGCAACAGGTTCATGTTGCACGCCAAATACCACAACACCACAAATATTATTTTTTCGTAATAAATGTACCAGAAGTGTAGACCTGACTAAGCAAGTGCAGTCAAAAGGTGCAAGGCTACAGACAAAATTAACAAGTCGTACAAATGATTTAGCTTGTTTTGGCTCGAGCTTGCCACGAGGTACACCAATAAAATGTGTAACTGCATTAATACCCTCACGTTCAATCGAGCGGCGTACTCTTGGCAACATCCAAGCTGTGTAAATCAGCATGATTCCTCAGTGATTAAATGATGTTGTTGCAGCAAAGCAATACTTTCTCGAACTGATTGCTCGAGTTCTAAATCTGTACCTTCAAATTCTTCTTTAAAGCATTTGAGAATTTGTTCAAAATTAGCTGGTAGTGCTTGCCAAACAGCATTGATAATATCATCACCACGTAGCACTACATCGCCTGAAAAATGAATGAAGACAACAGACTGATTTGCGGCATTGACACTGACCTTGACACTCTCGAGTGGTTTCCAAATGATGCTCATGTTGCCTCGAGAATAGTTACTCGGTCATTGCTATCCCGTTGCAGTATCACCACATTATCCGCTAAACTCTGTACAAGTGGCTGGTGAGCAACCACGACGGTCTTGAGCTTCTGTCGATACTTTTTGATAATGCCAACAGCTTTTTCGGCTAAAGCATCATTCATAGCGCTAAAACTTTCATCTAAATAGACTAAACGTGGTGAATCTGCCACTATTAAAGCCAGTGCCACCAGTTGTCTTTCGCCACCCGACAATTTAGCCAAGGGTAAGGTCAAATCTGTTACTTTAAGAAGCCCAAGTAATTCTTGAGAAACTTCTGCTTTTACCTGTGGTAAGTCCAATATTTCTTGTAAAGTCCAATCTGGAAACTCGAGTCGCTGATGTAAATACCGAACATTTTTACGTTCACCATGATTAAATAAGGCTGACATCAGAGTTGTCTTACCAACGCCTGTTGCTCCTGTTAGAACCGTTAGCCCCTGTTTAGGCTCGAGTTGCAAAGCTGGTAGTGGTGGTTGTTCGGGTTCTCGAGCTAAAAAAGTTTTGATACGGTCAAATGCACCTGAAAGTTGGCTATGCTGCGACCAAGCGTCTATAACTGTGTTTATATCGTTAATAAAGTGACTTGCATACATTGATAAAGCAATTGCTAGACCTGTACTGACTGTTCCATCTTGAATCTGAGGAAGCAAAAAGACAAAACCTAATGGTGTAAGCAAAAAGTTGAAGAAAACAAAACTATAACTAGCCAGTGTAGTTTGAACACTTAAACGTTGGGCTTTTTGAATCGCAGTATTAAATTTTTCTTCGTAAATTTTTGATTGACGATTAAAAACTGTTATTTGTACAAATTGTCCGACTCCCATAATAAGATTTTCTAATTTCTCTGTAACTTGTCCCCAAGCACCATAATATGCCTTACTTGACTTTTCAACACTTTTATTGAGCCACCAAGGAATCCACAGTGCTAAAATCGTATAAATCAGAACAAAAATTGTTAAAGATATAGACTGTGTAAGTAAGATTGCAAATCCAATGACAGCTTTCAAAAAACCAAAACTCGCATCCTGTATCATTCGCCAATATATTCTGTACTCGGTCGCATCGTTCATCGCAAGTTGCAATGTTTCAGGGTTCAATTGCTGATTAATATCTGTGTCTGTATGTATTTTAAGTTTTAAGACAAGTTGATTACGAATAGATTTCATAGCTCCCATTGCTAGAGTGGAACGAGCAAATGAAAGCAAGGTAGCAAAACTAATTAAAAGTATTACCAAGCCCACATAAGTAAAGACAAATTTAGGCATTTGCTCAAGGCTTTTCTTACCTAATACTTCATCCACAACTAAGCGGTAAACTTGTGGAAAGGTAGATTCCACTATCGCCATTCCAATGACAGAAAAAATCAAAAGACCGAGTATTTTCGGATCAAATGAGTTGGGTTTTAATGAACGGTTCTTTTCTTGATTGATCATACTTCACCATAATAAACGGATGCCACATTTTGTGGCATCCCTAACAGATTTACAATAGCTTACGGATTGAATTCTATTCTTATGTATCTTCCGTAATCCCCATCAGCTACAGGACCACCTTTAAGAATTTCAGTGAACGCATTTCCAAGAATTTTGAGTTGTGGTTTGCGGACTTGCTTTTTATTTTGCTTCATCATCTCACCTCTGTATTGTATTCGCCCAATTTTTCCTATAAAAAAAGAGCCGTCCTGAGTGGTACACTCAGGACGGCTCTTTGCAATTTTTTGAGCTTTAAGTCGTATATAACAATACAAATTGATTTTTGGATTTTGTACTTTCTCGAGTACCCATACTTTTTGAATGTGATTATCTTCTTTGATTTAGTCGTCCCGCCGACCAGCTTTACCCTCGAGCAACGTTACACTAATCGCATGAATATCGCTGTCTTATGTCATCCCTCGGCTGGTGGCTCTGGAGTTGTGGCAACCGAACTAGCACTGGCTTTGGTGGCTGGGGGACACCGTGTCCATATGATTGCCACCCAAGTACCTTTTCGCTTAAATGCGATGCGGCTTCCAGACCTCGAGTTACCGAATTTAGACAATAATTTTGAACCCTTGGGCGGCGAAGTGATGTTCCATGAAATTCAAAATGCCAATTATCCACTTTTTGACCAACCACTGACCAGCCTCGCAGCCGTCAATACTTTGGTCAGCGTGATTGAAGAACACAACATAGATTTGGTTCACGCCCATTATGCGATTCCTCATGCCACCAGTGCGCTGCTGGCAAGGGATATGGTGGGCGGCAAGGTCAAAGTCGTGACCACGCTACACGGCACAGATGTAACCCTTGTTGGTCTCGAGCCAAGTTTTTTACGCACCACCCGTTATGCCATCGAAGCCTCGGATGCGGTTACGGCAGTGTCGGATTATTTGGCAGACCACACCAATACGGTCATGGGCGCAAACAAAAACATAGATGTGGTGTACAACTGGGTGGATACAGAACGTTTTGCTCCGATTACTGACAGCACTTACCGCAGCCGTTTTGCTCGAAGCGACGAAAGCCTAATTGTTCACGCCAGTAATTTTAGGGAAATCAAACGCCCCAAAGATGTAATTCGCGTTTTTGCCAATTTATTAAAGCACCAAAAAGCGCGGTTGATTATGATTGGTGATGGACCTGAGCGCTTGCCAACACTCGAGTTAGCCAAAAGCATGGGCATTGCCAAAAATGTGCATTTTATTGGTTCTTTTCCCAATGTCGAAATGATTTTTGGTGTTGCCGATTTACTGCTGCTTCCCTCCAGTAAAGAGAGCTTTGGGCTGGTGGCACTCGAGGCAATGGCATGTGGTGTACCCGTCATCTCGAGCAACGCAGGTGGACTACCCGAAGTGGTACTTCACGGAATAACTGGTTTTACCCTACCAATTGGCGATGTGGCGGGCATGTCTGAGGCTGCTATAACCGCCCTGGAGCAGTTGCCACAAATGCGAATCGCAACAAGAGAACGTGCCATTAAGGAATTTCACCCTGATGTAATCCTGCCAAAATATATTGGAGTCTATGAACGTACACTAAAACCATTGGGGTGAAATTGCCTGTTTTTTCTCGAGCAGTTATGTCCATTATCGCTTAGAATAAATCTTGTGAAAGCAAACATTATCGTTCTTGGGGCTGGGATTATCGGCTCGAGTGTGGCACATTTTCTGGCTTTACAAGGTGCAAAAGTTCTGGTTTTAGAACAAGACCCGAAAGCTGCCACTGACCAAACTGCCAGCAGCAGTGCGGCTCGAGCCACTGGTGGTTTCCGCGTGCAGTACGGCACAAGCATCAATGTGCAATTATCTTTGTTGGCGCGGCAACTACTGCTTGATTTTGAGAACCAGACAGGTGTTAATCCGGGTTACGAGCCACATGGTTATTTGTTTTTAGCCACTTCTGCCGCCCAATTACAGTCTTTAGAAGCGGCTTTGCTGGTGCAGCAACAAACGGGTTTAATGGTGGCTCGGGCAGTCAATCCAATAGAAATTGCCCAACTTAATCCCGCCCTGAATTTAGAAGCTGTACTCGGCGGAACATTCTGTCCGTGGGATGGTTTTATTCGTCCGCTCGAGATGCTTAGAGGTTTTGCGGAAACTGCCACGCAGCACGGCGCAGAATTTAAGTACGGTATCAAAGCTAAACTCGAGACTCGAGATAAAAAAGTTGTGGTTATCACACCCGATGGGCTGCTAGAAGCCGACGCAATTGTCAATTGTACAGGTGCATGGGCTGGAACACTCGGACTGGAGATTCCAGTCACCCCAGAAAAACGCCAAATTGCCGAGACAATAGAAACAAAGGTTTTACCCCCAGACATGCCGATGAGTATTTACTGCGATTCGGGTTTTCATTTGCGGGTACGTCAACAGCGTGTGCTGCTGCTGCGTCCAAGTTTAGTTACATCCAATCATCTTTTTGACCTCGAGCCGGACATGACTTGGTTAGCCCCAATGCAGCAAGAAGCTGATACTCGAGTTCCGGTTTTACAAAATGTTGCGATTGCTCGGACTTGGGCTGGGTTGTACGAAAATAGTCCAGATAAACATGCGATTTTTGGTCAGCATCCCGAGTACCCAAATTTTTATTTAATCAATGGCTCAAGTGGACATGGCACAATGCACAGCCCAGCTTTTGGGCAACTGATGAGCCAGTTAATTCTGACCAGCAAAACCCAAAGCCTGAATATGCACCAACTGCGCCCAGCGCGTTTTGTTGAAAATGATGCGATTATTGGCAACAGTTTATTGTGAAACAGCCTAGTGCTGTTATCGCTCAGTTTCTACACTTTCCTACGCTTACCCTTGCGTCCTTGGCGAAAATTGTTGTGGCGTGTAATGTGTTGGTCAGAGTTGCTCGAGATAGACTAGCTCGAGCAACGATAAGAGAGGGTGAATTTTATTCCTACAACGTGCCACATTATAACTTATGGTTGCCAAATGAATGAATACGACACACACGTTGTTGAATCACAACTGGTGGCGCTGGGTGTTGAACTGGTCAAAGCGGTTGACGAAGCCGATTTTGTACTGGTGAATACCTGTGCGGTGCGTGGTAAACCCGTGGATAAAGTCAGGGCTGTGCTTGGTAATCTGCGCCGAATCAAACGGGAACGCGGTTTAATTATTGGGATGATGGGTTGTTTGGCACAACTCGAGGAAGGGCAAGAAATTGCTAAAAAATTTGATGTTGATATTCTCCTAGGACCCGGTGCGCTTTTAGATATTGGTGCAGCCCTAGAAAGTAACCAGCGCTTTTGGAGCATGGCTTTTAAGGATGACATTCATGATTTTGTGCCACCAGCCCCACAAAATAAACTCTCGGCACACCTGACGATTCAACGTGGTTGTGACCACCACTGTACCTACTGCATTGTGCCAGAAACAAGGGGTCCTCAAGTCTCGAGACACCCAGATTTAATTCTGCGTGAACTTGAGTCTTTGGTGGCAGCAGGGGCGCTCGAGGTAACGTTACTCGGACAAAATGTCAATTCTTATGGCAAAGACCAAACGGGGTATCCAGACTTTGGGGACTTGCTGCGTCAAGTGGGTCAAAGTAGCATCCCACGCATTAAATTTACCACCAGTCACCCAATGGATTTTTCCGATAATATTATTCGTGCAATTGCCGAAACTCCAAATGTCTGCAAGTACATTCATTTGCCGGTTCAAAGCGGTTCAAATAAAGTCCTTAAAGCCATGGGGCGTGAATATACCCGCGAATGGTATCTCGAGCGAATACAAAAAATGCGTTCCTTAATTCCAGATTTGTACATCACCACTGATTTCATTGTCGGTTTTCCAAATGAAACCGAAGAAGATTTCCTCGAGACGATTTCCTTGTACGATGCCGTCCAGTACGACGCTGCTTTTATGTACATTTACAGCGCCCGCCCTGGTACACCGAGCTATAAGCACTTTAAGGACTTGCCAAAAGAAATCAAATCCGAGCGAATAGACCGACTTGTGAGTCGGCAAAAACACTGGTCGCAAATCAAATACTCGAGTCTAATTGGAAAAGAAGTCGAGTGCTTAATTCGAGGACAAGCCTTTGAACCAAGTTTTTCCGAAGGTCACACCGAAGGCAACCATGCGATTTTCTTGCCTTTTGAACAAGCAGCCGTACCCGGAATTTACAAAGCCAAAGTTGACCATGCCACGCCGCATCGGTTATTTGGTCAAGTGACAAGTATTGTTAAGCAAGCTGATTTCATGCCGCTACAGTTACACACGGTTCACTCGAGTAATCTGATGATTTAGCGCTATTCTTTGAGGGTGCAAAAAGACGGCTCTACAAGAAACCTAAACCCCCTCAAAAAGAGGGTTACTGTCGTGCTGCACAAAATGTGGTTGCTGCGAAAAGTCATTTCTGGCAGGACTCCGCCGAAGCCATGGATTGGAGCGCCTAAACCGTACCGACAGCAATAAGGAATTTTTGTCGCAACTTGGTGGCGGATAGGCTACAACCAAAGTCGGATTCTTTTCTTCATCTTTTGTGCATAAAATACTCGAGATGAAGAAATTATTGTTGGCTTTGGCGGTGATGCTGACTCCCGTTTCTGGGGTTTTGGCACAAAGTGCGGGTTCGGATAGTTTGAATGACCCCATTTACTCGTTTATGGGTAATGGTGGTTATGATGCGCTTGATTACAACATCAATTTGCGTTTTTCGGCAGATAAAAAAACTTTGGTGGGTACAACCACGATGGAAGCTGTAGCAACTCAGGATTTAAGTGCTTTTAATCTTGATTTTGGCAGCATGACTGTTTCTAATGTGGTGGTCAATGGCTCGAGTGCCAGGTTTGCCCAAGCCGACCCCGAAATGACCATTTCGCCAAGTGTGTTCTTAAAAAAAGGCGAGAAATTCAAGGTCAGTATTGTCTACAGTGGCGCTCCGGGTACAAAACTTGGGGCTGCCAGTAATTTTGGGCAGTGGTTGATTAGCCCGGCAGGTTTGACGGTTTTGGCAGAACCAAGTTTGATGTTTACGTGGTCGCCAGTCAATGAACACCCCACCGATAAAGCCACTTTTAGTTTGAATTTGACTTCAAGTCAAAAAGATACAGCACTTGCCAACGGCGAATTTATCGGAAGGGTTGAAAATACCGATGGGACTGCCAGCAGTTCATACCGAATTGGTACACCGACTGCCACATACTTTGTGGTGATGGCGGTCGGGAATTGGAAACTCGAGGAGGCTGGAAAGGTTGGCAATACTCGAGTGCGGCATTATTTTGCGCCCGGTACGAGTGATGTAATGCGCCAAGCAATTGCCGAGACCAATGGTATTATTAGGTTCTACTCGGATAAACTCACAGCCTATCCGTTTGCCGAAGCTGGGGTTTTAACTTCTGATAATGACCTTGGTTTTGCCCTCGAGACACAAAGTTTAATCAGTATGCCGACCAGTTTTGGACAAGGTGAGCGACTGATTGATACCACAGAAGTTGTGGCGCATGAATTCGCACATCAGTGGTTTGGGGCGTTAGTGACCTTCAAAAATCATGAGGATATTTTTATCCATGAGGGTTTTGCCGAGTATTTGGGTTGGGTGTACACGGCTGAACGTTTTAAGGATCGCGTTGGTGAGAATTACATCGCGGGCAATATCCGCAGTTTCTACCCCAATGCAGTCAATGGGCGCTATGTAGAAAGCCTCGCAAAAACCCGCTTGGTTACGTCCTTAAAGGCACAACTTGGGCAGCGCAAACTCAGTAAGGAGAATACCGCCAAAGCCCTCGAGTTGCTATTTGGTGCTTCGCTGCCAACTTTGGCTCGAGATGCAGTTTTGGCGCAAGTCCCAGCTGATGGTTTTGGCAAAACCCAATTTGCTGATGCAATTGCGACGCTTCCTTTTAGTCAGGTGATTGTACCGCTTCGTCATTTATATGAAATCATGGCTTTAACAGGGCGCTCAGTTGGTGATTTAGCCCCGAATTGGGATGTTCTCACACCTCCGGGCAAATTAAAACAAGGCGATGATTTATTTAATTCTGGTGTTTATATTCGAGGGGCAAGTACGGTTCATGCCCTGCGCTTAAAAATCGGCGATGAGGCTTTTTGGAAATTATTGCGTGGTTTTTTAGAGAAGTACAAATTTTCTAATGCCAGCAATGCCGATTGGCTCGAGTTTGTCCAAAGCACCGCCGGTCTCGAGGCTCGAAGTTTACAAGAACGCTGGTTATGTGATGATGTCGTACCTGATTTTCCAGAATTGGGCTTAAAAGCCACAGATTTTAAGCTCGGTGCAGATTTCAAATAGAGGTAAAAAGCGCAGCCCTTTACATGGGCTGCGCTTTTTAATTCCTACACGCCCGCCAGTTCTTGGTCAGCATATTGCAAATTGTAGAGCGTGGCGTAATACCCCTTATGCCGTAGCAACTCGTCGTGGCTGCCTTCTTCAACAATTTTTCCTTTTCGCATCACAATAATTCGGTCACAATTTTTAATCGTGCTTAAGCGGTGGGCAATAATAATACTGGTGCGTCCGTGCATGACTTTAGCCAGCGCATCTTGGATTTGCAGTTCGGATTCGGTGTCTATGTTGGCAGTGGCTTCGTCTAAAACCAGTAAAATATCAGGGTTGGCAATTAAAGCCCGAGCAAAGGCGAGTAATTGTTTTTGTCCAGTCGAAAGGGTTGCTCCGCGCTCTTTGACTTCGGTTTTATACCCTTTTTCTAGGCTCGAGATAAAGTCGTGAACACCAACGTATTTACAGGCTTGGATGATTTTCTCGAGCGGGATGGTTTCGTCATTCATTCGCAGGTTTGATTCAATCGTGCCGCTAAAAAGGTACACATCTTGCAGCACTACCCCAATGTGTTTACGGAGGTCGCGCTGCACAATGTCACGGACATCTGTGCCATCCACCAAAATACTGCCTTTTTGAATGTCGTAGAATCTCGAGACTAGGCTGATGATGCTGGTTTTTCCTGCGCCTGTTGCGCCAACTAAGGCAACGCTCTGTCCGGGTTTGACATGTAAGTTAATACCGCGCAGTACCCAATCGGTCTCGAGGACTTCTTCACCCACGGGTTTATAACTAAACCAAACGTCCTTGAACTCCACTTCGCCTTTGAATCCGCCAACGATTTTCTTGGCGTTTGGTGCGTCGGTCACGACTTCGGGTTCGTCCAATATCCCAAAGATTCGTTCGGCACTTGCCATGGCTGCTTGTAAGGTGTTGAGGACATTGCTTAAATCTTCTAAAGGGCGGAAAAAATCAAAGACATAACGGGTAAAAGCGTACAGCACACCAATACTGACGGCATTTCGCACCGCATCGCCGCCGCCGACCCAAATCACGGCTGCCAGTGCGCCATTGCCAATAATGCCAACGGTTGGAAAGAAAAAGCTAAACCAGCGCACGGCTTTTAAGAATTCTTTAAGGAAATCGGTGTTGAGCTTGTCAAAATCACGGCGTTGGCGTTCCTCGCGGTTAAAAATTTGGACTGTTCCCATACCTGTAATGTTTTCGTTTAGAGCAGTGTTGACAATCGCTTGCTTGATGCGGATTTCACGGTAACTTTTACGAAATTTGGTTTGAAAAAAACGCAGCGCAAGAAACAGAATCGGTACAACAGCAAAAGCAACCAATGCCAGTTTGCTGTTTAAGGTGAACATCAAAATTGCAGTTGCCCCAATCACAAAAACGCTCTGCACCAAGGTCATTAAGCCGTCAGTGATAAAACTGTTGATTGCGTCCACATCCGAAGTCACCCGAGTGATTAAACGCCCGACTGGGTTACGGTCAAAATAGGCAAGCGGCAAGCGTTGCAATTTAGAAAATAAATCGGCACGAATGTCAAACAGCACACTCTGACCCATGTAGGACAGCACATAATTAAAGCCAAAGCGCACCACAAATTCGATGATTGCCACCACAGCAATAATAATTCCGATGGTCACAATTCCATTCCAGCGCTCGTCTATGCCAACAGCCGCAAAACTCGAGCCAGCTTTGGGAATCAGGTACTGGTCTATGACTTGGGCTTGTAAGAACGGATAAAGCCGGTTGGTAGCACTGTTCAAAAATGCCAGCAGCAACGCACCCGCCGCGACCCACATGTAGGGGCGTAAATAGCCAAAAATTCGTTTGGTCAATTGCCAATCAAATTGTTTTTGGAAAGCGTCTTCTTCTCTCATTTTAAGCTCCTAGCTCCTAGCTCCTAGCTTCTAGCTTCTAGCTCGAGACTGTCTCAAGCAAATGTATACCCGATAAATAACTTTCCATAAATAACAAGACTTTCTCTAAGTATTGTTTTAGCTAGTAGCTAACAACTAGCAGCTAATAGCTACTCTCCACCTCGAGTTCGGTTTGTAGGCTTTGTTTGCGCTCCATTTCAGCGTAGTAGCCACCTTGGGCAATCAGGTTTTCGTGGCTGCCAGTCTCTAAAACCCGCCCATGCTCGAGAACCACAATTTGGTCGGCAAAACGCAGGGTAGAGACACGGTGTCCTATTAAAATCACGGTGCGGTTGGCTAAGACAGTTTTGAGTTCATTTAAGATTCGGCTTTCGGTTTCGGTGTCCACAGCGCTCATGCTGTCATCTAAAATCAGAATGGCAGGTTCTCGGGCAATCGCCCTTGCCAGCGCGGTGCGTTGGCGTTGTCCACCAGAAAGGGTTACGCCACGTTCGCCTAAAATTGTCTCGAACTGTTCCTTAAAGTCCAGTACATCTTTACTGAGTCCCGCAATTCGGGCAGCATTTTTGACCCGTTCTAAGTCGGGGTTGTTTGGTTCGACTGTTTGGGTGCTGTTGGGTAAACCAAAGGCAATGTTTTCAGATATTTTATCGGAGAACAAAAATGGTTCTTGTGGCACAAGTCCAATTGCACCACGCAGCACTTGGATTGGCACGTTACGGGCATCTGTACCATCTATTAAAACTGTGCCGGTGCTTGGGTCAATCAAGCGCCCAATCAATTGTGCCAGTAAGGTCTTGCCGCTTCCGGTGCGCCCAGTGATGCCGATGGTTTTGCCTTGTTCTATTTTTAAGTTGATGTTTGATAACAATACCCGCCCATCTGCCTTAAAACTGACATCCTTAAATTCGATTGCGCCTACCACTTCTTTAATGCTTGGGTCGGCTCGAGCATCGGTAATCATGCTTTTGGCATCAAGGATTTCTTGTAAACGCGACCAACTACTCGAGCCACGTTGGAAAACATTAGTCATCCAGCCTATGGCTAACATCGGCCAACTCAGTTCAAATAAATAAGTAAAGAACTGCACGAATTTACCGGGGGTTAATCCAGCAAAATTGGCCGCCGCATTGCCAGATAATGCCCCTTGATAGAGTAATTCTCTCGAGCCGACCAGCAGCACAATCACAAACACGGCGTTCATAAAAATGCCCACGGCTGCCCATTCGGGGGCTTCGGCAAGTGCCAATGCCATACTGCGTTTTTTATACTCGGCGTTCATGCCTTTGTATTCGTCAATTTCGCGGTCTTCGATGGCGTAACCTTTAACCACACGAATACCACTAAAGTTTTCTTGGGCTTTGGCACTGATTAAACTGACCTGTTCTTGGACTGCCACATAACGCTTAGCAATGATTCTAACCATGATTGCCAGTAAACCCGCAATAAAAGGAAACACGCCCAGCACAATAAAACCTAACGTTGGCGACAACCAAATCATCAAGCCCAAACTCATGATTAAACGCAACAAGGTCTGCGAACCAGCGTTAATTCCAAAGCCAAGCATTTCACGAACCATGTTTAAGTCCGAAGTCAAACGGCTCATCAAGTCCCCTGTTTTGGTGACATGAAAGTACGTTTGGTCTAAGGTGGTCAAATGATCAAAAATGGCTTTTCGCACATCGTAAGCCACACGGTAACTCGAGACGACATTGTATTGGCGCTGCATAAACACAATAATGTTGGCAGCCAGCGTCGTCAGAATAATATAAGAGGCATTTAAGCCAATCGTTTCTAAAGTGGCTCGACCCGCGTAGAGTTCATCAATCACAAACCGAACAAAAAAAGGTGGTCCAAGTAAAGAAATGCCCACCGAGAAAAACACGCAAGTTAAACCGAGTGTCCATTTCACCCTGTACTGCATGAAGAAAAAACCAAGTCCACGAAAACCTTTGAGCATTAAACCCCAGCAACTCGAGTTGAGCGTTCCCGAGTTTTGGCAAGCCTAACACCAAGGCAACTTGCATTACATACGCATTTTGAATTATAGAATTGGTTGGATGTCTGGACTATACTGCGCGGCGTGTCAGGCATCCGTAAGGTATGGATTTGCTAGAATGTGACCATGAACTTCAAATCAGGATTGTTGCTGACTGTCTGTGTCAGTGCTATTGGGTTTTCTGTCTCGAGTGCCACGACTGCCCACCGAATGCAATCCATTAAACAATTAAAACTGCAAGCAGTCCAAACAGCCGTAACTTGCAATTATTGTCATATCAGTCGGTACGGTGGTAATAAATGGAATGCTTTTGGCACTGCCATTCAAATTGCCTATTTTGACAAAGCCAAAGGGGATGTCAGCCTTGCCATTTATCAAACCTTAAAAGCCCGTAAAGACGCAGACCAAGACGGTTTTGTTGACCTCCTCGAGATTGTCGCTAAGACCTTACCGGGCGATAAGAACAGTCGTCCGAGTAAAACCGTGGCGTTACTCGAGACTGAACTTAAACAATTGGGTGGGGTCGAGGCGTTTCGGCGTTGATAAGCTACTGGCTTCTAGTGCTTAGCTACTAGTATTTAGGCGGCGCGTTTGCGTCCACGTTTTTTCGGTTCTTCTGGTTCGACAATCGGGGCAGGTGGTGTCTCGAGACTTTGGCTGGGTACTTTGGTCGGGACTGGGGGCTTACTTGGGACTGGTGCTGGAGCTTTTGTGGCAACTACTTTAATTGGAGTCGCCAGACTGGTGTCTTTGGGTTTGATTCGTTTCCCTGAACGGGTTTGTTTAGCGAGGACTCGGGCGGCTTTTTCAGCTTCGCGCTCGAGCAAATGTTCAACAATTTGGGCATGGTTTAAGGTTGCCCCCTGAGCGCCGATGGCTTGGGCTGCCATTGCCCCTGCGATATTGGCATATGCTACGGCTCTTGATAAGGTAAAATTACTTAGGACAGCATGGGCAAACGCCACCGTGAAGGCATCGCCAGCCCCTGTCGTGTCCAGCACATTTTCAACTGCATAGCCCTCGAGCAATTCTGATTCTCTAGGAGTCCAAAGAATTGCGCCGAGCGCTCCGACTTTTATCACCACAGTTTGTAAACCAAGGGCTTCTAGGTTCTCTAAGGCTTCAGAAATACTGTTTTCACCTGTAATCCTAAATAACTCGAGTTGATTCATCAGTAAATAATCGGCGCTTTTGACCATCTCGAGTAAACTTGTGCCAGCCGCATTGACAGCCCCAGTGCCAAGGTCAATAAAGACGGGGATGTTTGCTTTCTTGGCTTGCTGCATGGCGTTTAAGGTGTATTCGCGTTGCGCCCCAGTAATCAGGGCGTAAGCACTGATAATCACTGCATCGCTGGAAGTCAGGGGTTTTGAATTTATTTGCCCGACATCTAAATAACGATTTGCTCCACTGGCACTAATCATGGTGCGTTCTGCACCTTCGGTGACTAAAATAGTGACGGTGCTGGTCATGACGCTGCCATCAAATTGCAGGGCGTTGAGTTGCACCCCACTCTTTTTTAAGTTTTCCAGTGCCACATCTGCAAATGGGTCTTGTCCAACTCGAGCCGCCAAGGTCACGCTATGCCCAAGGCAGGCAGCATGGTATGCCATTGTGCCACCCGCACCGCCGGGCAGCAAGACAGTGCGACTAGGGGTGATGTCTTCACCTGCCACGGGAATTCGTTCTAAAAAGTGCATATGGTCTACGGTGACATCACCAATAACGTAAAACTTCAAGATTTGCTCCTAAAAGACTAAGAATAGACCCATTGTACTGTATGTTGGAGTTAGATTCCAAATAAATTGATTTGGAATCTAACTCCAACATACAGTGATTGGCGTGAACTTATAACCCACGCCCCAAATGGTGTGCAAATAACGTGGTTGGCTTGGCACTGGCTCGAGGATTTTACGAAGGCGCACCACAAAATTGTCCACCGTGCGGCTGCTGGGGTAGCTATCTTGTCCCCAGACCAAATCAAGAATTTGATTGCGGCTAATGACCTGATTGGGGCGCTCAGTAAAGAGTTTTAAGAGCAGCATTTCACGTTCGTTTAGGCGCTCGAGTCCACGTGAGGTACTGACCGTAAATGCCAAAAAATCAATGCTGATGCCCGAAAATTGGTATTGACTCGAGTCTTGGCGCAACCAATTGGCACGGCGTAAAATTGCCGCCACCCGCATTAAAAATTCTGGTAAATGAAACGGTTTGGTCAGGTAATCATCTGCTCCTGCCGCAAAGCCTTCGACTCGCTCTTGGGCTTGGTTCTTGGCGGTTAAAAATAAGACGGGGGTCTGTAGTTTGGCGGCTCGAGCTTCACGGCAGACCTGAAAACCATCTTTTTCGGGCAGCATCACGTCCAGCACTACTAAATCTGGGCGCAAACCAAGCCATGCCGCTAAACCAGCTTTGCCATCTCGAGCTAATCTGACGGTGTAACCCTCGGCGCTTAAATTAAACTCGAGTAAATCGGCTATCGAGACTTCATCTTCAACCACCAATATCTGCATCTTAAACCCGTGCCAGTGCTGCCATACTTTCGGGTTGTTTTGCCAGTGGCAAGCTGACCACAAAGCGCGTTCCGATAAGCAAAGGCTCACACCTGACCGAACCGTGCATTAAGCCAACAATCCCGCGCACCAAATACAAACCCAAGCCCAAGCCCTTGGCGACTCGAGTCATTTCTTGTCCGACACGGTAAAACTGATCAAAAATATGAGGGATTTCCGAAGCCGCAATACCGATACCTCGGTCTTCAAAACTCAGCAGTGCATTTTTACCTTTGGTCTCGAGCCTGATAAAAATTGGTTTTTCTGGATTTGGGCTGTACTTAATCGCATTTTCAAGCAAGTTGACCAGTACAATTTCAAAAGCGGCTGGGTCAAGCGCCACCAGTACATCCGACCTGATGTCTAAGTGCAAGACCACACCACGTTTTTCGAGGTTCAGACCTTGTTTTTTTAGGTATAAGGTCAGTACATCTGACCAATTTTGAACCTTTAGCTGCTGCACCCCAAGACCCTGCTCCAGCCGAGCTGTGGCTAAAACCCGCTCAGAAACATCTTGGAGGCGTTCAACTTCGCGGTTCATACGCTCCAGCACATCCAATTGTTTATCTCTGGGCAATTCGCGGTACTGGGCAGTTTCGACCAATAAACGCAAACTGGTAATTGGAGTACGGAATTCATGGGTGGCTGCCATCAAAAAATTTTCTTGGCGACGGCGCAGTTCAAAATCGGTCTGCATTGATTTCCAAATCATCAGTAAGCCGCCCAACATCACCAACAAAAAAAATGGGACTTCAAAAGCAAACATCCGCAAATAACGGGTTTGTCGTTGCTTAAAGGCTTCAAGTGCTGTAGCCCTAACTTTAACAGGACGGCTTAAATCAAGATGCTGGCTCAGTTGCTCCATTTGTTTAAGCAATCTTTCTTGCTTGGCGGGTAATGCCGACTCGAGGGCTAATTCAGCAAGTTTGGCTTCGTTTTGCCATTGCAGGGCAGTTTGCTGGATGCTGTGTTCGATGTATTGCTGCTGAAAAAGCATCCACCAAATCACTTGGGCAAATAGAAAAATCACCACCGCCACAAATGCGAAGCGGATTCGTTGTCTGGAGCGGTACAAACTCGAGACCCAAGAGTTGAGGGGTAACTGGGCTGGATTCACTAAGCAGCATTGTGCCAGAAAAACCAAAAATTGTTTAGTGATTTGTCTGCCCCTTTACAAAACGGATTTTGTTTGCTAAGTTACTGCGGCTGCCCAAAAGCAGTCATTCTCGAGTTTGCTCGAGACACGGGAAACCGTGGGCATTGGAGACAGCGGGGGCTGCCGAGCTTAATGATCCCGCCGAGATGCGCGTACCTTAAATTACTTAAGTATGCCGCGTTTTAGAGTCAAAAGAACAGTCAAACGCGGCTTTTTTATGCTGCCTTGACCACAAAGGAGAAAAACGTGGCGAACATTAGAAATACCGAAACACTCGCCTCGCTAAAAGCTGCCCTTGAAGGACAGTCGAGCTTCTATGTTGTAAATTACCAAGGTCTGCCCAGCAATCAAATTGTCGCCCTGCGAAAAGAACTTCGCAGCATCGGCGCTTCGATTCTGGTTGCCAAAAATACCCTGATTCACAAGGCTGTGTCCGAACGTGGTTTCGAGATGCGCGATGTGTTTCATGGTCCCAGTGCGCTTGTACTGGTAGGCGATGACGCGGTTACACCCGTCAAAAGACTAGCCGAATTTGCCAAGAAGAACGACAAAGGAATTCCACAAGCCAAAGGTGGAGTTCTTGACGGGGAAATGCTCGATGCGAAGAAACTTGAAGCCCTAAGCAACATGCCAAGCAAAGACGAATTACGCGCCCAAATGGTTGGCGTACTCTCGAGTAAGCTCTCGGAATTTGTTGGTATCTTAGAAGCAAAAGTCGCAAAAGACGAAGGCGTAAGCGCCTGAACAGCACCAGGCGTATCCGCCTGAAGGTAGGAGAATTATGGCATTAGATATTGCAAGCATTAAAGAACAACTTTCCGGCGCAACTGTCCTCGAGTTGAAATCATTGATTGATGACCTCAAAGAAACTTGGGGCGTAACCGCAATGGTTGCTTCAGGTCCAGCCGCAGCAGGTCCTGCTGAAATTGTCGAAGAGAAGACCGAATTTGATGTTATCCTCAAGAGCATTGACGCAGCCAAGAAAATTGCTGTGATTAAAGAAGTCCGTGCGATTACTGGTTTAGGATTGTCCGAAGCCAAGGCATTGACCGAAAATGGTGGCAACATCAAAGAAGGCATCAACAAGGATGACGCAGCCAAGCTCAAAAAGCAACTCGAAGATGCTGGTGCAGTTGTCGAAGTCAAATAATATGTTAGTATAACTCGAGGGCTTCCTCGAGTTTTGGGCAGGTAGCTCAGCGGTAGAGCGGTCGCCTTACAAGCGACTGGTCGCAGGTTCAATCCCTGTCCTGCCCACCACACAGACGCATTACTTACAGTTTATGTAGTAATGCGTTTCTTTATTTTCCAAACGTGTTCAAGGTCACGTTTCGCAGTTTTGGCGGTGCTTGTGGGTAGCGCTTTGACTGCTGCTATTCGAGCGGCGGACTTGCCCTCACTCCTCGAGCGGCATTTCCCTAATTCCCTCGAGCGTGGTTTCCGAGTTCGCCCCTTGTGGCGTTCCGAGTCTCGAGCCACAGACGCAGCCCTAAAACGCTTCAAAGATGGCGCGTGGGTGCTTACAGACTTTGCCCTGTCCAAGTCTTGGAATGCCTATCAATTCTTAACTGACTTGTGTTCCTATGCCCCTCGAGAAGCGGCGCGGCTGTTACTTGCTGAAACTGACACACAAGACACCCCAGCCAAACCCGTAGCCCTAACAAGCCCAGCCCCTCAACTTCTCGAGCCTGAAACCTTGGCAGAGTTGCCCGAGTGCCTGACTGACTTCCTACACTTGAATCGTTTGTACTTTGGCGGTCGTCTGACCCACAACCCAGACGGCACAGTATCAAACGAAGCCTAAACCTATCTTCTCGAGCCTTTAGCCGATTGGATAGCTTCTGTATGTGTTGATTTTGGCATAGGACAGTACAAAGTAGGTGGTGAAAAGTGAGCCGAGAACTACGCACCCCTGTTTACTTGATACCCCTGTCCTTAAATCAAACCAAGCCCAGCACAGTGTTTTTGTCTCAAGTCGGGGTTCTTGCCCTTGCTTTTAGTGATGGCGCGGCTCGAGTCAGCTTGTCCAGTCGTCCGAGTCAATTATGCTCGAGTTGGGGGCTGTTGTGCGTTGCTTGGGTGGTGTGCCATGCCAATTAAACGTTCTTTGGTCGTCTCATCACAAGACCGAATGCTGATAGCCCCATCTGGCAACACTTGGCGCGAAACTCACAGCGCCAAACGCAAACGCCGCAAACTCTCAGCACGGTTAAACGGTGGTGTCCGTGTTTACCTCAAGACTCGAGGCAGGGGCGCAAACAAGCGCTGTAGTGTTTTGACCTTAACCATTGACCCACAAGACCGCACCCCGAAACAAGCCTATGAGCAAATGTGCAAAGCATGGAATGCCCTGAGTACATGGTGGCGCAAACGCTACCCTGCCATGAGATTCTTTAGGACTGTAGAACTTCATGGGAACGGCTTCCCACACTTCCATGTGATGCTGATTGCAGCACCATTCATTCAACAAAAAGCGATTGTTGACCAGTGGAAAAACTTACTCGGGCAGTCTCGAGCAGTGGTAGACATTCGGGCAGTGCGAAACCCAGAACACGCCATACGCTATGTGACTAAGTACCTCTTAAAGCAATCCGAAGCCCTCGAGCAAGTCAGAACCCAAGCCCAAGAAGCCTTTAAGACTGCCACAGAACAGGCGCTCGAGTGGCAAACAGCCGCCGATGCTGCCCGAAGTTTAGGACTCGAGGACGAAGCACGGCGCTGTGAACAGGAAGCCCAAAATATCGGCGGCGCTGGTGATGAAATGCGTATTGCTGCCCTGATTGCAGACATCAAACGAGCCAAAGCAGAAGGCAGGATAGAAAGCGCGGTGTATCAAGAAGAACTCTTAGAACAGGTGAAAGCCGAAATACAAGCGGCTCGAGAACAAGCCCAAGAACAACAGCAACAAGACCCCAACTCGAGAAACATTGCTGATGCGTCTTGGTGGGGTCGTCGGGTGCGTCCGTGGAGTGCAAGCCGTGGTTTGCTTGACTCAGAGCAAGGCACGGTTGATAAGTGGTGGAATAGTCTGTCAATCGTGCCAATGATTACACCGTTTCAGGCGTGTCAGATTGCCTATAGCCTAAATTTTGAGACATACAACTTTGATCCAAAAATAGGCTTTTATGACTTTCGAGCCAATGCCCCAAACCCAGCCCAAGCGTAAGCAACAAAACCAAAAAGTGAGACAATAGCGACCGGTGTCTATCCCAAAAGCTGGCTAGGACTCTAGCAGTCTAGCCAAGAATGTAAAGTAAAAAATGCCACTGTGAGTAAGTAACAACGAACTCTGTAACTGATTTACCCTAACTGTAACTTGAGTTTACGGTAAACTTAATATACTACGTGGTACTCGGTAATAAACCCTTATAATTTACCAGTGCTACACCTATAAAAAAGGTAGGAAACTATGAAAACTTCGGTAGCTAGGTCAGTTCAAACGTGGCGTAGCCTTAATGCGAAAAAGCACCCACTTGATATAGAAACCCTAACGGATGCTCAATATACTCGAACATTTCTTTGGTACTGATTCGACGGCGGTTTTGCTCGAGAATGTTTCAGGTATTCGTGAGTTATTGGAGCTTGACAAGAAGAAAGTCAGGGATTTGCTTTACTCGCCTTATATTGGTGAAGGTACAGCAGCACAAGTTATGATTTTATGCGAAATGCTTAGAAGGGTGCGGTAGTATTTTTGTGTGCCAAGGCTTCATATTGAAAACTTTTCAAAATTTGTGAATCAACCTCTTTAGCTTTCATAACTATCCAAGCTCCAAGACTTATGGCTAAATCAGTGCTGTTCTCGTATTTGTTAAATTTAATTAGCCACAAATCAAGGGCATCTGAAATTATTTCAGATTGAGTCTTTTTAGACTTCTTAGAAACGGTTCTTAGTCGTTCTTTGAGGCTTGGGCTTATGGTAAAAGTCAAATTTGACTTTTCTATTTTAGAGCCATCCAAAGTATTAAACTTCCACAATTCGTATTTTTTATTTACGAAACATACAAGCGTCACTTTTTCGCTGAAGTCTTGCCATATCTTTTCTGGTGGGTCAATCGTTTGGTTTAACTCTGGGTGAAAATTTAGCCATTCTTCAAGTGATTTACGAACAATCAAAGCAATAGAAATTTCTGCTAATTTTGCCATTAAATCTAACCTCAACTTTATTGCTGTAGGGATTTTAACGGTAAAACTCTTTGATCCAGACGCTATGCGAGGTCTTCCCCCCTTACTTATTTGGTTCGACAAATCGCCCATAATCTCATTCTACATTCCTAAAGGCTAGTCATGATAATTTAGCATTTGAAAACCTATGTTATTGACTTTTTTTCAAAATTAGTTTACTATCGCAAAAAGGTGGTTTACCTATCTTTTTGCTTGCAATAGGAGAACTGTATATGAGTACAAAACTTGTCAAAGTACCGTTAGCCGCGTATGAAAAAGCGGTCAAGCTATCTCAAGAGAAAGGCGTAACCATAGGCGCGGCTCTTGAGTATTTCGTGAACATGGGC
The DNA here is from genome assembly GCA_031414595.1 of Deinococcales bacterium. Taxonomy (GTDB): domain Bacteria; phylum Deinococcota; class Deinococci; order Deinococcales; family JAAFIG01; genus JAAFIG01. Next base: position 35,044 of record JANNVX010000058.1, read on the forward strand.
GAGGTACAGCCGAATCAAGCTGACTCGGTAAACCAAAACGTGAATACTTATCCATCTTCTGTCATGGTCTCAATCGAGGACTCTAAACAAGTCCAGACATTACCGCGAGTAAATAACAATCTGAACGCTGGTGACATTATGGGTTTACTCGAGAAAGCCTATTCCAAAGGGCAAGACGATATTCTCAGTGAACAGCGCATGGAGTTGTTGGAAGAGGCTGCCGCGGTCAGCAAAGAAATGGTTATTTCAAATACTAAAAAGATGGACAAAATAGAAACCATTCTAGGTGGTTTAGGTTTAGGTCTGGCTGACCATCTCGAGCAGCACACACGAGTCATTCAAGGCGATGTAAACGCAATGCAACCACAATCAACTATTGATGTAATTACGGAAGCATTTCGTAGGGTTAAAGGGCATGGTGATATGGAGAAAGCCCTAGAAAATTTCAAGACTCAAACACAAATAGGCGAACTCGAGGATACAGAAGCCCCTGAATTGCAAGACGCTATAGAAACCCAGACACCACCTAAACGGCGTGGGTTTCTCGGCTTATGAGTCAGGACGTTAAAATCATGACTACAGCACTTGAAAAAGCAAATCATGCTGGTTATAGCGAAGGTCAACAAATTGGCGTTGTTGATGGTGTCGTTATTGGTCTTGTATTTGCGTTTGTGGCGGTGGCTTCGGTGTCCTACTTCTTACAACGTAAAGCACTGTTAGAAGTTCAAAAAAATAAATCTCAAACTTTACCTACTCCAAGTATTGCATTGGTAAGTAATGAAAAAGTTATGTCAGGAGGGTGGTTATGAGTCCTTTACTTGCACTTCAATGGATTTTTGGGGCGTTTGCTTCAATTTTTGGTTTGAAGCTGACTGCTGCACAATTGGGGTTTGATTTAACAATTTACAAGCCTACAGCCCCTCCCAACACGCCACAAGGTCAAGGTGGTGGCAATCCTGCCCCTAACCCACCAAATAATGGAAGTCTTGTCAAAGACTTGGTTAGCAATCCCTCGAGTATGTGGGCATTGGCTGCACTGGGTTTCGTCAGTGTATTCGTTATTGCTCAGGTTAGAGCGGCTGGTGGTGACGCGGCGGCAGGTGTGCGTGGCGTGTACAAAGAAGCCCAAGCAACAACAAGAAATCTGGCAGACCCAAACACACAAATAAGAAAACGAAAGCGTTAGCCCAAGGACTCATTTTTTTAGGAGAACTATGAAGTTAGTAGCTGGAATTGTTATTGGTTCAGTCGTTGGAATTACGTTGTGGAACACCTTTATAACCATGCCTGACATGAGGAAGAGGCAAGAATACGCAATGAAAGAAAACGAACGCTGTAAAGCCCTCATGATGGCATATTTCCCCGATAGAAAAGATATGTGGGGAATGATGTAATTAGTAAGCCTAATAGGTGAATTTATGAAATTGATAGGCGGAACAATGGTCGTTCTGGGTGGCTTAGGAGTTTTACAGGGAATAGTCACGTCAGGGAATATCTTGGGTGTGAGCTATGTTACTAACCCAAGTAACCCTTCACAAATTATCGAACCCAGTACAGAACAGCGTCTCAGAGCAATAGCAGGAACAGTCATAGTAACGGGTGCATCAGTCCTATTACTGTTTTGGGGTACTCAAATTTATAACAAAAAAGATGCGTGAAGACGCAATGAAAACCCCGCGCTTTATGCTTGGCGGCTGGCGCGGGGTTTGGGGATGAACTTATGAATAAGGTAGCAGGAAAAGCATTGAATCACAAGTCTTTTGGTTCATCGGCTTTAAGTTTACAAGAGTTATCTCGGCTACGCCCCTTTATGCTTTTCTTTGAGTTTTTTCTTACACTCGAGGATTTAGAACGCAATAGCCTTTCAGAGCGCGTTACTATACAAGCATACAGCGCTGTTCAAATGGCGGCGGCTTCCTTGTTTTCTGTACTTCTTAAAGCCCTACCCCCTCGAGTTGCCAGAGAAGCACAAAGCGCCATTCAAAACGCTCTTTTCTCGCTTGACTTGGAAGACCCGAAGAAGGGCGGCGCGTGATGGCTTCTTTGTGCAAAGCCATAGGCGGCACTCATGCCTAGGCGCATTCTCAAAGATAGGGGTAGCACCAAGGCTAAAGCCCTGTCCCTTGCTGATTCCTCACCCTCAAGCATTTACGGACGCGTTGCAGCCGATAGGGTGGCAGGTCTTACAACTTTACAGCGTGGCATCCTACCTACTCCCCAAATGCTGCTTGGTGTTTGGCTTGAGCATTTTGTGACTTCCGAAACAACAGCCCAAACCCAAAGCACAAAAAAGAATGCTCGAGCTTACTTAAAGCGAATCCTGCCCGAATTGGGCGGGGTTCGGCTTGGTGCTTTGAATCCGCTTATGTTGCGTTCGTTCATGGATTCAATCTGTGACTTGTCGAGCAGTACCCAACAAAAGATATACGGCTTATTAAAACGTGCCTTACAGGATGCGGTCAATCTCGAGGTGCTACCGCGTAACCCGATGACTGCTGTTAAACGCCCGAAGCTAAAACCAGTCAATGAGACTGAACCGCTCGAGCCTGAACAAGTCGAGAACCTGATTAGGCTCTTAAAAGGTCATCGGCTCGAGTTGCTGTTCCATCTTTGCTTTACTTGTGGCTTACGAATTGGTGAGGCGTGTGCTTTACGTTGGGATAATCTTCGCGGTTCGGTACTACAAGTCAATCACACCATTAACCGCTTCTACAGCAAGAAAAATGACGAAGAACTGTTTCGTCCTGCCAAGTCTGGTAGCGCTCGAGAAATGCGAATAGACGCGGATACACTGGCATTGTTTGCCCAGCACAAGACCCAGCAAGAACACCAGGGTCGGGGCTTTAATCCGCTTGGCTTGGTGTTCTTGTCCATTACTGGCACACCTTTAGATGCCAATAATTTTTATAACCGAGTCTTTAGAGACCTTCTCGAGCAAGCTGGACTACGCGCTCAAGGAACTCATGCCATGCGTAAAACCTACGCAACCCTTGCGGCTGTGGTGCTACCAATTCAGGATGTACAGGCACGGATGGGACACAAAGACCCGCGTATGACGACTTTGCGGGTCTATGCCAAGAGCCAAGCAAGGCGCAATACAAAAGCAGCCGTGCCATTGTCTGAACTGATTAAGGCTTCAAAGATTGACGAGGCAGACAGTGAGTAGTATTTTGAGGTCATGGTGTGGCGTGGGTTTATCTCGCGTCACAGATTCAAATTTACAATACTTTACAAAATTGAAGCATCTTACAAGCGACTGGTCGCAGGTTCAATCCCTGTCCTGCCCACCACGTTAAGGACGCAAGAATTTAATTCTTGCGTCTCGTTTTTTCTTGGCTTTACACCCTAACTACACCCTAACTCGCCCCTCGAGCTTTCCAATACTCGAGCCATTGGGGTTTGACCAGTGCCGCGTCAAGTTTCCAGCTTTGAATTGGGATATCGTAATGGGTTAAGCGTTCGCGCTGTGCTAAATCAAAAACCCTTTGCCCATAACTGCTTGACCTCGCGTAAGCACTTAGCCCGTTCAAGTCACCATACACAGCACTCGAGCTGCCAATACTGACCCCTGCCAGAATTGCCCTCGGGCGTTGGGGGTGATTCCAACCTCGAAAAGCGAGTGCAAGCAGCCACAGCAAAGGCTTAGGCGTGAGGCTCGAGAGGAGGTTTTGTGAGCCGTAGAAATTGCCGAACATTATGTATTTGAAGGACTTTCCTTATTTTCTGCATTAGACGTTATCGGAAATAAGAAACTAGCTCGATTTCCGCAAAGCCCGTTTGCGAAAAGCACAGCGAAGGTTATGCAAACCACAAGCAATCTCCATAAACCAATCAGAGCAATACCACTTCGTATTCCGCAACACGTCC
>JANNVX010000059.1:0-5564 GCA_031414595.1 Deinococcales bacterium
GGTGTTCGAGTGGATTGAAGTGTTCTATAATCGGAAACGGCTACACTCCACAATTGGCTATAAATCACCTGCTGAGTTCGAGGAAAACTGGTGTAAGGCTCAAGTACCGACCTTCATGTCCACGACTTCTTGACAATTCACACACCAGAAGACGTGGTTGGATTTGAAAAACGACTGGATGCTTTTATCAACGCAGACTCTTCCCCAGAAGCAACCCAACAACTGCTCGAGGATATGAAACACCGACCGCATCGCCGCACAATAAATTGGGATTAAACATGTATTTACTTGATAATACTAAGCACTTTGAGCGAATCCCAGACCTTAAACTCGAGAAAAAGGATAGAAAGAACCTAGCAAAGGCTTGAGAAAAAGGATAGAAGATAGTCGGGTATAAGTTGATGGGCAAAGCCCATCCTACGAGAGATGAAACTTACCGTCGAGAAAAAGAATAGAAGAAAGGAGTGAGAAAATGATTGCAGCACATCAACAAATCATAGATGAAACAGGACAGAGTTTTATTCTTGTCCCTTCAGAAGAATACGAAAAGCTACTCGAGGATGCTTGGCATCGAGCAGTCATGCTCGAAAGACGCGATGAAGAAAGTATTAGCATTACGCTCGAGGAATTAAAAGCACAGTTGGGTCACACAGAATGAGTTTCACTTTAGACCTCAAGAAAAACGTTAAGAAAGAACTCGAGGATTTACCGTTTGAAGTTCAACAAAGGATTTTAAGAGAAATTGCGTTACTACTCGAGAATCCATTTAAGCAAGGTGTGATTCAATTGACAGGAGAAAATTCTTTTCGGACTCGAGTTGGGGATTATAGAATTGTGTTTGAAGTGGATGAGGTTAAAAAAGTTGTAACGCTTGTGACAGTAGGGCATCGCAGTAAGGTCTATAAGAATTAATTTGCATAAAGCAAACAGCCAAAGCTCGAGAACTGGATAGAAAGAACCTAGCAAAAGCTCGAGAAAAAGGATAGAAAGAATCTGGCAAAGACTCAAGGAAAAGGATAGGTATGATTCTAGATTATGGTTATGCAAAATATGATATTCAAATTGCAAGATTGGTATTTTCTTGGAAATCATTACTTGATTATGACCCTAACTCAAGTTCTCTTGACTTAGCTGTTGGCGATCATTTTTATATTTACCATCAAGAAACAGTGGGTTATTTTCTATACTGTAGACATAGAATCCAGTATTCATTTGGAGGAGAAGTAGTAGATGGGCAAGAATATATCCAACCGATTTCTAGCGAATCAGTGGCAATTTATGCAATGCTCCATAATTTAAATATTATAAAAATGGAAAAACTGGAAAGATATTTTTCAAAACTTACTGATACCTTAAAATTAAAATTTACAGAAGATTCAGAGGGAAATATTCAAACCCGAAAAGATTTTCTTATTGAAATTGATAGGATTTTGGAATCAAAAAAACTCGAAAATTTAGATATGAAATATGATTTCTCGGAATTAAGAGGGTGTTTTGCTATTGGTGCCTATAGAGCCGCACTTACACTCATGGGAAGAATCTTGGAGTTTCAGTTAAAGATTTTTTGTCAAAGAAATTCCATTAAATTGGACGAAAAATCTATGATTGGTCAAATAATAAAATCAATAACTGATTCAGGATTTTATTTAGATCCATCTTTAGTAAAAATTTGGGAAATAATAAATCAGCAAAGAATAATAGGAGTACATATTAAAGAAAATGCACCTATCCCTAGTCGTGAGCAAGCCTTGATGGTTGGCTTTGCCGTTATTGAAACCATAAAACGTTTAAGCGAATAGTTTATTTAATTCTTGGAGTAAAGTCATGACCCAATTAACCACCCAATCACCTTTCAACCCCTCCGCCATCTCGAGCCGTGCCGAACCCGCGTGGCTGCTCGAGGCTCGAGCCAAAGCTCTCGAGATTTACGCTGACCGCGCTGTGCCTACAACTGCCGTCGAAGCATGGAAGTACACCAACCTGCGGCGCTTCAAGCCCGAGAATTTTGTGCCAGCCAATCCTGTTAGCCCGATTAGCAGTCTCGAGGCACTGCCAGAAAAAATCCGTGAGCGGTTGTCCAGCACCGATGCGGCAGGGCGAATTGTGCTGTCTGGCAATAGCGTTATTTATTCGGATGTCCCAGCCGAACTCGAGTCAAAGGGCGTTATTTTTACCGACCTCAAAACCGCCCTCGAGAAACACCCAGAACTTGTGCAGAAGTATTTGTACAGTGTGGTTGGCGCGGCGTACCCAGACCCAAGCGCACTTGCACTCGAGCGCTACGAGCATATCCCGCATTTGGACGAAGATAAGTTCACGGCGCTTAACGCTGCCATGTGGGAGAACGGCTTTTTCTTGTATGTCCCTAAAAATGTCGAACTTGAGTTGCCACTTGGTGGTTTTCGTTATCTCGAGCAGGATGGCGCTTTTGTGGCTTCGCGGACTCTGGTGGTTCTCGAGGACAACGCCAAGGTCACGTACATTGATGAGCAGGACAGCCCAGACCTAAAAAGTGCCAATTTTGGTGTGGTCGAGTTGTTCTTGGGTAAAGGCGCGAATCTGCGTTATGTGGCAATTCAAAACTGGGGTCGTGGTGTGACCCATATCCAGCGTATCAAGTCAAATCTCGAGTCCGATGCGGTGCTGAACAGCCTTTATGTAACAATGGGTTCAAGTCTATCCAGAACCGAAGTCCAGAGTGCTTTACAGACCAACTCGAGTTCGGAAATGCTTGCAATTTACTTTGCTGATAAAGACCAGCATTTTGACCAGCAAACCTTGCAACATCACATCATGCCTCGGGCGCACTCAGATTTACTCTTTAAGGGCGTATTAGCAGACCAAGCGCGAGGCGTGTTTTCAGGGCTAATTAAAGTCGAATTGAATGCTCAAAAAACCGATGCCTACCAGAAAAACCGTACTTTGTTGCTTTCGGACGAAGCCCGTTCGGACAGTGTGCCGCAACTCGAGATTAACGCCAACGATGTGCGTTGCAGCCACGGCAGCACCACTGCCCCAGTAGATGAACAAGAACTGTTTTACTTGCGCTCGAGGGGCATTTCTAAACCAGTGGCTGAAAAAATGTTGGTCACGGCGTTTTTAGAAGATGTACTCAATCGTGTGCCGCTTAAAAATGTGGTCAAGTACCTCGAGGAAGTGATTGCCAATAAAGTTGGTGCGCCAAAGGGCTTTAACCGCATCGAAACCGACGAGAAATAACCCATAAACCGTAGGGACGGACCCCGCGACCATGCCCGTTAGGTGCGTGTATATGGTCAAGAAGTGTCCGTCCTGTTTTCGTTTGAAACTGTTCTTATGCTTTAGACGCTATAATGCACCCAATGAAACTAGGCGTGGTGGGTGTTGGAAAAATGGGCGAGGCGATTCTTGAAGGTGTGCTTGGTTCGAGGTTGCTCGAGCAGAGTGAGGTCGGTGTGATTGGCGGCTCGGGTCGTAAAGCCGCCGAGGTTGCCGAGCGGCACAATGTAAAATTGATGTCTCGAAGTGATCTTCGCAGTGCTGAACGGGTTTTAATTTGTGTTCAGCCCAAGGTTTTCCCTGAAATAGCTGAATGGATTTCGCACCCGAACGCGGGCTACATCAGCATTATGGCGGGTGTGAACCTGAACAGCTTATCTAAACGCATCGGCTCGAGACGGGTGGTGCGTGCCATGCCCAATTTAGGGGCAACGATTCATAAAAGCGCCACCGCCGTGGTTGGAATGCCCGAGGCTAATGAGAGCGGCGATCTCGAGTTTGCCCAAGCCTTGTTTGCTTCGGTGGGTGATGTCTATGATTTACCCGAGCCGCTTTTTAACACCTTTACGGGCATGGTCGGTTCGGGTCCTGCTTATGCGGCGATTTTTGCCGAAGCCCTTGCTGATGGTGGGGTGCGAATGGGCTTAAGTCGTAAACTGGCGATTGAACTGGCGGGTAAGTTACTAATTACCACAGGCGAGTTGCTGTTGCGGCGGGTACATCCAAGTATCCTTAAAGATGAGGTCTCGAGTCCGGGCGGTACAACCATTGCGGGTATTGCCGAAATTGAGCGCTATACTTTTCGGGCAGCGATTATTGAGGCGGTACGGGCTGCCACCGAGCGCGGGCAACAACTAGGAGAAGACAAATGAAACGAGCTTTGATTGTGCTGTTGGGTTTTTTGTTGGTCTCGAGCCAAGCCCAAAATAATTATTATCCGACTCGGGTCGGGATGCGTTGGGTCTACTCGAGTGGCGAAATCAAAGAATATGCTCGTGAGGACACTGTTTTTAATACCAAAGTGCTGGTTTTACAAACAACCGTTAAAGACCAGTTAGCGGCAGAGGATTACATTGTTTCTAATGCCAGTGGTGTGGCTTTTTTTGGTACTAAAGTCGGACAGCAAGTCACGCAGTTTAAGCCGCCACTGATTTTGTATCCTAAAGCGCCCCTAAAAGTTGGGATGCAGTGGCAAAGCACTTCGGATGTCGGTGGTGGGTATAAAATCACGGCTTCGACCCAAGTGATTGGAACTGGTGGGGTAAAAGTCAAAGCTGGGCGTTTTAATGCCTTTATTATTCGTTCGACTTTTTATCAGCCCGACGGCACTAGCACCACCACCGATGTCTATTTTGTTCCAAGTATCGGCACAGTCAAAACAGTCAATGATGACGGCAGCAGTATTGATTTATTATCAAGAAAATAATCATCCAAGAGTCAAGAATCTGTACCAACTCCTAAATTCGCTAGAACCATTGCCGCTTGCTCAGTAATGGCTTCTTGGTCGGCTTGACTGCGTTTTTTCCAATTGGCAACCATAATACTCATACGTGGGTTAGTGGCTAGGCTGCTTAAGTGCTGGTCAATAAAATTCCAGTACAGACTGTTAAATGGGCAGGCTTGTGTACCCAAGGTTTCTTTGGGTTTGTAAACGCAATGCTGGCAGTGGTTGCTCATACGGTTGATGTACCCAGCCCCAGAGATGTAGGGCTTGGAGGTAAAGCTCCCCGCATCGGCGTATTGGCTCATACCAATCACATTTGGGGTCACCACCCAGTCAAAGGCATCCACAAAACCTTCTAAAAACCAATTATTGACGGCTTGTGGTTTTACACCCGCCAACAGCGCAAAATTACCCAGCACCATCAAACGCTGAATATGATGGGCGTGACCAGTATCCCAGACTTGTTGGACTGCCCTTTGAACACAACGCATTTTTGTGTCGGCTGTCCAATAAAAAGATGGTAGGTCTCGAGTCAAACCGTAGCGATTGGCTTGGTGTAAATCGGGCATTAAGGCGTTGTAAACATGGTGCATAAATTCGCGCCAACCTAGAATTTGACGGATAAAACCTTCTAAACTGGGCAGTGGTACTTTGCCCAAGTAGAGCAAAGCTGCTTCGCAGACTTCTTTGGCACTAATTAAGCCAATGTTGATAGCTGGCGCTAACTACTGGTCAAAAGTAGGTACTTAACGTCGCTCACAATAAAAAGTAAGAATAGTGGCTACATCACTCCACCACGAGGAAGGTAGCCATATGAAGCATAAACCTGTACAACAAGCCTTGCAACCCCATTTCAAACTTG
>JANNVX010000060.1:0-49972 GCA_031414595.1 Deinococcales bacterium
GCGCTCGTCTGACGACTCGAGGTGGTGCTTTACCTTTTTTAGTCAGATGCAAAAGTTGAGAACGCTGTTTTTTACTTAATTTGACAAACAAAATTCTGGTATTCACAAGTATAGCTTATATCCTTATCCGACGATGCACTAAGTAAAGTTTTTAGTGTTTCATCAAGATGCTAAAATAGACATCAAATGAACAACTTTACTTTACGCCAAGCTGTACCTGCGGATGCAATTGCCATTACCGCTTTAACTCGGGAGGCTTATGAGACTTACATTCCTTTGATTGGGCGTGAGCCTCTACCAATGCGAGTTGATTATGCGCTGGCTCTGAAATCAAATGCCTTTTGGTTACTCGAGTCTGAACAGGAACTTGCGGCGCTGCTCGAGTTGCAATTACTCGAGCAGCATTTATTGATTGTTAATGTGGCGGTAAAACCAGCTTTTCAGAGGCTAGGACTTGGTAAACGCTTGTTGCTTTTGGCTGAACAAGAAGCTCTTAGGCTCGAGCGGTTCGAGTTGCAGTTGTACACCAATGAACGGTTTACCAAAAATTTGGCTATTTATCAGGGTTTAGGTTATGTGGAAACAAGACGGCAAAAACCACCTGAATCAGATACTGAAACGGTCTACATGAAAAAAGTTTTGCTTTAGCGTTTTTCGGTAGATAACAAGGTCAGGGTCAGGGTTTTTCCGACTCCAATTTCAGACTCGAGGGTGAACGCACCGAGTAGGCGTTTGAAGCCTTTGACTCCGCTTGCTTCAAGTTTGATGTTGTCGTCAAGGGTTTCAACCATTCGGATATTGATGGCTCGAGTTTTGGTATTTTTGATGGTAAAGATTATTTTGGCGCGTTCGAGGCTGTCAGTGCGTTGTAAAATTTGGGCGCTGCGATTGATTTTAATATCGAAATCCTTGCCTAAATTAATTTTGACAATCGTGTCTTTAGCAGTGTTGGCAATTTCGGTTTGTCCAACCAGTTGATTGTTTTCGCGGACGGTAAAAATTCCTGCGGGTAAGCCTTGTTGGGCAACAAAGCGGTAGGTGCGGAATAAAGCAGCTTTGAAGTTGGCAGTGGTATCAAATTGGTTATTGTACTCGAGAATCCGGCGTGTTTCGAGATTGCTTCTTATAAATGGCAAACTGAGGTTGCTGCGTGCTTCTAAGCGCAGGGGTTGCAAGTAGTCAAAACGCTGTAAGCCGCCGACTTCACCACTGGCAGCAACTCGAGATTGATTTGCACTACTGGTGACTGGTCGTTCTGCCACCAGTGCAATATTGCGGTTTTGGGATTGCTGATATTCCAATTGATTATTTTGTGGTTGAATATCACCTGCAAAGAGTGTGGCTTTAGGCGCTTGGTAAACCACTCCGCTTTGGTTACTGATTTCTGCCCAAGCAGTTAAACTCGAGGTTTTGCTGTCGGTGCTAACCGTATCTTGGCTATTTAGGGTATAGCGCGTGTTGTTCCAAGCCACCGCACTGGTAGCGTATTGCAGGGTGGCTTTGGTGGCTGCCCCAGTGCGTTGCCAAGTATAGGTTGGGGCGTAACGAATTCCGTCTATGTTGGGAAATAAGACTTCGGCATTGGGTAGGAAAATATATTCGCCTTCGATTTGAAATAAGTACAGTTCGGCTTTAATCACTTTGGCAACCACAAATGTTTCATGAAACCAAACTTTGACTTCTTTGCCTTCAAATAAAGTCAGTAAACTAGGCGATGCGGTTTGTAAACTGAGTGATGTGACGCTAGGGTCAATCAGTTCTAAACTGCCAGGGATTAAAAATTGGCTCAGGTCAACATTTGGAGACCAAGTGTATTGGCTACCTATTAAATCCACAGTTTCGCGGATTTCTGCAAATGAAGGATAAATACTCATTTCCGAAGCTCGAGCGGTCAAGATTGAACTCGAGAGGATTGCCGTGGCAGTCAAGACTATTTTTTTCATGGCTCATGTTACATCGTGACTTATTTCCCTGATGAGATAGAATTTTTAGGCTGTTTTGAACGGCAAATACCTTGGATACCAAAACCGTGTCTGGGCAAATTCCTCGAGTTCGCTCAGGCTCTTTTTGTAAAGACTGAATTCGGCTGCCACCCCGTCCTGCACGGCTCGCTGCATGACTCGAGCGGCAACGTGAATACTGGCTTGGCGTAGACCTTGGATTCGTGGGTAAACCCGCCCGATGGCAAGAGAATCTTCAGGCGTGTGTTCGCAAAGCGCATAAGCTGCCTCGAGTACCATCCCATCGGTAATTTCAGATGCCCTAGCCAGGATGCTGCCAAAACCAAGCCCGGGGAAAATAAAAGCGTTGTTGCCTTGACCGATGGGGTAGGTTTTACCGTTGTATTCAACATCGGCAAAGGGGCTGCCTGTCGCAACAATGGCACGTCCATCTGTCCAACGCAGGGCATCAGCAGGGAGGACTTCGGTATTGGCGGTCGGGTTAGAAAGTGGAAAAATAATTGGGCGCTCGGTATTTTGGGCAACTGCTCGGATAATACTTTCGCTAAAACAACCACCTTGTCCAGACAATCCAAGCAACACTGTGGCTTTGGCATTCTGCACCGTCTCGAGTAAGTCTGGGGCGCGGCTGCGGTCATAGTTCCAAGTCTCGAGGGCGGCAGGGTCATGGGCAAACGGCATTTTGTATTCCTCGAGTTTACGGGTGTTTAAGAGTAAACCCTTGGAATCTAAGACCAACACTTTTTTGCGGGCTTCGGCATCGCTTAGCCCGTCGCGTTTCATGCCTTCTATCAATGCCCATGCAACGCCAGCCCCACCTGCCCCAGCCCCATGAATCACAATCGTTTGGTCAGATAAACGCTCGTTTTTGATTTTACAAGCATTCAGCACCCCAGCCAGCGTAACTGCGCCAGTCCCTTGAATATCATCGTTGAAACTTGGCACGATTTTACGGTAGCGCTCGAGTACCTTAAAAGCCGTATCCTTAGAAAAATCTTCCCATTGAATAATCGCTTTTGGGTAACGCGCCGAAACATCACGCACAAATTGGTCTATAAAAGCATCATAGGCTTCGCCCGTTAAACGCTTGTGGCGCACACCAAGGTACAACGGGTCATCAAGTAAACTCTGGCGGTCTGTACCTACATCTAAACCGACTGGCAAGGTTTTATCGGGGGCGACACCACCCGCACCTGTGTATAGACTGAGTTTACCAATACTGATTGCCATGCCGCCAAAGCCTTGGTCGCCAATTCCAAGTATGGCACTCGAGTCGGTCGCCACAATCATTCGCACATCCTCGAGTGGGACATTACCTAAACTGTCAGCACAACGGCTAATTGTGTCGGTAGAAACACTATAACCGCGTGGAAAACGGTAAATATGACTAAAGAGCTTCACCGCGTCGCCGACTGTTGGGGTGTAGAGCAAAGGCAGCATCTCTTCGATGTGATCCTCGAGCAGCGCGTAAAAAAGCACTTCGTTACGGTCTTGAAGATTACGCAAGTAGATGTGTTTTTCGATGGGTTCGCCGTAGGCTTTAACTCGCTCATACGCCCTTGTTTTTTGTTCTTCTATCGTGTTTACATGCGGTGGGAGCAAGCCTTCAATTCCCAAAAGCCGACGTTCCTCGAGCGTAAAAGCCGTACTCTTATTCATCAGTGGTAAGCGCAAAAGCGTAAAGCCAGTCACATTGACCTCGAGAAAGCGCTGACCAGCAGCGTCGCGTTTGACATCATAGAAACGGGATATGGGCATGGGCAAATCTCCTTAAGCGAACGTTTGTTAGAGCATACCTGAGAGAAGCGGTATGGCGCTACTCGAGCAATTAAATCGCGCCAGCAACTCGGGCAGTGGGTTGGAACGTAATTGGGTCAAAGCAATTGGCAGTACCAGGGAAAGCCTTGATAAAACGCTCAAGCATATCAGGGTCATCTTTGAAGACAGTCATCCAGACAGACCAAAAACCGCGTGATACGGCAATTTTGGCTGTTGCATTTCTACGCGAGGCTGTATTTTCCTGTACCAATTCTTGCCGTTCTTCTTGGGCAACCTCCCAGACATTTTTGCGGTTGAGCCAACGTAGGTCTCGCGCCTTTGGGTCTCGAGTCTCGAGGTCTTCAGGTGGGCAGAGGTCGAGCTTAAACATGGCAATGGTTCTAGCAGCTTTTTTCTTTTGAGTATCATCCAAATTTGGATTGATAGCCACTCGTCCACCAGAAAGATACTCCAAGACCATAAACGTATTGTCTAAATGTACCCAAAAATACTCGTCCAGTACGGTTTTTGCAATACCTTTTTTATGGGAATTACAGTTGATACAAGAAAGTAAAAAGTTTCCCCAAACCAACTCAAGACTAAAATACTCTGCATCGCCTTTTGGTAAAATATGTTCAACTGCCAAACCACCAGACATTGGACGTTCACAGTAAGAACAATATGCTCCCAAACGGTCTATTAAGTCACGCTTTGCTTCTTGATACTCTGCAAAAACCTTTGTGTTTTCGCCGCGTTCCACAGGTCGCATCTAAGCTCGTTCCTTCAAAGCTGATAAGCGTTTAGCCTCAAGAAAAGCAATATAAGCAATGTCTTCAGCATAAGGTTCTGAGAGTGTGTCAAGACGTTCTTTGAGGGTTTTCAGTTCTAAATCTTTTGCGTCTTTTGTTTGCTCGAGAACTCGGTAATACTCTTTTGCGGCGGCTAACATCTCGAGTTCACGTTGCGAACGCTGCGGCATATATACACCCTGTACCTGCTCGGCAATATCTTCGATGCTTTTATCTTGGTATTCGGCTACACCAACATTTTCGTTGAGGTCAATTAACTCACCCAGACGCACTGATTGAATAATAAAAGGTGAATGAGTTGTAGCAAAAAATTGCACTTTTGGGAAGGCTTTTCGCAAATTATCCACAACTTTACGCTGCCATTTTGGATGCAAATGCAAATCAAGTTCATCTATTAAGACCACACCTGGGGTCTCGAGGGTCACATTCTCGAGCAGATGCGGATTGAGTTGCGCCATGCGGTAAGCAATATCGGCAACCATTGCTAACATACTGCGTTGCCCATCAGATAAAAGGCTAAACGGCATTGGATTACCATGAATTCTTGCAATAGGTTCGCCTCTTTGAACATCAAAATAAAGTAGATCGCAACCCTCGAGACAGGCTTGGAGTGCTTTTTTAACAGCTTCAAATACCTTCATTGGTTTTTTATTTTGTAATGAAATAAGTTCCATTCGCATAAACCAACGCAACCAAGATTTATTACTAATAGCAACATCTAAAGCATTTTTGTAGCCGTCAAGTCTCGAGCTTAGTTTTATAACTTCGTCATCAAAAAGTGAAACTTGATTTGATTCTTCTAAACCTTCTATTTTCTCGAGCCAAAGTCGCGCTGTACTATAAAAAGAGATAATTGGAAGTACGATAGAATCACCGTTCCGTACATTGGCAGTTAGCTTGATAGCAAGAGCGCTTAAGCCACCACCATTAAATACCAATCCACTTTTTGGAGCGTCAACAGTCTGCTCTAAATGATCATCGTTCCACTCGAGAGAACAATGAATCTTGCAAGGATACTGAAACTCAAGATTTAGTGTTTCACCTTGAAATACACTCTTTACTCGTATTGAAGAGTTTTTTGGAAGTATTGAAGGCATTTTTGGAAATATAATTTTTTCTTCGTTTTCAGAATTCAATAGAAAACCACTAAAAAGACAGCTTAAAGCCTCGAGCAGCGCCGTTTTACCCGTCCCATTATCACCAATAATTAAATTAAACCCTTCGCTGAACTCAAAAGTTTTATCTTCAAAGTTCTTAAAGTTTTGTACGCGCAGGGTTTTGATGTTCATGGCAAAAGCATATCAAGTTTGGGGTTCTACCTCAAAGCTCGAGAACACGATAACATTGGCGGATGTCTGCCCTCGAGATTGCTTCTTTAATTGGCACAATTGTTTTTGCAGCTTCTGGCGCAATGCTTGGGGTACGAAAAGGCTTTGACTTACTTGGGGTGATTGTGCTGGGGTGCGTCACGGCGGTGGGCGGTGGCGCTCTGCGTGACACTTTAACGGGTTTGCTGCCCGCTTCTTGGTTTCGTGATGAACGCTTGCTCTGGGCGGCAATCATTGGGGCATTACTGGGTTTTGTGGGTTTTCGGCGGCTCGAGAAACGCGAAACTGAACTCGAGTTCTTGGATGCGCTGGGCTTAAGTTTATTTGCGGCAACGGCGGCGCAACGTGGCATGGAACTGGGTTTTGGTCTGTTGGGCGTAATTTTTATTGGTACGGTTTCGGGGGTCGGCGGTGGGGTCATCCGCGACATTTTAGCGGGGGATGTACCAAGGATTTTCTTACCCGGCGAGTTATACGCCAGTACCGCCGCACTGGGTTGTGTGGTCGTATACTTTTTAACGCCAATTGCCCCGAGCGAATGGGTGCTAGGGTTTAGTGCGGCTGCCACGCTCTTCTCGAGATTAGCAGCACGGCGCTATCGTTTAACACTGCCTGTGCGTGACCCAAAAAAACCGTTGTTATAAAAGCCTGACATCGGCGTGTTAAACTCTACTCATGAGTCTACTTGGACAAGCCGCGCCAACTTTTAACTTAAAAGCCCATACTGGTGAAGATATTTCTTTGGAGCAATTTAAGGATAAGCAAAATGTTCTGCTCATTTTTTATCCACTGGATTTTTCGCCAACTTGTAGTATGCAGCTTCCAGAGTTTAGCGCCATGAAATCGGATTTTGCCGACCTCGAGACCACGATTCTTGGAGTCAACCGCGATAGTTTCTGGAGTCATAAAGCATGGGCAAAAGAATATGGTATCGAAGTGCCACTTTTAGCCGACATGACCTTAACGGCTGCCAAGGCTTACGGCGTGGCACTCGAGGAACGCGGTATCAGTAAACGGGCTACATTTTTAATTGATAAGGCTGGCACTGTGGTCTTGGAGCATGTCGAAACCAACGCCGGGGACTTTACACTTCATGCTGATGATGTTCTCGAGAAAGTCAAATCCTTACATTCGTGAGTGTCAAATTCTTACAATAATGAGAGTCATTCATCAAATGCTGGGTTTGCCACTCATGCGGGTTTGTCAGAGTACAGTTTAGATGAAATCCTTATTTCTAACTTTGAGTGCCTTGGTTCTGTCGGGTGCAGTTCTGGCGCAGACCACTCAGCCTACCCAACCCGCCACACCAGTTGCCCAACCAGTCACGCCTAAACCAGTGGTCAGTCCGATTGGCTGGCCTCCCAAATTAGCCCTTGGTCAACGTTGGACACTGACCCTCGAGCCAGTCGGTCAATGGGATATTGCGCTTTCTGCTCGGGATAAAGACGGCGACCCGATAGGTACTGCCAAAGCCACCACCGAAAAAACCAGCAACTACCAAGTCTTTTTTTATTATGTGAAAAAAGATGATGTGACGAATCTGTATTTGAGTGCCGCCAATGGCACAGGTTATTTGTGTCAGTTTTCGCAGAATTCCTTGAGCAACAATCCGCTTGACGTGACGATGATTGGGGCTGCTTATAAAAAAGACTTGAATAAACCATTTGAAAGACTCGAGTCGTTGTGTATTGCCACTTGGACAAACTCTCCTGTGTCACCGCTTTCGATTCAACCAACTGGAGTTACACCCATTACCCCACCAGTCACACCAACCGTAGTCACGCCGCCAGTTGTCACCCCACCCGCCGTGGTTAGCCCAACCAATGGAACAGCCACCGATGTCAAACCTCCCGCAGCAGCTTTGGCACTGGTTTGGTCGCCCAAAATCGAAGTCGGGCAGACTTGGTTGGCTCGAGTTGGCAACCTCAGTTTTGATATTTCGCTACAACGTCTAGCCGCAGGGGTAGCTCGAGGGACTGTCAAGCGTGGCACAGTCACAGGTGATGCCTTTATGTTCTATAACTCGGCGGAAAACCGCATGACCTTGGAACTGAGTCTTGGCACAGATTCGTTTATTTGCAGTTTTGACCTAAAAGGCGCATTGGATAAAGCCTACACAGGAACAGCAGTCTACCGTTCTGGCAGCAGCATTGCCCAGACCCTCAAAGAAAAATGTGCTTTGTTCCGAATAAAATAGGGCTTTTGGATAAAAGAGGAAAGCAGCCAATACCCTATTCCTCTTTTATCCTTCCTCCTTGTCTTTTTCCCTTCCTCTTTTTTGCCTAAACCGATATGCTCAATCCATGACACTCGATTCTTTTGAACAATACGATTTGGATTCGCTGAACTTAGCGCGAAGCCTTGAAAGTCTGCCCCACAGTTATGATGGTGCAACTCGGGCTTTACCTGCCCCGTTTGGCGTGATTGGTTTTGGCGAAGGGGCTTTAGCGGCTGAATTCTCGAGAATACTGATTGATGATGCCACAGCTTCTGGGGCTGGAACGCAATTTGTTCTGGCAGGTGGCTTTGATTTTGGGGCAGTGGATGCGGCTTGTGTGATTGCAGAAGCGGCTGGTGCGACGGTCTTTCGTATGGGTCTACCGAGGGGCAGTAAAATCAATTTGTCGGAAGATGAACTGACCTATGCTTTGGAAGAAAATCCAGACGAAGAACCAAGTGACGATTTTTTTCCTGTGCCAACAGATAGCTTTAGCACCTACACCTATGCCCAAGCCTTGGCGCACTTAACCAATCATGCCGAGGCTGCCGAAAGTGCTGACCAAACACTGGCAACGCTGCGTGACCAATGTAAATCCGAAATCGAAACTTCGCAAAATCCAGCTAAGCAACTGGCATGGAGTTTATGGACGCGCACTGCAATTTTAATTCCCTCGAGTGGTTTTACTGCCCAAGCGTGGGCGTGGCAAGTGTCCTTATCCAGACTTGGTAAATCCTTAAGTATTCCCGTGGCTCACAATGTCCTCGAGATTGTTGCCAGTGGTTTTGAAGCACGTCACGAAAGCGGTGATGCACTGGTGGCACTGCTGCTTGGTGGTGCGGACGAAGGTTTAGCCATTGCCCGTGAAATTCTCGAGACTCGAGTAGATGAAGTGATTGAAGTTCCCGCTCCGACTGGCGAGGCGTATGCCGCCAACCTTGGACTCTGGTACTTATCATGTTGGGTTGGCTTGTACTTGGCGCTGCTCTACAAAGCCGACCCTCGAGATTCTAAACCGCTCGAGGCACTCAGGAAAAAATGAAATTCATTCCGTGGTTGGTGGCGATTATCTGTGCAGCAATAGCTGGGTATTTGTTTGGTTCAAAACCAATGGTAACAAACCCAACTGAGTCACTCGAGATGGTGGTGGGTCGCACTGCAAGTGCTGTGGTTTCGGTACGGACGGATATTGCTGACCTGTCTGACCCTGAGATGCGTGGTTCTGGTTCGGCATTTCATATTGGCGATGGGGTTTATGTGACTGCCGCCCATGTGGTGGATGGTGGCACAAAAATCTTTTTGGACAACCGAAACCGAACCGTCAAACACAAATCTGGAATCACCGAAGCCAAGTTAATTGGTAAGGTCAATGAATTTGATTTAGCGGTGCTGCGCGGCGAAAAAATTAGCAGCAAACTCGAATGGGCAACCGAAAATCCACTGCTTGGCTCGAGTTGCTTAGCCATTGGTAATCCGTTTGCTCGAGCGCCGCGCAGTGTTACGGCTGGGATTATCTCTGGACTCGAGCGCTTGCAACAAACCCCAAAAGGGGCTTTGGCGGGCTTGGTGCAATTTGATGCCCAAGTCAACCCCGGCAATAGCGGCGGGGCGCTGCTCAATGCCAAAGGCGAAGTGCTGGGGGTCGTCTCGAGTATTTTGTCTTTAACTGGCTCGAGTGCTGGGGTGGGCTTTGCGATTCCGACACGGTTAGTACGTGGCGCAGTCGAAACCCTGTTGCGTGGCGAAACGGTGCAACTGCCTGTTTTGGGAATCTCGAGCAAAGACGAATCGGCGGTGCTGCAAACGGTTCTGCCCAGTGGATTAGCGGATAGTGCGGGTTTACAAGCAGGGGATGAAATCCTTGAAATTGCCGGGCTGCCCGTGGAAACGATTAGTGAGGTCAGCGCGGTGGTGGCAGCCGCAAAAAGCGGCGAGCAATTGGCGGTAAAAGCCAAACGTGGTGCTGCAACAAGAGATTTTACAATCACCATTCCATAAGTCGTAAACTATTGGCATGACCGAATCTGAAATCAGTGCCTTAATTGAAACTAAACTCGAGCCATTACGAGCCGAAATTCGTCTGTTGCAAGAAAAACTTGGTATAGAACAATCTCAAGAAACTGCTGTTGTCTCGAGTGTGCTTGAGAATACAGCAGTCCCGAGTACACCAGAGATTCTTGAAAATCTTGAGTCTCCCCTACCAGAAATTGCTCCTGACCGAGCCGATTTTCAAAAGTTCTTACAACGTGGTTTGGAACAAGAACAACTCGAGTACACCGAAGAGAAACTAGAAGCCAAACCAGCCCCGAAAAAGGGTTGGAATCCGTTCAAACGATGAACACCACTCCAGTCAAACCGATGAACATTCCCATACTGTGTGGTGTCACTGCAAGTGGCAAAACGGCTTTGTCGCTTGAGTTAGCCCAGTCCTTTGCACTCGAGATTATTTCAGCCGATGCGATGATGGTTTATACGAGTCTGGACATTGGTACAGCTAAACCAAGTTTGCTCGAGCGCGAGGCAGTGCCGCATCATCTGATTGATATTTTGCCGCCCAACACCGATTTTTCTGTGGCAGCTTGGGTCAGAGCCGCCGAAACTGCCATCGGCGACATTCTGGCTCGAGGAAACATTCCTTTGGTGGTTGGCGGAACAGGTTTTTATATTCGGGCATTATCGCAGGGTTTACCTAGCACACCAATGTCTGACCCAATCGCCATGCAACGCTTAGAAGCCGAACTGAAAGCCCAAGGACTGGATGCAATGCTGTCCGAACTAGGGACGGTTAGCCCTGAAGATGCAAGCCGCAGCCAACGCAATCCTCGGCGGGTGCTACGAGCGCTTGAAATTCTGCGTGGGACTGGCAAAGCCCCATCGCAATTTGCACCAATTCCACCAAAGTTTAAGTTTGCAAAAATGGCACTGATTCCACCAAC
Organism: Deinococcales bacterium; assembly: GCA_031414595.1. Taxonomy (GTDB): domain Bacteria; phylum Deinococcota; class Deinococci; order Deinococcales; family JAAFIG01; genus JAAFIG01. The sequence goes on from JANNVX010000060.1 coordinate 11,011, forward strand.
GCCCCTGCTCGAGACGCGGATTGCAACGCGCACCAAATGGATGCTTGAAACTGGTTTACTCGAGGAAACACAAGATTTACTACCGATTTTTGCAAGAGATGGACGGCGAGCCACAAGTTTTCAAGCCATAGGTTATAAACAAGCACTGGATCATTTGTTAGGTGTAACCGATGAAGCTGGCAACACCGTACAAATCTCACTCGAGGAAACCGAACGCCGCATTAACCTTGCCACACGGCAATATGCCAAACGCCAAGGCACTTGGTTTAAGGCTGAACCGAATATACAAATATTTACCGAACTCGAGACGATACAAACTGCGCTCGAGACGATACTTTCTTAAATATGTTCTTGGATGTTGCTTTCGACTTTGGCAGTTTCTGGGTTAATTTGCGACACCAGCATCGCCATTAAAATACATCCAGCCCCGACCAAGCCTAAGTTGGTGAATGTGTCACCTAACCACCAAACCGAGAAAACGGCAGCAAAAACTGGCTCGAGGGCGTAAATCACAGCCGTTTGAAAGGCTGGGACTAAGCGTTGGGCAAAAGATTGTGCCAATGTGGTTATGGCAGTGGCAACCACGCCTAAAAACACAATCGGTAGCCAATTCTCGAGAATTGCTGTGGTCGGTGGCTTATTTATCAATTCTGGGGCAGCCCAAATCATGCCAAGTATGGCAACAACAGTCACTTGAACCGCCGCCAGTGGCAGAGGTTGGTATTTGCTGACCACCCTGTCCATCATCACGATATAGAGCGCGTAAGAAACAGCGCAACCCAAAACCCAAAAATCCCCTGCCGAAAAAGTCAGGGTTAAACCTTGCACCGACATTAAACCAATCCCAAAAAGTGCGACTGCCCCAGCAATATAAGCCGTGTAAGGAACACGTTGCTTCAAAAATGGCAGAAGTAGCGGCACAAGAATCACATTTAAGCCCGTGATAAAAGCCGCCCTTGAACTCGAGATGCTGGTTAGTCCAATAATTTGTGTGATGTAGGAAATAAACAGTACCAGAGCAATTAAACCGCCATCTATCCAGAGTTGACGGTTAGCCAGACGTAACCACGGCGAAAGTACCAAAGCCGCCACCAAAAAACGAGTCGAGGTTAAGGCAGCCGGCGAAAGGCTTTCAACTGCATTTTTAACAATTGGAAAGGTCGTCCCCCAGACCACGGTCACAAAAACCAGTACCGCCACACCCAAATAACTTATTTTTGCTCGTGTCACGTGGTCAGCTTAACATTCTCGAGAATACTTCGAGCGGCGGTGATTTCGTCGCTGTTGATGCTGTGACCCAAACCTTTGTAAATTCGGGTATCCACATTTGCGCCTAGGCTTGTGAGAATTTTAGAGCTTTGTTGGACTCGAGCCAAGTCAATATGAAAATCTGCCTCATCACAACCAATCAACACAGGGGTCTCGAGTAAAGGCTTAGCCAGTTTGCCAACTTCTGTGTTCGAGCCAATTAACCCACCTGAAAAAGCAATTACCCCACCAAAGCGCCCACCGTGCCTTGCGGCATACTCGAGGGCAAGACAAGCGCCTTGCGAAAAACCAAGCAAGACGATTTTTTCAAGTGGTAAACCCGTTTGTTGGATGGCTTGCGAAACCGTCTCGAGGGCGGAAGTCAGCCAAGGTTCATTTTCGGACACAGGGCGAATAAAACGCTGCGGATACCAAGTGTTATTTCTGGCTCGAGGGGCAATAAAAAGAGTGTCAGGAAAATCAAAGTGTGGGCGCAAACCTAAAATATCTTCAGGACTCGAGCCGCGCCCGTGCAGCATAATCACAGAGCGATGAGTGGGGTCTCGAGATTTGACGATAAGAGGTGTAATCCCTTGGTGAAGTTCATTCATGGGTTCATCCTATTAAAAATGACGAAGCGAATTGCCTCGTCATTTTGGTCTTATGGCTTAAGCCTCGGCAAGAAGCGCCTGTAAATCGAGGGCTTGAGTGACCATCGCTAAGTTTCCCGCTTGGTCTCGAGGGTAATCGGCTGGGTCGCGGTCTCGGTAGAGTTCCACGCCATTACCATCTGGGTCACGCAGGTAAAGCGCTTCAGAAACGCCGTGGTCAGATGCTCCCTCGAGTGGGTAGTGATGCTCGATCAACTTCTTTAAGGCTTTTGCCAATTCTTGGCGATTCGGGTACAAAATTGCGGTGTGGTAAAGCCCTGTGCTGCGCCGAGGCGGTGGCGGAGCGCCAAGGCTCTCCCAAGTATTTAAGCCAATATGGTGATGGTAGCCACCCGCCGACAAAAAGGCAGCGCTATCACCGAGGCGTTGGGTCACATCAAAACCAAGGATGTCGCGGTAGAATTTTAGGCTGCGGTCTAAGTCAGCCACTTTAAGGTGAACATGCCCGATGCGAGTTTCTGGGTGAATACTCATAAGTTAAAATAACAGATGGCTCGAGAACTCGCCCAAGCCATCTGGTTTATTGTTTAGGCGGCTGGTGCGGCGGCTTGGACATCCAAGGTAATTTTCACTTCGTCACCGACCAAGACCCCGCCAGTCTCGAGGGCAGTGTTCCAAACCAAACCCCATTCTTTGCGGCTGATTTTGGTTGTGCCAGAGGCAGCAATTTTGGTATTGCCCCACGGGTCTTTGGCTTGCTGGCTGGTTTCGACATCTAAAGTCACAGCTTTGGTTTCGCCGCGAATTGTTAAGTGTCCTTCAACTTTATAGTTGTTGTCACCCAAGGTCGTAATATTGGTGCTTTTGAAGGTGATATTAGGGTGGTTGGCGCTGTCAAAAAAGTCTGGAGAATTCAGGTGCCCGTCACGTTGGGCATCTTTGGTATTGACCGAAGCGGTTTCGATGGTGGCTTCTACGCCAAGCAATTTACCTTGTTCGTCCAGTTCTACCCCGCCACCACTGACCTTAAAACTACCGCGCATGGTGCTAATCATCATATGGCGAACGGCGAACTCGAGACTGGTGTGGGATGGGTCTATATTCCAAGTTTGGCTCATGATTGTTTCTCCTTAATGCTCGGATTTTTCGTAGCGCTCCGAACTTGGGAGCAGTATATAAAATATATTGGTACATTGTGTAAACTAAAATACATCCAAAGGTGCTATGATATTCTCATGACAGAACTTGCTGTCCTCGAGAACCTTCAAAATGAACACAGCACAGGGTTATGTCCCGCCGTGCAAGCCATTGGTATTTTGCAAGAAAAATGGGTGCTGTACATTGTGCGTTCCTTGCTCGAGAACCCCAAAGGCTTTAATGAACTGCGCCGAGCGATTGGCAACTGCAACCCAAGCACCTTATCAGAGCGCCTAGAAATGCTCGAGAAAAATGGGATTGTCCTAAAAACCATCGAAAGTTACATGCCACCGCGCACCAGTTACGAACTGACCGAAGCAGGATTTGCCATGCAGCAAGTGATAGCTGAGATTGACTGTTGGGCAAGACGGTACTTGGCAATAACTTAAGCCACTTCAGCTTCGGTATCTAATAATTCAATCAAACTATCGGCTTTTGCACGAAGCATCTGCGTCTGGGCGTATAAACTCGCTTCGGTATCATCATCATTCACCAAACGCAACTCGAAAATTCGTTTTTGGGTCACTTGTAAAGCATCTTCTAAGGACTCAATCAATCTTTCTTTGGTACTCATAACATATCCCTTTAGAGAGATTCATCAAAGAACGTTTTGACTCGAGCTTGAAAGAGTATGTCAGGTCTCGAGCCACGCCCAAACAAATGTGGTGCGCCATTGTAGCCGTAACACGAAATATTTTTACCCAAACGTTTCATGGTTTGGCAATAACTGATGCTCCACGCATATGGAACGGATTCGTCGGCGCTGCCGTGATGCAGACTGATTTTAGCGGTCACTCGAGTCAAGAAAAAATGCGGTGAAATCAGGCGTAACCACTTTTCGGGGGTGTTGTACTCAAACTCACCACGGGTGCGTTTGCTATAAAAAGTGTAGACCCGCTCGGCATTTTCGCGCTCATTGCTGCTCATTGCGCCATACAGCACGGCTGCTTTTGCCCAATTTGGACGAACCACCAAAATACGGTGCGTAACTCCACCACCCATGCTATGACCCCACAACCCAACTCGAGTCGCATCGGCAGTGACAAAAATGCCTTTTTGCCCAGCTTGACGGCGTAAACTAGCCATCAGGTACAGCACGTCAAGCGCGTAGCCCACCCGAAAAAGCCCATCGGCGCTACCCTGACTTGGCGGATGCCCACGGTAATTGGGGTGCAGCACCACATAACCAGCTCGAGCCAGCGCATCGGCATAGCGCGTAGTATAGGTAGTGACATTGTAATTGGCTGGATTGACATAGCCATGCAGCACCATCACCACGGCTCGTTTTTGTTTGCCTGTCGGGATGTTGGCAAAGCCGTATTGTTTTATGCCATCCGAATCCCAAGAAATCAGATGCCGCGTGAATGCGTTGGTTCTTGCCATGATTCGCTCGGATTTTATTGTGCCACCATCAAAGCTGCGGCTCGAGAGGGCTTCAACCGTCAGGTTTTGGCGCACATCAGCAAAGGCTACGCCAGAAAGAAAGACTAGTAACCAAAAAAGCCTCATACAGTTGCCTCGAAATCTGCGGCAAAATCGCGCCAAACGCTGTGAATGTGTGTTCCGCCATTGCGTGAATTATCAAACTCGAGCAGAAAATGCTGGGCTTGAACGCGGTAATACTGCGGGTTGCGCGGTTCTAAACTGCCCGCCCAAGCAAAACGCAAACTGGTGCGGTTAGCAACAATTTTTTGCCAATGTGCCTCGTAAATACCTTGTGGCAGGGGTTTGAGGTAGGTTTGCAGAATCTCCTCGAGCAGTTTTTGCTGTGCAGCACTCAATGCTTCCCACGTAATCCCAATCGGCGCAAGGGCTGAAACCTTAACTGCGTTTTGAGTAACGTGCTGAGTCAAGCTATTGCTTTGAAAAATCGCTTGGCTGCGTTGTTGGCTACTCAGTGAGCGAACCAATTCTCGAGCCGCGTCTTCTTCCCTTGGCATGGCTCGGAAATTCTTCTCGGTTTGGGTGGGGTACGAACCCAAAAAGAATGGAGTGACACCAACCACATCGCCGCGAAGAGTAAAATGCCTCGAGAGATGATGCCCTTCGATACGCCAGCCCCAAAGACCCGTACCGATTGTGCCAAAGACCGAAAAGTAATACATCAAATCATCTGCGCCCAACTCGAGTTGCAACGCCATAATCGCCACAGCTTGCTTGTAACCAATTTCTGAAAGGCTCGAGCGCAGCAGTGCCAGTGCCAAACTGCGGCTTTCAGAAGACATTTCGGCTAGTGCCAAACCGTTTCGTGGCACGGCATCAGGGGTTGTCCAATGCCAGCGTGTGCGCTCGCTACTCGAGAAGGTAAAAACTGCTGATTGGCGCTGCTGATTGGGTAACGATGCCAAAAAGCGGTTGGCAGCTTGGGCGATGTTATTTGCCAGTCCGCTTTGAGCGTAAGCTGGTAACACTACCGCCAAGCCAGCCGCTAAAGCCGCAACTTCGAGAAATTCACGACGATTCATGGTGTGTAATGTACTCAATGGTGATGAATTTTCGGTGCATCAACAATTGGTAGACCATAGACTCGGCGGCACATTTTTGAGTAGTTGTGCCAGCCAACCAAGTTAGCACAGAGTGATTTACTCGAGAATGCCTAAGGGCAGTTTTGTGGGTGGGCAGTTTCCTACCTACGCGCCACTTGAATTCCCCTTCCAGAAACGTTAAATTAGGGTCATGACCATTCTGTAAGGTTATCGAGCTAACCAATCAGGCTCGAGCATCGCATCGGTTTCACAAACTGCGATGTCTTTTTCCTTGCGAATAACCATGCGGCAAACCCCGTTAATGTATTTGCCGCTTTGTACTTACTGTTTGGCGGTAAGTCTGACAAAGGATTATGGTCATGATTAGAACAACTATTGCTGAAGATGCCCCCGCTTTATTCAACATGCTCGAACAAAGCGGTCAATTTGATGCTGCTGGACTCGAACACGTTAAAACAACCTTGGAAACTCATCTCGCTCAAAACAGCCAAGCCCTCTGGTTTACCGCCTTCGAGGAACAACCCGTAGGAGTGGCTTACTGCGCTCCTGAACCAGTATCGAGTGGTACTTGGAACTTGCTGATGCTTTGGACGCGCCAAGACCAACACCGTAAAGGCTATGGTTCGGCACTTGTGAAACAAGTTGAAGCAGCCCTCCATGAGCGCATGGCGCGGTTATTGATTGTTGAAACTTCCGGGCTGGATGACTTTGCTCCAGCCCGAAATTTCTATGAACGCTGTGGTTTTCGGCAAGAGGCAACGGTGAAAAACTTTTTTGCCGAAGGAGACGACAAGTTGATTTATACGAAGCCTTTATAAAAATCGCATAAAAGGTGCGTAGGCTGGGTGAAAGCCCAGCTTTTTTCTACTCAAGAATGGGTGTAAATGTGGTCTTTGATCTCGAGCGGTAGTAATTGATGGGTAGTAAAGCGGTAGGGCGAGCTTTGCTCACCTCCATAAAAACCCTGTCTACCACGCCTCTTTTCCCGCTCGAGTTACTTGCTTTAAGCTCAGGTTTGCTTGTAGCTTGCTGAAGGCAGTCAAAAGCTGTTCGCTTTTTGCTGCGGCTCGAGGCAGTTTTCTCGAGCTAAGAATAAATCCCACCATTTTTAGCAAGGTGTGGATTCTCTCAAACTGCTTGACTCAAAATTTTGTTTCGTCTAAGCTAAACAAGTGAAGCCATTTCGTACTTTTCTCACCCAGCACCCGCTCAAAACACCAAGAAACCATCCCGCTTTACTCGAGGATTTACTGGAAACGGCTTTGGTAGGTAAGCAAGATTGTGTGGATAAAGCCATTGTCATGATAGAAGACTTACAACTTCACGGCACAAATTGCAGATTTATTAAACCCCTTGAGGGTGCGGTTATGGAATTAAAATCTCGAACTGATGATGGCGGTTCTCGAGTTTACTTCTTTCGGGTTGCCGAAGACGCTTTTGCACTGGGTCGCTTTGAATGCAAAAAAGAGGATGCTGCAAGTCGGCAATTGGTGTACTGGACAGCCCAAGTCGCTATGTTTTACGCAAAAGGTCAAACCGAGGTGATTTTATGACAAACCAAGAACTGGAGGCTCAAACCAAAGCCTTTCTCGAAGAAACAACCCATATGCAAATTATTGGGAATCCAGAAAACCTAAAAACCAAGACTGCCTTACAAACTGATTCAGTCCGCAGTCAACTAAGTAAAGCGGTTTTGGTTTCTCGAGTTGGCGATTTATTACGACAAGCAAGGTTAGAACGAGGTTTAACTGGAGAACAAGCAGGGGCTTTAGCTGGTGTGAAACGCGCTCGGGTTTCACAAATGGAAACCGATGGAGATGTCTTGCAACTACAGACCCTTGTGGAATACGCGCATTCACTGGACTTTGAGGTGCAGTTATCTCTGATTCCAAAAAATGGTGGGACTGTGCTGACTCGAGAATTGAAGCAGTAGGCAACATCACCATCCTCGGCTCGAGCCACCTGCTTTTGCTACTGCTCACTTGCCCGCCAAAATGCAAAAATCACTGGTCTGGCACTCGAGAATCTGAGATAATCGCGTATGACCACCCGCTTAATTCCGCCGATGCCTAAAGGTCTGCCCTTGGTTGGGCATGTTCTCGAGTTTGCCAAAGACCCGCCGGGTTACTTAATGCGGGTCAGTCAGTCGCATGGTGAAATTGTCAATCTGAACTTTGGTAATCGGCAAATGACGATTGTCACCCGCCCCGATTTGGTGGCGTTGGTGCTGCGTGATTACAATAAAAAATTCAAGAAGCCTTACCGTGGTTTCCCCGCCTTAAAAGCCCTGATTGGTAACGGTTTACTCTCGAGCGATGGTGATTTTTGGTTGCGTCAGCGCCGATTGGCACAACCCGCCTTTCATAAAGAAAAAATTCGGGCTTATGGCGAAACCATGCGGCTTTATACCCTTCGCGCCCTCGAGAAAGTTCCAACCGAACTGGATGCTTTTGAATTCTGGAATTCTTTAACCTTAGAAATTGTCGCAAAAACCCTCTTTAACGCCGAGATTTCTGGACAAGGTAGCCGTGTCGGTCATGCGCTCGAGGAGGCACTGCAAGCCAACCGAGCGCAAATGGGACAACCGATTCCCTTACCGCTCAGTATTCCATTGCCCGGACATAAACGCTTAAAAGCCGCGATTGCCGAACTGGACAGCATTACCCTCGAGATGATTGCCAAGGAACGCGCTAACCCTTCTGAGTACAGTTTATTAGCCATGTTGGTGGCGGCAAGGGACGAAGATGGCAGCCAAATGAACGACGAACAACTGCGTGACGAAGCCCTGACGCTGCTTTTGGCTGGACATGAAACAACCGCCAATGCACTTTCTTGGGCGGTGCATTTGTTACTCGAGCATCCGACGGTTCTAAAAGCGGCTTGTGCAGAAGCCCGTTCGGTTTTAGGGGCAGAAGGTTGCCGACTCGAGGACATTGCCAAGTTGCCACTGATTAAACAAATCTGGCAAGAAACCCTACGGCTCTACCCGACGGCATGGAGCATTGGACGTACTGCCCTTGAGGATGTGCAATTGGGCGAGTATTTTATCCCCAAGGGGCAGAACATTATTTTGTCGCAGTACGTGACCCAACGCAGCCCCAAATATTTTGACGACCCCGATAGTTTTAAGCCCGAACGCTGGGTTGAAGGGTATGAAAAAAGTTTGCCTGACTATGCGTACTTTCCGTTTAGCGCGGGACCAAGGGTCTGTATTGGCAATATGTTTGCCGAGATGGAAGGCATGATTTTACTCTCCACCGTACTCTCGAGAATTGATTTTCAAAAAGCCAAAAATTACAAGGTCGAAATTTATGCCAGCTTGACCATGCGCCCAAAAAATGGTGTGCCAGTAATTGCATCACGGTTTAGTTAATCGCCCAGCAATCACGGCTCGAGACGCACCTGTGGTCTGCGGCAGGGTGTTCTGCCAACCGTGAAAGGCGTAGTACCCCAAGAGTGCAAAGGCGGCAGCTTCCCTCGTAACACTGGTAAAACCATACTTCCCAAATTTAGAATCCTCGAGTTTTAAGACTGGTACGTTTAAGCTCGAGGTGATTTGCTCCATCAAAACAGTGTTGGCAGTTCCGCCACCTGCCACTAAAATCTCGTCTAAGCCGTGTGGAATCACAAAGCGTTGGTATTGGTCGGCGATTATAAAAGCGGTTAAAGTGGTCACATTCGCCACAATATCCTTTGGGGAAAGTTCAAAAACACTCGGCAGTTTCTCGAGTGTCCAGTATTCGCGCCCAGTGCTTTTGGGCGGGGTTAATTCTAAGTACGGGTCTTGTTGCCAGAGTTCCAGTAAGCGCGGCTCAAGTTTGCCCGAAGCCGCAATTTTTCCACCTTCATCAAAGCGTTGCCCGAGACGGTTCATGGTTTCGTCTATCAGGCAATTGGCGGGTCCAGTGTCAAATGCCAGCACACCATTGGCATCTAGTCCCGGCAGATAGGTCAAATTAGAAATCCCACCCAGATTATGAACCGCCCGATTTACGCCAGCTTCGGCAAAAAAAATGCGATCTGCAAATGGCACAAGCGGTGCGCCTTGCCCTCCAGCCACAAGGTCGGCACTACGAAAATCTGAAATTACTGGTTTGCCAGTCTCAAGTGCCATAAAAGCAGGGTCGCCAATTTGTAAGGTACTGCGAACCGTCCAATTCCGTGCTGAATCCAAACGTGGGATATGATAAACAGTCTGTCCGTGACTGGCAATCAGGTCAGCATCTCGAGCAAGGTCTTTGGCTGCGTGGGCATAAAATTCGCCCAGCGCAAAAGATAATTGCGTTAAACTCGAGACTCCGATTTTATCCTGCATGGCTTCAAGTACCCACAGGCGCAAATCATCTGGATACGGAGTGTATTGGTGTTCACTGACCTTAGCCCGAGGCAAAGACGACTCGAGACTTGGGGCTTGACCACCCAAGCCTAGGGCTGGGAATTTAGGAAGCTCGAGCAGGACGCAATCCACACCATCGGCGCTCGTGCCGCTCATCATGCCTAAAATTCGAGGGGCGCGTTTCATGGTTGTCCTTGATAATCAGGAGACATATTCACTTAGTTTATAGGGTAAACTAGCCAGTTATGAAAGCCTTGATTGCAATCTTGCTTGTCGTGGTGTTGGCGGTAGCGGCTGCCCAAGTCGCCCCAACCGACCCGCCCGTGCCTCCCGCCCCAACGCAACCCGTCCCAGACCCTGTTGTGCCACCAGAACCACCCACACCAGAACCAAGTTTACCAGCCCCAGTTCCAGCCCCAGCCAACCCAACCCAACCCGCCCCACCGACCCAACAACCAACTGCCCCAGCCCAACCGCTTAAGCCTGTTCCAACCCCTAAGCCAGTGACTAAACCACCAGCCAAGCCCGTGGCAGTTAAACCCGCGCCTAAACCAGTGGCAGTCTTGCCGCTCGAGTTGCGTTTAGAGACCACCGAAGCCGAAATTCGGGGTGGCGAGCTTCGTAATGTCTTAATTATGCGCTCCTTTAAGTTGCCCAATAAAAGCGTGACCTTAAGCCGTAAAAACCAAAAGCCATCGGTTGGACTCGAGACAGCCATCCAAAACATTTGGCGTGGCTTAGCTAGAAATTCTGCCGATGCCATCTGGTTCTTTGAAAAAAGCAGCAAGACTTGGATTGCCAGCCAACAAAGCGCTTGGACAGTGGATACAAAACAAAGCCGTGCCTTTGTCCTCGAGGCGCTTAAGTACAACAAACCAAGCGCTCGGATTGTGGTGCAACGCAGCAACCCTAAACGCAATCTGGCAGATTGGCACAAAGCGGGCATTCGTTATCATTTTGGTGGCGGCGAAAGTTATTTTCGCGGTAGCTCGAGTTTTCGCATGACCAACATTGTGGCTGGGGCAAAACAAATAGATAACATCACGATTGCTTCTGGTGCAAATTTTAATTTTAACCGTGATGTTGGTATTTCCAGAGAACTCGGTTTTGTGGATGGATACATCATCAAAGGCGGAATTCTCGAGAAAGACATCGGCGGCGGAATTTGTCAGGTCAGCACCACCGTCTGGCGAGCCGCTTATAATGCTGGTTTACCAATTGTGCAACGCAATTTTCATTCGTACCGCGTCTCGTATTATGACCCTCCGGGTTTTGAAGCCACGGTCTTTTCGCCGTACAAGAACCTGATTTTTAAGAACGATACTGGCGCACCACTTTTTGTCCAAGTAACTTGGTATCTACGCAGCCAAAAACTCGAGATGCACTTTTTCGGACGCAAGCCAGACCGTAAAGTCAGTATTTCAGATGGCTATATTTACAATGTCCGCCAACCACCCGCGCCGCGCTTTGTGGCAGACCCAGAAATTAAATTTGGACGTGCCAAACGCTTATCGGGTGCAGAACGAGGCATGAATGTCCGCATTAACCGCGTGGTGAGTTACAACAGTGGCACAGTGGCAAGGGACACGACTTTTAGTTCTTATGTGCCTTGGGGTGAACTCTGGGCGGTTAATCCCAACGATGCTCGAGTCCGCAAGAATATTACTGTTCCCAATGCCATGAGCCTACCAAGCATACCCAATGCAACTGCCTCGAGTACCCCAAGCCCATTGACTTTAATAACAGCCGCACAATTACCGACCTTGAGTAAACCCGCCGTTGGTGGCGCATCAGAACAACGGTGAGACTAGGGGCTATGAGCCACAAACTAACTCATAGCTCAAATACTCGCTCGAGCCGCACCGCTTGGGCGAGTATTTTTTTGAATTCTCGTTCCGGCACAAGGTATGCCCCAAATCGCTCGAGATGCGGATTTTGAATTTGGGCATCAAAGAGCAAAAAGTTTTTTGCTGCCAAGTGTTGAGCTAAGCGCACCAAGGCAACTTTGCCGCATTCTGGAACAATCGTAAACATACTCTCGCCAATAAAAGCCGCACCGATGGCTAAACCCAGCACGCCCCCAGCCAGTTGGTTATCCACCCATGTTTCAAAACTATGGGCAATCCCAGCGCGGTGTAACTCGAGATAAACCGCCAATAATTCTGGAGTAATCCAAGTCTCGGGTCGGTTGGCGCAACCGCGTACCACGGCTGCAAAGTCCGAGTTAATCCGAGTCTCAAAATGGCTCGAGTTTAGTTTTCGTTTCAGGCTTGTTGGAATATGCAGCCGTTCGTCGAGTGGAATCAGGGCGTGAACTCGGCTCGAGTACCAATTTAAGCCTTCGCCATTGTCCATGAGAAAGTATCCTTCTCGGTAGGCGGCAACGACACTGGCAGGTGTAAAGTTCATGCCCTGATTTTTTTTAGGCTTGTGGGTCTGGGGCTTGTGGCTGCATCACCAATGGTGGGGCGCTGTCATCGGTGCGATACAAACTAAATCCTTCGATTTCTGATGGCACAACCCAGTAGACCGCGCCTTCAAAATTCATAATTAAGGCATGGTGCTGCTCGGTGGCAACTTTAATCCCGGCGTACATTCTCGAGACACCCTCGGCGAGTTGTTGGGCTTCTTCTTGTGTGGCTGCCCGTCCAACCACGACTTCACGACCACTTTTTAGGAGTAATAATAATTCGTACATAGGCGCAGAATCTAACATAGATTTTTGGTAAACTCGAGTTATGGTTTTACCGATTCGACTTTATGGCGACCCTATTTTACGTGCCAAAGCCCGTCCCGTAACTGATTTTAAGCCATTGCCGCAACTGATGGCGGACATGCTCGAGACGATGCACGAAGCAAAAGGCGTTGGTTTAGCCGCGCCGCAAATTGGACTTTCACAACAAATTTTTGTTTGGGCAGAGTACGACGACGAAGAGGAGGAGGGTGAAGAAAGCACCTCTAAAATTTTATCCGAACACATCATGGTCAATCCTCAACTCGAGATGCTTGAACAAACCGCCGTTCTTGGAATCGAAGGCTGCCTGAGTATCCCAGGGATTTTTGAAGATGGGGTGGCTCGAGCCAGAGCGGTACGGGTGCATTACCAAAACGAATATGGAGAAGCCAAAATTCTTGAGTTAGAAGATTACAATGCTCGGGTGGTGCAACACGAATCTGATCATTTGATTGGGCGCTTGTATTTTGATTTACTGCCCAAGTCGGTTCTCGAGACACACCGCAGTGACTTAGCGCAAATGCAAAAAGATGCCAAGGCGTTCTTGAGGGAATTGAAGCAAAAGGGGTAGAAGTGGCAGGGAGACCACAAGCGACCATGCCCGTGAAGTGCGTGTTTATGGTCAAGAAGGGTCTCCTCTACAAAAACAATATCTTGTAGGGGAGGGTCTTGTACCCTCCCTGTAAGAGAAATGGTACTTAGGTGAAAATAATGAAACCCCGTGTTGCTTTTTTTGGTTCTCCAGCTTTTGCCCTGCCTGTTCTCGAGGCGATTCGGGCGCAATTTGAAGTTGTCTTGGTTGTGACTCAACCCAGTAAACCCGCCGGACGAGGCTTAAAACTTACGCCTCCAGCCGTGGCAGCTAGGGCGTTGGAATTGGGCTTAAAACTCGAGCAACCCAACAAACTGCGTAAGAACGAGGCTTTTGCAGATGTCTTGCGCTCGAGTGGTGCAGATGTTGCTGTGACTTGTGCTTACGGCAAAATTTTACCTGCTTCTATTCTCGAGATTCCAAAGTACGGGTTTTTGAATGTCCATACCAGTTTATTGCCCAAGTACCGAGGCGCAGCCCCGATTCAATGGGCAATTCTGAATGGGGAAACCCAAACAGGTGTCACCATCATGAAAACCGATGTTGGCATGGACACGGGCGATATTGCGCTTTTTGGGTCACTCGAGATTGGCGCATTGGAGACCAGCCTTGAACTCGCACCGCGCTTATCGGCTTTGGGAGCGGATTTAATTGTACAGGCGTTGAATAATCTCGAGCGGCTAACTTTTACGCCGCAAAATCACGACTTAGCAACCCATGCACGAATGCTCGAGAAAGAAGATGGGCGGATTGATTATCAAAAAAATACAGTCTCGAGTTTTAATCAATTCAGGGCGTTGGCGGGTTGGCCCGGTTCATTTACTTATCTCAACGGCAAACTCTTAAAAGTCTATTCAATGCGCCTCTCGAGTGGGTCTGGAAAAGCTGGCGAGATTCTGCGTTTTGAGTCTGGTGTGGTGGTGGCGACTTTGGACGGCGCACTGGAATTCCTAGAAGTTCAACCCGAAGGTAAGCCAAAAATAAATGCCCTCGAGTGGGCAAGGGGTTATCAAATTAAAATCGGTACAATGTTTTCGTGAAACCCGAAGAATTGAAAAAAGCCGCCCTTGACCTTGGGTTTGATGCTGCCGCGTGGGTCAGTGCAGTCACTCCGTCTCGAGACATTCAAGGGTTTGAGGCGTGGCTGGGGGCTGGGCAACAGGCGGGTATGGATTATTTGGAGCGCAGTGTCGCTAGACGCGCCGATATCCGCACAACCTTTGCACCTGCCAGAAGTGCTTTGGTGTTATTGGTCTCGCACAACCATACCGCGCCAGAAAAACCAAGCAGCGGTACTCGAGTTGGCAGGGTGGCACGGTACGCTTGGAGTGAAGATTATCACACCACCTTAAAACCAGTTTTGCAAAAACTCGAGCAGATTGCAGCAAGCATGGGAATCGCTGCCAAAGCCTGTATTGACCATGCGCCAATTTTAGAACGTGGTTTTGCCGCTAGAGCCGGACTGGGTTGGCAAGGACGCTCTAGTCAACTGATTAGCACTCAGCTAGGCGCATTGACCACACTGGCGGTGCTGCTGACCGACCTCGAGCCACTACCAGCAGCCCTCCCCTTTCCAGACCGTTGTGGAACTTGTACGGCTTGTGTGGCTACATGCCCAACCGAGGCGATTATGCACAACCGCACAGTTGACTCGAGACGCTGCATTGCCTATTACACCGTCGAGCATCGCGGGGCAGTGCCTACCGAACTGCGGCATCGTTTTGGCGACCATCTGTTTGGCTGCGACGACTGCTTGGACATCTGCCCGTGGACAAATCATGCTGGGTATTTTTCAAATCTGCTCGAGCCAATCCCAGAATTTGCCTATCCAAATATCGAACCCTTTTTTCTCGAGTCCGGCACATGGTTTCTTAAACATTTTGCCCAGACTGCCTTCTCGAGGGCGAGACGTAAAGGCATGGCTCGCAATGCGGCAATGGTACTGGGAAATCTGCGTGACCAGCAGCACCTTTGGTTACTCGAGCAAGGCTTAACCGATATTGGTTGGGAGGTGCGTGAAGCCAGCGCTTGGAGCATAGGTTGCTTTGCCCCAAACAATCAAAAACTTGAAGCCCATACCGACCCCGACCCTCGAGTAACACAAACGGCTATTCGGGCTTTACGGGGAGATTTTCTGGTTGTGGGGTCATAAAAGAAGGGCTGGGGTTGTTGGTACGCCGTCTTGCCTGATGCGCCAGAATTCGTTCACCTTTCGCCGAATGCGTCACCAAAGGCAAAAGTTTTTTAGCGGCTTGTACCCATGCACTGACTTCTTCTAGGGTTGGGTCGCGTCGCGCTAGGTTTTTAGCCGCATTGACCTCAAGCAGTTTTTGATGCAGATTTTGCGGGATTCGGTTTCGCAGTTCTTTTACGGTGTCCACCCCTGCCGCCTCAAGCAAATCCGAAAATTGTGTCCCGACCCGAGGCACGCGCATTAAATCGGCGCGATTCACCCAAGCCAGTAAGCGCTTCTCGGAGATTTTAAGTTCAAGCGCTAAATCTTTACGTCCACGCAAATGGGCGGCTTTTTTGAGTAATGCCGTAGTGGTCTTTAACCCTAGTGTCTCGAGTCTTAGTGCGTAATTCTTACCGATACCTTCAATGTCAATCAGTTTTGCCATGTTTACCTTCAATCAGTCCTGCCATGTTTACCTTCAATCAGTCCCGCCATGTTTACCTTCAATCAGTCCTGCCATGTTTACCTTAAGAAATTTCTAATCCACGTTGCTACACCGTTTTCTTCGGGCGGAGCGATGGTTTCATTGGCAATTCCGCTTTGGTGGGCTTCGGTTTCTCCAACTGCCACGCCATGCCCAGCCCATTCAAGCATGGTTAAATCGTTGTTGCCATCGCCAAAGGCAATTGTGTCTTTTTGGGCAATGCCAAGATGTGCCGCAATCATCTCCAAGGCTGCGCCTTTATGCGCCCCGGGTGGGGCAACCTCAAGGTAATACTCTCCCCACGGGTAGAAGGTATGGTTTGGGTAATCTTGGCGCAGGGTGGCTAAGTGCTGGTGTACCCCAGACCCATGTAGGGTCAGTTTGGCGGGTTCGGCTATCGGAAATCGATCAAAAAAAGGTTGTACCAAACGGGCTTCTTTACGAACCCAATCCCAGTAAGGTTTGCCGTCAGAACGCATAGACTCTGGGTTTTTGACAAAGACATCCATTTCAACTGGTACAAAAAACTCTTCAACCAGTGGTGCATACCTTTCAATGATGTTGCGGGTCTCGAGATGACTTAACCGTAAATCGCGCATCAAATCGCCATTTGGGTAGGTCACACAACCACCTTGGGCAGTTCCGACTGGGGTCTCGAGGTTTAATTGCTCGAGAAAGGGTTTAGCACTGGCATGGACTCGTCCTGTAATCACGGTGACAATATGCCCAGCAGTCCGTGCCAATTGAATCGCTTCTAGGATAGATTCGGGAATCTGATAATCATGGGTAACGATTGTTCCATCGAGGTCAAAAGCAAGCAATTTCACGCACCTAGCCTAACACAGCTCTGGATTTAGCTAAAACAAACCCTCAATGTGAAAAATCGTTTGCGATTAACATAAAGATTTGTTAATCTGTGGCTACCTTATGTCTCCAGAAGTCAACGATGAAATCAGTTTGCGTGATGTTTACCTCATCATCAAAAAACACCTTCGCTTAATCCTTGGAATAACTGCTTTTGTAACTGCCGTTGCCCTGATTTTAGTCTTGGTTTTACCCAAAACCTTCTCGAGTCAGGTGGTGATGAATTTATCGGTCAATGCTGAGCGTCCCGAATTCAAAGCCGCGCCAAATGCCGTTGGCTTATCTCAGGGATTTATTCAATTGGTAAATAACGAATCCCTAGCCACAACCTTACAAGAAGAGCGCTTGGAAAGCATTTTTAAGGCAAAGTATGACGACAAAAAATCACTATTGACCTTAAATGCTTATGCCGATAATCCAGAATTAGCCTTGTCTCGAGCCGAACGGTTTCAAATGGCGGCAATCAATTACTTTAATAAGCAAATCAGTGATACCGTCCGTACAAACTTAAAGTCAACCTTAGCCCAATTAGAAATTGACCTGTCCAGCAGCCAAGATAACTTAAAACGCTTAGAGCCGTTGCTGAATTCAACCAAAGGAATAACCAACAACACCCAAGACACGGCAGCGCTCGAATCTAAGGGAATAGACCCGCAATTGGCTCGAGCCAGCAATCCAGCCTTGGTCAATTTGGCATTGCAGATTTCACAAATTAAGGTGGGTTTAGCTGCCCTACAAGCCAGACAAAATTCTTTAGGGTCCATCCTTCAAAACCAAAAAGCCTTTGATTCGCTGTTAGGTCAAGGTTTTCAGGTGCAAGTTTTGGCAGTGCCTGCCAAAGCTATTGTTGCTGAAGCCCCAAAACCGGGAATGATTACCGCCTTAGCTGCTGTGGCTGGTTTACTAATTGGACTGGTTGGTGCTTTTGTTCTCGAGGCACTTCGTCCAGCCGCTTATGAATATGGTTTTAAGGAAAATAACCGCCGTATTATTGTGCCTCAAGCCAGCCCCGGCGACTAATGAGCGTTCAGCGACTAGCTTCTAGTCGTTAGCTACTAGCCATCACGGACTACACGCGATTGTATTTCTAAAAATGCTTTACAGAATAGCGCCACTAATCGCGCATTGAAGATAGTGCAACTAATCGCGCATTAAATGGTACAGCAGGGCTTTTTGGGCATGTAGCCGATTTTCGGCTTGGTCAAAAACCCTAGATTTTTGGTGCATTGTGGCTTCTTCAACCACTTCCTCGCCGTAATGGGCTGGTAAGCAATGCAGAAAAATCGCGTCTGAGGTGGTTTTCTCGAGCAGTTCGGGATTGACTTGAAAACCAGCAAAATCACGAATTTTACGCCGCTCAGAAGCCTCTTGTTCTTGTCCCATGCTGACCCAAACATCGGTGTACAGAACCTTGGCATTCTGGGCTGCGCTTTGTGGGTCATTGGTCAATTTGACTTTCGCACCTTGCTCGAGGGTATGAAGAATTACGGCAGCATTGGGTTCATAACCGCGTGGTGTGGCTATGGTGAGGTTAATACCCGTCAAAAGCGCCATTTCAATAAAACTATTTGCCATGTTGTTGCCGTCACCAATATAAGTAACCGCTAAATCCTTAACTTGACCAAAATTCTCTTCGATGGTCTGAAAATCTGCCAGCAACTGGACAGGATGTAAATAATCCGATAAACCGTTGATGACTGGTTTTTGGGAGTGCTTAGACAATTCTTCTAAGGTCGAATGCAAAAAAACCCGTGCCATGATGCCGTCTACCCAGCGCTCGAGATTGAGGGCAATATCACGCACGGGTTCTCGTGTGCCAAGTCCAATTTCAGCATTGGTCAGGTTGACACTATGCCCACCAAGTTGAAACATCGCCACATCAAAAGTGGTACGGGTACGAAGACTGGGTTTTTCAAAAATCATCGCTAGGGTCTTGCCCTCGAGTGGTTTTTGTCCACGCATCTCACCACGTTTTAGCGCATGAGCCGTGTCCATCAAACCTCGGTATTCGGGCGGGGTCAGGTCAAGGTTTCTTAAAAAGTCGCGTCCGCGTAAATCAGTCATGGCTCGAGTCTACAGGTGTTCAGCTACTAGCTGCTAGTGATTAGCGCCTAGCTCTTTGTTCTAAACGCATAGATTTACAAGTCGCCACGCAACCAGTTTTCAATCATGGCGAGGGGTTCACGCAAGGCAAATCTCGAGCGCATCCCAAACCGAGACCAACAAGGACTTTTGGGCGCACCGATTAAGGTTGGTTCAAAACCGATTTTCGTTGCCAATGCGCCCGCCCGAGCCAAATGAAATGGGTCTGAAACAATCAGCACTCGAGAACTGCTGAGTAGAGATTTTGAAAAACGCAGATTCTCGGCAGTGCTGGTACTGCGTGGCTCGAGTATGGTTTGTTCTTTTTGCAGTCCAAAAGAAACCGCGATGTCCTGCATCACTTCGGCTTCGACTGCTCCATCTTCTTTGTCTACCCCGCCACTTAAAACGAGGCGCGGCGCAAACCCAGCCTGAACCAATTCCACACCGCGTTTGACTCGAGCCACTAAACAGGGATTCCAGCGCCCAGCAGGGTAATAGGCTTGAGCGCCTAGCACAATAACGGCATCGGCTTTAATTGGAGTGCTGCGGCTCGAGACTGCCCCAACCCAAGTCAGCAAACCCAAGTACAGCAAAATACCAAAAGTTAAAACCCCGAAAGCAATTTTTTGATAGGTCTTCACAAGTCTATTTTGATAGGTTCTCACGACCTTATTTAAGGACAAGCGGGATGAGAACAATGATTTCAAAGGCTTCGTACCACGCCGCTAAAACCAAAAAACTAACCGCCAAAGGTAAACATCGGGTGTACTCGAGAAATGCAAAGCTCCAAGGGGTTTTTTTAACAATGCGAAAAAGCAGCACCCCACTTGAAGCGACAATAAAAATATATGAACCGAGTTCTATTAAAATTGTTGGAATATGCAGCAACCATGCCGCCAAGGGCAATGTTCCCACAGGAGCAAGTGCTAAGCCATAGAATGGATACTGAAACAAACCAATTAAATAAGCTGGAACAGCAAAAAAACTACCAGGAACATAACTGGTTAAGAAAATTCCCGAGCGCAAATTATTCCAAGTGATACCAAAAGCAGCACTGGCAACATTGGTTTGGGTTAATTCTGCCACGCCATTTGCCGAAAGCACCGTGCGTAGAAATTCGCCAATTGCTTTGGTGATGCTTGGATTCGCTAAGCCGACCAGTGTTCCAATGGCAAACAAACCAAAAAAGACCACAAATGTACCAATATAGATACCCTTATAGGCTTTAACCGTCTGGATACTCTGCTCGAGAAGTGTGCGCCAAGGTGTTTTGGCGATACTCGCCCAGAGCAGCAATGCCGAAAGTGCCGCGAATAACCAAGCACCCCAAATGGTTTTGACAAATTCTGGGATTAAATCTGCATTTGTACCAATTCGCACTGATTCAGCTTGCCATATCTGACCATTTTGAACCAAGGTAATTGTCAGTAATTCATCGCCCAACGAATTAGAAGTAACTGGGTAAGTATAAACTCGAGCCGAACCGTCCTCGGTGACACGGCGCAAATCAAAACTGACTCGGGCATTCTTGGGGGCCGGGGCAAATTGGACTTGTTGGGTTAAAGCCCGCAATTGTTTTTGCAGTAACACCGTTGGGTCAGTCTCACCCTCGAGTGCTTTAGGGTCAAGCGGGGCTGGCTTGAATTTACCCAAGAGCCAATCGCGCACCGTTTGGTCGGCAATTACATCGGCTTGAGGATTGGGCTTAGCGGCAGCACTTTGGGCTAAACTGCTCGAGAACAAAAGAAAAACAAGACAAATCAACCATTTCATAAGCGGATTCTAGCCTGATTATCAAAAAGCAATTGTCACTCGAGTAAACCAGATTCTTCAAAGTAATTAAGCAGTCTGCTTGCATCGGCTCGAGCCGTAGCTTCTGTGACAGCATATTTTTTAATCACGGCTTGTACACCCTGTTCAAAATCTGGTTTGCGTTTCCAAGTGTTCCATAAAAGTACCGCCGCCCCAGTGATTTGATGCCTGGCATGGGTGTTGGGCAGACGCAACTCGAGGATTGTATCGGTGATGTCGGTTTCGATGGTTTGGCGGTTTGGGCGTTTCATTTGTCCAGTCTATCAGGGTTAAAGGTTGTGCCAGCCTTTCCAGCCACAGCCAACTCGAGGACACCAGCCTTCATACCACTGGCAATCGTGGCTTTGGGTGCGCCCATGCTGAGGGCATTTAAGGCAGCTTCGACTTTGGGAATCATGCCACCAGAAATAATGCCTTGGTCAATCCAAGTTTTGGCTTGCTGCTCGAGCAGCACAGCTTGCAGACTGCTTGGGTCTTGGGAGTCTTGCATCACCCCAGACACATCAGTTAAAAAAATAATTTCGCTGCCAAGTTTACCCGCCACTGCCCCAGCCGCCCAATCCGCATTGACGTTAAGCGGCTCGCCGTCTTCATCGGTGGCGATACAACCAATCACGGGGGTGATGTCTTGGGCTAAAAGGGTTTGAATCAGGGCGGTATTGACGCGATGCACCCGTCCAACCCGTCCCAATTCTGGCTCGAGAAGATTGGCTTCTAAAAGCTGCATGTCACGTCCTGTTAAGCCAATGGCAAGTCCGATGTCCTGCGCCAATTCTTTACTTAGGGCAGTGATGGCTTTTTCGATTACCTCGAGAGCTTCGGGGGTTGTGACCCGTAAACCACGTACAAAATTAGATTCAATGCCCAGCCGCCCAAGGTCGCGTTCAATCACTGGTCCGCCGCCATGCACCACAACCACCCGATGGGCTTGGCGCAAACCAGCGATTTCTTGGGCAATGGCTCGGCGTAACTCGAGGTTTTTCATGGCATTGCCACCGTATTTGACCACTACAATTGGTTTCATTACGGCTAAGCATACCTTGTTTTGAGTTTTCTATCAAACTATAGCAGATAAAATTTAATTTTCTAAATTTTATTTTTAGTATAAGTAAGCAATATCAATTATAAACGAGACTTGACAAAATATAAGATTTTGTTTTATATTTAACTTAGGAGGTTGCAAATGAACCCTTACCCTGAAATCCTCGAGATTGGTCAAGAACACCTGAAGTTTCTACGTCAAGAAGCCCACCTGCTTAGCCTTCAACCAAAACAACCATCAATTCGTCGTCGCTTAGCAAAAATCCTCAAGAATCTGGCGGCACAACTCGAACAAGAACCTCAACTTGCCCACTCCTAAATTGCTCCATCCATCCCCTAAAGACCAATGCTGCCCATTGGTCTTTTATACTGCTTACCATGTTCAGAGGTCGCTTTGCTCCTAGCCCAACTGGTGAAATGCACCTTGGCAATGCCCGTACCGCCTTGCTTTGTTGGTTACAAGCTCGAGCTAACAATGGTAAATTTATTTTGCGACTCGAGGACTTAGACACCAGCCGAATTCGCTTTAGCGCAGCCGACCAAATCCTGCGCGACCTCGAATGGCTTGGCTTAGATTGGGATGAAGGCTGGGACATCGGCGGCGAATTTGCACCATATATTCAGTCAAAACGCACCGACTTGTATGCCCAATACGCCACTCGGCTCGAGACCTATGCCTGTTCGTGCAGCCGCAAAGACATTCAAGATTCGGTCAGTGCGCCTCATGATGAACCACGTTACGCTGGGAACTCCGAACCACGTTACGCTGGCACATGCCGCAACCGCACCACCACCCATGCTCGCGCCACGGCTTTGCGTTACCGAGTCCCAGATACAGAAATTTCGTTTTTAGACGGGATTTGCGGCAGGGTACTCGAGAATGTCCAAAATACAATTGGCGATTTTGTCATACGTCGCAATGATGGCGCATGGGCATACCAACTGGCTTGTGTGGTAGATGACCTTGAAATGCAAATCACCGATGTGCTGCGTGGACAAGATTTACTGGGCAGTACCGCAAGGCAAATTTTACTTTACAAAGCATTTAACGCCAAACCACCACGTTTTTATCATGTCCCGCTCTTAACCGATTTCCAAGGTAAACGCTTAGCCAAACGCGACCATGCCCTGAGCTTAAAAACCCTGCGTCAATCTGGAATTTCCCCAAGCGAACTGACTCGAGACCTTGCCCAGAGCCTCGGCTGGAAAATCAACGCAGCTTGTCACCCTAAAGATTTACTCGAGTGCTTCAAGATATGGATTCAAGCGTCATCAGGATAAGCCAGACTTTGCAAATACGCCAGCAGCGCGGCTTTTTCGGTATTGTCAGGCTTTGGGGTTTGGGCATCTTCCCCAATATCATCTAAATCTAATTCGATAACCGCCTGCGAAACCATTGGCGGCGGCGCAAGCATGGTTGGAACAAAATTTGATACGACGACAGCAGGGGCTTGAACCGGCTGAGCTTTAGGAACTGGTTGATGCGAAGCATAAAAAGCACTCTCTTCGATGGTACTGGCACTTGGGCGAGTCAATTCTTCCACAGGTAAACGGGTTAGTTGTGCATCGGTTGGCACAAATAAAGCTCTAAACGCCCAACGCATCGAACCCTTAGCCGCCAATTCAAGCGGAGTCAAAGAGACCACATACATTAAAAGCTCAGTGACGACCAGACGCATGGTTACGCCCTTGGCATGACGCTTGGCATCTGACTCGAGAATCTCAAATTCACCACGAGCCACCCATAAGCGCCCCGTACCGACCAAATCAGCCACTTCGTTGGGTGGTTTACGTCGCCGAGCCGAATCTCCGACCCGCACCTCACCTTTAGATTTGCGCCTATCGCGATGCACCCCAATAATCCAACCCGCCGTCACTGAAATGCGATTCTCACCAGAAACAATCGCCGCTCCTTCTAAGCGCATACTGCACCCACCTCAAAAGGCAGTGCTTGGAAAATTGCCCCCAATACAAACATAGCCCTAGTCTACCTCTTTCCGCCCTATAAATGTAAGTTGTTCGGGAGTCGCAAAGCCCTGCACCCAAGAATCGGCTGCCACCTCGAGCCTCAAAAACACCATCCGCGAATGAACAATGGTTAAAGTAGGCACATCAATTGGCGCTCCTTTTGCCCCAAAACCAAAGCCCTTAGACAACCGTGCGCCGTTCTTCGCCACGGCAACACTGGCAAGCGCCGCCAGTTCAACTGTATCTAAATTACACGCCACACCAAAAACATGAAAATTCTCAATTCGAGCTGCCGATTTATCTACCTGCTCGAGCCGCCAAAATGCGCCAGACTTGGTTCGGTGCGGCACAACCAAGGTTTTACCCGCCTCGAGCAACAAACCGCGAAGTGGCAACAGCGCCGCTTCCATACCAACCAGCACCACCTTGGCAGACATTAAAAGTGGCTGCTTTAACAACTGCTTGGCGGCGGCTCGAGCGCCCTTAAAATTGGGATTATGACCATGCGGCGGCAGAGGAAAAGCTGCCGCGTTGTGCTGTACCAAATCTGACCAAATGCGTTCACGCAAAACACCGACTTTGATTGGCTCAGGGTTTACTGGCTCGGTCATCGAGTTGGAGAGCGGCTCGGTCATCGAGTTGGACGAACAAATTCCACAACCACAGGCACATCCCTACCCGCACCGACCCGAATCTCGAGCAAACCTGTAGCCCGGTCAATAAAACAGACCTTGATAACGTTATCGCACAAAAAAACCTCGGAAGTCAGCTTGACCAGATAAATACCCGCTTTTGTACCAACTGGCACACGCACCGCCGCCACAACAGGCTCGAGCGAAACATGGTACTCATCGGGTAAATCCTTATATGGCAGACCCTTTTCAAGCACCAATTCAACTGGTTTTTTAGACCAAGGAGTCTCGAGCAGAAGTGTACTCGAGCCAGCCCGATTAAAAAGCAGTTCTGCACCAAACTTAAATTCAAAACGCACTTTGGCATCTGTGCCAGCCGCCGCAAAGAACACACCAGATTTGAGCGTGGTACTGCTTGGGGCTGCCAATGCAAAACCAAGCAAAATAATCAAAGCAAAAAAATGTTTCATGGACTTGAGCGTACAAGGCAAGACCTTAAAATAGATGAGGGGTTTTATGTTATTTTTTGCCAAATGAACCCACTACCCCTACTCGAGAAACTACAGTCAATCGCCAAACTTGGGCTGTATTACACCAAGGATATTTATGACCGTCAGCGTTACCAGCAACTGCTCGAGCTAACGGCTGAGTATTATGGTCATGCCCTCGAGATGCCGATTGCCAAGGCTCGAGACAACCTCAAAAAAGACCTTGGCAAACTTGGAGTCTGCCCTATTCTGGGTTCAGATGCAGCTATTTTTGACCTGAGTGGTAAAATTCTACTGATGAAACGAACCGATAACCACAAATGGTGCTTGCCGTGTGGTTTGGTCGAAGCTGGCGAATCGCCCGAGCAGGGCGCAATTCGGGAAGCCAAAGAAGAAACAGGTTTAGAAGTGCAAATCCTCGAGCTAGTCAAGGTTTACACACGGTTTCCAAGTCCTGAATACGGGTTGTATACACTGGTGAGTACGGTTTATTTGTGCGAAGCTGTTGGCGGTGTCCTGACCCGTTCGCATGAAGATTTAGGTTTGCAATACTGGGAAATTTCAGATGTACCTGTTTGGCATTGTGAAATGCAGCAACACGCCAAAGATGCTCAGGTTGCTTGGCTTAAGCGGCAGTTTTAGGACGTTTAGGGTTAATCAGATTATTTAACACCGCAAAAATTCCAATCAGTAAACCCAAAATAAGCGGCAGACCAATCAAAACCCCAATTATCCAACTTAAACGCCCAACTTCTGGATTCGGTGGCACAAGCCCAAAACGCCCTTCGGTCACAGATTTCCCAACCCCAAGCGTGTACTGACCATCGAGAACCAATTCACCTGCTTTGACTCGAGCAATTAGGTTGTGTTCGCCTTCTGATAAATCTAGGGTTGCCTTAAAAACACTTTTCTCGAGTTTTTGGGCTAGAACTCGCAGGGTTTTACCATCAATATCAATCACATCAAGTTCCAAGGAATCCACGGTTAAGGGCTTCGTCCCATTTGCATCAGAAATTCGCGCTATAAAAACACCTTCGTCGGGGTCAAATTCAAACTCGAGGATGCCTTGGCGTTGGCTTTGTGGTGTAGCTGTTTGCGCTAGGCTTAGGCTCGAGAAGAAAAGTAAAAAATAGATCAACCACATGGCTTAAGTTTAGGACTTTTACTCAAGGTGTTTGCCCTATTGCATAATTTCTCAAAATCAATGTATAATTATGCAATGATTTTTGATTCCACCCGACAACGCAGCTAAGACTTCTCTCGAGGTATACCTGTGCGCTTTGGGTGGTTTATGCTGGGAAACGGTACTCCCCCTCTCTTGCCCCTAAAGCAGCACCTTCGGGCTTTGGGCGCTCGCTACGTCGATGGGTACTCAAAAAATCAAATCAGGAGAAATTAAAATGGCTAAGAAAAAAGTGGTACTTGCATACAGTGGTGGACTCGACACCAGCATGATTCTCAAATGGCTACAACTCGAGCGCGATTACGAAGTGGTCTGTTTTACTGCCGACATTGGGCAAGGCGAAGAAGTCGAGGAGGCTCGAGTTAAAGCGCTGAATACTGGCGCGATTGCCGCCTATGCGCTGGACTTGCGCGAAGAATTTGTTAAAGATTTTGTTTTCCCAATGCAGCGCTCCAGTGCGCTTTACGAAGGCTATTATTTACTTGGCACGAGCATTGCCCGTCCGCTCATCGCTAAGCACCTTGTCGAGATTGCCTTCACGGAGAAAGCCGAAGCCATTTCGCACGGTGCAACCGGCAAAGGCAACGACCAAGTGCGCTTTGAAATCAGCGCGTATGCCCTGAACCCAGAAATTAAAGTTATTGCCCCGTGGCGCGAATGGGGACCAAGCGGACGCAAAGAACTGATGGAATTTGCCGCCAAGCACAACATCCCCGTGCCAGTCAGTGCTGCCAAGCCATACAGTGTGGATTCTAATTTACTGCACAACAGCTTTGAAGGCGGGATTCTCGAAGACCCTTGGGCAGAACCACCGAGTGGCATGTTCAAACTGACCAAACCAGTCGAAGAAACCCCAGACACACCAGAATATGTCGAAATTGAATTCTTAGGCGGCGACCCAATTGCCATCAACGGCGAGAAATTCAGTCCAGCCGCATTGCTCGAGAAAGCCAATCAGATAGCAGGGAATCACGGCATTGGCGTGGTGGATTTGGTTGAGAACCGCTTTGTTGGCATGAAATCTCGCGGGGTTTACGAAACACCGGGCGGCACACTTTTGTACCACGCTCGTCGGGCAGTCGAAAGCATTACGCTAGACCGTGAAGTGTTGCACACGCGGGACTCCATGCAACCCA
This sequence comes from Deinococcales bacterium, assembly GCA_031414595.1. Lineage (GTDB taxonomy): Bacteria > Deinococcota > Deinococci > Deinococcales > JAAFIG01 > JAAFIG01. Next base: position 38,084 of record JANNVX010000060.1, read on the forward strand.
AATACGCCGAACTGGTTTACAACGGTTTTTGGTTTACTGCCGAACGCGAAGCCATGCAAGTTTACTTTGACCATGTGGCAAAAAGCACCACTGGTATTGCTCGCATGAAACTATTTAAGGGACAAGCACTGGTGGTCGGGCGGAAATCCCCCATTAGCTTATATGACCCAACGCTCGTGACCTTTGAAAAAGAAACCGTTTACGACCAAGCCGACGCTGGCGGATTTATCAAGCTCAATGCCCTACGCGCTCGAGTCCGCGCTCGGTTGCAACGGGATTAGATTCGACTGTGAGGTGATTTTTATGGCGCTCGAGAAAAAATCGGATTTTAGCCAATTTGCTGGCGGTTGGACTGATGAAGAAGCTGAGGAATTTGAGCGAAACACAGCCGAATTCAGAATGGTCATTCCACCATTTTTTCTAAATCTCGAGCGCCCAATCATCGTATGTTTGTGTGGTTCGACACGATTTTTCGATATGTTCTCAAAATTAAATCTCGAGGAAACCTTAGCTGGGAAAATCGTGCTTTCAATTGCGAGTGACCGCCAAACTGAGCAGCATATTTTTGATTCCATGAACGAAACTCAACTCGAGCAAGTCAAACTTAAACTCGATTTCCTGCATTTACGAAAAATTGACCTAGCGGATGAAATTCTAGTTGTGAATGTGAATGGCTACGTTGGTGAAAGCACCACTCGAGAAATTTTATACGCTCGAGAAACTAAAAAAATTGTTCGTTGGCTCGAGCCTGAAAGTATTCCTGAACATCTAAAAAATGACCCAAACTAACCTTAATTCTGGCTTAATCTCGAGCATTTCCACAAAGGCAAACGCATATGCCAAACCTAACCACAAAAATCCGAATTGCTCGCCCCACCAACAATCTCGAGAACGTTATACGTTTTTATCGTAATGGACTTGGCTTTTCTATCATTGCAGACTTTCAAAATCACGACGGGTTTGATGGTGTAATGCTTGGCTTAGAAGGTGCAATCTACCATCTCGAGTTCACGCACCACCTAGGTCATGTTGTGCCAGACGCGCCAACCCAAGATAATTTACTTATTTTTTACTTACCAGACAAACAAATCTGGCTCGAGGCAGTGGGGCAAATGCAGCAAGCTGGGTTTGAGTCAGTCAAGTCTTACAATCCGTATTGGGATGTTCACGGAAAAACCTTTCAAGACCCTGATGGTTACAGGGTTGTTTTACAAAATGCTGAGTGGTCTCTATGAATCAGCACTCGAACCCCCAATTCTGGCTAGACCTCGAGCAGCTTGTCTCCTCGAGTCGGTTGCATATTGACCGTCCAAAAGGCTCGAGTCATCCACGTTATAGCAATTTAATTTACCCTTTTGATTACGGCGAACTTCTTGGCACAAGCGGCGGCGATGGTAAGGGAATAGATGTCTGGGTTGGGTCACTCGAGAAAACCATCACGGGCATTCTTGCCACAGTAAACACCGAAAAACGAGATTCAGAAACGAAAATTTTGCTGGGTTGCTCGAGTCTTGAGATGCAGCAAATCCAAAGTTGGTATAACAACATAGCAAAGGTGCAGTGCTTACTGTTCATCAGGGGGATTCATGATTGATTCTTTTGCGTTTTGTGGTTTTTGCGGCACGGCGTACCCCGAAAATCAACCGATTTTTGCCCGTACTTGCCAAAGCTGTAGGCGCACAGCCTATAAAAATCCCTTGCCTGTGGCGGTGGTGCTTGTGCCTGTGCGTCTCGAATCCGAGGACTTGGGTGTATTGGTGATTCGCCGCAATATTCCGCCCCGCCAAGGGCAACTGGCATTACCTGGTGGGTTTATCAACTTTGGAGAATCTTGGCAAACTGGGGCGGCTCGTGAAGTTCTCGAGGAAACTGGTTTGGTCTTAAACCCAGATTACATTCGTCTGGCTCGAGTTCATAGCGCTCCAGACAGCACCATCCTAATTTTTGGAATTGCGCCAATCCAGCCAGTTAATGTTCTCGAGGGGTTGACACTATCCTCCGAAACTTCAGAAATTACGGTTCTCGAGAAGTTTAATGAGCTTGCCTTTCCACTGCATACAATGGTGGCAGAAGAATTCTTTGAAGGCGTGTTTTTCTCGTGATTCCAACCCTTCGAGACGCAACTTCCCAAGATGCCGAGTTAATAGCCGCCTTGACTCGAGCCGCTTGGGTGGGTAAACCAGCCAATTCAAGCGCTCACCAAGAAACTGCCGAGGTTGTCCTAAAAAGTCTCAAAGATGGCGAAATTATCATCATGGAATTAGGCGGTAAACCCATTGGCGCAGTGCGAATTTATCCTGTTTTTGATCATGGTTTCCCCGTTGCCCTCGAGATGGCGCGGTTGGCGGTGCTACCCGAATACCGAGGTCGTGGGCTTAGCACATGGCTGACCAACGAAGTGATGATTCGAGCAACGCAGCGCGGTATTGAAGAATTACGCTTGGCAGTACGAACCGACGAGCCGGGTCTGGTCAAGTTTTACGAGCGCATTGGGTTTTTTACTGACTCAAGCATAACATACAGTCATGCCAATCCAAACAGTCCTAAACCGATTACGATGCGAAAGTATTTATTTAATCAGATTCCAGCAAAAGGGGATTTTGTATGAAAAAAGAATCACCGCAAACCCTTGGTATCGCACTGGTGATTGGTGGTGTGATGACGACTTATTTTGCAATTGATTTTTTTAGGGTATTTCAAGCCTTTCAATTACAACAAATGATTTCATTGGGCAGACGTGGACGGCTTGGGATTCCCACAACTTTTGACGTGGCTTTCAGAGGAGTTTTTGTGCTTGTAGGGATTGCACTGGTGTCTTACATTGTTTTCCGGCTCATAAAAGGGAGTTCCAAATGAATGACACCCATCCAAAAATAGCGGCGATTCATCTCGAGATGCTGCGCTCATTAACCCCCGAGGCACGATTCAAAATGGCTTTGCGATTCTCGAGAAATATCATTGATTTATCGAGAAAACAATTTGTGGCACGACATGGTGAACTTGGAATGCAGCGTTGGCTCGAGGCACATTATGGTGAAAAATTAGCTCGAGGTGCATTGGGTAAGGCTTACCATGAATGAATCTCTTGAGGCTTTGCGCTTACTGATTGTTGTGTTTGAACAACTTGGAATTTCGTACCGTGTTGGTGGTTCGCTTGCCAGCAGTGTGCATGGTATTGCTCGAGCCACAATGGATGCGGATTTAGTTACAAATATCGAAGAAAGACATATCACAGCTTTTACAAACGCCTTAAAAGCAACTTATTATGTGGATGCCGAATTGATAGCCGATGCCTTAAAAGCAAGTCAGTCTTTTAACTTAATACATTTAGATACATTCATTAAAATAGATATATTTCCTCTGACGCTTAGAACCTATGACCAAAAGAGTTTTGAGCGTCGTTTTGTGACTGAAGAAACAAACTTTATCACCGCCGAAGACAGCATTCTCAGAAAACTCGAGTGGTTTAGGTTATCTGATGGTTCAGAACGTCAATGGCGGGATGTTCTGGGTGTATTGCGGATGCAGCAACCAGCAAATCTGGATTTTCAATATTTAAATTATTGGGCAAAAGAATTAGCCATTCTTGATTTACTCGAGAAAGCCATAGCAGAAGCTCAGTCAGGAGAAAACAATGTCGGCAACCAATAAAAAACCGTGGGGTGGGCGTTTTGAATCGGCTACCAGCCAACTCGTCGAGGCATTTAACGCCAGTGTGGATTTTGATAAACGCCTGGTTCTCGAGGACATCGCAGGGTCAAAAGCCCATGTCAAAATGCTCGGCACAGTCGGAATTCTCGAAGATGGCGAAGTACAGCAAATTCTCGAGGGACTAAAAAAAGTGCTGCTCGAAGTCGAAGCTGGGACTTTTCCGTGGCGTGTCGAACTCGAGGATGTGCATATGAACGTCGAGACGCGCCTCAAAGAACTGATTGGCGCAACGGCTGGCAAACTGCACACCGCCCGCTCGAGAAATGACCAAGTGGCATTGGATTTTAGGCTTTGGGTCAAGAAGACTTGTCTGAGGGCTGCCCAGAAACTCGAGACTTTACGAGCCGTGATGCTTTCAGAAGCTGAACGCAATATGGGCGTAATCATGCCGGGTTACACGCATTTGCAAGTGGCACAACCTATTTTGGTTTCGCATTGGTTTATGGCGTACTTTGAAATGTTTTCCCGTGACATCAGCCGTTTTCACGATGCCGCCAAACGCATGAACGAGTCGCCGCTTGGGGCTGGGGCTTTGGCAGGTACGCCGTGGCAAATAGACCGTTTCCAGACCGCCACAGAACTTGGTTTTGCTGCCCCAACCCGCAATAGTTTAGATTCTGTTGGCAGTCGTGACTTTGCCCTCGAGTACCTGAGTGCTTGTGCAATCTGCATGGCGACCTTATCCCGATTGAGCGAAGAACTGATTCTCTACTCGAGTTTTGAATTTGGCTTTATCACCTTGCCCGATTCGCACACCACTGGCAGCAGCATCATGCCTCAAAAGAAAAACCCTGATGTTGCAGAATTAGCAAGGGGCAAGGCAGGACGGGTTTTTGGTGATTTAATGGCGCTTTTGACTGTGGTCAAAGGCACACCGCTTGCCTACAACAAAGATTTCCAAGAGGACAAAGAACCAGTATTCGATGCCGCCGACACTTTAGAAGTGATTCTCGAGTTGTACGCCGATATGCTGCCGCTCTGCACTTGGAATGCTGCCACCACTGAAATGGCTGCGGCTCGAGGTTACAGCACGGCTACAGACCTCGCTGATTACCTTGCCCGCCAAGGCGTACCGTTCCGCGAAGCCCATGAAGTGGTTGGCAAACTGGTTGGCTTGTGCGTCAAGACAAACAGGCAGCTCTGGCAACTCGAGGAAAGCGAACTACAAGCCGCACATGAAAAACTAGATTCTCGAGCGCTCGAGGTTGTGACTGTGCAATCCAGTGTGGCTGCCCGAACCAGTTACGGTGGCACAGCCCCAAAACGCGTCCAAGAAGCGATTCTCGAGGCAAGAAAACAAATCCAACCGTAGGGGTCAGGCACGCGACCATGCCCGCCAGGTGCGTGTTTATGGTCAAGAAGCCTGACCCGCTACCAAACGAAAATACAAATAAATTTCCCAAAATCAAAACTATATCGAAAATGTAAAACCAATCATCTCTCACGAGGGCGAGGCATACCTCGCCCCTACGGTTAAAATAAAATGGAGGTCAATGTGTTGCAACTTAGTCCAATGGTTCATTTGCCAAACATCAATCCAAATCTCCCGCTTGACCTTCGTCATGCCACCCTTGATGATGTCCCCAAAATTTACGAGTTGGTCAAATACTGGGCAGACAAAGGGCGAATGCTCGAGCGCAGCCATGAACTGCTCGAGTCTACCATCCAAGAATTCTTGATACTCGAGAACAATGCGGGCGAGTTAGCGGGTTGTGTTGGTTTACACCGCATGGCAGAAGACCTTGCCGAGGTGCGTGGTTTGGCAATTCATCCAAGTTTTCAGGGCAAGGGCTTAGGGCGTTGGCTGGTACTTGGCACAGAACGATTTGCCAGAGATTTGGGTTTGAAGCGCTTATTTGCTTGGACTTACGAGCAACGTTTTTTTGAGAAATGTGGGTTTGCAAGAATTCCAAGGGAAGTCGAAACCCTACCTTCCGAGATTCATGCCGAATGCACACGTTGTCAGTTTCAGACCAATTGCCAAGAGATTCCAATGCTAAAAATTCTCGAGCGTCCGAAGTTAGCGGTGGCATGACCGACGAAATTCTTGATTTGGTGAAGGCTGCCAATCAAATCATTGGGCAAGTCTCGAGGGGGCGTATTTTTGCCAGAATCAGTTCGTCTTGGCTTTAATCATTTGGGGAAATCTTGTGACCTCTGTTAAACTCGGGGTATGTCCGATATTCCTTTTGATCGTAGACGCGGTGAACGCGGGCGAGAACTGCGCGATTTAATGATTGCCTATTTGTTTATGCTGCCAATGCTGGCAGTCAAAGTCTTATTTACTTTTTGGCCAATTATCTTTGGCACAGCACTGGCTTTTGCGACCGTCAACATCGGCAAGGGCTTTTCGCTCGAGTGGGTGGGGCTTAAGAACTTCGAGGAGCTTTTTGGCTTTGGCAGTTTTGCTGGGCGCGGACCAGACCGAGACTTCTGGTACGGTTTGACCAACAGCCTTAAATACATTTTGGTCGTGCCTTTTATTCAGTTTTTAAGTATTGGACTCGCCATGTTGGTCAACCGCACGATTCCTTTGATTGGTTTATTTCGCACCGCTTTTTATGTGCCAGTCGTGACCAGTTTTTCGGTGGTCGGTTTAATGTGGCAGTGGATGTACAATCAGTACGGTCCGATTAACTTTATGCTTGCAAGCCTTGGTTTAATGGACTCCAAAAATCCTAGTAACTTACTCAATAACCCAGCCCTCGCACTCTGGGCAATTATGATTGTGACGCTTTGGAAAGGCTTGGGCTATTACATGGTTTTGTACTTGGCGGGCTTACAAAGTATTGACCGTAGCCTCGAGGAGGCAGCCGTGATAGACGGGGCAAATCGTTGGCAGGTCTTTTGGAATATCACCATTCCGGGTTTGCGTCCGACCATTCTGGTTTGCAGTTTACTCAGTACAATTAGCGCCATAAAGGTCTTTGAAGAGATTTTTACGATGACGGCTGGCGGACCGGCGGGCAGCACCTACACCGCCATGTACTTTATTTACTCTAAATCCTTTGGTGATTACCGCTTTGGCTACGCTGCTGCCGCCGGTTTGGTTGTGGCTGTGGTCAGCATGTTCTTTGCTTTTATCAATTTTAGACTGACCAGAGGAAACGACAATGCTTAATACCACCCCAGAAGCCCAAACCTTAAAACGCAAGCGCCAATTTCAAAAGCGGCTCGAGAATTTAGCCGTTTACATGGTTTTAATTATCGTTGGGTTCATTAGCGTCTACCCTTTTTTATGGACGCTCCGCACCAGTTTAAGCACTTCTGGAGGGATTTTTGAATTCCCGCCAAGTTTAATCCCGACCGAAGCCAGCTTAAAGAACTTTATTACCGTCACCGAAATCGTGCCGATTTTGCGCCAAGCCTTAAACAGCTTAATTATTTGTTTTTTTGGTGTGCTGGGTGCAATTATTGTGGCGGCGCTGGGCGCGTACCCTTTGGCAAAAATGAAATTCTGGGGCAGAGATGCTGTGTTTTATGCCCTGATTGCTACACTGGTACTGCCCAACGAAGCAGGTTTAATCGTTAATTTTATCACCGTCTCGAGACTGGGGTTACTGGCTACCGATGTCGGACAATTCGCCGCCGTGATTCTGCCAGCCTTTGGCAGTGTCGCCAATGTTTTTTTGATGCGCCAAGCCTACCTTGGCATTCCAGCCGAATTGCTCGAGGCTGCCCGAATAGACGGAGCGTCTGAACTGAGGATTTGGTGGAGTATCATGCTGCCGCTAACCATGCCGACCATAGCCGCTGTTAGCATTTTACAATTTGTGGCATTCTGGAACAGTTTTCTATGGGCATTTATTGTCATGCGTGACCGCAATTTATACCCTTTAAGTGCAGGTATGCTCGATTTATCAGGTGCGTTTTCCACCAATACACGAGCCATCAGTGCGGGTGCGGTACTGATGATGATACCAATTTTACTGGTGTTCTTGTTCTTCCAACGTTACTTTATGCGCGGACTCGAGGGCGCAGTCAAGGGCTAAACAAAAATCCCCTCGAGCCGACCGACTCGAGGGGACATCTCCCGATAAAAGATTTACGGGCAAATAAAGGCTGGTGTGCTGCTGTTGCGAGCGCTGGTGTTGGTGATAATTTCTTCAGCAAAGTCAGTTTTGTTGTTATTTGCATCAATGCAGCCTTTGCCAGCTCGGGAGAACACATTATCACCAGTAATTGTTGTGTAGTCAAAAGGTAAACCTTCAGCTATTGAAGTTGTACATGAAGTATTGCCTCGTTGATAACAAATTAAATCAATAAACTTTGCACTTTGGGTTGAATCACAAGCAACGCCTGGGCTGATTGCTGGATTACCCCCACAGTCTAGCGAAGCTGTTTGGTTGACAATGGCAATTTTTCCTCCAGTCGCAAAATTGAAAGCTGCAATCCAAGCAGCAGTTGTCTCGGTTGCTGGTGTGGCTGGTTGAGCAGCGTTAGCTTGATTTGGGGTGCTGACTAATTTATATGTCCCCGGAGAAACAATTCCAAGACTACTGACATTAATCGTATTCACATTCAAAGCAGAAGTCGTTGTGCCAAAGTTTCCATTAAGAGACCCATATTGGAATGATTTACCATTGAAGGTTGCTGAGAATTCACCAGCATTAAAAACTTCAACAAAATCACTAACGTACACCGAACCTGCTGTACTTCCCCCAGCCGAAACTCGAGCAATGACCAATTTGGCTGGATTTTTCAAAAGTGTTTGGCTTGCACTTGTGCCAATCTTGACGTTGTTCTGGACGGTATAACCTGCGGTTGTATTAACTATCGAGTCATCAATCAGCACTTTATCGGTTGCATTTGCAATAGCGGTAGCTCGAGTGTTGGCATTAGCAGTGCTTTCCTCTGGGCTTCGGGTCACACGGTTGGCGGGCATGGTTGCGACTACAAAGGTCATCACAAAGTTGTATGTTCCAGCCCCTGTGCCTTTAGGAAAACGCATCGCAACGTTAAACTTACCCGTTGCGCCATTGGCAATACTGCGGCTTGTTTGGGCGTTATCCGTGGCAACAAAACCATACTCGAGAACTGTGCCACTGGTCACTTGGCTCACAAAATTAGAATCGTTTTTGATGGTTGTGGCTTCCGTAGACGTAATCGCTTGAAAGCTGGCTCGAGATTTATTAGTGGCATCATCTACGACAATGTTGCCGCTACTGCTGGTCATGGCATGGGTCGGACGAGCAAGTGCGGCTGTGGCATTTGAGGTGGCTGTTCCATTAAACAATGTGGCGGATTTAATGGCAGTTTCTGTACCAACTCCACCAAGGTTGCCTGTTTTTGCCAAAGCAACCAAGGTCAGGTTATTCAGGGCTGCACCTGTGTTATTGGTGATTGTAAAGTCCCTCGAGACGTAATCAAAATTACGTGGTGCATTGGATTCCACCAGCACTGTGGCAATACCGGTTGGGGCAATCACAATTTGGCTTTCGGTAATCACAGCTTGGCTGGTCAATTTAGCCATTGGATGAAACTTGGCAACCCCAAGTGTTTCGCCCATGTTTAGCTCGAGTGTACCAAGAACTTGTGGTCTAGTAGCTTGTAGACTGGTTTGGTTACAGGCTACAGCCAACGATACTGCACCTAAAATAAGCACAAAACGGTAATTCATTGTTCACCCTCCATAAAATCATTCATCTCGAGTGGATTATCCATGCCAGTTGTGCCAATTGGAAGCGAAACCCCTGTTGTTAGGGTGTACAACTTTTGCTGCTCGAGATACGGGGCTTGGTATGGAAGGCGCTGAATTATGATACTGGTTTCCATTGGTATCCTTATGGTTTTTGAATAGAAGATTTACCAGCATAATTTATTTGGTAGTCTGGTCAAATGCTACCTACTATTTTGAACTGGGAAAAGACTTTCATAGTCTCAGACGAAAAAACAGCCAGCTTGTTATCGCATGGTACACACACCATCAATGTTCTTGCCCCATTTTTAGGACAAGAAAACAACACCAGAAACGCCTCTGAGGAATCTGGAATAAAACTGAATGTACTGGCTTACTGGGTGCATAAATTCTGCGCGGCTGGCATACTGATTCACACCAAAACCGAAAAACGACGCGGTAGCCCAGTGCAGTATTACCGAGCCATTGCCGATGAAATTCTTGTACCTACCAGCCTGATTGCCAGTGCTTCGGATACAGAATTGCTGACTCGAGTACAACAACAAGAATACGAAATGTTCACTGCGAATGCTGTCCGAGCAGGGCGCAAATTTTCCCCTGAATGGTATTTGCATTATTTCCGTTCTGAGCTTGGGCAGCACTGGACAATGCGCCCAATCGAAAATAACGACCCAGTTAAAATTCTCGAGCGTCCCTTACACGATTGGTCGCATTTGGATTTAGCGCCAACTGCCCTAAAAGAATTACGGCGTGAACTCTGGGCATTAGAAGCCAAGTACAATGCCTTGAGCGGACAAGGTACAAAACGCAAACGGGTAACGCTGCATTTGGGCTTAGCTGAAATTAGCTAACTTTTAGACTGGGGCAAGAGGCTTTGCAAACGCCTAAAAGTGTCTTTGGGCAATACACTTAAAACCACCACCAATGCCAGCAGCAACAGCCACAAGCCAGCATTTCCGCCCGACAAAAATGACAATGGCGAAAGACTCGAGAGGACAACAGGTAGCGCATAAGGTCTGCCAAGTGCCAGTACCCCTAGAACCGCCGCCAGAATTGCACCAAGCCAGATGGCAAGTGTCGGAGACAGATAACCCATCAAAACTGCGCTTGCACCTAAACCTAAGCCAATACCAAATAGGGCGATTGTCAACCTATAAGGCTCGAGCTTTATCTTTTGAGACAACCCATACAGACTTAGCCAAACCAAAGCCAAAACAATGCTAAACTGCATAAAGACATAGGTTTTACTCAAGGTCTCACGCAGCGAAGTCTCGGGAAAACTTAACACCACGCTTTGTGAAGTGACAATTTTTGGAAATTGCCAGACTAAACTCGAGCCAATCTGACTTGGATAGAGACTACCACGCAAAAATTTAATCGGTTTAGGCGAATTGACCTCGAGCTTAAAGTTATTGACAATCGTGCGTCCAGAAAAAGCATAATTCCAAGTGTCCGAGCCTTGATTTTTGTATTTAATTTGGGCAGTCACTTTTTCCTTGGGTTTAAGCGTTCCATACCAAGTAAAGCTGTTGTTGCTTGGGGCGATTTCTTTAGCCACTTCACCTCGAGCCAAAAATTCAAAATCGGATAATGTTCCCGAATTATCTGGAAAGGGAAATTCAAAAGTCACCTCGAGTGGCGTATCATTGGGGTTACTAAAGCTGTACTGTCCTTGAAAACTGGCACGGTAAAACGAGCGCCCCAAACCTGTATCGCCAAATTCAAATTGGGTCTTGAGGTTACTGGCTTCAATCGGTAAGCGCTGGTACTCAACAATCTGGGCTTCGCGTACAAAAAAGAGGCTTTTGCCATTTTGAAGAATACTATCTACCACGCGGCGCACATTCTTACTTTGTGGTTCTGCCAAGTATTCTTTGACATACGGCAAAATTGCTTCGCGCCCTTCGGATTCAAGACGCTTTAAGACTTCTGGCGGCACACGAATACTGCGAATATAGGTCTTGGTTTCGGTGTAGCCAAGGCTTGGTTCACGCTGCACAGTATCGCGTCCGGGTGGGTCTTCGAGCTTTGAATACCGCGCATTGTTCTGACTGACATAGCGTAAACCAACGGCATACTGGGCAATTTTAAGACCAAACAACACCAACACAAGCACCACAGCAATCGGCAACCACGGCAATAAACGACTTGCTTTGAGGCTAACCCAAGTTCTGAGCAAGACAAAACCTTCACGGTGCAGACTGTAAAGCAGTAGCATCAACACCAATGCAAGTCCGACAACCAGCAGTGCAAACGGTATCGCCGCCACCAGAATTGATAACCAAGCCTCAAGTCTCGAGAAAAAACCACCTATCGTATTTTGTACCATACCTCGAGTCTAGCCCCTTGTATGAGTTTAGATGAATGGCTTGATGTTTGAATTCCAGCATGAATGTACTCATTAGACGTTATCGGAAATAAGAAACTAGCTCGATTTCCGCAAAGCCCGTTTGCGAAAAGCACAGCGAAGGTTATGCAAACCACAAGCAATCTCCATAAACCAATCAGAGCAATACCACTTCGTATTCCGCAACACGTCC
>JANNVX010000061.1:0-3711 GCA_031414595.1 Deinococcales bacterium
AGACCAAAATAACCTTGTTTTCTGTGACAAACTCACGCTTATTTATCTCGAGATACCAAATTTTAGTAAACGACTCGAGGAACTAAAAACACGGCTTGATAAATGGCTGTATTTCATTAAGAACTTAGAGGACTTACAAAGTATCCCCAAACTCTTAAGTGATAAAGTGTTTACCAGTGCTTTTGAAAGGGCTAAACTCGCCAATCTCAAGCCGAGGGAACAAAAAAGTTATCAACAAAGTCTAAAAATCTTGCGGGACAATTATGCAACCCTAAAAACAGCCATAGAGGAAGCTCGAGCAGAAGGAAAGTCAGAGGGCAAATTAGAAGCCAAGCTCGAGGTAGCAAGAAATTCAAAAGCCACAGGGCTAAGTCTTAAACAGATTCAGGCAATTACAGGATTGAGCGCCGCAGAACTCGAGCAGAACGGAATTTCTTAGAAAACTTAGGAGAATCCAAACCCACCCGAGATGACGGGGGTTTACTTTTAACCCTTTACCTTGCCTTACAGCATGGGCAAGCGTGGGCAGAAGCAGATGGCTCGAGCAGGAAAGTGGTGTGGTACAAGTTATTTCAAGATGTGCAATTCTGAGCAGCCATTGTGACTTTGATAAGTGAGATTGTTGCACTTATCATGACTGTCCACAAATAACCCAAGTGTAGCTATATTTTAGACAACGGGGAGTAGCAGAAGTATCACTTGAATTGTGAACATCGAAATTGGTGAAGACGGGCTTACTTTATATTTTTTCGGCGGCTCTAACCTCGAGACCATTGCGTTTAGAGTTTTCTTGTTGCTGACGGCGTTTTGCCAGAATGCCGTGCTTGGGAGCAAAAACAAAGGCGGTTAGAAAGAGTAAAGTTTGCAGCACAACAATGCAACCGCCAGTCGCACCATCTAAGAAGTACGAAATATACGTGCCAAACACGCCAGAAAATAGGCTCGAGGCAACCGCATACACAAGCATTTTATCAAAACGGTCTGAAAGTAAATATGCCGTTGCACCCGGCGTGACCAGCATGGCGACCACCAAAATAATACCCACGGTTTGCAATGCAGTCACAATGGTTAAAGCCAGCACCACCAACAGTACATAGTATAAAAAAGTGGTGTTTAAGCCAATTGAACGCGCATGGGTCGGGTCAAAACAAAATAGTAATAAGTCCTTACGAAGCAGTAAAACCGTCAGTAAAGTGATGCTACCGACCACAATAGTTTGAATTACATCGGCATCCGAGATACCCAGCACATCACCAAAAAGAATGTGTGACAAATGCACTTCTGAAGATACTTTGGACATTAAGACCAAACCAAGTGCAAATAAACCGGTAAAAACCACACCAATCACCGTATCTTCTTTGACTCGAGACCGAGCTTTGATAAAACCTATGGCAACAACACTCAGTAAACCAAAAATAAATGCCCCAACCGCAAAAGGCAACCCGACGACATATGCCAGTACCACGCCTGGTAGGACGCTGTGCGAGACCGCATCGCCCATTAAAGACCAACCCTTAAGGATGACAAAGCACGATAAAACAGCGCAGATTGCGCCAGTTAGCGCACTAATCAGGGTGGCTTTGACCATAAATTCGTATTGAAATGGGGTGATTAGGGTTTGTAGCAATTCCATAAGTGGTGTCCTTTTTTTAGCTTCTAGCGATTGTGTCTGAGGAGCATTTCTCGAGAAGATTCTACAACCCAAACTTCCTCTTTCCTCTTTTCACTACGCGGGTGGGTGTGAGGGTGCGCCGCCAAAAACCCGCATCAGGTTCTCGGGGGTAAAGACTGTTTCGGTACTGCCGTACTCGAGAACCGTGCGGTTGGCAATTAAGGCTACTTGGTCGCAGAAGCCGCGTACACTATCGAGGTCGTGGGTGCTGATTAAAACGGTGTGTCCTTGGGTTCTCAGTTCGGTTAAAAGCTGAATAATCACCTGCTCGGTGGTGGCATCCACCCCACCAAAGGGTTCGTCAAACAGCATAATCTGTCCTTCTTGGGCAAGCGCTCGAGCCAGAAAAGCCCGTTTCTTTTGTCCGCCGCTCAATTCTCCGATTTGGCGGTCTTTGAAGGTGTTCATGCCGACCCGTTCTAAACTGCGCTTGACAATCTCGAGATCGTGTTTTTTGGGAATTCTTAAACGGTTCATGTGTCCATAGCGCCCCATCAAGACCACATCCCAGACCGAAACTGGAAAATTCCAATCCACTTCCTCGGATTGTGGGACGTAAGCAATCAAACCCATTTTTTGGGCTTCTTGCGTGGTTTTGCCTTCGATTCGCACCACACCAGAAAGCGGTTGTAAAAACCCCATGATTGTTTTGAACAAGGTGCTTTTACCTGAGCCATTTAAGCCGATAAGTCCGCAAATGGTGTTGTTCTCGAGAGTTAAATTGGCATTGCGAAGCGCTAATAAACCTTCGCTGTACGCCACATTGACATTATTCACCTCGAGAGATGGGATGCCGTTAGCCGCAAAATGGGCTTGACGCAGGGGAATTGAGTTCATTTGGCACTTCCAGATAATCCAGCGATAACCGTATCAGCAAAATGCTCGAGTAAGCGCAAGTAACTCGGCACTGGACCAGTAGCATCTGAGAGTGAATCCACATAGAGTAAGCCCGCAAATTTTGCCCCTGCTTCTTTGGCGACTTGCTGCATTCCGTCGGGTTGAACCGTGCTTTCACAGAAGACGGCTGGAATCTTGTTTTTTCTGACCGCATCTATGGTATTACGAATTTGCCGTGGTGTGCCTTGCTCGTCGGCATTGACAGCCCAAAGGTAGTATTCACGTAAACCATAATCGCGGGTGGCATAAGAAAACGCCCCTTCGCAAGTCACCAAAGCACGGCGGTTCTCGGGCAAGGCACTGAGTTTGGTTCGCAGTCTCGAGTCAATCGCTTTTAACTGCTCGCTGTACTTTTTAGCATTAGCGTTAAAAGCGTTTGTATTCACAGGGTCAAGTTTAACAAAGGCTTTACGGATATTCTCGATGTAGATAAGCCCGTTTTTTGGCGACATCCAAGCATGAGGGTTGGGTTTTCCAGCATAGGCACTTTCGGCAATGTTAATGACTGCGATATTTTCGGTCAGTAAGACACTGGGGGTTTTACGCAGTTGGCGGGTGAATTTTTCAAACCAGCGCTCGAGATTCAGTCCGTTATAGAGTACCAAATCGGCACTCTGGGCTTTGACAATATCGGACGGTGTGGGTTGATAGCCATGAATCTCTGCCCCAACTCTGGTAATGCTGTTGACAGTTAATTTATCGCCAGCCACATTACGCGCCATATCTGCCAGTACCGTAAAGGTGGTTGCCACGACTTTTTTCTTGGTCTGGGCTTCGACACTGGCAAGGAGCGCGGCACTCGAGGCTAGAAGTACAAAGATTGGTATTCGTCGCATATAAAGTTTATTTTAGTCGCACCTAAAAAATTTGTCAAGTCACAAGGCGCGGCGGTCTGGGTCTGATTGATAAACGCTTTTACCGTAAAACCATAGCCAAAACAGACTTAAAAGCAGCACTCCTAGCATTCCAAAAATCGCCCAAATAATCAAGGCTATTGGTAAACAATAGTCTGGAATGTTTTACGCAGTCTTAACTCCCAGATTAAGCGCGTCCTCGAGCAACACAATGTATTTCTCGAAGCTCAATTCCAAAGGCAACAAACGAATAATTCGTTCTGCAAACAACTCGTTATACGCCCGTCG
>JANNVX010000062.1:0-34862 GCA_031414595.1 Deinococcales bacterium
GTTAAATTTGAACTTCAGCGTTTACCCTAAGAAATTGTCCAAAAATAAAATCCGATTTGGGAATTTAACCCAATAACTGAAAGCAGGGCAGACACAGGGGTCTGCCCCTACAAAAAACGGAACTTATTTCGCGCCAAATCCTAAGGAGAAAATAATGATCCCGACCAATCAAGTTTCAAAAAAACAATTTTACGCGCCGCCGCATCTCGAGGAACACCAATATCTGGTTGTTACTGGTGTTTCCTTACCAATAGGAACAAGTGGCTCACCTATTGAATTTAATGATTTTATGAATTTTGAGGAGCAACCATGAAACGCATTCTTGTCCTAACCTTACCAGTGGTACTGATGGCGTGCCTTCAAGCTCCAAGCTCAGAAGTCAATCCGATTCTCGAGGAAACCTTCAAGCCGACACTGCTTGGCAGTGTGACGTTAAATATCAGCAATACCTCGGGAGTACAAAGTGCCAAGTTCATTCCCAATCCTCGAATCTCGAGCCAAGCCTTAACCCCAGTCACCGAAAGTACCTTGGTCTTTACACAACAACCTCTGCAAAACATTGATCGTCCGAGCAGTAGCGAACGGTACTTAATCGCGCCGTTTAAGGTCACTAATAATAATGCAGGGAATCTACAGAACTTAACCCTTGTGGCATACCATAAAAACGGCAATGTCGGCGGGAGTGGGTTTCGCAACATTCAAACCTTTGGTGGCACTCTCAACCCCAATGTCAACACCCTACTGCCAATCCACACCATGACCACTGCTGGAGGATGTGCGGCTGTGCCTTGCGTGGATAATGCCAAAGCTGATTTACAAATTTTTACTCGAGGCGAAATCGGTACGCTGACCACAGCTTCTGAAACCAGTTTAATCAATGTCAATCCAATTACGGGAGAAGGCATTTTGCATTATGGGTTTATTGCCCGTAAAGGCAGCACTGGCGCATACCGAACCATCGCGGGTACAACTTGTGACCCCGGTGCAAACGCGGGTTGTAATGAAGGCACGATTAACCTTGGGCTACGAGTCCCACAAAGCAACGACCCAAACAGCACTGCGTATCGGTACAGCATGACTTTTTTGGTCTTTACCGACAGCGCGGCTCGAGTCACCGAAAGCATCGAAGAACAAGGCACAACCAACGCCGCCACTCGAGCCACAGCCCTTGGTGGTTCACCGCAAGTGGCGGCAATGTGCGGTACAAGCCTAGGTTCAGGAGCAGCCACATTTATTACTGGGGTTCGCACCGTTGGCGTTGGAACAAATACCGAAACAGCTTTAATGGGCGGGAAGTTCTTAATTACCAATAATACCGCTCCAAATTACACGGTTAATGGCAATATTGGTAAAAGTTTTAATGCGGCTGGTGGTTTATTAGCCCCGAAGTTCTCGGCGTTAGGTGGCGCAACCCTAACAACTGCCCTTGTTGGCACACCAACCAACTCGAGTAACATTGTGGTCAATACCGACGGCAGTTTAAGCATTAACCCTGCTGCTAATTTAAGAACCGCTGACAGTTTTAATTATTCGATTAGTGATGGAACGTGTACTTGGACACGCCCTGCTGGAGTGACCATTGCCAATGCTGTGACTTGGTTTGTAAAAAACAATGTGGCAACCACAGGTGATGGGCGCTTCTCGAGTCCATTCAAAACACTGCTCGAGGCACAAACCGCTTCGGTAGCCAACGACACGATTTATGTTTATAACGGCGATAACAGCACCACAGGGCAAAATGCTGGAATTACCTTAAAGGCTGGTCAAAAACTGATTGGGCAAGGTGCGGCGCTAACCGTTGGTGGAGATGCCATCGAAGTAGCGGGAACAAATGCCAAAGTGGGCAATGGGGCTGGAACAGCCGTAACATTAAGCACCAATAACACCCTGCGCGGAATTGACATTAGTTCGACAGGTACAGGTTTAAGTGGCTCGAATTTTGGTACTTTAACCACAAGTGCCGTTAATATCGCTAGTACAGGCGCAGCCCTTAGTTTAGATAATGGTACTGCTGCTGCAACCTTTGGTACGATTAGTTCAAATGCCAGTAGTTCTGATGCGTTGGTACTCAATAGTTTAGCTGGAACATTTAGTGTTTCTACGATTTCCATAACCAATACCACTGGCACAGCTCGAGGCATGAATCTAGGCGCAAATTCAGGAACATTTAATCTTGGTGTAGTGACCATCAATACAACAGGTGGCACAGGATTGATTGTTAATGGTGGGACACCAACAATCAATGCCACTTCGCTGACCATCAGTACCACAGGTGGCAGAGGAATTTTAATGCAGGGTGTATCAAGTGGCACAATCACACTTGATACCATTGCTATTAGTGGCACAACAGTAGAAGGTATTGTTTCTAGTACAGGTGGAAATACGGTCAACATCAATGGTGGGAGCATCCAAAATAGTGGCAGTAACAATATTTATATGGCTGGAGGTACAGGTAACTTTAGTTACGCTGGATCAATTACAGATACCAATAATTCATTGGTGTACATCGAAAATACCACGGGTGGTACAAAAACCTTTTCTGGGGCAATGAATGGCAACGGCGCGAACATTGGTTTGTTAAATAACACTGGTGCAACCATCAATTTTAGTGGTGCTTTAACCCTTTCTACGGGTAGCCAAGCTGCTTTTAGTGCTGGAGGTGGCGGTACAGTCAATGTGACCGGCACAGCAAACACCCTAACCACAACCACGGGAACAGCTTTGAATGTGGCAAACACAACCATCGGCTCGAGTAACCTGAATTTTAGGAGCATTAGTTCTAACGGTGCAGCCAGTGGAATTACTCTGAACAACACTGGCTCGAGCGGCGGCTTAAGCGTGACGGGTACGGGTACAGCCGCCAGTGGTGGAACAATTCAGAATGCAACGGCGGATGGTATTTCTTTAACCAGTACACAAAGCCCCTCTTTTGCTCGGATGAACATTGCTTCGACAGTTGGGTACGGCATTAAAGGTACTGGTGTGACTAATTTTAGTTTTACTGATGGTTCAATCAGTAATTCTGGAACTGGTCTTGGTGTAGATTCCGCCAACCTTGGTTTTAACACCAGTACATTAGGCACAGAAAATAATCTTTCGGGTGTGGTGACAATCACGGGCAATACTTTAAGTAATGCGTATTATCATGGGGTTGATATTACAAATTATAATGGCACAATTAGTAATGCCGCCATCTCGAGCAACACCATTACCAGTGCAACCGCCGCCGCCAATTCTTTAGGGTCTGGGATTCGTCTTCAGGCGCTTGGTTCAGCCAGCACAGTCGCTAAAGTCACCAAGGCAAGCATTGCGGGTAACACCATTTCTAATTTCCCTTCCGGGCATGGAATTTTTGCCCAAGCTGGTAATTTAACTGCGGCTGGTAGCCCAACTGTTTTTGGAACATCGGGCAGTGCTACCGACATCATCAGTATTACAGGTAATCTGATTGCTGGGCAATCGGCAGCGAATCGTCTTGGTGGAACAGCCATTACTGCTTCAGTTTCGCAAATAAACTCGGCTTCTCGGGCAACTGCTAACTTTGACATTTCAAATAACGGTACTGTTGGTACTCCAATAGCACAAATTGCAGGGAATGGGATTGTGGTATCAGTGGATGAGTACAGTGATACCACAGCGACTGTTTCTAATAATGTCTTGGCGATAAATAATACGCTTGGTAGTCCAAGTATTTTCTTGGTTGCGTCTAACTCTTCAGGCGTTGCGACAGCCAATCCCAGCTTAAATGTTACTGCCAATTCAAATAACATCAGTCAGTCCGATGGCAACGGAATTATTGCAGCCGTCAGAGCCTCTAACGGCACAATGCGAGCTAAAATTCAGAGTAATACTGTCGCCGCGCCGTTGAGTGGCGTTCGCCCTGGAATTCGAGTGGATTCTGGTAATAGCACAGGTAATGCTACGGTTTGCTTAAATATCTCGGGCAACACCAGCGCAGGTTCTGGTGGTTCAGGAGGCATTGGCTTACGCAAGCAAGGAACAGCTTCTGCAACCAATACCTTTGGTATCAATGGAATGACCGCCACGGCTTCACCGGGTATAGAAGCGTATGTCAATGGATTAAATCCTGCGGGTAACAGTACGCTAATAATTTCGGGTAGTAATTTTAGCAACTGCTCACTTCCTTAGGATTTGTCCGCAAATAACATCCGTGAATGGCTGGGCGAACACAAGGTTCGCCCCTACAAAAAAAACATGTCCTGTAGGGGCGATGCTTGTCATCGCCCTGTGGGAAATATTTGTCTGGCATTCCCAAATCGGGAAGCGACCCAGCCCCGTCAGGTGGCGCTTTGGGGTCAAGAAGTTATTTCAGGACAGTTCCTTAAGCCAATAGAGGTAGTTGGTTCACATCAAAATATGGTCGGCAAACTTACTAACCCTCGAGTCAGAATATGGCTCGAGGGCTAGGCTTATGCTAAGATAAGGCATGAGTTCAATCACTCTTGAAATCCCCGAAGCGCTATTTGAAAAAATGAATCAGGCAGCCGCTAAATTTGATAAAAGTGTGTCTGAATTACTGCTCGAGATTGCCCAAGAAAAGTATCCAGACTTAAGTTATGAGGAACGTGCCGCCCAAGCAATCGCGCAAATGCGGCAGGGTTTCCCACTTGGAATTCAAAAAGTCTCGAGGGACGAACTGCATGAGCGTTAAACTCGAATTTGTGGATACAAACGTGCTGCTCTACGCTTATGACAATACAAATCCTGTAAAGCAAGGCAAAGCGGCTGATTTAATCGAAAGACTTTGGTTGCAACGCACTGGGGCAATTAGTATTCAGGTGACTCAAGAATTCTTAAATAATATCAGACGAAAAGTAGCTTCTGGTATGACTTTAGAAGATGCTATTGGCGTTATGGGGCAATTTTCAGACTGGCAAATTCACAGTCCAAATCTCGAGAATGTGCTTACAGCCGCCCGAAATACCGAGCGTTTCAAAGTCTCGTTTTGGGATGCTTTGATTCTTGAAAGTGCATTGGCGTTGGGTTGTGCGGTTGTTTGGAGCGAGGACTTAAATCATGGTCAGGTGTACGCTGGTGTGAGAATTCAAAATCCGTTCTTGTGAATTAAACGGACATGAAAAGAGTAAACTACGGCTATGGAAATTAAGTCTTGGCAACCTTTAAGTCAACTGGCTAAAATTCGTGAGCGGGTGGCGCAAATCTCGCAACGTTCTGGTTGGTCGCCAGCCGCCGATTGGTTTGAATCCGATGATGCCCTGCTGCTTGTGCTGGACGCACCGGGCTTAGACATGAGCTTACTCGAGTTAAACCACGATGGTAATTTACTAACGGTTACGGGAACAAGGGAAGACCAAGGCTACGGGGCGCGGCTGCATGGTGAGCGTCCATTGGGTTCTTTTTCACGGGTTCTCGAGATTCCGGTACTTGTCGAGCCAGACTCTGGGGTGGCGCAGTACCGTTCTGGGCAACTCGAGATTCGTTTTGGTAAATTGGGGCGCACCATTACCATAGACGCTGGTCGGGGCTAAAATGCGTTTTTTGTTGGCGCTGCTTTTATTTGTTGGCGTTGCGACAGCCCAAGTGACCGATTTGGCAGTGCTGCGTTCTAGAATCGAACAAGGGGATTTTTTAAGTGCCATTCCAAAACTCGAGGCGCATGTAAAAGTGCGTCCGTCGGATTCAGAAGCCTATTTTTTGTTGTCTCGAGCGCTTTATTTGGCGGGTGGAGCAGTCTATTTATCTCGGGCTGAGGATGCCATCAATCAGTGTTTTCGGCTTTCTAATTTGCCGCGTCCAGAGTCGTACTGGCAACGTGGTCTGATTCGGGCAAGTTCTAACCGTTTTAAGGATGCGCTGCTTGATTTACGGGTGGCTTCGAGCAGCAGCACACGGGCTTTGCCCAAAGAGGTTTACCGTTATGCGATGGATTGGGGGGCAACCGCGTGGCGCTCTGGGGATTTAACGCAGGCACTCGAGGCATACCGTCGGGCGGTGCGTTTAGACCCCAATCAAGCCCTGCCGTGGCTGCATCAGGGGACGTTATTGGTGTCCACCAATGATTCTAAAGAAGCCGAGGTAGCATTAAGTAAAGCTATTGCCTTAATGCAAACCCAAAAGCATCCGAGTTTAGCCGAAGCCTTTTATTGGCGCGGACGAGCTTTAGAAAGCCAAAATAAACTCGAGGCAGCCAAAGAAAATTATCGTCGTGCATTAGAACAAAATCCCAGTCATGCGGCAGCAAAAATGGCACTCGAGGCACTGACAAGCAAGTGATAAAAGCTGTATAATCTTACATGTTTGGTGAATACAATCCCAGTGGTTTTTTTGATGAAATGTTCGATGGCAAAAAACCTCGAGACCATTACGCCCCAATTTTAGAACGGATGAATGGGATTTCTAAGCCAGAATTTGAGCGCCGACGGGCGGCTTCGGATTTAACCTTTCGTAACCAAGGCATTACCTTTACGGTTTACGGCGATTCGCAAGGTACAGAACGCACCTTCCCGTTTGACCCTGTGCCTCGGATTATTCCAGCTTCGGAATGGGCGCATTTAGAGCGTGGCTTAACCCAGCGTGTGCTGGCATTAAATGCTTTTTTGCGCGATGTCTACGGCGAACAAGCGATTCTGCGCGATAATGTCATGCCAAGGGAATTGGTTTTATCGTGCAGTAATTTTAGACGCGAAGTCTTTGGTCATAAAGTGCCACTTGGGGTTTTTACGCACATTGTCGGTTCGGATTTGGTACGCAATGAACGCGGCGAATACCTTGTTCTCGAGGATAATCTGCGTACCCCAAGCGGGGTTTCCTATGTGCTGGCAAACCGCACCGCCCTGACCCGTACTTTGCCCGGTTTATTTGAGGGCATGAATGTTCGCCCTGTACAGCACTACACCACGGTACTGCTCGAGGTGCTGCGTTCCTTATCACAACGCGATAACCCTGTGGTGGTGGTCTTAACGCCCGGAATGTACAACTCGGCGTATTTTGAACATGCCTTTTTAGCCCAGCAAATGGGGGTGGAATTGGTCGAGGGCAGGGATTTATTTGTGGCAGATGGCAGGGTCTGGATGCGAACCACCACAGGACGCGCTCAGGTGGATGTGATTTATCGCCGTGTGGACGATGATTTCCTCGACCCAGTGGCTTTTAGGTCAGACAGTGCGCTTGGTGTTCCGGGTTTACTCGAGGTCTATAAGGCGGGGCGGGTGGCGCTTGCCAATGCCGTGGGTGCTGGAGTTGCCGATGACAAAGCGGTGTATGCTTACGTGCCGAAAATGATTGAGTATTATTTGGGTGAAAAACCAATTCTCGGTAATGTCCCGACCATGCTTGGTTGGGATAAAGACGACCTCGAGAAGATGCTGGCTAAACCATCTGAATTGGTCTTTAAGGCAGTCGGTGAGGCTGGTGGCTACGGAATGCTGGTCGGACCTGCCAGCACCAATGCCGAAATCAAAGACTATTTAGAGCAAGTCAAAGCCAACCCGCGAAATTACATTGCCCAACCAGTTATTCCACTCTCGAGACACCCAACCTATTACCCAGATAGCGGCAAAATGGAAGCCTGTCATGTGGATTTACGTCCGTATATTCTGTGTGGCGAAAAAGTCACGATTATTCCTGGTGGATTAACCCGCGTCGCCCTAAAGCGCGGCAGTTTGGTGGTCAATTCTAGTCAGGGCGGCGGCAGCAAAGACACTTGGGTTCTCGAGGATGATGGACAGACACAATCGCAAAGCCAAAGGAGTGTTTAATCATGCTGTCTCGAGTTGCCGAAAATCTGTTTTGGATAGCGCGGTATATCGAACGCGCTGAGAGTTCGTCACGCTTACTGGACGTGAATTATTATGCAACCTTAGAAGGTGGTAATCTGGTGCAAGAACAGTGGTTGCCTTTACTTAAAATCACGGGTGGCGAAAAAGCCTTTAGAGAACAACACCCCAAAGCCGATTCTAAAAGTGTGCCGTTCTGGTTGGCATTTGATTTGTATAACCCGTCCAGCATTTGCAGTACCCTGACCCAAGCCCGCGAAAACGCCCGCAGCTTACGCGACCGAATCTCGAGCGAAATGTGGGAGTGTATCAACAAGGCATACCACGAACTTTGTTTTGACACCGAAAAAGTCATTGCTAACGATGCACTGCATGAATACTGCAATCGGGTGCGCGAAACCAGTCATCTGTTTTTTGGGATTGCGCTTTCTACGCTCCTTCGTGACGAAGGCTGGCAGTTTTTACGTTTAGGACAACTGATTGAACGCGCCGATAACTTACTGCGAATTTTGCAAGTGCGTTACCAAAATACCGAAACCAGTGTGGTCGCCGATGCACTAGAAAATCACCGTTGGATGGCGCTCTTAAAAACCGTTTCGGCATACGAAGCCTATCGCAAGCGTTACCACACAAAACTAGAACCCCAAAACATCGCCGAATTTCTGCTGCTCGATTCAACTTTTCCGCGCAGCGTGATTTACGCGGTCGAAGGGGTGCGTGACAGCCTTAAAAAATTGCCCAATGCCAGTAAAATCCAGCACGAGACCAATTGGTTAGCCGCTCGGCTTGAGCATAGCCAAGTGACCGATATGCTCGACCAAGACGCACTCGAGAAGATACTCGAGGATGTCAATGCAATAGGTGCAATGGTACAAAGCACTTATTTTCATTTGAACAGCTAAAGAAGGAACCAGAATGAACCCAAAAGTTGATTGGTTTTTTGATAAAGCCTCAAAGTGGCAAGAAGAATTTAAGCACTTGCGAACGATTATTCTCGAGTGCAAACTAACCGAAGAACTCAAATGGGGCGTACCTTGTTACACCTTTTCAAACAACAACATTGTTTTAATTCACGGCTTTAAGGACTACTGTGCAATTTTATTTCACAAAGGTGCTTTATTGACCGACTCCAAAAAGATTTTGGTGCAGCAAACCCAGAATGTGCAGTCAGCCCGTCAAATTCGCTTTACCCGTCTGCAACAAATTATCGAACTCGAGTCAACTATAAAAGATTACCTTTTTGAAGCCATTCAAGTCGAAAAAATGGGCTTAAAAGTAGAACTCAAAAAAACAGGCGAATTTAACATGCCCGAAGAGTTACTAACGCAACTAGAACAAAATTCCGCCTTAGAAGCCGCTTTTTCGGCGCTTACCCCCGGACGACAACGAGGCTACATTCTCTATTTTTCTGCGCCTAAACAAGCTAAAACTCGAGTTTTGAGGGTCGAAAAATATACAGAGCAGATTCTCGAGGGCAGAGGCTTAGATGATGAGTAAGTTTGTTTCGGTTGAGGATTATTTAGCTTCGCTCGAGCCTCAAAAAGCCAATACGCTCAGGGAAGTTATAGATTTTATTCTGACCCAATTCCCTCAACTCGAGTGCAAAATTTCTTGGAATGTGCCACAGATTCACTTTCAAGGCGAATATGTGTTTGGTGTTTCTGCCTTAAAAAGTCATCTGGCGCTTGCCCCTTGGAGTTCTCGAGTGATTGAAGATTTTAGGGTTCGGTTGGAAAGCCAGAAATATGTGGTGCAAAAAAATCTCTTCCAAATTCCAGTAGACTGGCAAATGGATAAGGAATTATTAAAGGATTTAGTTCAAGCCAGACTAGCCGAACTAGATGCGTTTCCTGCTTGATGTCTAGGAGGATGCAATGGCAAACGAAAAGGTTGTTCCGTTTTTTCCAACTGCGAACTTAAAAACCACACTCGAGTTTTACACCATGCTGGGTTTTGCGGTTCTGTACGAGCAGCACGCGCCTTATCCGTATGGCAGTGTGGCACTCGAGAATATCCAAGTTGATTTTTTTGTCAATAAATCCATAGCTTTAAATCAGGAATCTGGGCATATGTGTTTGGTTGTTGTGACCAACATAGACCAGCTTCATGCAGCATTCTCGAGTCAAATTAAAAAGACCTTTGGTAAGCAATTACGCAGTGGCATTCCACGCATGAGCAGCTTAAATGATGGGGTAAGCAATGACCGTCGGTTTAATTTGCTTGACCCCTCAGGGAATCGGTTCACCTTTATTCAAGTTGGAAAAAAGACTCCGAAAGCAACAAAAAGCAGTTCGCCAATGGCTCGAGCCGTTAAGGGTGCAAAACAGTATGCGTACTCAAAGGAAGACCCAAAGTTGGCAGCCGAGTATTTAGACAAAGCCCTCGAGAAAGCCAGTGCTGAAAGCCTTATGGTTCGGTTTCAAGCCTTTGTGCTTCGGGCAGATATTGCTGCAATGCTAGAGGATGCCGCAACGCTCGAGAAGTACGTGCTGGCGGCAAAAAACTTAAGTCTCGAGGAAATGGATGAAGTCGCTGCGGACGTACAGCGCTTAGCAGAACTCGAGGAAATTCTGAATCTGTAAAGCCAGTGTTTATGAATTATTAGTTTAACAGGATACAGAATATAAACATTGATATTTTTACTTGACATAATAAATGATTCCTTTTATCATGTCTTTGTTCTAAATGAACCATGAATTATTCTCGAGAAACACCTGTCTAAAATCGCTCATGCTCTTGGTTAAACAGATTGCCAAGACAACCTCAACTTGGAGTTTTCATGACTGAACGAAATTTTATTCATATTCGTGGCGCAAGGGAAAACAACCTTAAAAATGTGTCCATAGATATTCCCAAGAACCAAATCACAGTTTTTACGGGCGTGTCTGGCTCGGGGAAATCCAGTTTGGTCTTTGATACGATAGCCGCCGAAGCCCAGCGCCAATTAAACGAAACCTTTACCAATTTTGTACAGGGCTTCTTGCCAAGTTATGGGCAACCCGATGTGGATTCAATCGAGAATCTTAATGCACCAATTGTCATCAATCAAAAACGGGTCGGTGGTGGTTCGCGCTCGACCATGGGAACATACACCGATATTGCTGGGCTGCTGCGCCTGCTGTTTTCTCGAGTCGGTGTTCCTTCGGCTGGAGCGCCATTTGTTTATTCGTTCAACACCCCGCAAGGCATGTGTCTCGAGTGTGAGGGGATTGGTAAGACTGTTCAGCTAGATTTGGAGCGCTTTCTTGACAAAACCAAGTCGTTAAACAGCGGAGCGTTGCTACATCCTGAATTTAAGGTTGGCAAATGGATTTGGAAAATTTATACAGAATCCAAATTTTTTGACAATGATAAGCCAATCGAGCAGTACACTCCTGAAGCAATGCAAATTTTGTTGTATGGAGCAGGAAATCATAAGGTTGCCTTCACTGATTTTAATTTGAAGTACGAAGGTTTAATCGAGCGTTTTAACCGTTCCTACATTGCCAAAGATGCAGCCGCCATGTCTGAGCGTAACCGTGCTATTTTTGAGCAATTTGTCAATACCCAAGTCTGCCCAGTTTGTCATGGGGCAAGGCTGAACCAAGCCGCCCTCGAGTCTAAAATTGACAGTTTGAACATTGCCCAAATGTCTGACCTCGAGGCAACAAAACTGATTGAAGCCTTAAGCGGTTTAACCGACCCCACGGCGGTAAAAGTGGCGGCTAAACTCCTAGAACGCCTCGAGCATCTGGTACAAATTGGTTTGGGATATTTAAGCCTGAACCGTGAAACCACAACACTTTCGGGTGGTGAATCGCAACGGATTAAAATGATTCGGCATTTGGGAAACAGCTTAACCAACATGCTTTATATTTTGGATGAACCAAGCGTCGGCTTACATGCCAGAGATGTGGCACGTTTAACGGGTTTACTGCGTCAATTGCGTGATAAAGGCAATACGGTATTGGTAGTCGAACATGACCCAGATGTGATTAGCATCGCAGACCATATTGTGGATATTGGACCTAAAGCTGGTTCGCACGGTGGGACAGTGGTTTTTCAAGGGACTGTAACCAAATTACTCGAGTCAGAAACTTTAACCGGACGATTCCTCAAACAAAACCTGCCCATCAAACAAAAAACCCGCCAAGCCACCGGGTTTCTCGAGATTAAAAATGCAAACTTAAATAACCTCAAAAATGTTTCGGTCAGTATTCCAATGGGTGTGTTTACGGTCGTGACGGGTGTGGCAGGAAGCGGTAAAAGTACACTGATTAACGATGTTTTTCTTATACAGCATCCAAACGCCATTGTCATAGACCAGTCTCGAGTCACCACTTCGGTGCGTTCTGCCCCAGCCACCTACACGGGTATCATGGATGAGATTCGCAGTGTATTTGCCAAAGCCAATAAAGTCAGCCCATCACTATTTAGTTTTAACTCCTCGGGAAGCTGCCCAAATTGTAACGGTCTGGGCGTGGTCTACACCGACCTTGCTTTTATGGAAGGCATCACTTCGCACTGCGAAGTCTGTGACGGCAAACGCTTTAAGCCCGAAGTTCTCGAGTACACGCTGCGCGGTAAAACCATTAGCGATGTTCTCGAGATGACGGTCGAAGATGCACTCGAGTATTTTACTGAAAAGAAAATCAAGGGAGTGGTACAAGCCATGTCCGATGTTGGACTTGGCTACTTAAAACTTGGGCAACCACTCAGTACCGTCTCGGGTGGCGAAGGGCAACGCCTCAAACTCGCCACCGAACTGCACAAAGCGGGAACGGTTTACGTGATGGACGAACCAACTACGGGTTTGCATTTATCGGATATTGGGCAACTGATGAAAATAATAGATAAGCTGGTGGACGCGGGAAACACAGTTATTCTCATCGAGCATCATTTGGATGTGATTCGCCAAGCTGACTGGATTATAGACATCGGACCAGAGGGTGGAAAGGCTGGTGGACAAGTGCTGTTTGCTGGCAGACCAGAAGATTTACGGCTCGAGAATAGCTCGATTACGGCACAGTATTTATAGCCACTAATAGCAGAATGCGCCAAGCTGAGTTCTCAAAAAGTGTACTCTACAGATTGGGACAAGACCGCCGATGAACCCGTCTGTGATGTGGTTTTCGCCCTCGAGTAAAAATGGATTTGAAAGGAATAATCATGAGTACAACGAAACCAAAAATTGACACTCGAGCAGCACAACATACTGTTGGCATTCGGGTTCAAGTACCGATGAGCGCGTTTGATGATGTGATTCCGCAATTATTAAACGAAGTTTTGGGCTGGTTGGGTCAAAAAGGGATTGCCCCTACAGGAGCGCCATTGATGCGTTTTCATGTGATCAACATGGAGCATGACATGGACATCGAAATTGGTGTGCCTGTTGCACAATCTTTAGCCACAGAGGGTCGTCTGATTGCCAGTAAGATTCCAGCCGGTCGGTATGCTTGGCTGATTTATACAGGCAGAGACAATGGGTATGCGGGCAATAAGGTTTTGATTGATTGGGCAGTCGAGCAAGGGCTTTATTTTGATCGGTGGGAAGTTGCAACAGGTGATGCGTTTCGTGCGCGGTACGAATCTTTTCTGACCGACCCAAACGATGAGTCAGACCACACACGTTGGGAAACCGAAGTCGCTATTCGTCTGGCAGATTAGTTTTTTTGTTGAGTCCACATAACGCCACGCCCTACAACTTTCCAAGCCAAAGCCAAATACGGTAGGCTAGGGCTGTTGTGCTTAGCGCCCTACTCGATGTGATTTTGCCTGTGCTGGTGGTGGTGGCAGTTGGGGCTGCCATTGGGCGTTTTCTAAAACCCGATGCCAATACAGTTGCTAAAGTGACACTCTATGCGCTTTCCCCAAGTTTAGCCCTGTACAACCTTGCCCATAGCCAAGCCAACCTGACCAGTGCGCTTAAAATTGTGCTTGGTTATATTTTATTTGTGCTGATTATGGGTCGGGTCACATGGCTCTCGAGCCGAGACCAAACCGACGAAACCCGTCGGGCAATGGTGGCTGGGGTGATTACTGGCAACAATGGTAATTTTGGTTTACCGATTGCTTTATTTGCTTTTGGCAAACCCGGTCTCGAGTTGGCGCTGGTGGTTTTTACGATCAGTGTTTTTATGACCTTTGTGGTTACACCAAGCGTCTTAAAGGATGGCAGTTGGCGCTCTAAGGTACGCACGGTTTTTGCCTTGCCTCTGGTTTGGGCGGCGCTGCTTGGGGTAACACTGAATTCTTTGGGCATTAAAATCCCTGTTGGGCTTGACCGAGGCATAGCGCTTCTTGCCGAGGCTGCCGTGCCAATGCTTTTAATCAGTTTGGGGTTACAAATTGGGAGCAGTGGCTTTCCAGTGCCGACTCGAGCCATGATTAGAGCCGTGGCATTGCGTTTGGTCTTAGGTCCTTGTGTGGCGCTTTTTGTGGCTTGGTTGGTTGGCGCAACCGGTCTCGAGCGCGGAGTTCTGGTTTTATCTTCTGCCATGCCCACTGCAATCAATGCTTTTTTGGTTGCCCAAGAACTGAAAGCCGATGCCAAACTGATTGGTGGGATTGTTATTTTAACCACCCTGCTGAGTATTCCAGTGATTGCTTTGGTGGTCACACTGCTGCGTTAAGTATCTCACGCTTTCCTTGACCATATAGTTAGATTTTCCATGTGAGGTGCTTAACAAGCGCCTCATACACTCGAGTACGCTTCAATATGGTTTCCTGAACTCGAGTTTGCTTTGTGTTTTTAGTACCTTTAGACACATATTTTTTGTAACCCCTATTCTTGAGATGCACCCGTAAAAACGAAGCTGTAAACTACTGCGCCCTAAGTCTGTACGAGACTCACATCGGTCATCTGTACGAGACTCACATCGGTCATCTGTACGATTTGCATATTGACGGGTTATGCTACCACCCATGATTCAACCCGATTGGTGGATTCGCCAGAAAGCCCTCGAAGAAGGCATGATCGAACCTTTTTCTGACCGCCAAGTTCGCAGTGGAGAAAATGGCGGGATTATTAGTTATGGAGTCTCGAGTTTTGGTTATGATCTTCGGGCGGCTCGGGAATGGAAAATTTTTGTTAATGCCTTTAATACCGTGGTCGACCCAAAGAACTTTGACCCTCGAGCCTTTATTGATTTTGAGGGCGATGAAGTGATTATCCCGCCCAATAGTTTTGTTTTGGCGCGGAGTGTCGAGTACATGCGAATTCCAGACAATGTGATGGTTGTGGCACTGGGCAAGTCAACTTATGCCAGAGTAGGCATCGTCGCCAACGTAACACCTTTAGAACCCGGCTGGGAAGGACACGTTACTTTAGAATTTAGCAACACCACCCCGCTTCCCGCAAAAATGTATGCCAACGAAGGTTGTGTGCAGTTGCTGTTCTTTGAAGGACCAAGACCCGAAGTGACCTACCGTGACCGTGCGGGTAAGTATCAGGGTCAGACAGGTGTGACCCTACCCCGTCTATGAGGGTTCAACCTACCCCGTCTGTGAGGCAGGGTTCAAAAAGTCTTAGCAACACGGTACACTCGAGAACGTGAACCAACTCACCCCAGAGATAACAGAAGAATTTATTGCTTTGCTGCGTGAAGCCGTACAAATTCAGAGCCACAGTACCCAAGAAGCCGATGTTAGCCGTTACTTGGTGCGCTGGATGCACAAACGTGGTTTCAAAGCCGAAATGGATGGGGCTGGCAATGCTGTCGGGTCTCGAGGGACTGGGACCAAAGAAATTGTTTTGCTTGGGCATATTGATACAGTCACTGGCGAAATTCCGGTGCGGATTGAAGCCAATCAGGATGGGCAACTCGAGTTATGGGGTCGGGGCAGCGTAGATGCCAAAGGTCCTTTTTGTACTTTTGTGGCGGCGGTCAGTTTGTTGTCAGATACCGCCCTCGAGAAAGCCAAATTTATTTGTGTTGGCGCAGTTGAAGAAGAAGCACCCTCGAGCAAAGGGGCGCACCATGCCATCAGTAAGTACACCCCTGCCTACTGCATTATTGGTGAACCGAGTGGTTTTGATACGGTTACACTCGGCTATAAAGGCAGATTGATTATCAGGGCGCGTATCGAAAAAGATAATTTCCACAGCGCGGGTTCAGACAGTACCGCCCCCGAGGACATGATTCGCTTTTTTGGGGCGCTCGAGACATGGGCAACGGCTTTTAATCAAGACCAACGGCTTTTTGATAGTGTCCAAGTGGCATTACAAGCCATCTCGAGCAGCAACGATGGTTTGCGCCAAACCTGCGAAGCCACAATTGGTTTGCGCTTGCCGCCGCGTCTCAATCCAGATGATGCAATGCGGCAACTCGAGCGGGTGCGATTGGAGCAGAACGGTTTACGAATCAATTACACTGGGCGTGAAGAACCCTACCGAGGTGCAAAAGATACCCCCCTGACTCGAGCTTTTCGGGTTGCGATGCGGGCAAGGGGGATTCAACCACAACTGACGCTCAAAACGGGGACTGCTGATATGAATGTGGTTGCACCGCTCTGGGATTGTCCGATTTTGGCATATGGTCCTGGCGACAGCACCCTAGACCATACGCCAACCGAACGTTTACTAATAGAGGAGTACCTGACAGCAATTTTGGTCTTGCGTGATGCCTTAGAGCGTTTGGTGGTGTAGTTTAAGCACTTAAAGTCATATTTTTACCCGAACTAGATTAAACTCTAAGCCATGCAGCCCCTCGAGACCCGCAAAGAATATACCCAAGGAACACTGGAAAAAGAATCTCTGTTAGGAAATCCACTCGAGCAACTTACAGTGTGGTTACAAGAAGCCAGTGCTGCAAATATCCTCGAGCCGAACGGTATGACGATTTGCACCGTCCGAAATAACCGTCCCTCGAGCCGCGTGGTACTGCTGCGCGGCATAGACTCTGGCTTGGTTTTTTACACCAACTATTTATCCAAAAAAGGCACAGATACTGCCGCCAATGCCAATGCCAGTGCTGGTTTTTGGTGGGCAAGTTTAGAGCGCCAAGTGCGAATCGAAGGGACTTTACAAAAAGTCTCGAGCGCCGAATCTGATGCCTACTTTGCCAGCCGTCCGTATGAGTCTCAACTTGCCAGTGCTGCCAGCCCACAAAGCCAAACAATCGAACGTCAGACATTAGAGCAACTGGTCACAGACTTACGCCAAAAGCACCCAGAAACCATGCCCCGTCCCGAGCATTGGGGCGGATATAGATTAAACCCGGATTACTTTGAATTTTGGCAAGGCAGAAAAGCCAGACTCCATGACCGTATTGTCTACAATCTCGAGCATGGCGAGTGGACTAAACAACGCCTTGCGCCTTAACACCCTCGAGACCCGCTTTTCTCAAAGCTCATAGCCCAAAGCAAAATAATCTTAGTTTTGACTATACAAACGTCCTTCTCGAGCCAATCTGTCGCGCCGAGCCGCATAATCTGGCATGATTTGGCGCAGCACCAACCAAAATTCGGCGGAGTGATTTGGAACTCTTAAATGACAGAGTTCATGGGCAATCACATAATCAAACAAACTTTGTGGGGCTTTAACAATTCGCCAATTCAAACGCAATTCGCCTTTTTGGTTACAACTGCCCCAACGCCCTTGTTGTTCTCGAATCAGAATAATTGGTGCTTGTATCCCAAGTCTTTTTGCCCAATACACCACTCGAGCCGTGGCATGGTCAAGCGCTTGGGCAATGTACCACTGCTTGAGCAACAAGGCTGCATGTTCATCGCTGCAAGCGTGTAACTCGAGGATACGACCACGCAAGACAACACCTAGATTTGAAGTGGTGAAACGTTTTAAGATAAAGCGGTCGCCGTAAAGCCGTACACTTTCCCCACTGATAAAACACTTAGGTGGGTCGGTTCTGGCTTGTAAGCGTTTTAAGCGCTGCTGCTGTTCGAGAATACCTTGGGCTTTATGACGTACCAAAGCGTGTAAACCAGCCAATGGAGCGGCTTGTGGTGCTTTAACCGTTATACCAACCGCACTGACTTTGATGCTGATGGTTTTCTGGCGTTGACTGCGTTGCACCACAAATTCTATCGGATACGCCCCAACCATGACCCGTTCAATGGGAACATCAACCATGACCCGTTCGGTCATTGTCCTAACCTTGACTGCGCCACATCCATGATTTGACCCACCAGTGGCTCGAGTTGGTCTTTTCCTAAAGTGGTACTTCGCAATTCACGGCGCAACTGCCGACGCATTTCGCGTTTAACATCTTCTTTGGCTAACCAGTCCACCACCACCAAATTCTTAATGATTTGCTCGAATTGTCGGGCTAAATCTGGCAAAGCCACACCAGCCGCCTCGAGCAGATTAAAAAACGCTTCAGCATTGGCACTTAAACCCAGTTCTTTAGCCCGATGCACAGGCGCATTGCGTAAACGCTCGATTAGCTCGCGCAACGCCGTCACTTGCGCTACAGCATCCGTGCGCCCATCGCGGCGCGAGCGAATAATGTCTTCTAAGCGTTCACGCAAAGAAGCATAAAACACTGGGTTTTGTGGAAATTTGGCAATAATTTCCGCGTCTGCCGCATGAGCCATCTCGAGGGCTTGGGCTTCGGGCGATTGCAAATTTTGCACTGCTTGATCAAACTGCGCCGATAAAATATCGATGGGCGCAACCACTTGGTAAACACCATCTGCCAGAATACTATCGTCTATCAGTTTACGAATTTTAGGCGCAATACCAGACCAATCGGGTTGGCTTTGGCGGTCTATCACCACCCGAGCCTCCAAGCGCACTCGAGCCAACCACTTAAAATCTGCTAAGTACGGCTCGGAATCCTTATGTGGCATCAAGGCGTTAAGGGAACGGGCAAAGCGCTTAAAGGCTGTTTCAAATTCCTGTCGGCGCAGCGCATCGCCCAGCAGCAACAGGGCTTGGGTATTGGGGATTTGTCGCCCAGCAAAAACCCGCATGGTTGCCAGATGATGATTTCTGAGTTCATCGAGTAACTGCGAATGCGGACGCATCACTTCTTGTAAATCCGACGGGTCAAAAATACTCAAAGCATCGCGTAAGTCGTCGGTCACACCCCAATAATCCACCACAAAACCACGGTCTTTGCCCTCGGCAATGCGGTTGACCCGCGCAATGGCTTGCAACAAGGTATGTTCACGCAAAGGCTTATCCAAATAAAGCACCTGCTCGAGCGGCGCATCAAAACCCGTCAAGAGCATATCCACGACAATCAAAAACTTAACTGGGTCTTCGGGGTCTTTTTTGAAACGCTCGAGTAAATTGTTAAGTTCGCCATCCGAGCGCATAAACGGCGCAAAATCTGGTTCGTTTTTATTGGCGGTAAAGACCACCTCTGAAGGCGGCGCACCGAATTCATCCAAGGCTTTTTTGTACTTAACCGCGATTTCCCTCGAAGCCACAACAATCTGGGCTTTGAAATTGTTCGGCGCAATAAAGGCTTCAAAGTGCTTAATGATGTCCAAAGCAATCGCCCGAACTCGAGCCGGCGCACCCGCCACTGCTTCGATGGTAGCAAAATGGGCTTTGATTTCTTCGCGTTTATCAAGTTCATAATCCGAGAACCAACGCTCGAAGACCTCATCTATCGAAAAACGAGTCACACTAAAAGTCTCTAAGTCGCGTCCTTCATAATAAATTGGTACAGTCGCCCCATCCCGTACCGCCTCGAGCATCGTGTATTTATCAATGTACGCCCCAAATTTATGCAGCGTATTGCGGTCTTTTTTATCAATTGGCGTACCCGTAAAAGCAATAAAGACCGCGTTCGGTAGCGCCGCCCGCATACTGGTCGCCAGTAAGCCATACTGTGTACGGTGGGCTTCGTCCACCAAAGCAAAAACATTGCTCGAGTTATTGACTAAGCCCTTAGCCACAGCATCTTGAAATTTCTGCACTGTGGTCATGATGGTAGAACCGACGCGTGCTTTGAGGAGTTCGCGTAGCTCCCGCACGGTCTTGGCGCGTTGCGGCAATGCCAAACCCGCCCCAAGAAACACACCAACAATCTGTTTATCTAAGTCTATGCGGTCTGTGACCATAATCAGCACAGGATTTTGCAACCCCAAGCGCGTCTGACGCAACTTTGCCGCTAACCAGACCATGGTTAAAGACTTCCCCGAGCCTTGGGTATGCCAAATCACCCCACCGCGCTCGGTTGGCTCGAGTCGCCACGAACCAGAACGCGCCAAGGTATGGGTCTGAGAACTAAAAAAGTCATCTGCCCCAATCACCCGACGCGCCGAACGATCCACCGCCACACGCTGCTGATGCCGCGCCAGTTTACGAATCCGCCGCCGTTCCTCGGTTTCAAAAACAGTGTACAACTCGGTGAATTCCAGTAGATTTTCGGGCGCAAAAACACTATACAACAGCACATCCTGCGCCGTGGGCTGCTGACCAATTGGTAAACCCATTGCCATCCCCAACCACTCGAGACTGCGAGGATACGAATCTGGAAAAGGCGCAAAGTACCGCGCTGGCGCACCCACCGCCGCATAAACCGCCGCCTCACGGCAAATCACACCAAGCACCTGAACACTGGCAAAAGCCCGAGGTGCGGGTAAAGCCTTAAATTCACCCAAACCCTGATAACGCTCGAGTTGCCGCAAACCCTTCGCCAATGCCAGTTCTGTACCATCCACAAAATCTTTGCACTCGAGAATTGCCAGTAAAATCCCATTAACAAACAACGCAATATCCGGCACAACCAAATTAGGATCAGCCACATCCTCGGCACTCGAACGCCAAATCCGAAATTCGTCGGTGACCACAAAATCATTCTTTCTAGGGGAATCAAAATCAATAAACTGCGCCACCCGACTGGGCAGACCATCAAAATCACCCTGAATCGGTAAGCCCCGAGTCAGCATGGTGTGCAATTCTTCGTTGCCCTCGAGTAAACCCGTGGCATTGGGTTGAGTTAGTCGCCGCACGGCATACGCCAAATGCTCGGGCAGCAACCACGGATTGAGTTCTAATAATTTTTGTTCAAGCACCGAGCCAAGCCAAACACTGCGTTTGGAATCCCGAGGCAACACTGAAGCTGGCAGATACCGCCAACCCAAAGACTCGAGCAGACGAATAGCAGGTTCTTGCACACGGCTACGTTCATAACTCATGATGCCCTCCAATTCACATGACCCAGCACTAGGTTTTTGTCCTCCCCGCGAAGCAGGGGAGGTGGCAAGCGAAGCGCGTCGGAGGGGTCTCGCACAGCGTCTCTTCGTTTACGCGCCGCAGACCCCTCCGACTCTCGCAAGCTCGAGCCACCTCCCACCTGTCTAACGACAGGGGAGGACTTTTTAGCGCTGCACACGTTTTTCTTGATGAAGTCAGAATTTCTAAAACAAAAACCGCCCAGCCCAAGCAAAATCATAATGCCCCCAGCAAGTACCGACCGGTTAAAAGAAACTGCATTAACCCTTTTTTGATTTGCTCGAGTTGCGAAATATAATCTTCTTCGCTGCGAATTCGAGCATCAAAACTCGAGAGGATGGTAACAATTCGTTCTTGTTCCTCGAGTGGGGGAAGTGGAATAGGCATTTTCTCGAGCGTGCCAACGTTTAAGTTTTTTTGCGCTCCACCAGCTTGTCCAGCTTGAACAAATTTCTTTCCTTCTTCCGAGTTAATCCATAAACACAAATAATCAGGACGAAGGTATTCAAGTTTTGGTGTGGAGATAAGCGTCGTAAATGTTTGACAGCCATAAAATTCATCTGTTACAACTGCTGACGAGCCGGGATTACCAGTACGAACAGTGATGACATCGTTTTTTTGAATTCGTTTTTTCTTATGCTCAATGTCGAATTCTCGAGAAACATACATTAAATCAGAAGCATCTATATAGCCTTCTTTGATGTTCAAATTTCGCAAAATTGGTACGCCTTCGGATTTTTCTGCATACGCATGAGTTGCCGAAGAAGCAATTCCAACGCGAATTGAAGAACAAACCTCAAGAAGCGATTTTATTTCCCAATTTCCCAATAACAATTCTTCTGCTGTTCTATCCCTAATCTTTTTCCACCGCTCGAGCATTAGGCGGGAAGCACTTAGTAAATCATCCACGCTCGAGAGAACAGAAGCAATACGCACCTGCTCAGGCAAAGATTTTGGAAAAGCAATTTCTAGTCTCGAGAGTTTATCTTTGTTTAGTGTTTTCCCCTTTACTGCTTCATCAATTTCATCACCCAAATAAAGACATTGAAATGCTTGTGCTGCAAATTCATTTGAAATTTCTTGACCTCGAGGAACAAAAGCGGCTATTGCTTCATTTGTATATAGTGGTTTTTTTGCAATAGAAATTCTTCCGAGTGTCAACTTAAAACTCATCAAAACAGTATTTATAGGAACACGTTTGACATTGGAGTGTCGGACACCCAAATCGGAAATATATTCTTTTGTATCGTAAATTTCTTTGTTTCGCATATCAGAAATTGATACCCAAAGATTATTAGATAGTTTTTCAATATCCCAGAACTTAGGCTCGCTTCTACTTGGCGTTCCACCGATACGAATATCAAATACCTCCTCGAGTTTCCTGATTTCCCAGCCTGTTGGTAAAATCTCTTTTTTCTTAGGCATAAGCACCCGCCTCGAGCCAAATCATGCAGCACTTCCTAACAGGTTGTAGCAATTGTTCTAACCTGTTTCGTAGAACAATTTCAAAAACGTGCAAACTTGGATACAGTGCTTCTGCAAGACGAATGTTTTTTTCGTATTCTGCAAAAGTGAGTGGTATGTCACGTCCTTCAGGTCGGTATATCTCGAGTCTTTGGGGAGTGATTATTTGTTCAAGATTTTCGTAATTTATAGTCATTGACAATCCTTATTTTTCTTTGTATGCTTCCATCGGTCCCCCAGTCCCGTCCTATGTCTCCTTAGCGAGTTACGACCCTGGGGCTTTTTTATGGTGTTTTTCCAAAAATACTGCTGTGGACTTTGCTAAACTGGTCCAATCGGCAACGCTCGAGCCACAGGGCTGCATGTGGGTTCATCCATGTTAAAAGTTGTTTGATGCTTTGGTATTTGTTTAGTAATAATGTGTCTTTCCAGATGATTTCGTAATGCGCGATTCGGTTGCGTAATCGGCGTATATCATCAAGTTTCTGCCGAATTTGGCGAACGTGGCGTTGATTGGCTGTGGCAAATGGAAAAAGCGTTTTGTTATGTGGAATCCAAATAAATTGGTCATATCTTTGATCGAGTAAAGTTGTCCAGTAACCAAATGTCAGTTCAGCAACAACCATACTCGAGGTAATACGGCTATTTTTTCTTTGCAATGATTGGATTACATCAATCAGTTTTCTTTGTGCTATTGGGTCTAATCTGTTTTGAAAAACGGTGTCGTAAAACCATTGTTGTCCGTAATCTTGAATGAGTACAATTTCAAGTTGATTCCGTAGAACCACTTCGAGTTGCTGCATTATTGGATAAAGCGCTTGACTTAAACGAATGTTGCTTTGATAGTTTTTGAGTGCTTCAGCCATGTTTCTACTTGCTGTCATGTAAGGCTGTAATCGCTCTATAGAGAGTGACTGGATGATTTCGCTTTGTTTAAGTCTAAGCATATTGGCTTGCCCTTTCTGTCAACTTGTTGACATGTTGATAAATTGTCAGTACACTTCTTCTTGCAAGCCCCAGTGAAGCCCTATGGCGCTGAAAATGCGTTCACCGGCCCTGGGGCAAGATTTTTTTCATAATTCAAACCCTAAGTCGCGTAGGTGTTTATTCACTTCGGCTTCGGCAGTAGCCCGTTGCTGCTCGAGTTGGCGCAGTTTTTTAATTTCGGCTACTAAGTCTATTTCGGCTTCGGGTTCGGCGGTTGCCACATACCTCGAGATATTTAAGTTAAAGTCATTTTGCTTAATGTCTTGGAGTGTAACCACTTTGGCAAATTTGTCTTGGTCGGTAAAAACAGTGTAGGCGTGGTTGATGCGTTCAATGTCATCAAAGCGCAAGGTGTTTTGTTTTTTGCTTTCCTGGTAGTAGGCACTGGCATCTATAAACAGCACTTTGTTTTGCCGCTCGAGTTTTTTGGCGCGGTTAAAAATCAGGATTGCGGCGGGGATTCCAGTGCCGTAAAATAAGTTGCTGGGCAAGCTGATAATCGCTTCAAATAAGTCCTGCTCGAGAATACTTTGCCGAATTTTGGCTTCTGCCCCACCCCTAAATAACACCCCATGCGGTACAATTACGCCAGCCCGTCCGGTCGCGTTGGTGGTGGCAATCATGTGTTGCACAAAGGCAAAATCGCCTTTACTTTTGGGTGGTACGCCGTGGCTAAAGCGGCGGAATCCATCGCTTTCGGCGTGTTCGATGCCCCACTGGTCGAGGCTAAATGGTGGGTTGGCAATCACACGGTCAAAAAGCATTAACGCCCCGTTTTCTTGCAGTAATCCCGGTGCGGCAATGGTGTCGCCACGAATAATGGTGGCATCTGGGAAGTCGTGCAGCAGCATATTCATTTTGCAGATTGCCCAAGTTCCAGCATTTTTTTCTTGTCCGTAAAGGGTCAGATTTAACGGTGCGCCTCGAGTTCTTGGCAGCAGTTTATCCACATACTTGGCACTTTCAATCAGCATTCCGCCACTGCCGCAAGTTGGGTCGCAGATTCGCATTCTGGGTTGTGGGTCTAAGAGGCAGACCAGCAGTTCCACCACGGTTTTTGGGGTGTAGAATTCACCACCTTTTTTGCCAGAATCATCAGCAAATTTCTCGATTAAGTATTCGTAAGCTCTGCCCATTAAATCAGGTTCGGCTAGGTTGTCGTTACGCAGGTTTAATTTACTAAAGTGTTCAATTAACTTGCGGTGAATTCCGTCGGATTGGTTTAAGTCACCTAGTTTGCGTTCACTCAGAAAATCCAAGCCTCGGAATATTCCCTCGAGTTTTTCTGGGTTACTTTCCTCGAGTTGCTTAAAAGCAATGTTTAGGGCATCACCATAATTAGAACTAATGGTCTCGAGGTAATTCCAACGCGACGGTTCTGGGACAAAGAAACGATGCTCGTCGGGTTCGTTATAGGCAAGGTCTGGGTCGTTGGTTTCGCTTAAAATTTTTTCGGCTTCTTCATGAAAAACATCCGAAATGCGCTTTAAGAATAAGTAACCAAAAATAAAGTCTTTGTAGTCGCTCGAGTCTATGCTGCCGCGTAAAATATCGGCTGCGCCCCAGAGTTTATTAAAAAGTTCGTCGCTGTGTAACATTTAGTTTTCTCCTTTGGCAAGTTGCAGCATGACTTCTTCAATCACTTTGCTGCGCTGCTCGAGTTCGATTTGTTTGAGTTTGGTTTCTTGTTCGTGTTGTAGGGCGATGGTCGCAATTTTTTGTTGAAGCTCGAGCGCTGGTATTGGAATTTTGATGCTGCCTAAGTCTTTTAGGTTGATTAGTTTGACGGTGCTTTGACTAAATAATGCTTGGGTTAATTGTTGCCCTAGGCTTGAGCGCAAAATAACGCACAGATACAGGGGGTGGATGTTTTTTCTGGGGCGTAGAATCCCAAGATTTTGCCCTGGTAGTGCGCCCGCTAATTCTGCTGGCACAAGGCTGGCGCGTAACGGCTGGGCGCGAATGCCAATCAGAATATCGTTGGTTTGTAATCGGAAGCGCTCGAGTCGTGGTGGGATTTCGAGCGGAACGACTTCGACACTAAAAATCGGTACAACCAATTGCTCGAGGTGTCTGAGTTGAATCAGTTTTTCGAGTGGGGCATTGTCTTGTTGGGTCATGTGTGGCGCTTGGAACAAGTCGCCCAATGATTGGAGTAAGGCTGTAGGGCTTGACATGGCATAAGTATAGCAGGATATTTATAGTTTTGCAATACTCTAAAATATAAATATAAAATATCTTTATATTTGCAAAGTTTTTACATACTATCTTGACACCTCGTTACACTTATGCTACGGTAATTACATCCGAGCCAAGGACTCGTATTTATGAATTGGAATGCTTCTAGCCAAACGCAAAAAGCCCGAGATTAAGAAAACCCCGAGCTTCGAGCTTGTCATTGCAAATGCAACGCCTAGAGAACGTAAGCATAGCATGACAGCCGAACTTTTGGAAGCCCCTCGAGTCATTTTTTAGTGATTCGTGTTGTTATCTAAAGGAGGATTGACATGTCAATCCAAATAGAAAAAGCCCTCGAAGCGCAACTCGAGGCTGGTGTCCATATTGCAACTTCGGTCAAAGTGACGCTTAAGAGTAAAATCGGGCGCAATGGTTCTTATGTTGCCTTAAACGTTGTTTTTTGCGATCAAAACGGTGCGACTGCCAGTTTAATGCTGCCCGAATTTACCCGTAAAATCCCCACGGCGTTTACAGCGCTTGGTAAACCAATGAACAGCCAGACCGACATCAGCCCCGAAGAACTTCTGGCTTTGCGTGGAATTAGCGCCGAGATTCATGTGGTTCACCGCCCAAGCAATGGCAAAATATACGCCAATGTCAGCAGCATTAACGGCATGGTGGTTGCATGATTCGTATTCCGATTAGCCCCAGCAGCGCCGAATCTTATGCCCAATGCCCTCGTCGTTACGCTTTAGAGCATTACGACACCCCAAGCAACTTCCAAGAACCATTGCACACTGGCAATGCCTTGCACCGTACCTTCAAACATTGGATAGACGAAAAAACCAAAACAGGTACTTGGCTCGAGTTAGCCGAAATCAGCAGCGTCCTCAGTTCGTACTTGCGCGACTTTGATGCCAATAAACCACGCCCCAACCGCACCGAACTCGAGTTACTGCATGGAAATTGGCTCGAGAATGGTATTTACAAACTCGAGTCGTTTATGCGTAATGTCCAAAACCTGATAAATACTGCCAAGGTGATAGACACAGAGCGCTGGGTTAAACTCGACTTGCTTGTATCAAACCAAGCTGTCCGAGCCACTGGCAAAGTGGATTTAATTCTTCAAGTTGGTACAGAAATTTGGATACTCGATTTTAAGTCTGGCAAAGTCAAAGCTGCGCTTCTACACAGTTACCCATTGGCACTCTACACCGCCACCGCCAGACTCGAGTACCCAAATATGCGTGTTCGAGCCTTTGAAGCCTACCTCGAGCCTTACCAACTGCTCGAGTACAATACCGAACACCTTGAACCAGATTTAACAGCCTTGGCAGACATCACCCAAACAGCCTTTGCGGATAACACTTTTCCAATGCAGCCAAGTGGGTTATGTGCTTGGTGCGAGTTTTACGCAATTTGTCATCCGCGACTGAATTAAGACTTTTTCCGCATCGCCTCGAGCATATCCCATTGCTCTTTGGTGACTTCATCAAGCACATTGAATTCCCCACCTGTCCAAGCGCTTTCGCCACCATCTATGGTAAAGACACTGCCGGTCACAAAACTCGAGTAATCCGAGACCAAATAACTTGCCATATTTGCCAGTTCGATGTGTTCGCCCATGCGCCGCAATGGAATTTGGCGCTCGAACAAATGCTCGAGTTCTTTACTTGGCATCAACCGACTCCAAGCGCCCTCGGTCGGAAAAGGACCCGGAGCAATCGCATTAAGCCTAATTTTGTACTTGCCCCATTCAGCCGCCAGGCTTTTGGTCATGGCAACCACACCAGCTTTGGCGGCGGCGCTCGGCACAACGTAGCCACTGCCGCCAGCCGCATAGGTTGTGGCAATGTTGAGGACTGTACCAGCCATGCCAGCTTCTATCCAACGCTTGCCTAACTCGAGTGTGCAGTAAAACGTTCCATGCAGCACAATCCCTAGTACCGCGTCTACAGCACGGTGTGAAAGGCGCTCAGTCGGTGAGATGAAATTGCCAGCCGCGTTATTTAATAGCACATCAATTCGCCCATAATGCGCCCAAACTTCATCTATCATGCGTTTGACGGCTTCGGGGTCGCGGACATCCACGCCTGTGGTGAAGACCTCGCCGCCGTGTTTAGCAGTCATTTGCAGCGCGACTGTCTCGAGCATTTCTTTGCGTCTCGAGGTAATCGCCACTTTTGCACCGAGTTCAAGAAAACTCTCGGTCATACTGCGTCCTAAGCCTGTGCCGCCGCCGGTGACAAGGATAACCTTGCCTGATAAAGAGTCTGGTAATAACATGAGGGCTACAGTCTACCCGAGATTTCAACTCTGTGTTCTATGCGCTAACTCGAGAAGCCAAAAACCGTGTACGCTCGAGTCATGAATTTAATGGTCAATGGGAAATCCATACCCGTACCAGATACGCAAACTCTCGAGCCATTGGTTTGGGTACTGCGTGACACCCTCGGGCTGGTTGGGACGCGCTACGGTTGCGGTATTGGGGTCTGCGGCGCATGTAACATTTTGCTGGATGGCAAAGTCGTGCGTTCTTGCCAAACATCAGCCCAAGCCGTCGCAGACAAAGAAATCATCACCCTCGAGGGTCTGGCAATCGGCGAAGACCTGCATCCAGTGCAGCAAGCCTTCCTCGAGAATCCCTTGCAGTGCTGTTGGTGCATGACGGGGCATATCATGAATGCAGTCGAATTACTCGAGACCAATAAGCAACCCAGTCCAGAGCAAATAGACAACGCCATGAACGATAATTATTGTCGCTGCGGCGGCTACAACAGCATTCGTGCCAATGTGGTCAGAGCCTCCGAAATTGCCAATTCCTTACCCAGTGCCAAGCGCCTAACCATTCGGAAGGCATCATGAAACGCGCTCCGAAGACTAAGCCAGACGCAGCTACCCGTTGGAAGACCACACGCCGACGTTTTTTAATTGGGGCGGGTAGCCTTGGTGTGTTGGCAGTCGGTGGGTATTTTGGTCTCGAGGCGGGTCGTCCGTTGTTGGTAGACAGAATCGAAAGTGGTGGAGCGCCCAGCAGTCCAGCCCCGAGCAATCCGAATTTATGGTTTGAAATAAAAGCCGATAAAATTATTTTCTTTGCCCCCAAATTTGAAATGGGACAAGGGATTCAAAGTGCTTTAGCCCAAATTGCCGCCGAAGAACTCGAAATAGATTGGCGCAGTCTCGAGTTGCGCCAACCTGACTCGCAACATGGTTTTTCACCGACTTTTATGTTTACCTTTGGCAGTACCTCGGTCAAGGACTTGTATAAACCCATCCGAGAAATGGCAGCCAGTTTGCGTGAAATGCTGCGAAGTGAGGCAGCGTTGCAATTGGGTGCGGATGCTTCGAGTATCGAAATAAAAAACGGTCTGTGTAGCCTAAAAACCGATTCGAGTAAAACCTTAACTTATGGAGCGGTCGTGGCAGCCAAAAAAGGCGAATGGGTGATGCCAAAAACTCCACCCGTCCTAAAAGCCAAAGCTCAGTTCGTCAGCATTGGTAAGCCCTTAAGCCGCCTCGATGCCAAATCCAAAGTGATGGGGCAGCCAGTTTACAGCATGGATGCTCGAGTACAAGGAATGCTTTTTGGCGCTGTGGCTCGAGCGCCACGCTTTGGCGCAAAACTCGAGACGGCAAGCGCGGGGCAAGCCGAAAGTCAAACAGGTGTGGTCAAAGTGGTGCTGGATGTAGCGGGTAATTTTGCAGGTGTGGTTGCCCAAACCCGTACCCAAGCCCGCAATGCCTTAAAATTTCTCGAGCTAACGTGGGTTGGTGGTACAAGTATTTCTCAGACCGAACTAGACACACTTGTTACCGCCAAAGCTGGAACTGGGGTGGTGATTCGCAACCGAGGCAATA
This sequence comes from Deinococcales bacterium, assembly GCA_031414595.1. Lineage (GTDB taxonomy): Bacteria > Deinococcota > Deinococci > Deinococcales > JAAFIG01 > JAAFIG01. Next base: position 29,377 of record JANNVX010000062.1, read on the forward strand.
CCGCTTTAACTGGTGATATTGTCACCGCTTCGTACCGCACACCTTTTGCGGCACACGCGCACCTCGAGCCGTTGGCAGCTTTAGCCGATGTCAAAGAAAAAAGCATTGATGTTTGGGTTGGCACGCAAGCCGCCAATTCGGATGAAAGCGCGATTAAAAAAGCCGTTCCGGGCAACCGAGCCATCAAAATTTATCCAATGCAAATGGGTGGCAGTTTTGGACGTAAAGGCTCGCAGAGCGCCGCCCCAGAAGCGGCGAGATTATCGGCGGCTGTCGGAAAACCTGTTCATGTAGCGTGGACACGCGAAGAAGAAATGCAGCAGAGTTTCTACCGACCACCGACCAACACACTGCTGCAAGCCACGCTCGAGAACGGCATGATTAAGGCGGTACAACAAGTCACTGCCAGTGGCGATATTTTGTTTAGCATTATTCCGATTCCAGCTTTTATTAAAAACACGATTGGCTTTGATTTTGGAACGCTCAGTGGACAATTTCTGCCCTACAAGATTGCCAATTATCAAGTGCGAAACCAACGCATTGATTTACCAATCCCAACCGGACCTTGGCGCGGTGTCGGTTTAATGCCTAATGTTTTTGCGCTCGAGTGCTTTATAGATGAACTGGCTGTGGCTGCTAAAACCGACCCGCTCGAGTTTCGGCTTAAACACACCTCTAACCCACGGATGAAAGCCGTCCTCGAGGATGTCCGAACCCGCAGCAACTGGGCAAGCCCAGCCCCAAGCGGTGTGGCAAGGGGCGTGGCGTACTGCACAGCCGTGGGAACATTCGTGGCAATGGTGGTCGAAATTCGGCTCGAGGGCAAAGAAATTATCGTCGAGCGTGTGACGGTCAGTATAGACACTGGAATTGTAATCAATCCGACCAACGCGACATTGCAGGCTCGGGGTAGTGTCGTCATGGGTTTGAGTTCGACCCTGCTCGAGAAAATAACCATCGAGAATGGCGCAGTGGTGCAAACCAACTTTAAGGATTACCCACTTTTGACCCTCAAAGCCACCCCAAAAACCATTGATGTGCATTTTATGGACAGCGACCAAGCCCCTTCTGGCATGGGCGAACCTGTGATTGGACCTGTGCCGGCGGCGGTTGCCAATGCGCTGTTTGCGCTTAATGGTCAGCGTTTGCGCCAGTTGCCACTGGTTTTGGGGTAACAAAAACGGGCGCTTAAAAGCGCCCGTTTAGACTTAAACGGTTTTCCAGAGCGGATTTTCGACAAAATGGGTTGGGTCTATGTCGGACATGCCGTATTTTTCTTCAAAGCCTTGGACTTTGGCGTACAGACGTTTAACATCTTCAACAATCCCGTCAGGGTCAAAGGTTTCCCAAATGGCACTGTTTCGCATCTGTCCTTCTTCGTCGGGGATTAAACGGGTTCTTAGAATACCGGCTTCTAAACTCTTGCGGCTTTCGATGCCAAATTGCTTAAAGCCAACCGCCACCACATCACGGGCGTATTCACGGGGTCCGTAAATACCAGCTTTATAGGCGGCTTCAAAAAACTCTTTCCAGTCGGGCATCAGGCGCTGGGCAGGCATCGCAAAGTGTTCAACCACATCGCGGATGGCTTCTAGGGTCTCGAGCGGATAGTAGTACATGTGCAGACGGGCTGCCTCGAGAAAGAAATTGTAATGGGCGGCTTCGTCGGTGGCAATGGTCAGGGCAACCTTAGCCAGAACATCGCATTTGTCGGATTCATAACCCGCTTTTGTGCCAGCCGCAATTTTACCAATGTTAATGTAATTAAGTTGTGTGGCACGTTCTTGAAAGACGGTATAAAGCAGCAAATGGAGTGGGTCTTCCCAAGGCAGTTCCCATTCTTTTTTACGCAGTTGATATTTGTATTCTTCTAATTGGGCTGGGGTTTGGCTTTTGCTAAATAAAACTGCATTTTCCCAAGTGTCGGCATGTTTTTCTTCTTCGCTGCCCCAACGAATCTGGAAATGACTGCGACCATGACTGCGCCGTACCATATCGAGGGCTTTAGAGACATAATCTGGCACATATTGCTCGACCGCAAAAAAGCCTTTTAGGACTGTCTGAGTAGTGGGAGAAAAATCTTGTTTCATACTGCGCCAATCAAAACCAAAATCAGCATTCCAATTGCGGGTTTCTTGGCTGCGGCTGGTGTACCAACGGTACAAGGCTAACATGCCGCGTTCAACAAGCCTATCGCGGTAAGACCGAGACAATAAGCCAACGGGACGGGGCGGACGATCAGCTTCAATCAGTTCTCGAGGTGGGTAAATTAGGGTATCCATAAATGCAACCTTTCAAAAGAGGATGATAAGACGTTGTAGACAAAAACGTTTATATCAATTCCGAAAACAACACCATAAGACCCGAGCATGATGCCCCAACAAGACCAAATTGCCAACTGGTAATTCGCCTTGTAAAACTGGCAGGTCGGTGTCTCGAGCCTCTGATGCCTTTTCTAAGGTACTTTGTGGCGCGTCAAACCACTGCTCGAGCAGCAGCACCAAGCTCAGCAAAACACTTTTCAACCAACGCCGTCCAAACATGTCGGTTGACACATGGTTTTCCAGCAGTTCTGCCAGCGCCGCTAACTTAGGTAACTCGAGTTTAGGCAATTGCGCTCGAATGCCAAATTCCCGTAAACGGCTACTCAGTCGTTGGCGCATGGCGAACAACTCGAGGTGCGAAAGCGTGGGAATCGCATTCATAAAAAAAGCCTAGCATTTTTGGGGTGAGAACATAGGGGCGAAAACAGGTTAAAGAAAAAGGTACTGTCATTAACAATTACACTTGTATCGTTGCACCTTCTAACCTAAAAAACGTAGAATCGCGCCTCGAGTCCAGATTTGGACTTATGGAGGCACTCATGACATTAACCACTTCTAAAACCCAAGAATTAATCGCTACCGAAACCAAATACGATTCTGGTGTCTACAACAAACACAGCATTGTTCTCGAGCGGGGCTTAGGCGCTAAGGTCTGGGATACCGATGGACGCGAATACATTGATTGTGTGGTTGGGATAAGTGTGGCGAACCTTGGGCATAGTCACCCTGAAATTGTCAAAGCCATTCAAGACCAAGCCGCTAAACTGATGGTCTGCCCGCAGACCTACCCAAATGACCAACGTGCCGAATTTTATGCCGAGCTAATCAGCGTGCTGCCAAGCCACCTGACCAGGATTTTTCCGTGTAATAGCGGTGCGGAAAGCATCGAAGCGGCATTAAAATTTGCTCGAGTAGCCACGGGGCGCGAAAAATTTGTTGCCATGAAGCGCGGCTTTAGCGGGCGGACAATGGGCGCACTAAGCCTGACTTATGAACCCAAGTACCGCGAGCCTTTTGGTGGGTTAGTCCATGAAACCAGTTTTGTGGCGTATAACGACCTCGAGCAACTCGAAGCCGCCATAGACGACCAAACGGCGGCTGTGATTATTGAACCCGTCCAAGGCGAAGGTGGAGTCCGCCCTGCCACCCCAGAATTTTTGCGTCTGGCTCGAGCGCTAACCAAAAAACATGATGCGCTCCTGATTTTTGACGAGATTCAATCTGGTTTTTGTCGCACCGGCAAATGGTGGGGACATCAACATGCTTGTGAACCCGATTGTAGCGGGACTTGTGCGCTGGCTGGTGGCTGCGCGGTACAACCCGACATCATGACGCTGGCTAAAGCCATCGGCAGTGGCATTCCATTAGGTGCGATGACCATGACCGCTGAAGTTGCCGATAAAATGCCAAAAGGCGGACACGGCACAACTTTTGGTGGCAATCCGCTCGCCATGGCAGCCGGAATTGCCACGATCAAATACATGAAAAAACACAATATCGCCGAGCAGTGCGCCGAGTTGGGGGCATACTTTGTCGAGAAACTACAGGGTATTCAGAGTAAAAAAATCAAGGAAATTCGCGCTCGAGGCTTACTGATTGGCGTGGAACTCAAAGAACACAGCGCTCCGTATCTCGAGGCGTTAGAACGTGACCACGCGGTACTAGCTTACAGTGCCACCCCCACGGTCATGCGTTTCTTGCCGCCCTTAACGATTAGCAAAGCCGAGATTGACCAAGTTGTGGCAGCCACCGCCGATGTTCTCGAGAAGATTAACCCCAAGGGATAGTGATGATTAAAGCACAAGCGGTCTCGTTTGGGTATGGCAAGCAGGAGGTGCTTAAAAACATCAGTCTCGAGGTACAGCCAGCCGAAATTCTGGCACTGATTGGACCCAATGGGGCTGGAAAAACCACACTATTAAAGCTCTTGGCGGGTTTGTTGCGCCCAAAAAGTGGCTCGGTGCAAGTGCTTGAACCTCGAGCTAAACAGGTGGCTTATTTGGCACAATCTGAAAGCCTACCGCCTGAATTTAGGGTTGAGGAAATCGTAGCATTTGGGCGTTTACCGCATCAGGGTTTACTCGGTGTGGCTAGTGGGGAAGATAAGTTGCAAATAGAAAAAGCCATGTACGCCACCGATACCACCCAATTTACCACGCGGCGGGTTCAAGACTTAAGTGGCGGTGAAAAACAACGTGTCGCACTGGCAAGAGCTTTAGCTCAAAACCCCAAAGTCTTACTGCTCGACGAACCGACCAATCATTTGGATTTGGCGCATCAAAGCGAACTGATGCAGTTGTTAAGTAACTTAAAAACAAGCGGTTTAAGTGTGGTGATGGTTGTCCATGACCTAATTGTGGCGGCTCGAGCCGACCGCGTGGCATTGCTGCACAATGGGCAACTACAAGCCATTGGCAAACCCGAAGAAGTTCTCGAGATACCACTTTTGGAACGTGTCTATCAAACCAAGCTGGAACGTTTAACGACCCAAGACGGTCGGATGGTGATTATCGCAACATGAGTTTGGTTTTTATTACAGGCGGCGCTCGGAGCGGCAAAAGTCGTTTTGCCCTCGAAATAGCCCAGCGATTTGCACAACCCGTCACCTTCCTTGCCACTGCCCAAGCCTTTGACCCTGAAATGACCGAACGGATTCGTTTGCATCAGCTCGAGAGGTCTGGTTTAGGGTTTGTGACCATCGAAGAACCACGAAACTTAAAAAAGGCGCTGCTCGAGACCGAAGGTGTGGTGCTACTTGATTGCTTGAGTCTATGGGTTTCTAATCTGCTGCTCTCCGAACAAACCCAAGCGATGATGCTGGCAGAATTACAAGGTTTACTCGAGCTAGAAAAAACACTGGTGATTGTTTCCAATGAAGTCGGGAGCGGTGTTGTCCCCGAATACCCGCTTGGGCGCGAATACCGCGACTGGTTAGGACGAGCCAATCAAATCACAGCCCAAGCTGCGACCGAAGCCTATTTAATGGTGGCTGGCTTGCCCTTAAAACTCAAATAACTCCATAGGAACTGTCCAAGAATAACTTCCTGATTTCAAATAGACCAAAAACAGACAATTGGTCACAGGGCGGACACGGGGGTCCGCCCCTACCTGACGTATTTTTATGGATTTTGTAGGGACAGACCCCTGTGTCTGTCCTGCTAG
>JANNVX010000063.1:0-24840 GCA_031414595.1 Deinococcales bacterium
TAGCAGGACAGACACAGGGGTCTGTCCCTACAAAATCCATAAAAATACGTCAGGTAGGGCGGACCCCCGTGTCCGCCCTGTGACCAATTGTCTGTTTTTGGTCTATTTGAAATCAGGAAGTTATTCTTGGACAGTTCCTAACCTCATTATACAAGTGTGAAATTTTGTCATTCAATGCCAAGGAATGCCGCCATACGTTCAAGTTCGGCTTTTAATTGCCGCTTAAAAGCCGCGCTTTTGGGCTGGCGCACATAGCCAAGCTCTGCTGTAAAACCATTTTTAACACTGATGTTCGCCCAACCAATCACTTCGGTGTTGTAGAGCATCGGCAGGGCGTAATAACCTCGGATGCGTTTTTCTGGTTTTGTATAGGCTTCAAATCGGTACTCCCAGCCATGCAGTAATTCAAATCTGCGTCTGTCCCAAACAATCGGGTCAAATGGTGCAAGCAGGGTTACACTGTCCGTTGGTTCAGTGCTAGGCTCGAGAAGCGGCATTGCCCATTTTATGCCGTCCACCAGCACCGTACTGAGTTGCTGCGCCAGTTTTCGGGTCAGTGGTTTAAGACTTGGTGCGCCAAGCCCAGAAAAAGAACAGAGCTGCAATAAACTGCTCAAAGGTAGAGGTGCATAATTCTTTAGGATTAACTCGAGTATTCCCGTGGCTCGAGCCTCGGGGGTTAAAATTTTTACATTATGCGTTACCGCTTCGTAAACCTTAATGCCCTTTTCGCGCCCAGCGACACGCAAATGCCCTTGGTAATGCAGCCCTTCAAGCGCTCGAGTGGTAGCGTTAGAAGTGCCGCCCCACGCATTGCCGACTCGGGTTTTTCCAAAATGTGTTTCTAAGGCTTTTGGGTGACTTGCGCCGTTTTGACGCACATACTCGAGAACTTCTGGAATTAAATCTGGTGCATCGGCTTCAATCATCAATTTTCTAGCACGGACTCGAGGGTGAAAAAGTGGGCGCAGGGATTGTTGTAAAAAGCCGTAATTGACAAAGTAATCCTCGTCAATACTCAGTTTTGGGTACTGTGTCTCGAGCCTTCCAGCAAGATAGCCCTGCACTCGAGGACGAAGAATTAGGTCTTGCGCCCGAGCAGGAGCGCGAATTGGGTCGGCTTGGACAAATCCAAGTTTTTCTAGGGCATTCTCGAGGCTGTCGGGCGTAAAAAGTGTTTGACTGACCGCAAGGCGGCGCAGGTCTTTGAGTGTGGTCATAAAATCATATTACGATATTGGCGTAAAAAATGCTGCCAGTGCGCCAAGTCTTTTTTTGGTCTCAAGCCGAAATATCAGGGTCATGATTGGATGAAGTAACCACCTTAACCACCTTGGACGCGCCGTAAAATTGTATTTGTACTCAATTTCAGAAGTGCCATTTGGTAAGTCCCTATGCCGAATCGTGGCAGCAAATTTTGCAAAAAAAGGCGGTTGATTGACCAATTGAATTGCCGCCGAAAATGGTGGCTTGAACGAAATATACTTGGTTTTAACCGCAAATCCACCTAGCCCAATTCGTCCGACACAAACCGAGGTCGCATCAAGCTGCGCCGATTCCCAGCCATCGGTTAAATAAGCGGCTTTTAACAAGGTGTCCCACTCGAGTCGTCGGTTGTAATCATGAAACACTGCAAAGACCTCGGTGCTTGGTGCGGCAATGACAGCAGTGATTGACCCATGAGGCATAAGTGTTCCTTTTACTCGGCTTGAAAAAACTGAGTTCTCGAGAGCAATAATTTGTTGCTGCTATCAAATACCCGTAACTCGAGGCTGTGTTTGCCTTTCTCGAGGGCGGGGAGTTTGGCAATGTAGGGAATGGTTCGGCTTTCGGCAACCACAGCGTTGTCAAGCAGGTACTGCACCTTGTCTGGCAATGGGTCAAAGGTTTTAATCCAAGCTGTGACATCAAACGGGAAACGTGCCAAAATTCGATTTGGAAAACGGCTTGGCATGACGGTTGGTTCAAGCGCGTCGTAATGAATAAAAATTGGATTTGATAATATGGTTTTCATTGCCTCGAGTTTTATGCCGACCAACTGATAATTGTTGCGTCGTTCGGCAGCCCTTGAAGGGGTGATGTACTTGGAGCGAATCATGTCTATATCCAGCCAATTGATGTTTTTGATGCGTGGATAGCGTTGTGCAACGCCCCAGTAAAGCATACTCATTTTCTGCACCGCATAATCGGTGTAGTCGGTGCTTGGAGTCAGCAATGTTTCGTGACTGGCAGCGTATTCGCTAATTTGAATCGGGTGACGACGAGCGTATTTTTCGTAAATTGGTTTTAATTGGTCGAGCGGCGAGACCCTGATATTATTTTGTTTGATGTCCCCATTGGCAAAAGGTGTGCTGTACATCGAAATCCCAACCCAATCCACGTACTTTTCTCCTGGGTAGTAGGCATCCAGCACCTCGAGCCGACTTGCCATTGGCATCCAGACGATGACCGCATTGGGGGCGATGTTATGAAAGGTATTGGCGACCAATCTAAATTTTTGGATGTACAGAGCAGGGTTTTTGCTCCATTCGTTACTCGGGTCGTTGAATTCACCCGCGAAACGAATAAAGGTTGGTACACCCGAATTCCGCACGGCTTTGGCAAACGGCTCGAGGACATCTGCGCTGATTTGTGCCAGTGGCGTACTGGGTTCAATGGCTAAATGCACCATGCCGTTTGCTTTTCGTACCGCATTGTAAAACCGTGTTGGGAAGAATGGACGGCTTGCATTGCCTTGGCTGGGTTTAATCAGTTTGTGATAGCGAAAGTAAACCGCAAATCTCGAGCCAAAGCGGTTGGGTACACGCAACTGGTCACGTTCATCAATGCCTGTTTCATCCACATACATGCCCATCAAGACACCATTGTTTGGCTCGAGCAGGGCAAGTTTAGCAGCTTTTTGCACAGGTTGCCAAATGTAGACTTCGCCTTGTTGCCGAAATGGATTGGTACGGTTTTCTAAAGCCCTTGCAGTAATCAGGTCGTTTTTAGCACGGTACTTGGCAATGGCTTGGTCAAAGGCTTGGGTGGCGTTATCGTACTCCTCGAGTTTGGCATACGCCTCGCCGAGCCAACGCCAATTGGCGGCGGTTGGGTTTTGTTGCACCGCGTTTTTGAAGGCTGTCGCCGCCGTGCGGTAATCGCTTTGCTGCATCGCAGCTTGCCCAGCCGCGTACCACTGGTCGGCATTGCGTTGCCCCAAAGCCAGACTCGAGATAAGCAGTAAAATCAAAGCCAATAAAAGGCGCATAACCTCAGTCTAAAGCATCTTTGTTTATCTGGTTTGAGATTCGCCAATCACACTGGTAATCACAGCTTTATGGGCGCGTTTCTCGGCATACATTTGTACATCGGCTTCGGTCAGGGCTTGGTCTAGCGTGATATGACTGGCTCGAGACCAACCACCGGAAACACTGGGGAATTTGGTTCGTACCCGTTCGTACAGTTTGCCGCCGTTGGCAAGCCCAAGGTGTAAGGCTACAAATTCATCGCCACCTGTGCGGTATAAGCCGTCTTTGTCGCGTACTGCTTCTTGTAAGGCAGCCACAAACCCAAGGATGTACTCATCGCCGGCTTGGTGACCTTTGCGGTCATTGATGCGTTTTAAGCCGTCTAAATCCCAACTGGTTAAAAGGAGCGGTAAGCCTTTGGTTTGGGCGGTGTTTTGGAATTTAGCAAAATCCTCGAGCAATGCCCGACGGTTGCCGATTTGGGTCAGTGTATCGGTGTTGACCGAACGCTCGAGTTCTTTATGTCGGGCTTCGGCACTTTGAAAAAATCCCTGTAAAATCCAGCCCAAAATCCCGTTTAAGGTCATGATCATTAGTCCAACCACCATTGGTTCTGGTCGGTTTGAAGGCAGGAACGCCAAGATAATCACTGCCACAAGGTTTAGGGTCATGCCCGCCCCGCCCCAAATAAAGGTGATGCCAAAAGTAAAAGGGGCAACCAAAACACCATAAATAATGCCGCCAATGCCCAACAATTCCCAAGTGGTATGGCTGTAGGACATAAAAAGCACATTCAGAATGAGACCAAAAATCATTTGGGCAGCACTGGCAATTTCTGGGTAACGCGCTAAATTTGCGATACAAATGAAAGTCACCACCGCTTGGAAAAGCAAAAACAGACTGGTCTCGAGCCATAAAATCGGTTGAGCAAACCAGCCACCAAGCGAAGCCATGAGGATAGCTGCCCAAGCCCCCGTCCAGAACGAACGGTAAAGTGGGCTTTGCGAGGGGCTGGTCATGTTGCCTTTAAGGTTCTTGGAATTCGATTGTTACCGCAGGAGCAGTAAATCCAGCCGCTTTATGTGCGCTGTCACAAAAGGGTTTATTTTGACTATGCCCACACCGACACAGACTGAATCGAGGTTTTTCGATTATCTGTTGACCCTCAGCCGTGGTCAGGGTGTACGAACCATTGGTTTCAACCAGTATCGAACCGTTTTCTCGAATTGTCAGTTTCATAGCGCCTAGTCTACCCTAGGTGAGACTAGACTATACTGGTGTCCATGCAACATTTTGTGATTAACCCAGCCGCCGGTGGTGGACGGGCAGCCCGAGCCATTCCAGAATTACAAAGAACCATCGAGCAACATAAACTCGAGGCAACCGTTCATGTCACCAACAAAGCAGGAGATGCGACAGTTTTAGTCCAAACCCTACCCAGTCTCGAGCCAATCATTGTGCTTGGTGGCGATGGCACACTGCATGAAGTGATTCGTGGACTGCTCGATGGGCAAACACGTTCTGAACGTCCAATTGGTTTAATTCCGCTTGGGACTGGCGATGATTTTGCCCGTGGTGTCGGTATTCCCTTAAACAACTTAAGTGCCGCGCTCGAGATTGTTACAAGGGGGCGAACCCGTTGGTTTGATGCCGCCCGAATTGGTGATAGGAGCTTCTTAAATGGTTTTGGCGCAGGGTTTGATGCCCAAGTTGCCCGCACCGTCAAAACCACCCCCAAAGGCTTACCGGGCAGTCTGCGCTATTTACTGGCAATTATTCAAGAACTGAGCGCCCTCGAGCCGCGCTATGCCAAAGTTTTTGCCGATGATGTGCTGGTTCACGATAATCCCGCCCTGTTAATTGCGGTCATGAACCTTAAGGGCTATGGCGGCGGATTAAAAATAAATCCCAATGCCAACGGCTTTGATGGTTTACTCGAGATTGTGATTGGTGGGCGTTTTTCTAAACTTGGTACACTTGGGATTCTGCCGCAACTTGCCCAAGGTAAACACTTAGGGCATAAAGAAGTCCAGGTTTTTCAGGCTAAAAAGATTCGCCTCGAGTGGCGCGACATCATGCCCGCCCATGTAGACGGCGAACTGCTCGAGCCAGCGCGGGTCTTTGAACTGGCGGTGCTGCCAGAAGCCATTTCGATTTTTATGCCTTAACGTCATGGTTTTTCACAGTTGCTCGAGAAAATTACTATCTGCGCCACGGAATACAGGGCTAAATTCTGGGGTGGCATAGACCCGAACACAATCTAAACTGCCCGCGTAGACTCGAGTTGAGTCTGGACTGAACGCAACGGTGTAATGCGGATTAAAAGGGGTGTAGAAACAGAAGTGTTCTTGTTGGGTGGCAATCTCCCAGATTTGAATTGTGCCGTTCATACCTGCGGTCGCCAACCAATAGCCATCTGGACTAAAAGCGAGACTTTGGGTATTTGTGTTTTTAGTTTTGAAGTGCCAGAAGAGCTTCCCAGTGGCGGTTTCGCCAACCCATGCGCTGTTTTTGTTTGTGCCAATCGCAAAATATTTTCCTGTTGCATCAAATCTCAGACAATAGGTATTGGTTGCCGCATGACTTGATTGCCAAATTTTTGTTTGACTCGAGACCTCCCATAAGCTCAGACTGCTCGAGAAACCTTGACAGGTCAGGATGTACTGCCCACTTGGATGAAAAGCAAGTTGTTCGATACCTTGTCCAAATTCTTGTTGAGTCCCTGTGTACAAGTCCCAAAATCGAAGTCTGTTCATGCCAAGTGCCAGCCGAATACCGTCGGGGGCAAAGGCTAGACTTCTGACCCGTTCTGGGAGGTCTTTTAATTGTTGCTTAGCTTTGCCTGTTTTGGTCTCCCATAGACAAACTGTTTTATCGCGGCAAGCACTGGCAATTTGTTCTCCATCTGGGGAAAATGCCAGACTGAGGATACCAGCGCCGTGGGCTTCGAGGGTGTGCAGGAGTTGTTGGTTTTGCGTCTCCCAAATGCGTACTAAGCCGTTTAGCCCTCCAGTTACCATGTAGCCACCATCTGGGCTGAGCGCAAAAGTGCTGATAAAACTTGCATGTGGCGCGATTTGGTGTACGGCTGTGCCTGTACTTATTTTGTAAACTCGAGCCATGCCGTCTGCTTCACCAACAACTATACGTTGGTTATCTGGAGCGAAATCCATTGTCCAGCCAGCCACACTTAGCAGCTTGGTGTGGTCGGTTGCATCCCAGATTTGGACGTTTTGGTCGGTACAAACGGCAAACATTGTTCCATCGGTGCTGTAGCGAACTTGGCGAATTTGTTTTGCGGTCATGGGTATCACCGTTTCTAGGCTGCCACTCGAGGAGTTGCGTAGTTCAAGGTGGCTCGAGTCGCCAGCAACGAGGATGCTTGTTCCATCGGGGCTGTAGGCAAGGCTTTGAATAGCAAAAGTAAGTTCAAAGGTTTTGAGGGCTTGAAGACTTTTTAAGCCCCAAACGCGCATTGTTTGGTCTGTGCCACCCGAAACCAAGATATTCTCGAGCGGGTGAAATGCCAAACAAGTGGCATCGCCGTGATGGAGAAAACGAGCTATTTCTTGGTTATTTTGTGCCTTAAAGAGTTCGATTATACCTGTACGTTGACCGGTTCGCGCCGAGGCAACCGCAAAATACTGTCCGTTTGGACTAAAACCCACGGCTAATTTAGAAGAAAGCGAAGTGGCTAAGCACCAAGGGTTGGTGTTTTGCATCGAGAACCTATAAGCAAGGTTATTGCTACTGCCAGCCAGCAGATGTTTTCCATCTGACGAGAAGCATAAGTCAAGGATGTGGCTGTATGGCTCGGGAAGGTTGCGTAATTGTAAAACCCGAAGTGTCTGGGCGGCTAAATCCCAGAGTTTAACCACACCATCTTCGCCACCCGAGGCGACTGTTTTTCCGTCTTTGCTAAATGCGACACAAAATATTTTTCCGATGTGATGAATTTTACTGCCTTGTTGGGCTACATCCCCAAGACGATTGGTCATAGAAAAGCTACCTTAACACCTAAACCATCTGGCAAGACAGACAACTCAAGATGATTGCTTTTGAGCGATTTGTATGCTATATTGATTGAAAGAAGCAGAAATATGAATTTATCTGATTTTATTTAAGGTTTTGAGGTGTGAATTTGCATCTCGAGGGAACATATGCTCGAACAACGACTCGACAAAATTCGGCAGTATCTTTATCAACATGGACTCTCGAGTGTCCAAACTTTGGTGGGTCACACCAACTCTTCGCTTGCCACGATTCGCCGTGACCTCGAAAAACTCGAGACCGAGGGCGTGGTCATCCGTACCCATGGTGGAGCAAAACTTGCCGACTCGAGCGGTGTAGAAGTCGGTTTTCGGCAACGTGAACACCGCGAAGTTGCCCACAAACGCGTCATTGCCGAAGCAGCTTATAAGCACCTGAAGCCAGACAGCAGTATTTTTTTAGACTCCAGTACCACCGCTTTGCAGTTGGCTCGGCGCTTACGCTTACATCCAATTCGCTTAAATTTAACCACCAATAGTTTTGCGGCGGCTCAAGAATTATTTGGTGTTCCCGAAGTACAACTTTTATTTGTCGGTGGGCATATCCGTACCGAAAACCTTGCCACAATAGGCATGTACGCCGAAGAAACCCTAGACCGACTCTGGTTTGACCAACTTTTTATGAGCGCCAATGCGATTCACCAAGACCACGGATTCACCACCTTTGACACTTCCGAAGCAGCAATCAATCGCAAAATGCTAACTCGAGCCACCAAACGCTTTGTGCTTTCGGATTTTACCAAATTTGGACGTATTGCACCGCATCACATTGCTGCGCTTTCGATGGTGCAACACATCATCACCGATTCGCGACTGAGCACCACTTGGGCAGAACATCTTTACCGAGCAGGAGTTCATCTCGAACAAACGCTCGAGCCACAATCCACCACGCTCGAGCCACAATCCACCACGCTTGAGCCACAATCCACCACGCTCGAGCCAAAAATGTTCAAACCGCACCACCCCACTATTAGCCACAACGAGACACGAGTCTCGAGGTTGCAGGAGGATTTATGAAAAAACGTTGGGTATTACTCGCAAGTGCTTTTGGTGCATTAGGTATGGCAGCATTAGCTCAGAACAAAGTCTCGATTGAATTCTGGTCTTGGTACTTAAGCCCGAAATTTGATCCGTACTTACAAGGAGTGATTAACGAATTCCAAAAAGCCAATCCAAACATCGAAGTCAAACTTGTAGATAAACAAGACACCATGGAACGTGACTTGCAAGCCTCGATTGCCCTTGGTAAAAGCCCTGATGTGGTTAATCTCTGGCAAGATGCAACCGCCGCTGCCGCCCAGAACGGTTTGCTCGCACCAATTAATGACCTGACCACGATGAGTCAATTACAAGCACAATTTTGGAATAACACCCTGAATATGTTTGTGATAGACGGCAAGAATTATGGCTACCCGTGGTACGGCTGGACAGACCAAGGCGTGATGGCGTACAACACTGAAATCATGAAAAAGGCTGGCATTACAAAAGTTCCAACCACCATCTCGGGTTTACTAACCGCTTCAAAAATCATTAAACAACGCACCGGTTCATATGGTTGGTTGCCATCGGTTAAAGACCCGAACGGTGCGAGTTTCTTAGGGCAATTCTATCTCGAGGGATTACCGCTCTTTGCTAACGGTAAAGCTGCCTTTAACACTGCTAAGCACACCGCGCTTTTGCAAAAATTCATTGACTTAATGAAAGGCGATTTTATTCCGCAAGACTTACTTCGTAAGGAAGCCTTCCAACTCAACAACGAATACTACAGCCAAGGTAAGAGTGCCTTTATCGTCGGTGGCGCACAAGCCCTTGTGCGGGTCAAAGATGCCAACAAAGATATTTACTCCAAAACCAAAGTTGTTCCCGCTCCACTCGGGGCTGGCGGCGTACAGACTGGCGGCAGCATGAGTCTGGTTATTCCAAAAGCCAGCAAGAACCAAAAAGAAGCGGCTTTATTTGCGATGTTCATGACCAACAACAAAGCCCAAGTACAATTTGCTAAACTGGCTGGAATTGTTCCAACCACCAAAGGTGCAGAAAACGACCCAGACTTAAAAGCCGCCAATCCAAACGATGCTTTGGACGTTGCGACATCATTGGTCAGTGGCACTGGACGCTTTATCACCCCGGGTTGGAGTCCACCCAAGAACACCGATAATGTCTACAAGAACTTTAACGACAATATCGAAGCTGCTTTCTTAGGTGCAAAATCTGCCCGTCAAGCATTAAATGACGCTGTGGCATTTTGGAATGCCAACGCTAAGTAAAAAAACACAGAGGCTCGAGTTTTCTCGAGCCTCTAAATAATCGGTTAGCGCATCTTGTGCCGTCAGTATTCACTTGTGACTTTTATAGTCTCGAGTGGTGAACCAATGGACAAAGCACTATTTTCAAAAAACAGGAATTGATTATGAAAACTAAATCATCTGTCACATTCACTGCCTATTTATTGTTACTGCCTGCCTTGGCTTTAATGGCTGTATTTACTTTTTATCCAGTCTTGTACGGTTCTTACCTTGGTTTCACAGAGTATACAGCCGCTAACTTAGGCTCGAATACCCCACCAAAATGGGTGGGACTCGAGAATTTTCGCACTGTCATTTCCGATGAATTATTTAGAATAGGGTTGCTCAATAGTCTTAAATACCTGATCATCGTACCGATTTTGCAAATGGCAAGTTTAGCAGCAGCAGTGCTGGTCAATCGGCAAATTCCCGGGATTGCGCTTTTTAGGGCTGCCTATTACGTACCCGTGATTACTTCGATTACTCTGGCAGCCGTGATGTGGGATTGGGTTTTTACCCGTGAAGGACTCTTAAATTATGTTCTCGAGTTTTTTAAGATTATAGACCCTAACGGTTCTTTTGGTTGGTTACTCAATCCGAATACCGCTCTCTGGGCGATTATGTTGGTCACATTTTGGCGTGGTTTTGGCTATTACATGGTCTTGTACCTTGGTGGTTTGCAGAGTATTCCACTAGAACTCGAGGAAGCAGCCTTACTGGATGGAGCGAATGCTTGGCAGCGTTTCTGGCAGATTACTGTCCCACTGATGCGCCCAACAATTTTACTGTGCAGTTTACTCTCGAGCCTAGCGGCAATTCGGGTTCTCGAGGAGATTCTGGTCTTCACCAATGGCGGACCCTTAAACAGTACCTATACGGTTTTAATGTATGTCTACCAAAAATCTTTTGGCTTAGACTTTAATTATGGTGTGGCGAGTGCGGCTGGTTTGTTACTAGCAGTGGTTGGTTTTATCTTGTCGTATATCAATTTTCGGATTACTCGAGAAGATGCGCCAAAACGGGGGGCAAAAGCATGAAAACTCGAGTTGCGCCGTTCAAAGCTCTAAATTTAGGCTTAACCTATGTGTTACTGATTACCATTGGTTTATTTGCAGTTTTTCCTTTCTTGTGGACATTTGCCATCAGCATTACCGATAAAACCGTTGCCAGTGGTGTTTCGATTTTTGATTTCCCGCAATCACTTTTTCCTAAAGCCATTACCTTTAACAATTTTATCGAGGTCTACCGTGTTTTTGGACTCGAGAAGTATTTACTGAATTCGGTGATTATTTCTTTTGCGACAGTTCTGGGGACGTTACTGGTCTCGGCAATGGCAGCCTACCCGCTTTCTAAAATGGTTTTTCCGGGGCGTGACCTGATTTTTGGGGCGATGCTGGCAACCTTGGTTTTACCCAGTGAAACAAACTTTATCGTCAATGTCCTGACGCTTAATAAAATCGGCTTACTCGGCACATATTGGGGTGTAGTGATTCCCACGATTGCCACGGCATTTGGTATTTTTATCATGCGCCAAACCTATATGGCAGTCCCAGATTCGCTGCTCGAGGCGGCGCGAATAGATGGTGCAACTGAATTCCAGATTTTATGGCGGATTATGATTCCACTTTCTCGCCCAGCCCTGACAGCCCTAGGTATTTTTACCTTGGTCAACACTTGGAATTCATATTTCTGGCCCAGTGTGGCACTGCTTGGGGCGGATAATCTTCAACCGCTTTCAGTGGCAATGCTCAAACTCAAAGGGCAATTTAACCATGATTCTTTTAATGTCGCGGCTGGGGCAATGATTATGATGATTCCAGTGTTAATTGTTTTTGTCGCCGCACAACGTCTTTTTATGCGTGGACTCGAAGGGGCAGTGAAATAAATCATGACTGACCCCAAAATGCTCCAAGAAATTCGTCAAGCGCCGCAAGTGATTAAAAATCAACTCGAGCAGAATAAAACTCGAGTTGCAGCACTGGCAAAGGCGATTCATGAACGCCAACCGGCTTTTGCAATGACCATTGCTCGCGGCACTTCTGACCATGCAGCAAACTTTTTACAGTACGCCCTCGAGTCACAATTGGGTTTGGTGACGGCTTCGGCTGCGCCTAGTGTGATTACCGCCTATAACGCCAAACTTAAACTCAATGGGGCGTTGGTGATTGCAATTTCTCAGTCTGGGCAATCGCCGGATGTGGTTAATTCCTTAAGTGCGGCAAGGGAACAAGGGGCGCTGACGGTGGCTATCGTTAATGCTCCAAACACCCCGCTCGAGGAGGTGGCAGAATTTTGCTTACCGATGTGCGCCGGAACGGAGGAAGCTGTAGCCGCCACCAAGAGTTTTATTGCCAGTCTGGTCGCACCCTTAAGTGTGATTGCTGCTTTGAATCACGACTCGAGCCTAACAACTGCCCTCGAGAATTTACCAGAAATAATGCAAATTGCCCTCGAAACTGAACAGATTTGTGCTGACCGTGCCGAGCGGTATCGCTACGCCGAGAGTATGGTTACGCTTGGGAGGGGTTTGCATTACCCATTGGCAAGGGAAGCTGCGCTGAAACTCAAAGAAACTTCAGTCATCAGTGCCGAAGCGTTTAGCACCGCCGAATTTGCCCACGGTCCAATTATTCTGATTGAAGCTGGTTTTCCTGTGCTTGCCTTTCAAGCCCGCGATGCCACTGCGGCTGGTTCTTTAGAGCGCTACACCGATTTAATGGCTCGAGGGGCAGAAGTGATTTTAGTGGGTGCAGATACACCAGAATTACCCGCCACGATTCGGCTGAGTACCCTTGCTACGGGTCATGACCTAACCGACCCAATCCCTGCGATGTTAGCCGCCTATTTATTTGCGGGACACCTGAGTTTGGCAAGGGGCATGAACCCAGATGCACCCCGAACCCTGTCTAAAGTCACCAAGACACTTTAGCGCTTGACGAAAGCATGACCTATGACGCAGACTATGCCATCTTATTCTCGAGGGGTGCATATGAAAAAGTTTGTTCTTGTGGCATTTGGTGGAGTCGTCGCATTGGGTTTGTTAGCGCAGGGTTCGGCGCAAACTCGAGTGCTGAACTTGTTTAACTGGTCGGAGTACATGGATCCCGCCATTCTCAAGGACTTTGAAAAGCAGTTTGATGCCCGAGTCAATGTGTCTTTATACGAATCCAACGAGGATTTAATCGCTAAGCTCAAAGCCAATGGTGGCAGTCAATACGATGTGGTTGTGCCGGGGCAGTATGCGATTCCTTTGATGTCTAGGTCAAACTTACTCTTAAAACTCGATAAGACCAAAATCCCAAATATCAAGAATTTATCCAAAAAATTTGTCAATCCCAGTTACGACCCTCAAAACACCTACAGCGCCGCTTATCAATGGGGAACAGTTGGCGTGGTTTACCGCAAGGATAAAGTCAAACCGACCGAACAAAGCTGGTCATTGTTTTTTGACAAGACCAAACAACAAGGCACTTTTTTAATGATGGATTCGACCCGAGAAATGCTCGGACCAGTCCTCAAATACCTTGGCAAAAGCCTCAACAGCACCAAACCCGACGACCTCAGAGCCGCCCTCGAGATGATGGTTGAAACCAAAGGACGCAGCCTAGGCTTTGATGGCGGCGTAGGCAACCGCAATAAAGTTGCGGCTGCCCAAGCCAATTATGGGGTGGCGTACAACGGCGATGTGGTTAAACTCCAAGCCGAAGACCCCAACCTTGGTTTTTTTGTTCCCAAAGAAGGCAGCGTAATTTTTACCGACAGCATGGCGATTCCGATTAAAGCCCCAAATGCAGCCCTTGCACATCAATTTATTAACTTTATTCTTGACCCCAAAGTCGGAGCGCGTCTGAGTACCTACAATCAGTACGCCACGCCCAACGAAGCCGCCAAGCCTTTCTTGAAGAAAACCGATGTCCAGAACTCAGCTATTTATCCACCTGCTAATGTGATGGCAAACCTCGAGTTTATTCTTGACTTGGGTAAGAATAATAATTTGTACGATAGCGCTTGGACGAAGATAAAAGCAAGGTAGTTCATTTTGGCGCAAAAAAACTGACTCCACCCAAAGCCTCGAGTTGCTGCTCGAGGTCTTGTTTTGTTTGGCTCGGGCGGCTGTTCGGGTCGCCTGGTAACGTGCCAATCAGCACTTCAAAGGCATCGGCAAAACCATCTGCGTCGTTGTCGGCTTGGAGCTTAAAGTCGGCATCAAAACGACTTTGCAAGTCACTCAGTTTTTCACTTGGTTTATCATCTCGAGCGCTTGGGTTTGTGCCAGTAAAGCGCTCTAAGACATCGGGAAAGCCATCACGGTCTGTATCGCCACCGTAACGCACTGCGCTGTAGGTTGCAGCTTGAATACTTTGCTTTTTACCGCGCCAAAAGCCTACCGCTAAACCAAAAGAATTCCAAGGCGCATCACCATCTGGCTTGACATGACACATTTGGCATTTGGCTTTTGCCAAAGCAGAACTCGGAATTCGCTCGAGTTTTAGGGTTTTATAAGCTGTGGTGTCAAAGCCACTACGAGCCAAGGCAACGCTAAGCAGGGCAACAAAAATAGCAAGAAGACGAATCGGGGTCATGATGAATTTAGATGTACGGGTTTCTCGAGAAGTTCCCTCTAGCTAATCGCTAATAACTAGCAGCTAGTGGCTGATTTTATTTCGGACGAATATACATTGCTAAACTCTGGACGGGCGAGTAGGTCTCTATCGTTTGAATTAGGCTGCAATCTGGGGCGTATTTACGAATCAAATGCCCACCGCGTCTGGCGACATACAAATTGCCTTGCGGGTCAAGTACCAAATCAAGGGCTTGGCTCGAGTCCTCGCCTTGAAGAGCTTCGATGATGGCGTAAGGTCCTTGTGCGCCTTTGGGTGGCAGAAGAGTGCGAACCCTCGAGGCGGTGGCATCGGCAATATAGACTGTGCCGTTGGCTGCCGCCGTAACCCCATCCAAAAGCCGCAAGTCTGGTGAGTCTTTACTGACCTTAAACGAGTACCGATTGACATACTCACCTTCGGGCGAGAAGCGTTGTACCCGACGATTTCCATAATCCAGCACGTAAATCATGCCATCGGTAGCGGCAACGACACTGCGTGGGTCTTCAAATAACCCTTGGCTTGTGCCGCGTCCGCCAAAGCGCCCTAAGTAATTGCCATCGAGGTCAAATCTCGAGACGCTGTACGATTCGCCGTCCAGTACATACAACTGATTCCAGTGGGCAACTGTTAGAGACATCGGGTAGAGCAGTTCGCCGGGTTTCATACCATAAGCCCCAAAAGCCAGCATCTGCTTGTGTTCTTTATCAAACTTACGCAATAAACGGGCGGTTGGGTCATTAGAGCGGTACTCGAGAATCGAGACATAAAAATTCATTTCCGAGTCAACCCCGATTGCCACTGGTGCGCCGGGTAATTGCCCCGAAGCAATTTGCCCAAAACTGCGTTCAAGATTGCCGTTTAAGTCCAGTACCCGAATTGGTCCTTTGCGGGTGTTTAAGCTGACCACAATATGGGCGGGTCCATGCAGGTCTACTTGTTGGTCAAATAATCCTTTTTCGATTTCTTCCATCACCTCGGTTAAGGTTGGGCGCTTATCGGGGTCTTTATCAATCATTCGCATCACTAAATCATTGTATTTTGGTGGAACTTCTAAGTTAATCTGCCGAGGTGGGGTTGGGGTTTGAAAAATCTGGGCTTGCACCACCGCTTCATAACCACCCTTAAAGGCGGTTTGTCCGGTTGCCATTTCATAAAACACCAAGCCAAGGCTGTAAATATCGGTACGGTGATCTATTTTATTGCCTCGAGCCTGTTCTGGACTCATATAAACCGGTGTGCCAACCCTTGCACCCGTCATGGTTAAGCGGGTCAAGACTCGCCCTGCGGCAATCCCAAAGTCCATCAGCTTAACGCTGCCTAACTCGAGTTGCGCGGTTGGGTCGGTTTTAATCGCGTTTTTGGTGACCATGATATTGCCCGGTTTAATATCACGGTGAATAATCCCTTGCTTATGCACATAACGCAGTGCATCTGAAACTTGTTTAATAATCTGTACACTTTGTTCTAAAGTTAAACGCCGTGTCTCGACTAAACTCTCGAGGGCTTCGCCTTCAATCAGTTCCATGGCGATAAAGTGGGTTGCCCCTTCGTTGTTATGCTCAAAAACTTTGACCACATTGGGATGATTGAGTTTCATTAAAACATCGGCTTCACGGTGAAAACGCCGCACAAAACGTGCATCAGCAATAAATTTATCCTGCGGGATTTTTAAGGCAACCATTTTATTGTCGTCTTTGCGCCGCGCTTTATAAACAGTAGCCATACCACCAATACCAATTCGGTCTTGGGTTTCGTAACGGGCGAGTTGCGTCCCTGCATCCAGATTTTTTTTACCACCCAAACTGGTTAGGGTTGGGGTTTTAGACGGGGCGGGGGCATTGACTTTGCGTTTTTGCTTACGGCGATTTCGCACTGGAGCGCCGTCGGTGTCCAGAGGCACAAGCGAAGCCGCCACTAACAAACCAACCACCGCTAAAATCGCGGTGCTGCGAAACGGACTGGCTTTACCGCCACCAAGGTCTGGACTGGAATTCAGCACAAACATCAAGCCAGCCACCAGCAGCAACACCCCACAAACCGTATAAATCAGGATTCGTGGTGGAACACGCCAAAAAATAAAAGCCGCCAAAATAAAAAGAGCTACCAGCACAACCACGGTTAGTAAAGTCATGCCACCACCTGCGCGATCACACAAGTGATGTTATCTAAACCACCACGCGAATTTGCCATACCAATAAAATACTCGACCGCACTCTGTAAATTTAAGCCCTTGCGTTGTAATTCCTCGAGAAATTCAAAATCCTCAACAAAACCATGTAAGCCATCCGAAGAAAGTAAAAACACATCACCAACTTTGGTTTGAATGGTTCCGACATCCACCAATACCTCGGCTCGAGTTCCCAATGCCCGCATTAACTGATTGCGATTGGCGTGGTTTTGGGCTTCTTCTGGGGTCATGATGCCATGTTCGACCTGAAAACCAACCCAAGAATGGTCTCGAGTGACCTGGGAAATTTCGCCATTTCGCACTAAATACGCCCGAGAATCGCCCACATGCCCATAAATCAGTTGCCGTTCTAAGGCAATACAAACCGTGATGGTTGTCCCCATACCACTGAATTCTGGATTCTCGAGGGCTTCGCGGTTAATTCGGCGGTTCGCCGCCACCAACGCCCGTTCTAAGGCTTTGTCTAAAGGAATGGCTTTATTGCCAGCCGAAGTGAAATCCACATAATCCGAGATGGCTTTAGAGACCACTTCGATAGCGGTTTTACTGGCACGTTCACCCGCCGCCGCGCCGCCCATACCATCTGCCACAGCAAAAAAACTGATTGCACTGCGCCCAGAAGAAAAGGTCTTAACGCGGTGATAATCCTCGTTATGGTCGCGCACACGCCCGACACTCGAGCCGTGACCGAAGATAACATTTCCTTTCGTTTGCACCACCATAAGCTCCTGAATTCGCAAAATACCGTCTTTGCAACATAGTCTAACATTATTGAGTCACCATGTACTGACAACCCGATACCCAAATTGTGAAAAACTCGGCGGAAAAAAACTTACAAAACCCTTACAATTTTTCTAGGAGGGGACAGCCATGCAATATGCGGTTCGCTTAGACCAACAAATCACCAGTGGTAAACGACGCAACGACATCGCTAAACGGGTCGCACCACACCTTGGACTGGGCATCCCCACATTAGAGCGCCATCTCGAGCGCCCCGATAAGAGCATTATGGTACGCAGCAACAAGCGCAGCGCGGCTGAATTTATCGCCAGATGGTTAAGAGCCTACGGTGTTTGCGTCACCGTTCTCGAATACCGTAACCCAAGCACCATGATTCGCCTGACCAGACACGCCAGTCTAACCATTCCACCTCGAGCCAATGGATTCAACCGCGTACCGCTTGGGCGACAACCAGCCCCGACGCTGTGCTAAAAATTACGGTAAACTGCATGTTCTATGGACGAAATGATTATCGAAGATAGCATCATCGGCACAGGCGCAACCGCAACTTCTGGACAAATTGTTAAAGTCCACTACACGGGTATGTTCCCAGATGGCAGAGTTTTTGACTCGAGCCTGCCACGGGGTGAAGCCTTTGAATTCCCCCTTGGGGCTGGGCATGTGATTAAAGGCTGGGATGAAGGTGTAGCCGGTATGAAAGTTGGCGGAAAACGCAAACTGACCATTCCACCACATCTTGGGTATGGCGCAAGGGGCGCGGGCGGTGTGATTCCACCAAATGCCACACTCGTTTTTGAAGTTGAATTGCTTGGCGTGGAGTAGAATAAAAGCATGACCATGCTTGAACAAGTCTTATCAAAAAAAGCCTTTGCTGCTTTAGAGCAAATTCGGCAATCACGCGGCATCCGTTCTCGAGCTAAAACACTAGAAATGCTGTTGCTCGAGAATGCACCAGATGAAGACGAAATTAATGGGGAAATCGTTCACAGTCCCGAAGATGCGGCGCTGTTTGCATCTCGAGTTGCCTCAGCCAAAGCAGGGAACACCATTCCAGCCGAAGAAGTTTGGCGAATGCTAGATGAAAAAATCCGAAAGTCCGGCACATGAGACGATTAGCTGGAACACCTTTACAACTCAGATTTGAATTTGATTCGCCAAAAGAATTACTTCAACTTGCAAGTCATGATGCTTTGGGTGTCAAAAGACAACTCGATGAACTTGCTTTAACAGGACTTGGCGATGTAAAACCTCTTAGAGGCTCAAAAGATTATTTTCGTTTACGTGTAGGACAAGTTCGGATTGAGTTTTATGTTGAACTACCTGTTCATCTTCTGGTTGTTGTGCGTATTTTTTATCGTCAAGAAGGATATAAGACCAAAGGGCGCTCGAGACGTTAATGAATTATCTTCTGGCTCATACGGTGCGCTTTAGCCGTGAGTTACGTGAAGCTGGGGTGCGGGTCACACCAAGCCAAACCGAGGTTTTCACACTGGCGCTCAGTCATATTTCGATGCTCGAGCCAAAAGCCTTTGCCGATACTGCCCGAACTTGTTTAATCTCGAGACGCGAGGACTTGGCTAAATTTGAACAGGTTTTCAGAACCTTCTGGACTGAACTTGGCATGGGCGGAATTCCCGATGAACTGCTGAATCAACTGAGCCTACCCAATCAGCAACAAAAACCCCGTCCTGCCGAAGTTCGGGAAAGCTCGAGTCAAACTGCGCCTCGTTCAGATTTGCCACCACAACCGCTGACCGACCGAGCCTTGACCTACAGTTCTGATGAAACCCTTAAAGCCAAGCGTTTTGACCAAATGAACCCGTTTGAACTCGAGGCAGCCAAAAATGCCTTAAAGCGTTTTCAGTGGCGCGTTGGCGAGCGGCGTACCCGACGATTTGCACCTGCCACCAAAGGCGAACGGCTCGATTACCGCAAGTCGTTTCGCACCGCCATGCGTTATGGGGGCGAATGGATTCGGCTCGAGATGAGACAAACAAAAACCAAGCCACGTCCGCTTGTTGTGATTGCCGATGTCTCGGGCAGTATGGAACGCTATGCACGGTTGTTGCTGCATTTTATGCACGCTGTAACCCAACGACTCGAGCGGCGCAATATCGAAACTTTTGCCTTTGGTACACGCCTGACCAGAATCACCAAGAACCTCGAGCGGCGCGATGTAGATACTGCCCTGACCGAAGTCGGACAGCGCGTTAATGATTGGTCTGGCGGAACACGCATTGGCTCGAGCTTAGAAATTTTTAATCGGGTTCATGCCAAACGGGTCTTAGGACGCGGCGCAGTGGTCCTCATTATCTCCGATGGCTGGGATCAAGGCGAACCGAACGTACTGGGCGCAGCAATGGAGCGCTTACAAAAAACCTGTCACCGTTTAATCTGGCTTAACCCACTGATTGGCACAAAGGATTTTCAACCTCAGACAAGGGGACTTCTGGCAGCCCTACCCTTCGTGGATGATTTCCTGAGCATTCATAACTTAAGCAGTCTCGAGCAACTAGCCACACATCTTGAAGGCATCAGCAGTTTGCGTTCGGCAAGACGCAGTGGGCTTAAAGGTTAAAGGTTAGGAAATTCTACTAATGCGCCTAGTCCAAGAATAATTTCCTCAAGAACTTCGGGTTCGAGAACACTAAGACGCTTAATAAAACGTTGCGAACTAACAGTCATAGCTCGAGTTTGTGCTGTGTCTGCCGCCGATTTCTTCTCGAGACCATTTTGGATTGTTGATTCAATGGGAATAATCCAAATTCGATTTTCGTAAGTTTTTGCCCATCCTGTTAATGGAACGACCAAACGAACAGGATGTAACAGCAGTGCATCAGAACTAATGACCACGGCAGGACGTTGTTTTTGAATTTCAGAACCCCTAGCGGGATTAAAATTAACTTGCCAAATTTCGCCACGCTTTACAATTGGTGGGACACCGTAAACTTCAGTCATGGAGTCCTGTTAGGTCATCGGTTTGTTCAAGCCATTCCATCGCTTCGGAATCGGGTGTGTAAATTGCCTCGCCAATAGCTTGTAGCTCAAGTAAATCACGCCTTTGTTGAACCGATAAACGCATAAATGCCCGCCTGTCTAAATGAGGCAACGGATGTGTTCTATCCGTGATTTGTTGGGAAGAGTTCATACTAAATAGTGTAGCAGGTTCATCTAGCCCATGTTACTCTGCCCAAATGGTTAATGTGATTCCTTGTGTGGACATTCAACGCGGACGGGCAGTACGGCTTTATAAAGGCGACCCAAAACTCGAGACGGTCTATTTTGATTCGTCTCTCGAGGCAGCGCTGCACTGGGCAAACAAAGGTGCAAAACTGGTGCATTTGGTGGATTTAGACGCAGCCACTGGCACAGGCGAGAACCGCGCCATTATTCTCGAGATTGCTAAGACCTTGAGTGTACCGGTTGAAGTTGGTGGTGGGATTCGCAGTCTCGAGTCGGCAAGGGAATTACTAAACGGTGGCGTAAACCGAATTATTATTGGAACGGCAGCCGTGACCGACCCAAAATTGATCAAAACTGCGATTCTCGAGTTTGGCACAGATAAAGTTGTGGTTAGCCTAGATGCTAAAGAGGGCTTAGTGGCGGTCAAAGGTTGGGCAGAAACCAGCAGTCTGAGTGCCGTAGAAATGGCAGCCCAAGTTTGGGAGGCTGGAATCCGCACCCTGATTTACACCGATATTGCCAGAGATGGTACACTCGAGGGCTTAAATCCAGAGCCACTAAAACCGATGCGACTGGCTTGGCGAGGTGAGCTAATCGCCGGTGGTGGGGTGCGTGACCAAGCCGATATTCGTCTGCTCGAGACCCTAAGAATAGAGGGTGTGATTGTTGGACGAGCGATTTACGAAGGGACACTCAAATTTGGGATAAACTAAATCATGACAACAGACTTAGCGGCTTTACAATCTAAACTCCGTGATTTTATGAATAGCGTTGTTATCCCAAGGGAACGCGAATTCGTTGGGCATTTTAGCCTCGAGCAACTCGAAACGGTTCGGTCAGAACTGCAAACCGAAGGCAAAAAAACGGGGCTGTGGTTGCCGCATTTACCAAGTTCGCTTGGGGGTTTGGGGCTGCCTTGGGTACAAGCCTATAAACTTTTCATCGAAGCGGGACGCAGTATGCTCGGACCTCATGCGCTAAACATTGCCGCGCCAGATGAAGGCAATATGCACTTGCTGCATGTGGTGGCAAATGAAACCCAAAAAGAAAAATGGTTGATGCCATTAACAAAGGGTGAAATCAGGTCGTGTTTCTCGATGACCGAACCACCGCCCGGGGCGGGTTCAGACCCAAGTATGCTCCAAGCCAGTGCGGTTAAAGAAAATGGAGTCTGGAAACTCGAGGCAAAAAAATGGTTTATTTCAGGAGCGTGGGGTGCAGCTTTTACGCTGATACTGGCAAAAACTGTAGAAGGTGCAACGATTTTTTTAATCCCAATGAATCACCCAAGTATTCGGATTTCTCGAGTCATCCCAACGCTTGACCATTTTTCGCCTGGTGGACATTGCGAACTCGAGTTTGACAATTTAGAGCTAACTGATGCCGATGTACTTGGTGAACCCGGTAAGGGTTTTGATTACGCTCAGATTCGCCTCGACCCAGCCCGATTAACCCACTGTATGCGCTGGCTTGGAATTGCCATGCGTTCACTCGAGTACGCCGAAAATTACGCGCTCAACCGTTCGAGTTTTGGCAAGAAATTATCTGAGCAGCAAATGGTGCAACAAATGATTGCCGATAGCCATATCGAAATTTTTGCTTGCCAGACAATGATAGAGCAGGCTTGTCGAATTTTAGACGCGGGTGAGCGAGTTCGCCATGAAGCCAGCATGACCAAGGTTTTTGTGTCCGAAGCGGTCAATAAAATCATTGACCGCAGCTTGCAAATCATGGGCAGCACAGGCATTAGCGAAGATTATCCAGTCTCGAGTTTTTATAAAGAAGCGAGACCATTTAGAATTTATGATGGGGCGAACGAAGTCCACCGCATGAGCATTGCGCGGCGGGCATTTCGGCGGGCTTCGGAACGTTAGCGGTTAACATTCTGTACTGCGTCTAAACTCTTCGCCTCGAGCCTGAATAATTTGTATGATGCACCACCATGAATGAGACCCTTGCTGTCAATACCTTACGCGCCCTCGCCCTTGATGCTATTTGCAAAGCCAAAGAAGGACACCCCGGTGCGCCGCTTGGGATGGCGGCGATTGGTTATGTGCTGTGGACAAAAATCATGCGCTATAACCCCAAAAACCCAAACTGGTTGGCTCGAGACCGTTTTGTGCTGAGTGCGGGTCATGGCAGCATGTTGCAGTACGCCGCTTTGCACCTGACGGGGTATGACTTGCCACTTGAGCAACTAAAGCAATTCAGGCAATGGGGCAGTGCCACGGCTGGACACCCAGAAGTTGGGCATACGGCTGGAGTCGAGACCACCACTGGTCCACTTGGGCAGGGCTTTGCCAATGCGGTTGGTATGGCACTGGGTTTACAGCACTTGGCGGCGCGGTACAATCGTGACCAACACGAGATTGTGGACGGATTTGTCTATGGTATTTGCTCTGACGGCGACCTCCAAGAAGGGATTTCACACGAGACCGCCAGTTTAGCGGGGCATCTTGGGCTTGGCAAACTGATTATGCTTTACGATGACAACAACATCCAACTTGATGGTCCGACCCAGTGGGCATTTTCCGAAGACATAACAGTGCGTTTTATGTCTTACAATTGGCAAGTCCTCGAGATTACCGAGGGCGATACCGATTATGCTGGTCTCGAGAATGCGATTAAAGCTGCCCAAGCCGACCCACGTCCAAGTTTAATCAAAGTCAGAACCACGATTGGTTATGGTTTACCAAAGGCGGGACAAGCCGATGTTCACGGTAAAGCCCCAAGCGCGGATGATGTGATTTTTGCCAAAAAGCAGTACGGTTTTACGAACCTCGAGCCGTTTTTTATAGACCCAGAAGGTGCTGCCCCGTGGCAAGAAGCTGGTGCAAAAGGTGCGGTACTCGAGGCAGCAGGCAATGCCAAATACGGGGCGTATATGGCAGCTTACCCAGAACTGGCATCAGAATTACTCAGCATGATGCAAAATCCAGTCCAGCACTACCCACTCGAGAACTTGCCCAAATACGAAGTTGGCAAGATGGTACGCACCCGTAACGCTGGCGGCGACAGCATCAATGTGCTTGTTAAACTCGAGCCACGCCTGATTGGTGGCAGTGCCGACCTCAGCAGCAGCAACATGACGACCATCAAGGGCGAAGCTGCCATGACCAAAGATAATTTGGCAGCCCGCAACATTAACTTTGGAGTACGCGAATTTGGTATGGCGGGTATGGCAAATGGTATGGCACTGGTGGGGCTACGCCCGTTTATCGCCACATTCTTTACCTTCTCCGATTATATGAAAAACGCCATCCGCATGGCAGCCCTGATGCACCAACCTGTGATTTATGTCTTCACCCACGATAGCATTGGTGTAGGCACAGACGGACCAACCCACCAACCGATTGAACATTTGGCAGCCTTGCGAGCGATTCCAAACCTAAGCGTCATTCGCCCAGCCGATGCCAACGAGACCAGTGTGGCATGGAAAATAGCCCTCGAGCAGCAGCATAAACCAACGGCGATTGTGCTTAGTCGCCAAGATTTACCAGTCCTCGAGATAAACGCCAATGCAGCCAAAGGCGGCTATATTGTTAAGGATTCCGACGGCACAGCCGATGTGATTCTGATTGCTACTGGCAGCGAAGTGAGTTTGGCACTCGAGACCCAAAAAGCACTGCTCGAGCAGGGGAAAAAAGCCCGTGTGGTCAGTTTGTTGTCTTGGGATATTTTTGCCATGCAAAGTGCCGAGTACAAGGAAAGTGTACTGCCCAATAGCATCCGCGCTCGGGTGGCGATTGAGGCTGGCTCGAGCCTCGGCTGGGAGCGGTTTGTGGGCTTGGATGGCGGTATGGTGACGCTTGACAGGTACGGAGCAAGTGCGCCAGATGCGGTGGTGTTTAAGGAGCTTGGGTTTAATGTGGAGAATGTGGTTAAGGTTGTTCTCGAGACAATAAAAGGATAAAAGGAGACTTATGAACATGGATGAGTACAAAGTGGCAACTTTAGCAATCGGGGATAGAAAAGTTAAGGGAAAAGCAAAGTTTACTTATAAAAAAAGTGATTTAACTGAAAGGTTCAATCCGGCAAATCCTGTTTTTGATTTTTTTATGGGTGAATTTAGCGCTTTATTAGAAGAATTTGGTCTTGAATACGATCAAAATAGTCAATCTTGTAGGATACTAGATTCAAATACTGAAAATAGATCTAAACAAGTGGACTCTGAATCAAACTCCGAAAGAAAAACAATCGTTCAACAAATCATAGGTGATGAACAAGTAATATTTACCGTATTTTTAAGCGATGGAGTGCAGATCGATATACCTGTAACAGTAGAAAATAGCTCTTCAAACGATGGACTTTCTATAACAGTTAAATTCAGTAAGACAACCCCCTATACTCGAGGCAACTAAACAAAAACCAGCATCTCCCACGCACTCCCCCTCGCCTTAGGCTCGACCCTTCTTGCTCATAATACCAAATTTACTTAGATAGTATTTAATCATCGAGCCAGCTAAAACCAGCCCGACCACGAACCAGTTCAGGATTCTGCATCAGAAAAGCACAACGGTCACACAAAATATCTTCCAAAGCATCCAAATCAGCAAAGAT
>JANNVX010000064.1:0-87518 GCA_031414595.1 Deinococcales bacterium
GACGGGCGTATAACGAGTTGTTTGCAGAACGAATTATTCGTTTGTTGCCTTTGGAATTGAGCTTCGAGAAATACATTGTGTTGCTCGAGGACGCGCTTAATCTGGGAGTTAAGACTGCGTAAAACATTCCAGACTATTGAAAAATAGATGTTGTAGAAATTGCTGATACCCAAATACCCCTTAACACTGCTTCGGTAGCTTCTTCTGTTGATTCAAAAAATATATGAGCAATTCCAACTGCAAATGTATACCAAATAGCAAATGATAGAAGCATTAAAAGGTAGAACTGTGGGGTCAATAATTTTATTCGTAGTTGCTCACCAATTGAGCCGAAACTCAGGACATATTGAGAGTTTTGTTCTGGTCTTAGATTACCGTCAGAAGAAGTATTGTTGCTATTCGGATTTGAATTAATAATTGAATCATCAGGTATTGTATTGGTGGGAAAAGCGCTATTTGAGCTTGTATTTGAGTCATTCAAAGACTTTCCCGTATTTAAACTATTAGTAGAAGGAGCAATAATACCATTCGGATTTGAATTAATAATTGAATCATCAGGTATCGTATTTGGATTATTCAATAATGTGGTTGACTTTCGGATATTTTCACTATAAAAAATAAGACCGCAAGTAACCAAAAACAGTAAAATAGCTATTCCAATCCAAATTTTTGGTTTCATCTAAACACCTCAAATTACTGTATTTTACGCATTGCGAGTAGTTAAAAAAGCAATTAGTGCCGTAATTATTAGAGTGGAAAACCCATAAGCAATTGCCACTGAAAGACTTGATAAAACTGATGGAATAATTGTAAAAAAGTAACCTACTAAGACAGCTACTAATGTGATGATAAAAACAGCCATCCAAGCACCAAAAGAGGATGCTTGGATGGCTTCCTGACCAGCATCAAACGAAAAGTGGGCAATAATTACAGCTAAAATGTACCAAAACAATAAGGCAACAATAATTGCTATATAAAACCCAACATTGCTTAGTAGTGGTGAAATTCCTAGCCAAATTTCGTTCATGGTCTCCTACTCTTTGCTTACTCGAAACTGGATGGTTATATTTAGAAATCGTGTTACACCATTATTCCCAGTCACGTCTCCTTGAAACTCGAGGGTATGTTGTGAATCATCGGGCTTCAACTTAACTTTTGCGTCACCAAGTACCGTCTCTCCGTCAAGGCTCTGTAATTCTAAAGTTGCATCTGGTTGTATTCTGACTAAGTTTCCACTTTTTACAAAGCGCACCAATCTATTCCCCGTGGGAACTTTTGCATGGGTGGCAATAGGCTCACTGCTATCATTGATATAGTTTGCACCTGTAATGGCTGCAATTGTTCCATTGTTACGAATACCAGCCAGTGGAAATGTTTCAGGGTTCGTTTCGCTAATTTCAAGTACCCAGCCACCACTGCTTCCGCCTGAGCCAATCATTCGCACTACAACAAATGCGATAAGTCCAACCAATGGAATTAAAAGAAGCCAAATAGGAAAGCTACCACTGTTGTTTGAAACAGGTGTCACAGGTGTGCCAATGACTGTTCCTGCCAATAACTCTGTGCGCGAACCCCCTGATAATGTGCCACTGGTAAAGGTTTTGGGTACAAAAATAACAACCGCAATTTTGGCTTCTACGGTTTTGCCTTGCGAGTCTGTACCAACAAAAGGAATATCTAAAGTTGCTCCATCTTTAGTTCCTGGTATACGGTCTTTGGTCTCGAGAAGGGCTTGATATTCTGAGGCATTGCTTCCCATCAGTTGCTCTCCGGGCGCACCCTGACTAGCAGCGTAGTTCAGTAACATAATAAATATGGTGTTGCTTTTTGCTTGGTTGGGGAAATCATTTTTCTGGTCAAGTTCTACAGCCGCCCGTTCAAGGTCATGTCCGCCTTGGCTACCAGCTTTTGGTGTGAGCGGAAAAATTTCTCGTACTTTGGCGGTTTTGGTTTCGTCTTTAGTATCACTAACAGACAAACTCAGGGTTGAGGCATCTGGGGTTTTATTTTCCCATAAGCCAAACTCGAAGGTACGCACAGAAACATTGTCTCCTGCAACTGCCGAATTTTGAATTAAGTTATTTGCTACTTGGCGAACAGCTTCGGCACGAATCGGGTCATCTTTGAAGAAACCTGTTTTGAAGGCAAGTACCCAATGAATAGGTTGGGTTTCCCAATTTCCACCTGTGCGCTGTAATGCCTCTTGAACGATTGCCACCAGTTTCGTTTCACCTGCCTGTAAACTCGCGGGGTCAAACTTGAAAACGACATCTTGTGCATGAGCAAACCCCAAAGCAAAAAGAACAGTAGTAAAGGAGTGCAACAAAAAGCGCATGAAAAAGTATACCTTATTCATGAACTTGCTGTGAGCTAATTCACGCCAACTGGGTTCGGTCAGTTGCGTTTGTACTCGAGACTATACTGCCTTTAACCTTGATTTGGAAAGACCTGAACCTCCTGTACTCGCCCACCACTCGAGCGGGCTGCCATGTATGCAAATGCCTCAGCGATTTCATTGGGTGTTATCCATGTGCTGGTGTCAGCATTCGGCATGTCACGGCGGTTAGCTGGTGTGTCTATCGCCCCCATCGGGTAAACCACGCCATAACGCACAGCTTTTATTTCGGCGGCTAGGCTATTTATAAAAAGCGCCATTGCACCTTTGGCGGCGGTGTACAAGGCTAAATTCGCGCCAGAACCACGGATTACTTGTCCAGCCGCGATTGCACCAAAAAAACCTCTGCTCTGCTCGAGAACGGCGGCAGTGGCGGCGGCGATGTTGACGGTACTGCGTAAGTTGCTGTCGAGCATTTGGTCATAGGTGCTGGGTTTATACTCGAGTATGCTTTCTATTGCAAAGCCGCCTATCGTGTGAATCACCCCGTCTAAACGCCCATGAGCATTAATAATCTGACCAACTGCTTTTTCTGCACCTTCAAGTGAACTCAGGTCGGCTGTGATTGATGTACCAAAAAGCCGTTCTCGAGGTGTTGAACTGGGGCGATCTAATAAGTACAAGGTTGTACCAAGCGATTCAAATTTAGCAATTATGCTTTGTGCCACTGCGCCACTTGCGCCAGTAATCAGGTAAATCTGGTTATTTAGCATTTGGTTATTGTACAAAAAGAGTCTGACTCGTGTCAGGGTTTTGTGACAGATGGCTGCCTACAATCGTTCACATTCAGGTTTTTATGGTCGTGTGACGGTCATGTGACGCTCAGATGCCATACTGTTTTTCGGAGGTTTACCGATGATGTCCTATGCTCGTTCTCAAAAATCCAGTATGCCAATTGAACCCGAACCATTGGTCATGCGTCAACTTGAAGGTAAATGGTCTGCTGTTTCGCCGTATCAAGTTTGGCAGCAAGTCGAATTGCAATCGGGTAAAATTAGTGTCAAGGTCAGAGGACAGCCAAGTTTGCGCGGTTATTTTTCCTTGCAAGGGCAGCAACTCGAGGTGACTTTAACTTCGGGTGTGGCGAGCGGACGAACGATTGAATTTATGACTAGGTATCAAGTTTCAGATTTGGCATTAGCACTTGAGTTTTCGGTCTCGAGTTTCCAATTTCAGCGCATGACTTAATTTTGGGTTGACTTGCAGACACAGGTCAGTTATTTATGTTCTTTGCCCACTGTTGTTTCTTCGCTCCTCGGTTTAGACTGTGCAGGTATGTCTCGTAACCGTCCCCCTTTCCAACAAATGCAGCAACGCCGCGCTAAACTCCCCAAGGAAATGCGTCCTGCATCTGTCGCACAACAACAGACCCTGCTCGAGCAAGACCCGAAAAAACGGGCAAAACTCGAGAAAGCCCGTGAACGGTATCAACCTGTCACCCTGACCGAAAAAATTATGATTCGAGCGCGTCCAGAAAAAGTCTATTACGCTGCTTTACCGCAAAACGACCGCTTAAAATGGGATAAAACCGTGACCCGTTCGCAGTTTTTATCGCCAGACCCAAAGAAAAAAATCCCAGTCCCAAGCAAAGCCGCCGAAGGTGTTTATTTGGAACTGACCTATAACAGTATTTTACTGGGTGGTTTTCAATTCCGCTATGAATTTCTTCGCGCCCCCAATGGTTTTGTCTTACAAGCCACCAAAGGCGGAAGTATTTTACTGGCGGGTATTGCCGAATCATGGGCATTTGCCCCAACCAAGGGCGGAACAGAAGTAACCTTAACCCGCACCTATGTACCACGTTTTAAGTGGCTGCAAAAACGAGCCGCCCAAACCCAAGAGTCTGGTACAAAACTTGCCCTCGAGGGCTTAAAGAAATATGTCGAGAATCTGGCAGACAGATAATGTTGCCCTAGCTATTGTCACCCCATTAGGGACAACTTGCCAGATTCGCTTTTCACGCCTAGACTGCACGTATGGCTAAACATACGATTTGTTTGATCGAAGGTGACGGTATAGGGCATGAGGTTATAAGAGCCGCAAAATTGGTTCTCGAGGGGATGCAGGTAACGGGTGAACTCGAGTTTAATTGGCTGCACGCCGAGGCTGGTTGGGAGCTTTTTGAACGCACAGGCAACAGCATTCCAGATTCGACTTTAGAAATTGTTAAAAGCGCTTCAGCCACCTTGTTTGGAGCAGCCACCAGCCCGTCTAAAAAAGTAGCTGGGTTTAAGGGCGCGATTCGTCATATGCGTCGTGCCTTGGATTTATACGCCAATGTTCGTCCAGCCAAACATCATGCTGTCCCCGGCTCGAGAGCAGGGGTGGATTTAATTGTGGTGCGTGAAAATACCGAAGGGTTGTATGTCGAACAAGAACGCTCGTATATGGATGGCGAACTCGCCATTGCCGAGGCGGTCATTACCAGACGGGCTTCGCAGCGAATCGGGGCGTATGCGGCAAAACTATCCTCGAGCCGAGCGCGTAAATTACTGCATATTGCCCATAAAGCCAATGTGCTGCCAGTCACCCAAGGCTTATTCTTAAATACGGCAACCCAAGCAGCGCTGGCTTTTGATACAACCGTCAAAGATATTATTATAGATAACTGCGCCATGCAGTTGGTCTCGAGACCCGAGCAATTTGATGTGATTGTCACAACCAACCTTTTTGGCGATATTATCTCTGATTTAACGGCTGGCTTGGTCGGTGGGCTTGGGATTGCTGCCAGTGGTAACATCGGCGACCAGTACGCGGTTTTTGAAAGTGTTCATGGCAGCGCCCCAGATATTGCCGGAAAGGGTATCGCCAATCCGACCGCCACAGTTCTGGCAGCAGCGATGATGTTGCGGCACATTGGCGAAGAAATTGCCGCCACCCGTCTTGAGAAAGCGGTCGAAACTGCCTTAGAACATGGACCTCGCACCCGTGACTTGGGTGGAACACAAAGCACCTTGGAGTTTGCAAAAGTCTTACTCGAGGCGTACAGAACAGCTTAACCTTGTTTTTTGCAGTAAAAGGTGCGCTCTAGGGCGTACCTTTTTTTAGTACAGATGCAATTTATGTTGCTGGCACTGTATACTGATGCCCGAATATGATTGCAAATTCTCACTTTGGAGTTCGGCGCTGGTCAGAGCCTATTTTTGGCAGACCCGCAGTCATCCCTAGAATGTGTTTGTACTTTGAAACGCATTTCCGTTGTATACTTGCCGAGTCTGCAAGTGGATTTATTAGTGGAAGTCGTCGTGAAATTAGGAATTCCTCGACCAGAGGGGGCATATGAAAGACATGATCAACCGGCTCGTCAACCCGAAAATCGAGGCTATTGGTCTCGAGATTGGCACGAGTACGATCAAAATCGTGGAGTTAAAGGCGGGCAGTCCGCCAACATTGCGTAATCTCGCCATTCGACCAACCCCTCCTGGCGCTGTCAGCGATGGTCAAGTGGTTGAACCGCAAGCTGTTGCCAATGAAATCAAGGCGGCTTTGGCAGAAAAGAAAATCCGCAACAAATATGTGGTGACGGCAGTGGCTCAGCAGTCTGCCATTACCCGTATTGTTTCTGTTCCCAAAATGACCAGCAAAGAACTGGACGATGCGATCAAATGGGAAGCCGAACGTTATATTCCTTTTCCAATAGACGAAGTGGTTTTGGATTACGACACACTCGATAACCCAGATGACATTCCAGCTGATGGTCAAATGGAAGTGATGATCGCGGCAGCCCAACAAGAAGTGATTGCCCGTCTGGTCGAAGTGATTAAACTGGCAGGTCTCGAGCCAGTGGTGATAGATGTTAAGCCATTTGCGGGTTTACGAGCCTTAAAGGGCAGTTTATTGGGCGAACACCTCAACAAAACCACGCTGACGGGTGCAAGGTTTACCGAAGGTGGCGAAGTTGGTGTGGTTCTCGAGATTGGCGCTTCAAGCTCTAACATTGCTTTGGTGCGTGGCGAAAGAATTTTACTAAACCGTACCATCAATGTTTCTGGTGACGATTTTACTGTAGCAATTCAAAAAGCCTTTAACTTGGATTTTAATGCTGCCGAAGAAATCAAATTGCAATACGCCACCGCTACCATCCCGACTGAAGACGAAGAGGATTTACTCGACTTTGATGTCAATAAAGAAAAGTATTCTCCTGCTAAAATCTTTGATGCGATTCGTACACCTCTACTTGACCTAACCACCGAAATCCGTCGTTCGCTCGAGTTTTATCGTGTGCAGTCTGGCGATATAACCGTAGACCGAATGTACCTGTCTGGTGGCGGTGCGAAATTGCGTGGTCTAGCTGACGCGATTGGCGACACTTTGGGTTTCCGAGTCGAAGTGGGCGACCCGTGGTTATCGGTTGCCTTTGATGATAGTCAGTTTGATTCAGCATTTTTGCGGTCTTCGGCTGCCGAGTTGGCTGTACCGCTCGGACTGGCGATGCGGGGGGTGAGTGGACTTGATTAGAATTAACCTTTTACCAAAGACCCTGCGTAAACGTGTCGAGCCGGGCTGGTGGCGTTTAATTGCCATTGCTGTGCCACTTGTTGCCTTGGCAGTGATGATTGGTATGCAGTTAGCCGCAAATTCCGAACGTGACCAATTGGTGCAAACCCGAGATGACCGCAATACCGAACTCGCATTGTTGCAAAAATACATCACTGCTCAAAACGAACTCACCGCCCAACAACGCGAACTTGAAGCCACAACCAGCATCAAAGCCCAACTCGAGCGTGAGCGGGTGGCATGGTCTAAAGAAGTTCGCACTTTTACTTCACAAATCCCACGTAGCTTAGAAGACCCGCGCCGTTTAGCGGCTTCGTTGCAGAACATGGGTTTGCGTCGGATTGACCCTGCGGTTGCCACCAACCAAGCAGCCACAGGCGCATATGATGGTAAACCAGTCACCACCGAAGTAACCTTTAATGCCCAAGCCACCAGCTTAAACGATGTTGAAACCTTCCAACGTGCCTTTGAAAACAGTGACCGCTTTGGAATCAACTTGGGTTCGGTGACCAGAGGGCAGGATAACAACAGCACAAACTCAAGGTACACCTTTAATGCCACCGTAGGGCTTGTAGATGCTGCCGCCGCCACACCCGTGCCACCACCCGCAGCCACGCCACCAGGAGGACAATGATGTCTAATATCTCTTCGTTGTTTTCACGTTTAACCGGTCAAATGATTGCGCTGATTGTTTTGGTGGTCACGATCCTTTTGGCTGTCCTGTGGTACACCCAAATGTATCAACCCGTCTTAGACGAACAGGCTGCCTTAAGAACCGAAATTACCGACCTTGACCAAAAAATTGCTGTAGGCAACCGTGCCAAAGCCAATGTGCCGCAGCTTTGTACGGTGGTGGCTGATTTACAAGTCCAACGCAAAGAATTCCTCAATGCCTTACCAAGTAAAGAACAGTATGCCGACTTAATGCGAACCTTTAAGTTACAAATCGGCAATAACAAAGGGCAAATCAATAGCCTTGGTCGGTCGGTCGGTGCAACCACTGGTGTATTGCCTGCTGGAGTAAGAGCCGTCAGCACAGCCTTGAACCTCACTGGCTCGTTCACATCAGTCATTGGCATTTTGCAATCACTCGAGAGCCAACAGCGTTTCTTACGCATGGATGGTGTCAACTTAACGCTCGGTGGTAACAATAATAACGCTGCCACTACAGAAACGACTTCTGATCCTAAATTAACCGCCGCGATTTCTGTAATCGCCTATGTTTATGACGCGGCTCGAGGGGCAGTAGACCGCCCACTTAACCCGTTGTGTCAAGTTCCAGTGATAACAACACCCGTAATAACCCCGGAGGTACCGCGATGAGTGACTTCGAAGATGATTTGAGCGAATCTGAGGTGAGTCAAACCGCACCACCTAAAAAACAAGGCATGAACCTCCCTAAAGTCTCGACACCTATGCTTTTAGGAGTCGGATTGCTTGCCCTTTTAGGCAGTGTAGGTGTTTGGTTTGCCTTAAATCCACCCTCAGCCCCAGTTCCAGACCCAATCGTACAAACACAACCTGTTACCACGCCAAGTACCACAACCCCGACTGTCGTAGCGCCCACAACCACAACACCTACCACTACTACTGCGCCCACAACGGCGGCGGGTACAGGTGTAGAGGCTGGCAATATTCCACTGATTGCCGATAAGCCCAAACCAGCCACGGCTACCTCGAGTACAAAACCAACTGCCAAACCAGCCATTAAACCAGCCCCAAAACCCGTTGCGCCTCGGGTGGTTAATCCATTTGCACCATTGCCGCAATCGGGTTCTACAGCCGTGGCTGTGGTTAATTCGGGTAATCAAGGTGGTCCTGCGATTGCGGTATTTAATCCACAACCACAACAACCAACCATTGTTCGTCCAACAGCCGCGCCGCAAGTAATCCGAACCCCAATTGTGTCCTCACCATTTGCACCGCGACCAACAAGTAGTTCGGGTGTTGCAGCAACCCCAGCCGGAACAAGTACCACTGTTAAACCTGTTCCAGTGGTTGTTGCCCAACAACGTCCAGTCATTCCAAAGGTGCTGATTACCAAGACTCCACAGGCAGCAACAACAGCAGCAGTCCAGCCACGACCACCAACAACAGGGCTTGTTGCTGGCTCAGTTTTTTCAATAACCCCTAAAATTTTGGCGGCTTCGCCTAGAATTCAAGCCCCAATTCAAGCCACAACACCTACAAATACCAATTCTAATCCAACGAACACGACAAATCCAACAACGCCATCTGTAACTCCGACCATCACTGCAGCGACCCAAACGCCTAGCACCCCTAGTCGCCCAGTCGTTTCTGATCCACCCGTCTTTAAGATTGAGCCAGCGCCAGTCTCGAGACCAACAACCCCAAGCACAATAACAACCCCAAGCACAACAACGACTCCAAGCACAACAACGACTCCAAGCACAACGACAACTCCAAGCACAACGACAACTCCAAGCACAACAACAACAACAACAACCCCAACAACCCCAAGCACGACAACAACCCCAACAACTCCAAGTACGACAACAACTCCAAGTACGACAACAACTCCAAGTACGACAACAACTCCAAGTACGACAACAACTCCAAGCACAACAACGACTCCAACTACAACAACAACCCCAAGCACAACAACGACTCCAACTACAACAACAACCCCAAGCACAACAACGACTCCAAGTACGGCGACAGCCCCTGACCCAACCATCACAGCGCCAATCATTCCAGTTGCACCTACCGCCGAGTTAATAGAATTGCGTCGCCTTGTCCAAGAAGATTTACGTCTCGAGTATGCTGGTTTTTCAATTGGCACAGTTAAAAAAGCCTTCTTTCAATCCAGTCGTGGTCTGCTATCAATTGCAGAAGGCGATCCCCTCATTCGTGATTCCAGTGTTATTCTGAAATCGGTAAGCCCCACAGAAGTGGTTTTGGCACTCGGCAATGAACTCTTAACTCTACCTTTGGTGAAACGGTGAGGTCGCACATGAAGATTCAAATTTCGTTACTCGCAATGGTACTCTGGATAGGGGCAAGCGTCGGTTTAGCGCAACAACCCTATGATGATCGCTTGCCCAAAGAAGCCCGTTTTGATCAACGCGTGACGGTCAATTTGCCATCTGGTATTGACCTCAACACCTATATCAAAGAACTTGCTGGCACAATTGGATTACAACCAATTCTCGAGAACGTCCCGCAATTAGCCGTGAACTACCCTCTGAACGATGTGAAATTCCGTGATGCTTGGAATGTCACAATGGCACTTGGTAATTTTGATTATGAATTACTGGGTAATGTGATGGTTGTTTCTGATAAAGCATCTATTGAACGCTTGCGGGTTCTTAATGCCAGTCCAGCCTCACTTCCAACCAGCACTCCAAACGCCTTGTTGGCTCTAAATTTTACAGCCGGTAAAACCCTTGAAGGGGCCGTGCGTGATGTCGTGGCATTGGCAAAATTACAAGTCATTCCGGTCAACATCCCAAACCGCAACATTGATTACAACCTAAGAGGCTTGCCCCTGCGTTTGGCTTGGAACGTATTGCTTGCATTGGGCGCACTTGATTATTACATCGTTTCAAACGACATCGTGACCGTTGGTGCAAGTGCCGCCATTGACCTACTGCGTCCTAAACCAGCCGTGGTTGTGCCTGTGGTGATTGCACCTCCTGTAGCCGTTCGCCCAGAACTCGAGGTCTTTGTAGATACGCAAAAAGTTGAATTTGTTGGCTTTGTGCTTTCTTCAGAAGTACGCAAGGCGGTGTTTCGCACTGCCCAAGGAATCAAAGTGGTGGCGGTTGGCGGTTCGCTGGTCAAAGACAGCAAAGTAGTCTTACGTTCATTCTCAGAAACAGAAGCGGTTCTCGCATTGGGCGATCAAACCATTACACTCAAGTTACAAAAACCATAATTCTCGAGGTATAGTGATGAACATGACAAAACTCAGAAACGTACTTCTGGTCGCTTTTTTCGCCCTCTCGAGTTTATGCGCCCCAGCCTTGGGACAACGAATCACCAATGATCGCTTCCCCAATGACGCACGATTTGACCAATTGGTAACGGTAGACATTCCTAGCAGTGGGATGGAATTATCACAGTACCTACGTGAACTTGCCAGCCTAGTTAAACTCCAAGCCACCACTGAAGGTATTGCTGCTAAGAATGTGTCGTATAACTTCAAAGCCATTCCATTTCGTCAGGTGTGGAGCATGGTAGTTTCTTTGAACAACCTTGATTACGAACTCCTGCCTAATGATGTGGTGGTGGTTGGTCCTCCAGAAGTGGTGCAGAAATTCCGTCCACCCGCCCCTGTTCAAACCGTAACCCCAACCAATACCACGCCAGCCGCAGTTTTGGTGGTTAAAACTTACGAAATTAAGTCCAACGCCGAAAATATCGCTAAGGCACTCAGCGCCCAATTTACCGATGTAAAAATTGTGCCTGTGGTCGGAACAAACAAATTGGTGATTACTG
Source organism: Deinococcales bacterium (assembly GCA_031414595.1). Lineage (GTDB taxonomy): Bacteria > Deinococcota > Deinococci > Deinococcales > JAAFIG01 > JAAFIG01. The sequence goes on from JANNVX010000064.1 coordinate 11,354, forward strand.
CCACACAAAGTCAGCACACTGATATTGCCGCGTTATTGGTACAAATTGATATTGCCAACACAGCACCCGTCGTGACCGATAGCTCAAGAATTGTACAGGAATTGTATGCGGTATCTTTTGGTAAGGCTTCTCGTTTAGCCGATATTCTAAAGCAATTGGTGGCAGGACCCACCACCACAGGCAATACAACCACTGGAACAGCCGCACCAAACGCTGTCGCAGTCCAAGCAGTTCCTAATATCAGCATTGTTGCCGATGACACCTCAAACACACTGATTATTCGCGGACCTGAAGCCTCGATAGCTGGATTAATTGCCTTGGTGCAAAAACTTGATAAACCACAGCAATTGGTCAACATTGGGATTCGGATTCAAGAAAATAACGATTCTGCAACCCGTTCATTAGGTGTTGATTGGAAAAGCATCGGGCTTGGTAACTTCTCTGGTTCGATTATCGGCGGAGCGCTAAACTTTGTGGCAGACGCAACCAATAGCTTGGCTGGGTTAAATGTGACGGCTGCTTTGAACGCCCTCGAGACCCAAGGCTTATCGCGCCGAATTAACGACACAACCCTGACCGTTCTTAACAATGGAACTGGCTCTGTTCGTTCTGGTGGTCGAATCGAATTAAGTATTCCTGGAACAGCCACAAACATCAACAAAACCCTGACATTTGGTGTGAAAATTGATGCTTCGCCAACCATTGCCGCCGATGGCAGCATTACTCTGGATCTGAATGCTGAAGTGAGTTCGGTTCAAAATGCAGCCAATCCAAACCCAAACCGTATTGATTTTGTGGATAACACCGCTAAGTCCATTGTTCGCTTGAAGTCTGGACAAACACTCTTACTGGCAAGTTTACTCGCCACAACCCAAGACACAACCACCTCGGGAGTGCCAATTCTGAGTGCAATACCTCTGATTGGTGATTTGTTCAAGACCACCAAAACTCAAGATGACCAAAAGCAACTTCTGGTTGTGATTACAGCCGACATCATCAAATAAACCAAGCACCAACAAAATGCCCCCAAGTTTGGGGGCATTTTTATATTGGGTGAACCAAGGAATTCGGCAAGCGTTCGGCGAGTTTCAGCACATTTTTAGGCTCGAGAACTCCTTTGAACCAAATAATTTGATTGTTGTAGCGCTCGAGTTTTAGGGCGGTTTCTTTGCCTAAATTCAGGCGTTGTGAAACTGCCAAAATCAAATCTGGGCGCTCGGAGGCTTGAATTTTTCGCAGTTTGCGTTCTAAATACTCGGCTCGCCAGTAGCCGATAATCTCAAGTAAAAGGCTGCGCCCGTCTGGGTGAACCAGCCTAAAATCTGGAATCATGACTGTGCCGCCTAGGTCTACAATGTCTACTTCACGCTCGAGTTGCCAATCGGTTTGGGTAAGTGCAAAACGACTGGCAAAAGATTGCTCGAGCAAACTGTCAAACATTTTTCCAGCGCTGTAATGTGATTTTAAGGTTGTGCTGTCGTTCAAAACGTATTCGGCTTCGTCCCTAGAACCATCGTAATGGCGCACTTGGATTTTACTTTGTAATGTCCATTTGGAAACATGCAGCAGGGCGGGTAAAAACTTGGCAAAAGCGATGCCATACCGTGTGCTGGGTTGAAATAAACTCGAAGGACCATCGAGCATAATGGTGTAGCCTGCATCTGGATCGCCGTTAATACGGTGCATTAAACCAAAGAGTTTTAGGTATTTGAACAACAGCTTGTACTGCCCGGGGTTGTTGCGGTGGGCTGTCACAAGCAATTCTGAGGCACGGTACAAGATACCTTGGGCTTGTGCAAGGTTATAGCGCGTCAGCAGCCATTCTGGAGTCGGGGCAGTAAAGGCAATAATTTGGGCTTCGCGCAAGTCGGCGTACAGGCTTTGTTCTAGGTTGACTCGAGTAATGGGTCTGGGTAAACCTGCGCTGAGTGTTGTTGCTACCATCTCGAGGGTTTGAGCGGCAGTGGCTAGGCTTGGGCGGTGCTTGGCTGCCATGGCAAAGACTTCGGCTCGAGCTACTGCGGGTTCAATACTGCTTTGGGCGCTAAATTCACAACTTTCGGAGTACAACAAATGGGCTAACCCTCGGCGAACTCGGTAATCGGTGCTGTCGGCTGTATCCGCCTCGAGTGCTTCGTCTAGATCACGTCTTGAACGCCCATGATGCACTTCAAATAACAAAATAATGCCTCGAGCCAATTCGAGGTTATCGGCACTTAGCTCGAGGGCGTGGGGGGTAATAATGCCACCACGAAAAACATTGATTAAAAATTCGGTAGGTAGCACAGGGCTATTATGCCAGAGAAACGAGGTTTTGATTTTAAGGGCGTTCTGTGTCTCGAGTCCGACAGCGCTCTATGTTTCGAGTCCAATGGCAAAAATTTCCGAGTCTCGAGTCAAAAGCTGTACCCTTGGCAATGGAAGTAACGCAGGACCAGAGACACTTTTGCCTGCCATTTCAGGGTCAAAAGCACTAAAATGACAAGCACACCCAAGCACTGGATGCTCAAATTCTGGACGGTACTTGTATGCCATGGCAGTAATTTCTGGGTTTTTGATGTACTCAACGTTACAACGCAAATGCGTGCAATTTCTGGATAGGGCGATAAAGTGCTTGCCTGAAATACTAATCCCACCAATTTGTGGTTTTTGTACCCGTACCAAAATAGCTGGAGTTGAACCGATTTTGAACTGCACCGCATCCCAGATTTTAGGTAAATCGGAGACTCGAGCCACTCGGACTTTAGGGGCTGCCACAAATTTGGGGGTGCTGCTTGGGGCAGGTTTACCGACTAAAATATTCCATGACCGAATGCCCAGCCAAGTAAAAAAACTCGCCACACCTGCAACAGGTGCGACCCACCAATACTCGAGGATTTTACGACGGGAAAGGGGCATAGAGGCAAAAGGCGACAAGGCAAGGGCGAAGGGCAAAGGTAGAAGTATTCATGGTTTTAGACCAGTCACGAATTTGATGATATTTTCTAGGTCTTTTCCTTGGATGTTTTTGAAGGCTGGCATTTCTTGGTTGCTCGAGCCGTTGGCTAGTTGCTTTTTGAGGAAGTCTGGGCTTCTGGCTTTTGAGGAAGTTTTTAAGTTTGGTCCAACCAGTCCTTGGGCTTCTGCGCCGTGGCAGCCAGCGCAGCTTTGGGCAAACAGTTTTGCACCGGGGTCAGCTTCACGTAAACGTGTTTTAGCGGCGGCAATTAAGTCTGGAATTCGTGCGCCAAAGGCTTTATCCTTATTGACTTTTAGAAATTGTTCCCATGCAGCAATTGCCCCTTTAGGGTCGTTTTTAGCGCTAAAACGAATGTTGCCAATCGTTAGCCACGCTTCGGCATTACCGAGTTTTGCGGCGGTCTCGAGTAAGGTCAGGGCTTGGTCGTAATCGCCATTAAAAAAAAGAATCTGTCCGTAACGTGATAAAGCATGGATATTTTCTTGGCTCGGTTTGGTTGGTTGGTTCTTTTTGGCTGTGTCGGTGAATTGTCTTAAAGCTGCTCCGTAGCCTTTGGCTGCATCTTCAAAACGGTCTAACTCCCATGCCACATCGCCGTATTTCATCAGGGTCTCGAGTGAAAATTCTAAGCGCCTAGCTTCGGGTAGGGTTTCGTTTTTCTTAGAGGTCTGGTTCAGTTCTGCCGCCAGTTTAAGGAGTTCTTTTTGATTGGCGTAAAGCTCACGTTCGACTGGTCTAAGGGCTAAATTCTCGAGGGCTGGAACTGCGAAGGCACTTAAACCCCCGAGTAGTACAGCCGTTAAGGTAAATAATAAGATGCCACCACGTAAACTGGCTCGAGATGGATTTTTAACTGGTGTTTCTGCTGTGGCTTCGATGACTTGCAAAATTTTAGCGGCTCGAGTTTCGTCACGCAAGCGAAAACGTTCATAATCTTGGGTGTTGATTTCGCTCTGCTCTTGTTGTCGTTCAAGTTCTCGAATCTGGGCGTACACAGCGTTTAATTCTTCCTCGAGTTCATCTTTTTTGGTTTTTACACGAATCTGTGCCGAATTACCGCGCAAAGGCAGTAGTGCAAAAACAGCCAGTAAAACAGCCACCAAGCCGAGCAAAACAAACCACGGAATCATAGGTGGGTACTTGCCCCGCTTCCTGCCACATGCCCCGCACTATCATGGCTGCGGTCACGTTGCGCCTCGAGTTGCCTACGCACTTGCTCGAGTGCGGCGGGGTTGACTTCTTCGGGGTTTTGATGGCTTGAGCGCTTTAAGTAATTCCACAACACAGCCCCACCAATCAACAAGACCAAAACTGGCAAAATCCATACCAACATATTCACCCCTTGAAACGGTGGTTTAAGCAGCACCGTACTGCCATACTTCCCTGAAAAATAGGCTTTGATTTCGCTTTCAGATTTTCCTGCTTTGACCTGAGATTTGACTTCGGCAAGCATACTGCGGGCAAAATCTGATGGACTTTCGGTGATGGCAGAGCCACCACAGACAGGGCAACGCAATTCATTGCCGATTAAACGTGCTTTATTCTCGAGTTCTAAATCGGTTTGTGCCAAGGAAATCGAGAGGAAAGAGAAAAGTAGAAAAAAAAGAAATTTCATTCGACCCCCAGCAGTTTTAAGCCAGCCTCGAGTTCAGCGCGTTCGATTGGCTTAGGGTAATGTTTTTTTACCACACCATTGGAGTCAATAAAAAAGGTTTCTGGAACACCAAAAAGCGCATATTTGACACTGGTACGCCCAGCATCGCTCGAGTCATCCATCATAATAGGAAAACCAAGGTCAAACTGATTGGCAAATTCACGGGCTTTGTCTTCTTTGTCATTATAAGCAATACCCAAGAAAATTACGCCTTTTTTGCTGTATTCAATTGCTGCCCTCGAGAACATTGGAGCTTCGTCTTTACACGGCACACACCAAGAAGCAAAGAAATTTAAGACCACGGGTTTACCCTTAAACTGCTCGAGTTGAATGCGCCCACCGTTAATCAAGGTCAGGTCAAAACTTGGTGCGGGTTTTCCCTCGAGCGCGGCAGTGCTTTTGTTACCCGGCTGCGTCGGTGTGAGCAAACCACCAAGCAGCACTGCCAAAACAGCGACAATCACTGCGCCAATAATAATGTTCCGAACGGCTGTGTTCACATTTTCTCCTACTTAATCAGCAGCGACCATTTCGCTTTGTTTCCTCAAAGTTTGCACCTGTACGGCTGGGATTAGGGTTAAACCCGCACCAATCACAATAATTAAGCCACCGAACCAAATCCAAGAGACCAAAGGGCTGTTAATAAATTTTAGGGCAACTTGGCTGCCTTTTTCGTCAGCCGATAAGAAAATCACATAGAAATCGCCTAGGAAGTTGTACTGCACGGCGGGCGTAGCCACGTTCATCTGTTGGGTTTTGTACTGGTTTTGGGCTGGAAAAAAACTCTGACCATCCAAGAGAATTTCGGCAGCATTGACAAAGCGGTCTGGCTGTTCTTCGCCAGCCAATCGCAAATAGGTGATGTCATGCCCAAGGACGGTCTTGTTCTCGCCGATTTTGAAGCTGACTTCTTGTTCGGTTTTGTACGCACCACTAAAAGCAATACCAAGCGCAATCACGACCACACCAAGATGAGCAATGTACGCGCCGTAACGACGCGGAAAGGCGTTCACAAGGTCGCCAATCGCGGCTAACCACGATTGCCCAATGGCTTTTTGGCGGCTGCGAATGGCTTTGTCGGTCAGGCGCACCATCACAAAAATGTTAAAGAACGCCAAACCAACGGTTAGCACCACCGACCACTCTCGAGCGCCCAGAATAAACGCAATCACTGCCATAAAAAGCGCCAGAATTGCGGGGATGGTCAGACTTTCGCGTAGGCTTTCGCCAGTGGCGCGTCGCCAACCTAGGGCGGGTCCAACGGCTTGGAGTGCCAAAATACCCAGTCCGAGCGGCACACCAACCGCATTAAAAAACGGTGGTCCAACCGAAGATTTTGCACCTGTGAAGGCTTCAACAAAGACTGGAAATAATGTACCGATTAAAACCATCGCGGCGTAACTCGAGAAAAGTAAATTCCCAAATAAAAACGCCCCTTCTCGAGACACGGGACTGTCCAATTGGTGTTCATCACGGATTAAATGCAGTTTTTGATAGCCAATGCCAAGCGTTAAAACCAGCACAATCACCAAGAACCCAAAGAACACTGGTCCGATTGCTCCAGCCGCGAACGCATGAACACTCTGGACAATACCGCTACGGGTTAAAAATGTTCCAAGCAGCGTGCTGGTGAATGCCGCCACAATCAAACCCATATTCCAGCCAACCAGCATTCGGCGGCGTTCTTGAATTTGCAGGCTATGAATAAAGGCTGTGGCAAAAAACCACGGAATGACGCTGGCGTTCTCCACAGGATCCCATGCCCAGTAGCCACCCCAGCCTAGCACTTCGTAACTCCACCAACCACCAGAGATAATCGCAGCGCTTAAAAATATCCATGCGGTGGTTGTCCAACGCCGTGTTTGCACCAACCACGCCTCACCGACCCGACCTGTTAAAAGGGCAGCCATGGCGTAAGCAAACGGTACGGTCAAACCAACAAAACCAATGTACATCAGAACCGGATGCACCGCCATCATCCAATGGTTTTGCAGCAGTGCATTTGGACCGCGACCATCTTGCGGTGGAATTGGCACTTCAATAAATGGGCTGCCGACACTGGCATTGACCCCCAGAAAAAACGCCAGCACAAAAAACATGATTGCCAAGGCATATGGACGAAGCGCATCAGGTTTTGCGACCCATGCCAGCACCGCCGTAAAGACCGCTAGAATCCACGCCCAAAGCAGTAAACTGCCCTCGAGCGCTCCCCATAAGCTGACAATTTTGACCCACAATGGACTGGTACTGACACTGTGGTTTGCCACATAACGCACCGAAGTATCGTTGGTTAAAAGCGCCACCCACAAAATCGCCAAGCCAGCACTCGAGAATAAAAGGGTAATCCCCGCCGTGCGCCGTGCTGTTAGCTCGAGACGTGCATCTAAGGTTGTGGCTGCTCGCCACGCAGTAATTAACCCAAAAACACAGAAGACAAGGGCAGTTAAAACCGTAATTTCACCAATCCAACTCATGCAAACCTCTTATTCATAATGAAACCGACATGACGCAATAAATAATTGCTCTCCTCGGACTTGATAAATAATTCTGTGTTCATCTGTTATCCGCCTTGACCAAAAACCTGCGTAATCGTACTTGAGTGGTTCGGGTTTTCCTGTTCCTGTAAAAGGGGTTCTTTTAATTTCCCCAATGAGTTGATTGATTTTTTTAATTAGCTTTGGTTCATTTTGTTGAAACCACAAATAATCTTCCTAAGCAATTTGCGAAAACTCGAGATTCATAAATCTGCAAGATTTTTCTGAATTGTCTGTCCAGCTTTTATCTGCCTAATTCCCTCGAGAACCCGCGCTGCATTAACAGGATTACTCTTAAGATACAGTGTTTCTTGCAAAGAATCCCATTCTTTTTTGGACATCACCACAAATTCTTCGCCCACCGAATTGACCAACAATGCCGAGCTTTCAACCTGACTTAAGACACTATCAAAACTTGGTTGTTCAACATGAATCGTAATCATAACCCTCCTAAACCCACCAACGAACTAAAAAATCTGAAAACTCGAGTGGGGCAACCATCTGACCAACGTGGTATTTCTGTACATCCTGATATGTTTTGCCATTTGAGGAGCGGTAAACCTCGAGCCAGCCCGCATTTAGATTATAAATCCAGTATTCTGGCACAAAATTCCGCGCATATGCCTCGAGCTTTTCGCTTTGGTCACGATTTAAGGTGCTGTCTGAAATTTCGATAACCAAGTAAGCATCAGTGTTGTTTACGTCACGCTGCGCGTATTGTTCTTTGGGTAAACGGAGCAAGGCTAAGTCTGGTTCAATGAAATCTGGTGGGGGACTAAACAAAACCAGTGGGCATTGGCTCGAGACATAGGCTTGGGATTGCAAACCAAGCACAAACTGCTCATTCAAATCACGTACTGCTTGGGCATGACGAAAACCTTGTTGACCTTTCACAAATAACTCTCCATTCAAAAGTTCAACATGTTTATCGCCAAAAAAACTTTGCTCAGACAGCCATTCAAAGTCCGACAAGGTAAATTTTAGCTTGCCTTCCTTTGGTGACTCGAGTAACTGAGTCATTGGCTGTCCTTGATGGCATCTATGATTCGGCGGTAATCGAGTTTTTCACCCGGTTTCGGCGCACGGTATTCCTCTGAGTGCCGCACCAATAATTCATCGGACTTAAAGGCATTGTTCTCGAGTTTGCCTTGCACCGTCACACCCATACCTTCACGGAATAAATCTGGGGGTGTCCCACGGTGCGAGATTGGTAACACAGTTGTGCCATCAGAGATTCTAAAAGTGACTTCTAAAGTATCGCGGTTAAATTTGACACTGCCCGGTTCGACCACACCACCCAAGCGAATCGTGCGATTGGCATACTTGCTTTGCTCACGGCTAAATTCAGACGGGGTAATAAAAAACACCAAGTTATTTTGCAAACTCGAGGTCAGGATAATGCCAATGCCAATTAAAACCACAACCGCGCCAATTAAGTATTTGGTATTGCCTTTCATGATTTCACCTCGAGGTCGCGCTCTTGTTCTTTTAAGCGTTTATTCATCCGCACCAAGTACCAAGTGTAGCCGCCAAGCAGCAAAATCGTCATGCCATAACCCCAGTAAACAAAAACATCCCATTGATTCGGACTACCAAGTTCAGTCATGGGCTAACACCCCTTTAAGCTCGAGATTAAGCTCATGTTCCTCGAGACGGGCTTGTTGGGCTGCCAATTGTCCACGTAAGCGCAGTAAATAGGCATAGAGGATTGTAAAACCAAGCAGTGCCAGTAAAAAGCCAATCAAAATACCATCATTTTGTAAAGCACTACGCCGTTCAGCGATTGAAACCGTTGGGGTTTGATGCAGTGTACTCCACCAGTAAACACTCATGTAATTGATCGGCACACCAACACTGGCAACAATCCCAATCACGGCACTGACTCGAGCGCGACGACCGCTATCTTCAATCATACCGCGAACCATCAGCATTCCGATGTAAACCATCAGCATCAGCGCCGTGGTGGTCAGACGGGCATCGCCCCAAGTCCAATACGCGCCCCAAGTCGGACGACCCCACAATGCCCCCGTAAAAAGCGACAAAATAATAAACACCACACCGATTTCGGTACTTGCTAAGGACAAGCGATCCCAATGGTGGTTACGGGTAATCAAATACGCCAAACCAAACGCTGCCGCTAAACCAAACGACAAGTACGCCAACCAACTCGAGCCAACATGAATTGGTAGAATCCGCGTCAAATACCCTTGCAGCACATCTGGCGGGGCAGTAAAGGTAAAAAACAAGGCAATCAGAATAATCCCAACACTCGAGTACCCAAGTGTAGGGGTCAGCCAAGGCGCAAGCGCGAGTTTCTTCATATTCTAATTGTACGCAACAAAGGTGAAACTTGGTTGAACTTAAGTCCCTCCCCATGATAGGGGTCGTTACTCGACTGCATATGGAAATGCGAGTGTACAAACCACAAGGTAGACCGCGTTAAACCCAGCCAGTAAACGAATCCAACCCCAAACATCCTCGCCTGAATCTGGCAAGGTCAAACCCACCGTGGCTTTCACACAAGCAATCACGACGGGTACAACAATTGGGAAAATTAGCACGGGTAGTAAACTCTCCCTCGAGCGCAAGTTGATGGTTAAGGCACTTTGGAAACTCGAGATGATACTAAACCCCATCACACCAAGAAAAACCGTTAAAGCAAAGGGGAGTTCACGCCCTGAAATACTCACGCCATACAAAAGCAATGTAAACGGCGCAGTGACCAGTGCTAAAATAAGCATCAAACCCAGATTACCCAGTAACTTGCCAAGGTAAATCAGTTCATGCGGCACAGGATAAAGCAGCAAGGTCTCGAGCGCCCCATCTTCGGATTCGGAAGCAAAAGCCCGAGAAGCCGCCAAAATACTGGCAAAAGCAATGGCGACCCACAAAATCCCTGGCGCGGCTTCTCGGAGTTTACGGGTTTCAGGACCAAAGGCAAATGCCAGAATTGTAATCACCAGCACCGCAAAAAAAAGTGTTGCTGCCAGCACATCTCGGGCGCGACCCTCAACCCGCCAGTCTTTTAAGGCAATGGTTAGGATAATCTGCCATGAATTCATGGGTTCACCGTAACTGAAAAATTCTCAGGACATTCAGAATCACACGGGAGAAGCCCCTCGCCCCGGTTCGCGCTTCGCTTGAACGCCCCTCCCCCAACCGCTTCGCGGGGGAGGGGTAAGCTAAGAGCTAAAAGCAATAGACCTAACCTCCTCTTTTTCGAGCGCCCAAAGCCCGAAGCGCCCAAAGCCCAAAGGTGCTGTTTCAGGGGCAAGACAGGTGTTGTTTCAGGGGTAAGAGAGGGGGTCGCCGAAGCGCGAACAGCCCGCAAGGTGCTGTCTTGTGAGCAAGAAGGCGGGGGGAGTCCATAAGAGGTTACGTTTTTCATTCATTTCCCTTTGGGTCTCGAGGCTCAGAAATAACACCATTCTCGAGCATGACCGATAAGGTCGCAATTTTATCGGTGCGTTCTGGTTCATGTGAAGCAATAATCAAGGTCGCCCCGCGTTGTTGTTGCTCGAGCATCAGGGCTTCGACCAAGTTTTTACCCTCTGGGTCTAGGGCAGCAAAGGGTTCATCGAGTAAAATCAGTTCTGGCTCAAGCAGCAGCATTTTAGCCAGCGCGAGGCGTTTTCGCATCCCACTCGAGTAACCACGCACCCGATTTTGGCTGTGCAGTCCAACTTTCTCGAGGGCGGCAGGAATACTGGCGGTTTTTTGGTGCATTTTTAGGGCAAATTCAAGGTTTTCTGCGCCAGTTAAGTCTGGATAAAACCCTAAGCTATGCGAAACAATCAGGATTTTACCTCGGTACTCGAGACGGTTCCGCAGGTCTGACCCTAGGATTTTACCCGTGCCACGAGTTGGTACGAGGCTCGAGGCAATGATTTTTAGGAGCGTGGTTTTACCCGCGCCATTTGCCCCGTATAAAGCCAGAATTTGATTCGTTGGCAGGACTAAACTTGTGCCACGCAGCACATAGGAACGTTGGTAGCGATGCACCAAGCCGATAAGTTCTACTGCGTTCACGATATTAGTTTAACTCGAGTAGCGTGGGACTCAGACCCCACAACCCGAGACAAGACGTTGCACAAATTTCTTGCCATCCCATTGCACTGCAAAAGTAGCCGAGTCTTCGTAAATGGCTTCAAAGTACAACACCTCGAGTTTGCCATCGCCGTTTAAGTCTAGGACATTGACCAAATCCCAAACATCGGGGTTGTTTTGCATTCCAGCCTCAATATCGGCATCAGTCGTGGTTTTTAAGTGGATTTCCTGACCCAAAGAAATAGTTTGGACTTTGCCAGCCACGATTTTACGCACCAACAGCAGACTGTAATCGCCTTTTTCGCCTCGAGCGCTTGGGAATAAACCACTGCGGTAGCCTCGAGTCGCCGCAATAATAATTTCATCTTGTTTGTCGTTGTCAAGGTCAGTTTTAATCAGGCTGGTAATCTTCACTTCGGGGTTCTTAAGTCCTAATTTCTCGAGGTATTGGGAAACCACGGCTCGGTATGTGCCATTATCGTTAGACAATACGGTCACGGCTCGAGGACGAAGATTCCAAGTGGCGTTGGTGGCAATCACCCAGTTCTTTGCGGCGGGAACAGGATTTAATTTTACGCCGTAAGTTTCTTCGCACGGCACACCGTAGGATTCTTTGGCTGTGCCAACACTGGCGCTAGTGATTTTACCGCCCATTGTCCAAAGCGAATTGTATTTCATGCCAGCCGGAGCAACGGCTTTTTTACCGTCTAACCAAGTTGAACCCGACACGCCGCCTAAGACTTCAAAAACATTTTCTGAAGTTATCGGCGGATAACCAACTAAAAAAGTGGCGCTATTTGGTGCAGCCGCCACACCCAAGGACAAAACAGCCAGTAATGGTAAGAGTTTTTTCATTACTTCAGCATACACGATTTTTTAATTCTGCTCGAGAATTATTTTGTCCTGTACCAAAATTCGGCGTGTGGCAATCGTCTCAAGTAAGCGCCTGTCATGCGAAGCCAGTAACAATGTACCCGTATACTCGAGTAATAATTTCTCGAGAGCAGCAATTGCATCAGTATCCAGATTATTGGTGGGTTCATCCAAAATCAGCAATGAAGCTCGAGTGACCGATAACCGCGCTAAGGTTAAACGGGTGCGTTGCCCACCAGATAAAGTAGCAATGACTCGGGATGGTTCTTTGGGCAACCTTAAACTCGCCAGCAACGCATAGATTTCCTTGGTTTGCAAATGCGGATTAGCAGACAGCAGCGCCTCTTCAAGGGTGATGAATTCGTTGATTTCCTCAGTGTTCTGGGCTGCCCAGTAGACAGTCACATTCTGCCCGAAAGTCACATTGCCCGTAAACCCGAGTTGCCCTAGAATGGCTTTGATTAAGCTGCTCTTACCACCACCATTTGCTCCGACCAACGCAACTTTTTCACCACGTCCAATAAATAAATTAACCTTCTCGAGAATTATTTTTTCATCACGCTGCACCGTCACACCCTCGAGCTTAAGAACTTCAAACGCACCGACTGGCACAGCATCCAACTGAATTTTGGTCAAAAAACCATCTTCAAAAGGCTTCTCGAGTTCGCCCATGTGTTCAATGCGTTTCTCGAGTGCCAGCGCACGTTTGCCTTGCTTATGCGACGCTCGGTTCATCAAATGAAAGGCAGTGGTGGCATCACGGCTTCCCACTCGGTGCTTATTTTCGCTTCTCGAGGCTTGGGCAATGGCGGCTTGGCGCTCAAGGGCTAATTGTTTGATTTTACGTTCATGATTTTCAAACGCCAGCAATTGGTTTTCTCGAATGGCTTTTTTAAGCGCCATTGCTTGGCTAAAATTCCCTTCGTACAAGCTGACTTTTTGCCGCTCGAGTTCATAACAACGCGTCACTGTCGCATCTAAAAAAGCCCTGTCGTGCGAAACAATCATAAAACCCGCGTCAGAAGCTAAAATCCAATGCTCAAGCCAAGTTAAACTGTCTAAATCCAAGTGATTGGTTGGTTCATCCAACAAGTAAAAATCGGCTGGCTGAATCAGTAACCGAGCCAGTAATGCGCGGCGTTCCTGCCCACCAGAAAGCGCGATACTCGAGCCTGAGCCTTCTAAACCCAGTCCAGCCAAGATTTCCTCAGCCCGAATTTCAAGGTCGTAGCCACCCGCAATTCTAAATTCTTCTTCTAGCAGTGCGTACTCGGTAAGATGCTCAGGGCTTGGATTCTCGAGGGCGACTTGGGCTGCCTCGAGTTTATGTTTCAAATCTTTAAGCGCATCGGGCAACACCACATCACGCAGCGCACCTGTCTCGAGGGTCGTGCGTTGTGCGAGATACGCCACTCGCCCAGTCAATGTCACTGTGCCAGTATCAGGTGGCTCAAAACCAGCCAGAATTTTGAGCAGCGTGGTTTTACCACTGCCATTACGACCCAGCAGCGCAACCCGTTCGCCCATCTGTAACTCGAGGGCGACATCATCAAAAATTAAATTGTCTGCAAAGCGCTTTTGCGCTCCACGCATGATTAAGCTCACGTGAACCTCCAAGAAAAAAGGGTGAAGACCTCTTGCCTATGGTGATTAACGCAAACGTGTCATGCAGTAGTCCTTTGAAATAATTAAAGCCGTTGACTCGAGCCAATTCTCGAGGGAGTGGTTTAGATTAACCCAAAATGTGCAGTAAAATCATTACGAAAAATGGCGTATCTCTCACCCGGATTTTTGTTAGCATACGCGGCGTGAATCCGCTTGTTGGCATTATCATGGGCAGCCAATCCGACTTAGAAACTATGCAGCACACGGCGAATACCTTGCGTGACCTCGAGATACCTTTTGAAATGCGAATTGTTAGCGCTCATCGCACCCCAGATTTACTTTTTGAATACGCCAAAAGCGCCGAGGCTCGAGGGCTTGAAGTGATTATCGCGGGGGCAGGCGGCGCAGCACATTTACCCGGAATGGCAGCCAGTCAAACCGTACTGCCCGTACTTGGCGTACCCGTACAAAGTAAAGCCCTAAACGGCTTAGATAGCTTACTGAGCATTGTGCAAATGCCGGCTGGAATTCCAGTGGCAACGCTGGCGATTGGCAACGCTGGTGCTGTCAATGCGGCACTTTTAGCTGCCGCCATCCTAGGCAATAAATACCCAGAAACTCGAGAGAAGCTGCGTTCTTGGCGTGAAAAACAAACAAAAACAGTTCTCGAGAACAGCCAACTCGAGGGCAATTCATGATTCCGCCCGGAAGCACGATTGGCATTTTGGGTGGTGGGCAACTGGCGCGAATGCTGGCGCTGGCAGCCAGACCAATGGGATATAACGTCGTGGTACTCGACCCAGACCCAGACTGCCCAGCTTCTGGTGTGGTGGACGAAGTGATTGTTGGTGCATTTGACAGCCCGAATGCCTATGCACAACTGGCTCAGGTCTGTGATGTGGTGACTTTAGAGTTTGAGAATATCCCATCAGAACACCTCAAAGCCCTCGAGCAAACCGTACCGTTGCGCCCAAACCGCAAAGTTCTTGAACGCAGCCGAGACCGACTGCTCGAGAAGAGCTTTATTACCAAAGCCGGTGTGCGTTGCGCTCCATTCCAAGCAATTTATGCCAGCAGCGACCTAGTAGCAGCCAGATACCCCGCAATTCTCAAAACTGCCACGTTAGGTTATGACGGCAAAGGACAAGCTAAGGTCTACACCCAACTCGAGGCAGTCAAGGCTTTTGAGCGCTTTGGCAGTGTGCCATGTGTTTTAGAAGGTATTATAGATTTTTTTCTCGAGATTAGCGTGATTGTGGCACGCTCAAGTACCCAAACCAAATGTTTTCCAGTCTTTGAAAACCAGCATCAGAACGGAATTTTGGACATCACCCTAGTGCCGGCTCGGATTCCAGAAGAAACCGCCGAAAAAGCCAAAGAAATTGCTATTAAACTTGCCAATGCCCTCGAGTTACATGGATTGCTCTGCGTTGAAATGTTTGTCACCAACAACCAACAAATTCTGGTCAATGAGATTGCACCAAGACCACACAACTCTGGGCATGTGACAATCGAAGCCTGTCAAACCAGTCAATTTGAACAAGCCGTGCGTGCCGTCTGCGATTTACCACTTGGCAGCACCGAATTACACTCGAGTGGCGCAATGGCGAACTTACTTGGTGAACACATCTCCCCAACTGCCAACTTTGGTGCAGCGCTCGAGACTGGGGCAAAACTGCACTTGTACCAAAAGCGCGAAGCTCGAGCAGGGCGCAAGATGGGGCATTTAACCGCGCTTGGTGAAGATGCTTTTGAAAAAGTTAAAGCGGCTCGAGCAGTGCTTAAAGAAACATAAACCATGCTTGAAGAACGTGCTAAGCGGGGTTCTCGAGAAAAGTTCTTAACTGCCTCGCAAGCCATGCCAAATGTTGCCCAAACCCAGAAGATATGTAATTGCTGTACAATTGAGCCATGAACTTAGACCTACCCAGCAAAACAGCCAAAACCCTCGAGCAACTGAGGCGTTCGCTTGGCACGACCAGAGAGGAAGCCATTGACCGCGCCTTGAATTCTTATCTGGACGACATCAAAATGGAACGGGTTTTGACTGTCCCAAATCCTCGGACTAAAGACATGACCGAAGATGATGTTTATGAAGTTGCCAATGCTGCCATAAAACGCGCTCGAGCCGAAAAGCGTGAGAAGAAACGGTGAGGGTGGTTTTAGACACCAATATCTGGGTGGCTGGGGCAGCTAGACCCGAAGGCGTAACAGGCGCAATTCTATTTGCTTGGTTCAAAGAAAGGCGTTTTACACTACTCACTTCTAAAAGCCAACTCGAGGAATTCAAGACCGTTACCAAGTATGCCCAAGTCAAAAAGATTCTTGGTAAGAACGAAGCTGGGGCATTGGTTAATCGAGTTAAGAAATTAGCTGAGTTTGTATCAGTCCGAGGCATTAAGAAAATTAGTCCAGACCCTGACGATGACTTTATTATTGCCATTGCCACCCAAGGCAAAGCCAATCATCTGGTCTCGAGAAACAAAATAGATTTACTCGACTTGGGTGTGATTGAGAATGTCCGAATGGTTACGCCCGAGCAGTTCCTACGATTTCTGCGGCGTGGTCGCTTGAACTGAGTCCATAAACCGTAAATCTTTTTCGGGTTGGTCACTACGCCAAACTGATTTCTCTAGGTGCAGTGACCTAGAGAAATCAGCTGTTTTTGCAAAAGTACAAAATCTGGCTGACCATCTGACGAGGTAATAAAAATGCGCCACTTCTGGGCGCTGATAAAAACAAGCATACAGCAATATGCACAAACTGTCAAATTTATGCACTCGAGTCGTTGTAAACGGTACATATATCAACTCGAGTCGTTGTGAATTCCTTTCGACTTGACAAAATGAGAGACCTAGGATTACGATGTCGCTATCCTAGGACAAACTCGAGAAGCGCCAAACGCAGCCACTCGAGAAACGAGGTACAACCCATGAATCCAAACCTCTTAAAAGGCAACCTCGACCTGATTTTATTAGCGATTATTGAACCAGAACCGATTTACGGTGGAGAAATCACCCGCGAGGCTTCTGAACGCACCAATGGCTACTTTGACTTTAAGGAAGGCACACTCTACCCAGCCCTGCACCGACTCGAGAAAAGCGGTTTTATAAGCGGCTCATTCCAATACCTTCCACGCGGTGGAAGCCCCGTAAAATTCTACGAACTGACCGAAAGCGGCAAAAAAGAACTCAGCCAAAAACGCCGCGAGCAGCAAGCCTTCGACCAAGCCCTGGATGCACTACTGGGAAAACCATGAAGCCCCTCGAGCAGTACCTTTCTCGAGCCACACGCGGGCTTTACGGCGCTAAAAAACTCGAGATACAAGCCGAACTTCGCGGCAGTATTGAAGCGCGAATCTGGCAACTCGAGAGACAAGGTAACGCCAACGCCCTCGAGACGGCGCTTAGTGAAATGGGTGAAGCCAAAACAATCAATGCTGGTCTTTTTAAGGAGCATCTCATGCCAATTATTTCCAAAGCAGTATTTGTAATTATTGCCGCTACAGCCCTGACCATCACCACACTCTCGAGTAGCCAAGCCCAAGTTGGATGGGCAACAGCGCAAGATGAATACCTCAAAAATTCTGGTTTTCACGATATTTTTGTCAACATCAGCGACTTAAAATCCTCCTTTGAAAAAGCAGGGGCAGTTGTGACTGAAAATATGGCTGAGCCAAAAAAATACACCTATAGCGGCTTAATGTTCTCCATATCACCAAGACTCAATTGGGATGAAACATTGCCAGTCCGAACATTAGATATTCAGTTGCCAAATTCTGAGCAAAAAATTCAACTTCAAGCCCTCGCTAAATTCAGTTTGAACTCCGAAGAAAAAATTGCCACCACACCAGAGGAAGCCGCCTTTATTTCTTACAATTACATGATTGACCAATTCAAAGCCACAAAATTGCCTGTTCGTTTTGAAGGTTGGCAAACACCAAAAATTCAAGTTGGTGATTTTTCTTTCACTTTAGAAAAAACAGGTAGCTCGCCTCGACCCGAAATGCAATACCTTCAAATTTTTTTCAAATGGTGGCTTTTGGATGGTGATAGACCAGGCATACGCAACCGACTGAATGCCAGACTTTCTACTTCTGGTTTATCAAGCGACGCTTACCGCCATGCCATACGCACTAATGACCCAGCCAATACAGTCTATACCATTGTCAGCAGCGAAGGCGGATTTCGCTCGGCGGCTGGTGTAACCGAAGCACAAACCACCCTCACCTTGGCTCGAACCAATGCCCAAGGGATTCTCGAGTTCACTGCACCATACAGAATTCTACAATTCGGAAAGAATCCTTTGCTCGAGAAAAATGTACCAAGCGTTGCAGGTACAGAAAAAAATCCCGCCCAAGCACTTTTGCTTAAGTTCACAGGGCGTTTAGATGCTGCTGCAAAACCCGTAGAAATTGTCTTGCCCAGCAAAACAAAAATTGCTGCCCTCAAATAAACCTTGGCTCGAGTTTAATCGCTCGAGTCACACGCGATTTGTGTGGTGCTAAAAACTTGAAGTACAAGCCAATCTCGAGTTTGGCACGCAGATACAGAATTCTCGAGTTTGGTCAGGATTCAAGCGGCTTTTCGCCTTTTGTATGATTTTTTCCCGTAGGCATCGCCACGCTTTTCGATTAAATAAACATCAATCACCGAATCTGACATCGTGAACTCAGCACGATAACCACCAACCCGAAGCCGATAACAACCACGCGAACCCGAGATGGGTTTAACATCACCACTTCCAGTTTCAGATAAAATTGCAAAAGCCAGTAAAATCGCTTCGTTGAATCGAGCATCCAAAGAGCGCATGTCTTTAATTGCGGAAGCACGAAACTCGAGTTTTTTCACACTAAACCTAGGGCTTTACGGGTTTGTGCCAAACTATAACGTTTATCCGACTGAGAAGACTTTAGACGCGCCTTAGAACGACGTAAAGCAGTGGGGGACAAAACTTCGGCATCGGTTTTCAAAGCAGTTACTTTCTTTTTATCAACAACTTTTTGCAATGCTAAATCTAGGGCACCGCGTAAAGTAATTTGGTGTTCACGACGAAGCAGTTCAAGGGTTTCAAATTGGGCATTGGTTACTTCAATGGTTTTCATGTCTCGAGTGTACAGATATGAAGTGTTTATTTCAACTTTGCCACCCGTTGGCACACACCCACGCTGAGCAACCCGTTTTTTGGTCTTTGTCTTACCAAAATTGCAGCCCTCAAATAAACCTTGGCTCGAGTTTAATCGCTCGAGCCAAGGTTTATTAATGCCGGTTCGCACCATTGCCTGACTTCAAGGCTAATCGGCAATCACAGCAAAAGAATTTTTCACACCCGTAGTTTGCCTCGAGTACCGCAAAAAGTCTTTGACCTAGGTCAAAATCCTAAGCCAAGACTTCCCGAGCCACGGGTAACTCGAGAATAAAGGTACTGCCTTGCCCAACAACACTGGTGGCTCTGACCTGCCCATTCATGCGCTGCATCAGTTCTCGCACCACCGCTAAACCCAATCCAGCCCCGCCAGTGGCTCTGGCTCGAGCTGGGTCGGAGCGGTAAAAAGGTTCAAAAATTCGCGCCAAATCTTCGGGTTCGATGCCCATGCCCGTGTCCTCGATAGTTAATTCAACAAAATCCACTCTGGCTCGGGCGGCAATTCGCACAATGCCCCATTCAGGGGTGTAGCGAATCGCATTGACCATTAAATTGCGTAGCACCTGCTCGAGTCGTTCGCGGTCGGCTTGAATCGGCAAGATTCGTTCTGGAACATCGTTAAGTAAGGTTAAATTACTGACCTTCGCGAGAGGTGCAAAACTCTCGAAGAGTTGCGAAACCAATTCTGGTAATGCCACCACCGTGGGTTGAAACTCGAGTTGTTCAAGGTCGGCTCGAGACAAAGCAAATAAATCTTCGACCAGACGCTCTAAACGTTGAACTTCGCTTAAAAGTGCTTGGGGGGCAATCGTTTCGCCACGCAATTCGGCACTCTCGAGCCGCGCCCGCAGCACCGCAATTGGGGTACGAAGTTCATGCGAAGCATTGGCAGTTAAGCCTTTTTTGGCTTCCAAAACACTTTCGACATTTTGTTTCTCGCGGCGAAGCGCCAGCACATTGCCCTCGAGCCGCGTTGCCATTTTATTAAAAGTTTGCGATAAACGCGCCACTTCATCCTCGCCGTCTATGTGAACCCGAGCCTCGAGTTGACCACCTTCTAGGGCTTGCACCCCTTTGAGCAATTGCTCGAGCGGACGGGTCAGACGCAAACTAACGGCGTAACCCAAAAACCCCAATCCCAGAAAAAAAGCCAAAAAAGATTGCGAAAGCGTATCTAAGGCATTGCTAAAATCCGAACTGATTTGGGCTGCAATATCGCCCGGTGGACTAGAATTTTGGGTGCTTTGTACCACGCCAAGCACCACATTGGAGACTTTAGGGTCTTGAGAAATGGCTGGACAACCGGCAATCACTTCTAAACCAATCACCAACGCCCGACAACGCCCATTTGCAGTGGTGACTAAAATTTCTTTCCACGGCGCAAGTTCTGGGGTTTCAAAACCATCCCCTTCCGAAAAACGATCAACTCGGTTAGACCCTAAGACTTTACCTGTCGAATCAATTAAAAGTGCAATCCGCCGAGCATCATTAGAAGGTTCGTTGTCCTCGAGTAGACTGGATTTACGGGTATCAACACCACCCTCTAAAACAGTAAACAAACGTTTTAACTGCTTTTCGTCAGACCCACTGCTCAGCGCCCCTTGAAAGGCTTTGGCAAGCTCAGTCGCATCGCGCAGCGCATCGCTGGTTAAACGAGCGCTAGGGTCGCGCACCAAAGTAAGCACACCGGGTAAAATTGCCACCACGCTGGCGGCAAAAACCCCACCAAACAGCGCCAAGGCGGTTAAACGCCAACGCAAATTGCGCCGTCCTTCAAGCCAAACTTCTCTAATTGCAAAAACAAAGGCAAAACGCAAAAAGGTAATCACCATCAAGGCTTCAAACGGCACACGGGCAGGTTCAGGGGCAATAATCGCTTGCAGTGCAAAAAAAGTTCGGGTGGGGGCTAAAAAATTAACCAGAATCACATTGGCGATACAAAACCCAAAACCCAAAAACAAGCCAAAAAAAGCCACCCGTACAACCCGCCACCACCACATTGTCTCCTCGAGCCGAGAAAGCCGCAGCACCGCCCAGAACCATAAAATATGTTCACTCAGTAACGCCCAGAGTTCTGCCCAAGGCGCAGCCACACCGACCCGAGTCAGCACCACCGCCAACCCACGAAAAAATAAGGCAAGCCACAACGCCTCAAGCAGAGCTACCCAAAAAGACCTCGAGTAAACCATCCAATACGAAACACGGCGTTCCTCGGCATCCACCCGAGGCGAGCCAATAAAAACCCGCCAGCGTTCATCCCTTGAGTAATCCATAGGGCATTATAGGCGAAGGGCAAAAGGCAAAGGGCGAAGGTTTTACTTTTGCCCTTCGCCCTTTTTTAAGCTGCATCAAAACGGTAGCCAACACCCCAGACGCTAATCACCCGTTCGCCCTCAATGCCTAATTTGCGTCTTAAGCGCACCACAGTCGTGTCCACAACTCGGTCAGAACCGTCGTATTCTGCGCCCCAAATTCGCTCGAGCAGATAATCGCGGGTAAAAGTACGTCCGGGATGACGCGCCAGCATCAGCAGCAATTCGTATTCCCTTGGGGTTAAATCGGTTAGTTTTTCGCCGATTCGCACCGCCCGAGCATTGTTATCGAGCTCGAACCGCCCAAAACGTAGCACCGCCACACGGCTTTCTTCTTCGATAATTTTGGCGCGGCGCAACATCGCCCGCACCCGAGCTAAGAATTCACGCAACGAAAAGGGCTTGACAATATAATCATCTGCCCCAACTTCAAAACCAAGCACCCGATCTGTTTCTTCGGCTCGAGCCGTCAGCATTAAAATCGGTACAGTTGCAGTGGTTGCTCCACTGGAACGCCGTAAGCGCCGCGCCACCTCGAGACCATCTAAGCCGGGTAACATCAAATCCAGAATCAGTAAATCAAACGCCTCTAAACCGGCTCGCTCGAGGGCTTTAGAGCCATTACTTTCCAGAACGACCAAATGACCCTCGCTCCGCAGATGTTCAGCAATGATATTTGCTAATTCTGATTCGTCTTCAACAACCAAAATTTTCGCCACGATAACAGCAGTTTACTCTAAAAGAACCTGAAAAGTACGCCAAAAGTGTGCTAAACTCTGCAACGCCATGCGCCCGTAGCTCAGTCGGATAGAGCAAAGCACTCCTAACGCTTAGGTCATCCGTTCAATTCGGATCGGGCGCACCACTATTTTACTCGAATCTAAAGAATGAACGGTAGATTTTGTAAGCTGATGCTCGAGAACTTCTTGCCATGTCATAAGCACCTCTTTAGGTTTATTGTGCGTTGAATTTTTCGGGGATGCCAGCAAAATACTGGCTGTCGTTAATCCAGACCTTTTGGGTACAAATTTTAACTGCTTAAGTTTAGTCAACCAAACCGCATAACGCAAATGGTAACGTAAAGAGTAACGCAATCCGGTTTAGTGCATATAGCGCAACAGACATATTAAACCGACTTGAGTAACGTAAAAGTAGCGCAAAAGTAACGTAATTATTTCTGGACTGTTCGGTAGATTGCCTTATTGCGTATCCCCACCATTTCGAGTTTACCTTGTTTGACTAAACGCCTCAGTAAATAAGAGGCTTGGTCTTCAGAAAGCGTCGTGAAGAGTCGCATAACATCAGCTCTGGTAATTTCCGATTTGGCTTTCAGTAAACTAGAGACCATGATTTCCTGTTCGGTGGCAACCAATCCACGTTGTCGAACATAGGCTTCTGGCTTACCCAATTGCTCATAAACAGCAGCACTTAAATGATAGGTTTTGGGGCGCTTAAAGCCCCGAGCCTCGAGCAACCCAAGCTCGAGAAGCCGATTCAGTAGCATTGTAGCATGAGTCACATTATTTTCTAAGAGTTGAGTGGCTTGGTTTGTATTGATGTCACCCTCGAGAGCAACTTGATGCAAAATCAGGAGAGTAGCCCAGTCCAAGGGTTTACCAAGACGGTTTTGGACTTCGAGCCAGATATAAACCAATTTAAGGTCAGCTTCACCGCCAGAAAAAGAGAGCTTGACTGTTTGCCGATTTGTGCCAAAGTAACTTGGGGCAGCCCTGCCTGTACGAAGAATACTCTCAAAAATTCGCTCTACCCCTCGGGCGGTGCGTTCAACTAAACCAAGGCGCTTAAAAATATCTGCCAGCATTGGATTACGAGGACGTGGCTCGGTACTGATGATATTTTCTAAAGTTACGCCTTCGACAAAACCGCCCGGACTCGAAATACTTAGGGCATCATTCTCGAGGATGCGAACATAAACCGCTTGCCGTAGACTGTAATCCCTGTGAACAAGTGCATTGGCAAGGCTTTCGCGCACGGCTTCTTTGGGGTAAAGCGGTATGCCAATGCGTTGTAAGCCCCAATCGAGTTCTTGTTCACGGTTACGCACCAAAATATACTGCTCGAGGCTTTGCAAGAGTTTAAGCAGAGGTTCACGAAAAAACTGATTGACTTCAACAGCCTGTTCCGCGCCTAAGACCTGAAAAGCTGCCTCATGACTTGGAACGAATTCTTGCAAGGCTCTTTGTTTGCCCACAAGTAATAAACCCGCCAAAGTTGGGCGCACCACACCATCAACTGTTTTTACTAAACCCAAGGCTTTGGCTTGTTCAAGATGCCCTAAATCACGCAAACTAGGGTCGCTATTGGGGTTATCTTGCAATAACTGATTTAGGCGTTCAAATTCGAGTGGGTCAAGTTCGTCCCAAGTGGTATTCGACAGAATTTCTGCACTGTGGTCATATTGGGTCAGTTGTGACAAACGGCTTGGCATTTGGTCTGGATAGAACGGAATACACTCTGGGCGATTATGGACATCCAGACTACGGCGCATGGTTTTCCCATCGGTTGTGCTGATCACCCGTTTGGCTTGTGGCACATCAATCACATCCACAAAAACATTGCCAACAGCAACTCGAGTTGCTCTAACGCCAGCACTTGGGCGGGTACGATTATTGATACTTGCCTCGAGCCTTGGCGAAGTCATCTCGAGATGTTTTTGATGAACACCCGTTATCTGACCGTTATCTTCAACTCCAACCAGCAAAGTACCACCATCTGCATTGGCTAAACACACCACAGCTTCAAATAAATCGTTAGCTGAAATAGGCGCATCGCGCTTAAACTCGAGGGTCATGGATTCGCCGTGGGCTATCAATTTAAGCAATTCTGATTCGGTCATGCCGCCCCCAGCACCAAATCTATACCTTCCATTAGCCCTTGTGTTTGCTCGAGGGCAGCCGCCACTTGGCAATAATGGTTTATATCATCAAAGCTCAGTTCGCGTCCTTTGCGGTCTTTAAGCCACTTCTCGAGAACTTGATAGCCACCAATTCGGGTTTGCCAAAGCTGTTCGGGGATGCCAGCAAAATACTGAGTATCGTTTATCCAAACTTTTTGAGCAGCGTACCGTGGTTTATCCACCACATTTAAGCCAGCTTGTGGAAAAGTTACACTGGTCTCGAGTTCGGTGGTCATTAAATGAAGCCCTGATAATTCACGTCCCAAACGCACCAGAGCAACAAAGGCACTTAAATCTGTGGGCAGTGGAATACGAGGGAAATCTATTTTTAAGAATTCGGCATAACGGCTACGGTATTTGGGGCTGTGCAGAACCGCATAGATATAATGCAGCACATCTTCGGGAGCAAAATTCTGGATTAAATCGCCTAAGCCATCGGGCAGCCACTCGAGACCAAGAATTTGTCCAAGCGCCGCAATAAATTTGGGCGAAAGATTGGCTTTGCGCCTCTCTGCCTCGAGTGCCAAGCCTTCGGTATTTGGGTAGAGATAAAGCGGAAAAATTTGTACACCACCACGCATAAAAACATTTTGGTCTATCGGACTTTTCGAGATTTGAACAAGCGACCAAACAGGGTCATTGACAGCCATTCCTTGGCGACCAATACCAAGACAAAGATTATCTTGATGAACTACATGTTGTAAAAGTTCACGCCTTGGGCGATCCATCAAAAGATTACTGAAATAACACCACCGTGTATCAAATGGGCGATAGTGGCATTTAACAATCGGGGACTGCCAATTTTCATCTTTTCTCAAGGCTGCTCGAGTTGCCTGTAACGTCCAATTACCGCCATTCTTAATCTCATATTGTTGACGCAAAACATCATCGCTTTGACTCGAGTCTCGTAAATTCTCAATTCGTTCTTCTATTTCGGATTTATCAAAAGCAATCGCAAAGTTATCACGGTGCGTCTTAAAACCATTGGCACTGATTGAAAAAATATCTGGGATACCCCAAAATTCTTGATATTCGACTTGTGCATTTATATCTTGAGGAGAGAACAAATAAAATGGGCTGGCGGGAAAAATTTCTGTCCATTGGGTGCTTTGTAGGTCGTTTTCCTCGAGCCAAAAGTATTTACCGCCTGTCAATTTGGCATTCTCAGCTTTTCCCTCAAAAATCTCGCGTAGACCCCATAAATTGGCATGGTAAACCCGTTTTCCTAGCTCGAGTGGCGGTTTTTTGTTGGGTGGCAATTTGATAAAAAAACCAATTGCCACACCCTGCATAATGTCAAACACATTTTCGTCTTTGCTACCATCTGGGGATGTTTCTTTTTTACGGCTGTTGCCGTGTAAATCCAGAAAATACAATTCGTCAAAACTGTTTAACAGCGCTTGGCGCATTCCTCTAAAGGTTGGGTTGTCCAAATACCCGTGGTTGGTCACAAATGCCAAAATTCCCGCACCAGTTTTGTCTATGCGCCACTGCGAAAAGCGAATAAATTTCACGTAATCATCGTTTAAGTATTTTGAGTTGGCTTCGCCTAGTGGCATTCCATCTATTTCAAAATAATTCGTGCCAGTCTGGTTATTTAGCGTATCCAAGCCATGCAGCAAGTTGTGAATCCAGTCGCCAGTATTGGCGCTGTGTCCACTGTACGGCGGGTTGCCAAGTACGACCATCACGGGGGTATCGCGCTTGATGCTGCTGGCAGCCAAAGATTCTTGTTGTAGCGCGGCGGCAAAAGGCTGGAAGGCTTGGTCCACGCCTCGCGGTTGCTCGAGCGTGTTGGTCAAAAAAATTCGTACCCGTTCGTCTTTTTGTAGCTTATAACCAGTTCTCGAGAGTAAAAAATCGAGTTTTAAGTGTGCCAAGGTGTACGGTGCAATTAAGAATTCAAAACCATGCACTCGAGGCAGAATATGGTCTTTGACGTAGCCATTCCACATGCCTTGGTTGTTGCTAAAACCCGCGTAAATATGGTTAATCACCCGATGCAAAAAAGTGCCAGTGCCAGTGGCGGGGTCTAGCACTTGGACTTTATGCACGCCGTCTGCGGTTTTACTGGGGTCGGCAAGCCCGCGCTTTAGGTCAAAACGGGTTTTCAGGATGTTATCTACACTCCGCACGATGTAGCCCACCACGGGTTCTGGGGTGTAATAAACACCGCGTTTTTCTCGCATGGCTTTGTCGTAAGCCGCTAAAAAAGTTTCGTAAAAATGCAGTACCGGGTCGCCTGCGCCAGTGGTTTTGCCAAGTTCGGTTTTGATGCTTTCCATATTGGCACTGTCCAAAACCATTGCGGCTTCCTCGAGCGCCCAAACAAAATCTGGGTGGGCTTCTGCCCCGCCAAAGTAACTAAAAATCTGGGTCAGAACCGCATTGCCTCGAATGCCAAGCAAAGGTGTGGCACGGCTAAAGGTGCGCTCCTTAAAATCTGGGGCAAACTGACTAAGTTCACCTAAACTGGTATCGGGTTCGTCTTGTTGGATTCGGGTCGCAAATAAGCCGTAGGTAAGGGTTTGGGCGTACAAGTCGGCAAATTCTTCTCGGGTTAGTTCGGCAACCAAAATGGTTTTGACACTTAAAAATTGTTCGGTCAGGGGTTTTTTTAGGAGTTTTAATTCTTCACGCAGCACCCGCCGAATCACCACACGGATTTGCTGAGCGTAATAGGCTAAACGCATAGCCAGTTCTCTGGCGCTGCCGGCGGCTGGGGTTGGATTCTGGACAAAGGCTTGCAGCAAACTGCTTAGTTCTTCTTCGGCATTGGCTCTTGGGGTAATGGTTTTCTCAACTAAATCGGCAAGCCGTACAGTGCGGCGCAACTTGCCACGCACATACCACCTGAACTCGAGGTAATCGGATAAAATCAGGTTGCCAAGGGCATTGGTGTAACGCTGCCACTGGTCGGTTTTTAAGACCTTATCGAGGTTTACAGCAAGGTCTTTAACCTCGAGATGCCCGACATCCAAGCTGCCTTTGGAAATAATAAAATCAGGTGCGCCGTAAACTTTTCGTTTGGCTTCGTTGGTGGCTTTATAGCCAGTTAATACCGCCTCGAGTAAATCTTGTAAGTACGGGCGGTAGGTGTGTTCGGTGGCATCGGCTCGAGCGTAGGCTCGTTTAATCTGGCTTAGGTACTCTGCGATTTCGGACATAGAGCAGTCTACCAAAAGCACTTGGGGCTTTGGCTTCTTCCTTTTATATTGCTGCGTATTCTCTGGGCTGCCGAGGCTCGAGCCGATAAAACCCAAGAACCCTTGTAGCCCACAAATACGGTGCTGTGACGCTTCATGGGTATCTGACCTAAAAACTGGCGATGCGGGCTTTGTATTGCCCTTCGTCGTCTATTAACATCTCGAGGTACTGGCGCTTCTCGAGGGCATCAATCATCGCAAAACCACTTTCTAAATCAAGCACAATCCCGTCTTTCATGACCGTATGCCCGTAGACCCCAAAGGCATGACCCGCGTCTTTGACATAAAATGGTTTTTCGTGCCACCAATGTTTAGAATCACGGTCATTGTAAAAAAAGTCATCAAAGTACATCATCCCCGGCAGTGGTCCTGCGTGGGAAAAATGGACACCTTCGATGCGAATATAACGCTGGAAACTTTTTATCCATTCTTGTAAATCTTCTGGGAGCGGTGTACCGCCCTTGCTTGGGTCAAATTCGGCATGGATGACACCCATTGCATTGCCCAGTAAGAACTTATGCTCGAGCGCGGCATCGTCGTGATTACCCAGAATAATTTCGACGTTGCCACCAGATTTTTCGACAAATTCTTTAATCTTATAAAGTTCTCGAGTTTGCGCCCTAGAAGCACTTTTTAAGTGGTCGGGGTTGCGAAAATCATACCCTTCACGCCCGGTCAGTTCTTCATAGCGAACTGTGGTTTTAGGATGAACCAAGTCACCCATTAAAATCACGCGGTAGCGTCCGTCGAGGACTGGTGGGGTGGGGTT
Organism: Deinococcales bacterium; assembly: GCA_031414595.1. GTDB lineage: Bacteria > Deinococcota > Deinococci > Deinococcales > JAAFIG01 > JAAFIG01. The sequence continues at coordinate 39,375 of JANNVX010000064.1, forward strand.
GCCGTGAGCATCCATTGCAAACGAGGCTTTGAGCGCTCCGTAAAGCAAGCCCCAATCTGTGTGGACATCTCCGATGGCGATAACTTTGACCATGTTCTACCATTCTACTCATACTGGGGGGTATATCGCAAAGACCCTTGAGTGGGGGACGAAAATACGCCCGGTATGAAAAACTTCACATTCAAACAAAATTACAGTGCATTTTTTGAACTGTGTTATCAGCCTATATCTTGGAGTATGATGCCAAGCCACATGAACTCGAGTTTTGTTGGTTTGACCGCACTTGGCACATATGTCCCCGAGGAAATCGTCACCAACGATGATTTAAGAAAGCGCGGCGTAGAAACGTCCGATGAGTGGATTCAATCTCGGACTGGAATAAAAGAACGGCGTTTTGCTCGAGAAGACGAATTTACCAGCCATCTGTGTATTGGTGCAGTCGAGAATCTTGTGGCGCGGTACGGAGCAAAGGTACTCGAGGGCGTGGATATGGTGATTGTCGCAACCAGTACCCCAGATGCGCTTTTTCCACAAACCGCCGCACTGGTTCAAAATCATTTTAAGTTAAATGCTGGAGCATTTGATTTACTGGCAGCTTGCCCGGGCTGGATATACGCCTTGTCGGTGGCGGCTGCCTATACCAAAAGTGGGATTCGTAAAAAAGTCTTGGCAATTGGGGCAGAGGCTTTAACCAAAATCCTTGATTGGTCTGACCGCACGACACTGGTGCTGTTTGGCGACGGGGCATGTGCTGGGATTGTCGAGGTCGTGCCAGAAGGTTACGGCTTTAAGAGCTTTGTACTGGGCGCAGATGGCGAAGGCGGCAAACACTTAAATATGCGTTGTATCAATAAAACCTTACCAGACGGTAATCCGTTGTCTGAATTTGTGTCCATGAACGGACGCGAAGTCTTTAAGTTTGCCGTGCGAGTGATGCACACCGCCACCAAACAAGCGGTTAGTGAAGCTGGCTTAGAACTAAAAGACATTGCCCAGTTTATTCCGCACCAAGCCAATTACCGAATTATAGATGCCGCCCGTGAATACCTCGAGTTACCCGAAGACCGCGTGGTCGCCAACGTAGACCGTTACGGCAACACCAGTGCTGCCAGTATTGGTTTGGCGCTGCGTGAAGCCATAGATGACGGTCGAATCAAAGACGGGCATCACCTTTTACTGGTGACGTTTGGAGCGGGTTTAACCTGGGCTGCCAGCGTGATTACATGGCATGAAAAGACGTTTTAGTGCAGTTTAGTTTACTCGAGTGGGTCTTGTTGGGGCTTGGTGCATTGATTGCCGGTTCGAGCAAAGGCGGATTACCGGGGATTAACACCTTAGCCGTGGTTTTTTTTATACAGGTGCTACCCGCCAAAATTGCGACGGGCGCACTCCTACCGCTTTTAATTGCGGCTGATGTGGTGGCAGTGCTGCTTTTTCGCAATTCTGCCAATTGGCGTGAACTGTGGCGAATTTTTCCAAGTACCGCCGTCGGTGTGGTCTTGGGGGCGTTATTGCTTGGGCAAATAGATGATGCTGTAGTCAAGCCTCTGGTTGGCATTATTGTCTTGATTTTATGTGCTTTGCAATTCTGGCGTTCAAAAAACGCTGGCGCGGGCTTAGACTTGGTGCAACACCCTGTTACGGCTGCCTCGGCGGGTATCATTGCAGGGTTTACGACCCTGATTGCCAATGCTGCGGGTCCAATCATGACGCTTTATTTACTGGCAATGCGTTTACCAAAAAACGAATTTGTTGGCACGACCGCCTGGTTTTTCTTTGTGGTCAATTTATTCAAGTTGCCTTTTATGCTTGGGCTTGGACTTATCAATGTCCAAAGTTTAGAACTGAACTTATATTTAATTCCTGTTGTGATACTGGGTGTTTTTATTGGCAGATTCGCCATGCAAAAACTCGAGCAGAAAACCTTTAATAACCTTGCGCTGATACTGGCTTTTCTGGGTGGATTACGGCTGCTTTTTTAACCACTCGAGAATCTCGGTGCGGTGTTCGTCTAACCTCGGTGGGGCTTTTGTAATCGGTAAAGAAGCACCATTAAATTCAAAAGGAGGTTTGGTCAAACGAACCTGACCTAATTCTGGATGCTGGACACACTGCACCACACCTCGAGAAACCGCCCAGTCTGACTCGAGAACCTGACCGACACTCCAAACCGCGCCACAAGGCACACCTGAGCCTTGCAGAAGTTCAATTGCTGCCTCGCTCGAGAAACGAACCAAATGCGCTTCTAAATGTTGTGTTAGCTCGAGACGATGGATTAAACGCTGTTCGTTTGTAGCAAATTGTGGCTCGAGTAAATCTGAGGCGTTCAGGGCAGCACAAAGTTTTTGGTACAAGACATCATTGCCACAAGCGATATTCACAAAACCATCCATTGTTTTATACGTTCCATACGGCACAATACTGCGGTGTTCATTGCCGAGGCGTTCAGCATCTTCACCAGCATTTAAGTAGCGACTATTCTGATACGTGCCGAGCGCCACCATACTCTCGAGCAGATTGATTTCAATCTGTTTGCCCAAGCCGGTGCGCTCACGCTCATACAGCGCTGCCAGAATCGCTTGGGTGGCAAGCGAACCCGCAAAAATATCGGCGATGGCTACCCCAGCCTTTTGTGGCAGACCGTTTGGTTCGCCAGTGTAACTCATAAAACCACTCATGCCTTGGGCGATTAAGTCATAACCCGCCCAATCTTTTAACGTGCCACTCGAGCCAAAACCAGAAATACTACACCTAATCAAACGCGGATTTTTGGTTTGAATCCCTAGTTTCTCGAGGGTTTTCGGACGGTAATTCTCCACCAGCACATCGGCAGCATCAACAATTTGTTGGGCAATCTCGAGGTCAGACGGGTTTTTCAAGTCCAAGGCAATACTGCGTTTATTGCGATTTGCTGACAAAAAATAGGTGGCTTCTCTTATCCCATTGTTCTCGAGCCAAGGCGCACCCCACGCCCTTGTGTCATCGCCGTTTGGAGGTTCGATTTTAATGACATCCGCGCCCAAATCGCCTAGGGTTTGGGTGCAGTAAGGACCCGTTAAAACCCGGGTAAAATCGGCAACCACAATGCCAGATAAAGGAAGATTCATATGTCCAGCGCCATAAAAGCCGTTTCGAGTTCGGCAGGGGACGCACCCCTCGCCAGCAGCACCAACAACAGAATTCGGGCTTTATGGGCATTCAAAAACGAAGCTGGAATCGCCCCAAGTTGACGCAGTTGCTTCCCTCCGCCCTCGTAGCCATAAATCGGTAGAATCGCGCCCGTGTGGGTGCGGGTGGCAATCACAATCGGTTTGGTGGCGTGGCGAATAATCGGCACAACATCGGGTGGAACATTGCCTGTGCCGAGCGCCGCAATCACCACCCCCGAAGCTCGAGAGAGCGCAGCTTCTAAGCCCTCACCGCCCCAACCCGCATAGGCATAGACAATTTCGACTCTGGCATCCACATGCTCTATAACTTGTGGGACTCGAGGCTCTGGACGGGCAAAATAGGAAATCATGGCTTGAGCCGACAAAAAATCCACTCGCCCAATCGGACCAGGATAACCTCCAAACGCCTCGAGCCGCGTCGTATCGGTTTTGGTGACGGTACGGGCATCAAAAATATCACCCGCAAAAACCACCAACGCCCCACGGCTTTTGGAACGCGGCTCGAGTGCCACATGTGCGGCTGCCAGAACATTACCGGGTCCATCCCAAGAGGCTTCTTCGGCATGACGCATACTGCCAGTTAGAACCACAGGCACAGTCGTATTAAGTGTTAGATGCAAGAAAAAAGCAGTCTCCTCGAGTGTATCCGTGCCATGTGTGACCACAATTCCATCATGATTTTGTGCCACTGCCTGAATTAAATCGCGAAGCTCGAGCATGTGCTTTGGGGTGACATGCGGACTGGGCAAATTGAATGGTTGAAACACCGAAATCTTAAACTGCTCGAGTTGTGGTAAAGCAAGAAGTAAATCCTGCACGGCATTGGCGGGGATTAAAGAACCGCTCGAGTCGGTGCGACTGGCGATTGTGCCACCTGTTTGAATGATTGCAAGGCGTTTCATGATGCGATTAGCATACGGTACAGTAACCCCAATGCGGCAACTTCCGACTGGTTTTCTAAAACGAATGCAGAGCCTTTTAGGGACTGAATTTACAGCTTTTCAAAGCGAATTAGGCACAAGTGAACGGCAGTACGCGATTCGTGCCAATGCCCTTAAAATCTCTCGAGAAACCTTAGCCTTTAAGTTGGGCTTAACCGAAAATGTGCCTTGGTCAGATACAGGTTTGTACGCCACTCGAGAAGCGCGACTTGGCGCTCACCCACTGCACCACGCTGGGGCATATTACGTCCAAGAACCCAGCGCTCAAGCGGTCGCCTTGGCGCTGGATGTTCAGCCAAATTTGCGGGTCTTAGATTTGTGTGCTGCCCCAGGCGGTAAAAGCACCCACTTAGCTGCTTTGATGCAAAACCAAGGGGTGTTGGTTTGCAATGAAATCAGTGCCACGAGAGCTAGAGCCTTAAGCGAAAATCTCGAGCGCTTGGGCTGCATCGGGATTGTGACCAACGAAGAACCCGCCAGACTTGCCCAAAAATGGGGCGCAACCTTTGACCGTGTACTTGTAGACGCGCCATGTAGCGGCGAAGGGATGTTTCGTAAGCATAATGCCGCCATAGAAAGCTGGTCAGAAGCGCATGTGGTGACTTGTGCGGTGCGCCAAAACTTAATTCTCGAGAATGCGGCGGCACTGCTCAACAATGATGGGATACTGGTCTACAGCACCTGTACTTTTGCAGTTGAGGAAAACGAAGATGTCATCACGGCATTTCTCGAGCAACACCCAGAATTTAGTCTCGAGCCAATACAGGGATTTAAGGCTGGAATCGGTGGTATTGGCTCGAGATTGTATCCACATTTGCTTCGTGGCGAAGGGCATTTTCTGGCACGGCTTCGTAAAAATGGGCTTGCTGAGGTGAGCGAGGCATACTATCTTGACCCTACAGTTAAGGACAAAAAACCATTTGCCGAATTTGCTCGAGAATTTGCAATTCCAGACGGCATTGCTCTCGAGTTTCGTCAAGAGATTCATATGGCACACCCAAACAGCCCGAGTCTCGAGGGAATACGGGCGTTGCGGGCTGGGATTCCAGTAGCGCACCTCGAGAAAAACCGTCTTGAACCACATCATGCCTTGTCTCGAGTGACAAAAAATTATACCAATACAGTAGAACTCGAGGATTCAGAAATCATTGCGTACTTACGCGGCGAAACGATAACTCGAGACGGAAAAGCTGGTTGGGTTTTACTCGAGACTGGCGGTTTAGCCCTCAGTTGGGGTAAACAGGTTGGCAGTGTTATTAAAAATCATTATCCGAAGCATTTACGTGGCAATGCGTTACTACTCGAGGATTGAACTCAGTCCACTCGAGGATTGAACTCAGTCCAAGGATTGAGAAGATAAAACCACCACCTCAAAAATAGCGTAGACTAGCCTTCGATTCACAAATAAGGAGAGGTGTATGCGAAAACGAATAGGCGCGGTTGCATTACTTGGCATTGGCTTACTAGCAGTCAGCATGGCTCAGAATTCTCGCTCGAGTACCTTGGTGTATGGCGGAGATTTCTCTGACCTGATTTCGCTTGACCCCGGAATCAGTTACGAATTTAGCGGTGGTTTAATCACCGACAATTTGTACGAAACCTTGGTCAAATTTGAAGGCGAAGATTTAAGCACCTTAAAACCCGGCATTGCGGCTCGTTGGGTAGTTAAAGACGCGGGCAGCACTTGGAAAGTCACCTTTAATCTTGCCAACAAAAAATTCGCTTCGGGTAATCCAGTCACGGCTGCCGATGTGGTCTACACTTTTGACCGAGCAATAGCCTTAAAAGGTAACGGTTCGTTTTTGTTTGACGAAGTTGCCAATATGAAAATCGGTAGCACCAAAGCCCTCGGTCGGTCTACTGTCGAAGTAACTTTGCCAAAAACCGCCAGTCCAGCCGCTTTTTTGAATTTGCTTACCTTTAACATTGGCGGCATTGTAGACAGCGTTTTGGTCAAATCCAAAGCGGTCGGTAACGATTACGGTTCAGAATGGTTAAAACGCAACTCGGCGGGCTCGGGCGCGTTTGTCTTAAATCGTTGGGACCAGAATCAGCAAGTGGTCTTGGATGCCAACCCCAACTCGAGCTTAAAAGCCAAATTGAGCCGCGTTATCTTGCGCGAAATGAAAGAAGCTAACACCCAAAAAATTGCCCTCGAGAGCGGTGAAATTGACATTGCTGAGAATCTAACCCCAGATATGGTCAAAGCCAAAGCCACAGACGCTAAATTTAATGTCTACAAAGCCGATAGCTTGCGTTTGCAGTACCTCGGCATGAATACTGGGGCTGGCAGCCAATTTGAGGATGCAAGGGTGCGCCAAGCGGTGCGTTGGGCGCTTGACCAAGACAGCATGGTTAATGTATTGGCTGGTGGCAACGCCCGTAAAGTCCAAACGATTATTCCTGCCGGTTTATTTGGCTTTAATGCCAGCAACCCCTACAGTGTTAATGTCGAAAAAGCCAAGGGGTTACTAGCCGCCGCAGGCAAGCCCAATGGTTTTGAATTTGAAATGCTCGTCCCACAAGGCTCTTGTGCAGCAGGTGTACCGTGCGCTGATTTAGCCGCCAAAATTCAATCTGACCTTGGAAAAATTGGCTTAAAAGCCAATATCAAACAAATTGTGCAATCCGAGTTACTTGGTATTTACCGCGCTCAGAAAGCCCAAATGGTCTTAGTTGGTTGGTCTCCGGATTTTCCGGATCCGGACGGCAACGCTACACCAATGTCGGATTACGGCGCAAAAAGCCTTGCATGGCGCAATGCTTGGAATAATGCCACCGCCAGCAAACTCGCCCAACAAGCCGCCCTCGAGCCGAACCCAGCCAAACGCGCTGCGCTCTATAAGCAACTGACCGAACTGCATCTCGAGGAAGGTCCGTTTGCGATTTTGTACCAACCAAAAGTACCCGTTACGTTATCCACCAGCGTCAAAGGCTATTTACGCAATGCCCAAGGTCAAGTTCGTTTCGAGAAAATTTCTAAGTAAAGCAAAAAACTCGAGGAGCGTATTTAATGCGCTCCTCGATTCGTAGGATTTAAGGCGATAAGTCAAGGTCAGCGATGCGCTAAAACTCAAAGCTCATAGCCCATAGCCCATAGCCCATAGCCCAAAGCTCAAAAAGAGACCCTAAAATGCTTAATTACACCATCAGAAGATTATTTTTTGTCCTATTCGTGGTTTGGGGCGTTTCCTTAGCCACCTTTTTTATCTCCCAAGTCGTCCCCGGCGACCCCGCACTGGTTGCGCTTGGCGATAAAGCCACCGATGAAATGATTGCCAATTTTAGAACCAAAAATGGCTTAGACCAACCCGTTGTAACACAGTATTTTACTTATGTTGGGCGTTTATTAAAAGGCGACCTCGGCACAAGCCTGCGAACTGGCAGACCAATCCTAGATGATTTACGCGATTTTTTCCCCGGTACACTCGAGTTATCCGCTACAGCCCTGTTTATTGCAGCGCTGATTGGTATTCCAGCCGGAGTGTTGGCGGCGCTCACCCAAAATAAAGCCCCAGACATTATTGTGCGCTTATTAGCACTACTGGGCGGGGCAACCCCGATTTACTGGTTGGCGATTTTACTGCTCGAGTTTCTGCACAATAAACTGCGCTTACTGCCCGGACCCGGACGTTTAGATGCTTACTTAATCGCTCCGCCTCGAGTGACTGGTTTTGTCGGCATAGACGCACTGATTGCTAGAGATTGGGAAGTGTTTTCTGACAGTATTGCCCATTTAATCTTACCCGCTTTTGTGCTGGGCGCGTTTAGCTCGGCGCTGCTGGCACGCATGACCAGAGCCGCCATGCTTGAAACCATGAGCCAAGATTATATTCGCACCGCCAAAGCCAAAGGCATTGCCCAGTCTCGAGTGGTGATAAAACACGCCCTGAGAAATGCTTTTTTGCCTGTCCTGACGGTGCTTGGTGGGGTGCTTGGCGGTTTATTGTCTGGGGCAGTGCTGACCGAAACCATTTTTAGCTGGCCCGGAGTTGGACGCTACACCACCGATGCCGCCATCAGCCTTGATTTTCCAGCCGTGATGGGTGTGACTTTACTGGCTGGCATGGCATATTCACTGATTAACTTAGTCACTGATTTACTGTACGCGCTGTTTGACCCAAGGATAACCTATGCTTAGTGCTGTCGAAGCCCCTAAAAAACAAGCCTCCAAAGCCTCTAAACGCTTTTGGCGCAACCCTGCTTCGATTATCGGGGTGGTGCTGTTGGGTTTACTATTGCTGATTGCTGTGCTGGCAACCGTTATTTCCCCAGACCCGATTGTTCAAGACTTAGGACAGCGCTTACTCCCGCCCTCGAGCCAACATTTACTTGGCACAGACCAACTTGGGCGCAGCGTTTGGGGACGGGTGGCACACGGGGCATCGTTGTCCTTACAAGTCGGTGTGGTTGTGACCCTGATTTCTGTGACAGTTGGTGTGCTTGTTGGCTTGTTGGCTGGAACATTTGGTGGCGTTTGGGACAATGTTTTGATGCGTATCACCGATATTTTCTTTGCTTTCCCCAGTTTAATCCTAGCGATGGCAATTGCGGCAGCCCTCGGACCAAGTTTAACCAACACGATTATCGCTGTCGCCATTGTTAGCTGGCCCAGTTACGCCCGACTGGTACGCGCCCAAGCCATGGCACTGCGCGAACGCGAATTTGTCGAAGCGGCAAGGGCTATCGGCACATCACAAATCAGCATTGCTTTACGCCATGTTTTTCCAAATACCTTGACCCCCGTTTTAATCCAAGCCAGTTTTGATGTCGGACAAGCGATTTTAACTGCCGCAGGGTTATCTTTTATCGGCTTTGGGGCGCAACCACCAACCCCAGAATGGGGGGCGATGGTCTCGGAAACCCGCAACTTTATTTCCGAAGCACCTTGGGCAAGCTCTGCCCCTGCAATCGCCATACTACTGGCGGTACTGGCATTTAATTTGGTTGGTGATGGTCTACGCGACGCACTAGACCCACGCAACACCCGCTAGGGCAGTACCGCAATCACTTCGACCTCGAGCCGAACTTCTGGGCTACCGAGGCTGGCGACAATCAAACCCGTGTGCGGTGGGCGATGCAAACCAAAAAACTCGAGCCGAACTTCGGTCACGGCTTTAGAATCTGCACCGTCCACAAGGTACGTTGTGACTTTAACCACGCTGTCTCGAGGAAACCCAGCCGCCTCGAGAACCACACCAAGATTCTGATACACCTGTTTGGCTTGAGCCGCCGCGTCAAAAGGCGCAACTAACGCCCCGTTTACATCTCGAGCCACTTGCCCAGCCACATAGAGGGTGTTGCCCGCCCGCATTGCATGGTTGTAGGTGGCAGGTTGGTAAATGCCTTCTGGTTGGATGAGTTGGTAGAAATCTGATTGAGACATGATTGAGTCCTAATTTTCTTGTGAGTCTTGACTGATTATTAAATTCAAGCTGTGTAGCCAATGAACAAATTCATTTATTTTTGTGGCAAGGTTTGTGTCAAAATGAATATTCACATCCAATCGCCCATTGCCCCAATCGGATAATCCTATAAAACCCTCAATAGCTCGAACATAGACAACAAAATACCCCTCTTTGTGCAAGAAACGCGTCTCAGATATGTTATTCCAATGTTGATGAATTTGTTGAGCCAGCCAAGTTAAATCCACTGTATGCTCGAGAACAAGTCTTCTGTTTTGGTTATTGCCATATGGGTAAAAAGTCAAAAGTGCTGCAACTTGGGATTCATCAAAAGGTTCTTGACGATAGCGCCATCGGTGCAAAGAAAAAAAACTGCCTTCAACCCAAAAGACTTTTTCCGAATGTCTCGGCAGTATGTACAATTGATGCACTGTGTTTGGTGCGTAAACGATGTAGTCACTATCTATGGTATCAGCAAGAACCACCGAATTAAGTGCGTCTTCCGTAGAAAGAATATCTTGCTGTCCTTCCCAGAAACGCTCGTAGTAGCCATCAATAATACTTTCGCGGAAATCAAGTTGGGCTTTTGGAAGTTGTTCAGGTGAATAAATGCGAAAGTAATGACAGTATTCACCGACCCCAAGCTGGGACATAAATTCTCTATACCCAAGTGGCAATGGGTGTTTTAACCAAGCCTCGAGTTCATCCAAACGTGACTGTTCAACGGTTTGAAGTTCTTGTGAAACAAGGTAGACATTCTTGAAATCCATAGGCTATAGAATACCCAATTTTCTTAAAGCCTTCGCGCCGCCCTCGAGACTGCTGTGGTTCATCCCCGCATAATTCGGACTGTAGACAATCCCCTTTGCGCCATTGCTGTACGACGCAAGCACGCTCTGCTCGACAATTTCTGGGGTGCAAATGGCTTGGCTTGCGCTGGTGCGCGGCGCGTCCACGCCAATGCCCATGTAGACTGGTATTTTGTCTTGCAGGTCTCGCACCGTGTCTCGAGCTTGCCCACCGACATAGGTCTCTGGGTTCATGCCTGTCTCGAGCAAGCTATCCCACGGAGCTTCTTGTAAACCAAGCAATTTGTACATAATTGGGGTCAGTTCTTGCGGTGTAAAATCTCGCAAAATACTTTGATGCCATTCAGTCATTTCTTTTTTGTAAATCCCACCCGACTGATGCTGGTAAGTAATCGGTTTGACCCAATCGGCGTACATGGTTTGTTCATCCCAAGACCATTGGGCTTTACGAAGCGGATTAAAATGATTGCGATTCCAGACATTTAGCCCAAAACTTAGGGCAGGCTTGCACCACTTAACAATGCCGTACAACTCGCGGTCAAGGTCTTTGTTGCGCTCGAGCCAGAAACGCTCCCAAATTAAAATCTCGGGATTTCGCAGCAGCATCCGCAAAAAGCCAATGAAAAAACCATCGGAGCAACCGCGCCCGGCTCGAGCCTCTTGGAAAAATGTATAGGCTTCACGGAACGCCAGCAAAACCCGCTCGACATCTATACCGCGTTCAATCGCTTCGCGTCTGGCGGCTGGACTAAAATCATTGGCGGCGTTCCCTGCAATTAAATTATCCAATGGGCTGCGGCGTTCGTTGCACCACATGATGCCGTCAATATCGTAATTTCTGGCGTAATCCTCGAGAACACTGTGCAACCAAGTGCGGTAATGCGGATTGGAGGTGCTGGGTTCAGAACCAATCCGCCCAAACTGGTCTATCTCGAGGTACTGCGGTAGATTTGGAATCTGCACCGTGTTGCTGCTGCCGTGGTCGGCGTACTTAAAAAGGGGTTCCATGACTTCGGGCATGACTTTCATGCCACGTTTGTGTGCCGCCTCTATCACCATCTCGAGGATGTCCATGCCAGCCATGCCGGGGTCGTTGTTGGCAAAATTAGTGATGCTGGTATTGCGGTAAAATTCTGGATGATGTTTGATGTACGAGCCGCCACGCATTTGGTCGGGTTCTTGGACACCGTGGTCTGGGAAGCCCTCGAGTTTATGCGAGATTCGCCGCCCGACTTTTAAGCCAAGCCAAGAGAGTGTGCCGATTAAAAGCACATTGATTCCGAAACGTTCTTGGAGGGTCTCGAGAAGTGGCTCTACACCTTCGTCTAAGAAGCTAATGGGGCTGATTTGAATGCCAACGAATTTATCGGTCATGGATTCCCCTTGGGGTCTGTGCAAAGGCGAGGCATGCCTCGCCCCTACGGATTATAAAAATTGTTTCCAGAATTGCTCGAGTTTGTCTAGGGCAGCATCCATTGTTGGGCGTGGACACATCAGGCTTAGACGCACAAAGCCTTCTGCACCACTGCCAAAGACCACACCGGGTCCAACCCGAACCGCGTGTTGTTCGATTAAACTCGAGGCGAATTCCATTGAACCCATCTTGGATGCACGAATGTCTGCCATGATGTAATAACTTCCACTGGTGCGGATAAACGGTAGACCCATACCCTCGAGTCTCGAGATTAAATAGCTTCGGCGTTCGGCATAGGTTTGTAGGCGTTCCTGCCATGCACTTTGGTCGCCAGTCAGGGCAGCCAGTGCTGCCAGTTGGGTTGGGGTGCTGGTGCTGATTGAGTGCATATGGCGGGTTTCGGTGGCGACTTGTTTTAACCACATTGGCACAGCCAAATAGCCAACCCGCAAACCAGTCATGCCGTAGGTTTTGGAAAAACCATTAACCGTGATGGTGCGCTCGAACATATTGGGTAATCGGGCAAAAGAAAATTGTTCCGCGCCATCGTAAATGTATTTTTCGTAAAGTTCGTCGGACACGACCAAGAAATTGTGCTTCTCGGCAAGGGCTGCAATCCCCATCATTGTTTCTCGAGTGACCACTGCGCCCGTTGGATTGTCTGGGCTGACCACAATCACCAGTTTGGTGCGTGGCGTAATGGCTGCCTCGAGCGCGGCTAAGTCCCAAGACCAGCCTGTTTCTGGTTTGACTGGCACAGTCACGGCTTTGCCACCACACAGCGCCACGATGTTGTTATAGGCACTGTAGTACGGGTTGGTCAAAATCACTTCGTCATTTGGGTTTAAGAGCGCAGCGCACATCACATAAATCGCTTCTTGCGCCCCTGCCGTGACGATGATGTTATCTGCCACGTACTCGAGATGATTTTCCGAGCGTAACTTGGCAGCAATCGCTTCACGCAAAGGCACAATGCCATCATAAGGCGTGTACTGCAAAATGCCGTTTCGTAAGCCCTCACGCATCGCATCCAACACAAAATCTGGGGTCGGCAAATCTGGTGTGCCAGAGCCGAGATTGACTAAGCCCTTGGCGTTCTGCACGGCGGCAACCATACGCGGGTTAATCGGGTTGCCAATGGAATGCTCTAAGTTATCCACTGCAACTCGAGACAAGAATTTTGAAAAATTAACCGTCTGTGTCATTTATACCTCCAATTCATGCCAATCCTATTGCTTCTGCATACTCAAGTAAGTCCAAAGTCTGTCCGTGCTTCGAGCTTTCGGCGCAAGCCAGTGTTAAAGCCATCGTCATTAAGTGGTCACGCCCACTCGGGTAGGTGCTGGGTTCATCACGCACTGCACACAAGAAATCTTCGAGCAACCCGCGTGTGTCGTCTACAAAATCTTCTTGAGGCTCGAGCATAATTTCTTCGGGGGTGGTTGCCCCAGCCTGCCAATACTCGAGACCCGCAAAAATATCGCGCTGGAAGAGCATTCCAGAACTGCCATCGGTGCGCCACTGAAATTCGTTTTTAGAGTTTGTCCCCATCCACGTCCCGAAATACTGCAACTCCACGCCATTTTCAAACTCGAGCCACGCCGCAACTGTGGCATCCGAAGCGTACATGCTCCACGGTGGATTGGTGGTGCGCCCCCAAACGCGCTTGACTTCGGAATTGTAAATAAATCTGGCTAAATCAAGGTGATGAATGCTCTGCTCGAGCAGCATCGGTTGCTCCATCGTCAGTGGGTATTTATTCAGCAAAGGGCGTTTTCCGTCGCGGTAACGCCAATAGTTGATACGCCCAAAACCGACCTGACCGAGCTTGCCGCCCACAATATATTCACGGCTTTTTTTGGTCGTCTCGAGATAGCGAAAATTCATACCGACACACAGATGAATCCCCGCCTGTTCTGCCATATCTACACAGGCTCGAGCGGTAATGGCATCCAGCGCCAAAGGCTTTTCGCACAGCACGGGAATACCGCGCTTGGCACAAGCCGTAATCTGCTCGAGATGGACACTTGGTGGGGTGGAAAGCACCACTGCATCGGGTTTGAATTGCTCTAAGGCGGTTTCTAAATCAGTCAGGTGTGGAAACTCGAGGTTCAGCAGTTTTTCTTGCAATGTTTGCATCGCCTCCGCGCTCGGATCAACCCCAGCCACCAAACTCGAGCCAGCATTTTCGGCAATCACCCGCGCCCAGTGCCGCCCGCGAGTGCCAAGTCCAACAAGTAATGTGCGTATCACATGAAACTCCTTTAAGGTTTTGGTGGGTAGTCAAGTAAACCTTGCTCGAGGAGAATTTTAGGTTTGAACCTGAGTTCTTGCTTGATTTTGCTCGAGTCAATCGCACCGTGACGGGGTGGCATATAGGCATTCCAAACTGAGGCTTTGTTGAGGTCGCCATAAACAATTTGGTAGGTATTGAGAATCCACGAAGCACTAATGGCTATACCGCCAACATTGTACAGATGCGTTTTTTTATCGCCTCGGCGTTTAGCGATGATTTGGATTAAACGGGCTAAATCGGTAGTGTGCAGAAAATTGTATTCGTCAAAGTTTTTATGCGGCAAAACTATGTTTTTCGGACCAAGAAACTGTTCTGCCATTTGCCCAATTACAGACACCCCTACTCGAGTTCCAGAAGCCTGTTCGTTCGGTCCGTAAATCGCCGCCAGACGCAAAATCCATAGGGTCATGCCTTCGGGCTTGCCAAGTTCGCAACTCTGTTCGGCAAGGGTTTTGGAGAGGCTGTAGGCTTTGTCATTACGAAGTATTCCGTCTTCGCCAATCGGTGTGGCTTGTTCTGGTGCATAGACCCCAGCCGAACTGAGTAGAATAAAGTGTTTGACTTTTGCTTCTCGAGCCGCGAACATTGCATTGATTGTGCCTTGGACATTAACTTCGATTAAATCAAGTTCGTCGTCTCGAGTGGCAGTGGTGCGAGCCGCCGCATGAACCAAAACTGTAGGCTGATGCTCGAGTGCCAGCGCGGTTAGATGGTCGCAGTCAAGCACATTGAGTCTGTATCGGGTACTATGAACATCACCGTCCAGCACTTCAAAACCAAGCTGCTCGAGTGACTGAGTTAATGCCTGTCCAACAAATCCACCTGCTCCTGTGAGTAGTATTTTCATGGGCGTACAAACCTCCCGTCCCCCGCTACACCAATCACTGCACCATCAAGAAAAACTGTTTTTCCATGCACAATCGTGCGCTTGACTTGCCCTTGAAAGATTTTGCCATCAAAAAAGTAATCGTTGGCTCGAGCTTGACTAAATTCTTTATTTTTGTCCACGACAGTTTGGGCGTTTAAGTCCACCAAGATTAAATCTGCGTCGGCACTGGGTTGCACCGCCCCTTTTTGTGGGTAAATCCCAAAACGTTTTGCGCCAGCGCTGGACATCAGTTCAACCGCTTTCTCGAGACTGATTTTTTGGTTTCCTACGGCATCCAGCAACATTGGTACAAGTTGTTCTACCCCTGGTGCGCCGGGTGGAGCAAGCCAAATATCGGTTTTGGCGCGTTCTTTTTCTTCAACCGTAAATGGCGAGTGGTCGGTAGTCACACTTTGCAGTGTGCCGTCCTGAATACCTTCCCAGAGCGCAGCATTATCCTCGAGTGTCCGCAAGGGCGGGTTAATTTTGGCGTAACTGCCGTACTGCTTAAGCTCTGCCTCGGTAAAAAGCAAATACTGTGGACAGGTCTCGCCACTGATGTCTTGTCCAGCTTTTTGCCATTTTCGTAACGTCTCGAGGGCATGTTTTGAAGTCACATGGGCAATATGAAGTTTTGCGCCAATCAAGTCGTTCATCGTGGCAATTTTGGCAATGGCTAACGCCTCCACCAAGGCTGGACGAGATTCACCGTGAGTGGCTGCATCGTTGCGTCCTGTGCTTCTGACTTTGGCGCTGTAATACTCGAGGAGTGGGTTACTTTCGGCATGAACCACAAGGGTTAGTCCAGTATGGCGCACCAATTCTAAGCACTCGAGTTGCTGCCATTCTTCGGGGATACACAGCCCATCAAATTCATCTTCGCGCCCTAGAACGGCTGCTGTGGTAAAAATCTTAAAGCCAATTGCACCCGCCTCCACCATCCCTTGAACAAATTCGGGTTTGAGCATTCCGGGTGCGCCGTACAGCGCAAAATTGACCACGGCTTCGCGTTCGGCTTGGATTCGTCTCGAGGTCAGGATTTCTGGTGTAGCACAACACGGCTTGGAAATCGGCATTTCAAAAACCGTGGTTACTCCACCCGCCGCAGCCGCTCGGGTTTCCGTAGTCCATGTGCCACGTTCTGGGTAGGCTGGAGCGCGAACATGAAAATGAATATCTACCGCGCCGGGCAGTAAATGTAAGCCAGTCGCATCTATAATTTCTTTGGCTTCGGCAGTCGTGTTCGGCTCGAGCAGTGCCGCAATTTTACCGTTCTCGAGGGCAACATCTAGGCGTTTGGTGGCTTGGGGTGTAACAACTACTGCACCGCGAATGAGGGTATCAAACATGGTCTTCCCCACTTAAATGCTGTTTTAGAAAACCGTTCAGGACTGCAAAACACTGCTCGAGTTGACTGATTTCGACATATTCATCAAATGAATGTGCCACTTCATAACTGCCGGGTCCAAAAATCACCATATCGCCCCGAACCAAGTTCATTAAGTGTTTGGCATCAGAACCGGGCAAGTAGCCAATTGGCTCGAGCGGTGTTTGGGTGGCTTGGCTCGAATACTGTAAAAAGGCTTTGCCCAAAGGGGTTTCCAACCGCGATTCAAACCAACTTGAGTATTGAAATTCACTGATTTTAGCCGTGGCTGGCGAAAGGTCGGTCATTGCCACGACTTGCTCGAGTTCGTGTTGGACAGTCTTGGGGTTTTCACCCGGAATCATGCGTCGGTCTAGCCGTATCAGACATTGGTCTGCCACCGCGTTGGCGGTGCTGCCACCCTGAATCACCCCGATGTTGCAAGTCGGAACGCCAACCAAAGGATGCAAATGTTCGGTCAAACGATAATGGTACGCCTCAAGTGCCAAGACAAGCCTTGCCATGGCGTTAATCGCGTTAATCCCACGACTTGGGTTGGTGGCATGGACGCTATGCCCCTGTGTAGTGATGGTGGCACGCATTACGCCCTTGTGAGCCGTCGCAACACGGTTGGCGGTTTGTTCACCGACCACAATCAAATCGCAAATTGGTAAATGCCCAGATTCGGCTAACCAGCGCGTCCCCATTTGTCCACCCATCTCTTCGTCGGCTGCCGCCACCAAAACCAGTGTACCAAGGGGTTTTCCTCGAGATGCTTGGTGTTTCATGGTCAACATCATCGCCGCAAGCGGGGCTTTATCGTCCACACTGCCTTTACCATAAATTCGTCCATTTTGCTCGAGTGCAACAAAAGGGTCAGACGACCATCGTTCGCCTTCGGTTTCTGCCACGGGTACAGTATCCGAATGGGCATGGAGCATCACCACTGGCTCACCTTGTCCGATGGTTGCCACGACACTCTGTATTTGCGGATGCTCGATTGGCGCAAGCACCTGCACTGTTGCCCCAATCTGCTCGAGCCAAGCGGCAATAAAACCCGAGATGGCGCTGTTATCGCCAGGAGGATTGACCGAAGGAATGGCAATCAGGTTTTTAAGTAAATCAACCAATTCATGCACCGTGTCTCACCACCTTGTCTCGAGTTTGGCTTCTTCACGTCAATATCCCTTGAACCTCGGCAAAGAAACAACACCAATCGCCGACGGTTACATTGGGTAAGGCTCGTAAACCAAAAATTCTGCCATCGGCTGGGGCGGTTAAAGTCTCTTGTAAATCGCCGTAAACATCGTAAATTCGGGCAATCACATCGCCTTTTTTCATCGTTTTTTTGAATTCGGCTGACTCATCGGCTAGAAATAAACCACTGCATGGTGCAAGCAGCGCATGTTGCACACCTGTATAACGTGGCTCGGCGTATCTGGCTTGCCCGTCCAGCATCTTGTAATGACGCATCACGTTCAGGGCAGCATCCGCCAAGACCCGTCCAACTCGAGCAAAATCTTTTGGGCTGGTGGCACTTCGCCCACCGAGTTCAACTGTAATTCCCGTCTTACCGACCTCGAGCATCGAAGCCATTGGATTACCTTTGGGCAAAAAGGCTTTCAGGGCTAAGTCCCAACCCTCACCCATTGCCTTGGCGAGTTCCTGAGATTTTGCGTCCTCGGTGGCAAAAATTGTCTCAGACAAATACGAATGCGCTCCGCCCGAATGGATGCTCAGTTCTAAATCCGCTACCTTGATCATCCACAGGCTATGTTCATAACAAATCCGTTCCGAAAAATACCCGTTCGGCTTACCAGGGTAAATTCGGTTCATGTCGTAGCTGAACGTATCGAGCGGATTACCTCGAGAGGCGGCTTCAAAGGCTGGCACATTGATGACTGGCACAAGCACCAACGACCCGTGCAACTCGGCGGGATTGACTTCACGGCGCAGGATATGGCACATCAAAGGACCTTCGGGTTCATCGCCATGAATTGCGCCATCTACCCACAAGCAAGGACCATCATGTGCGCCGTTAATCACCACCACGGGAATCTCGAGTGGTGTCCCACCCGCCAGTTTAGAGACGGGGATTGCACCAAGTGCCACGCTATTTGGCTCGGCTTTGGCTGTTCCAACTGTAATTGTCATGGTTCTCCTCAAATGAAATAGACTTGAAAACAGATTGCTCGAGGTGGGCGAGGCATACCTCGCCCCTACGGTGGATGACTCATTTTTTTGCTGTCCTTCTAAAAGCTAGAAGCTAGTGACTAGCAGCTAGAAGCCAAATCAAATCCCTTGTACTTTTTGGTACTGCTCGAGTTCTTCTGGGGTATAAACCTGCATAAATTCGATTTCGATACCACCCGCGTCGTTGTCTAAAAATGCGACGTAACCTTCTGGGTGCGGGTGCGAACCATACACATCACACGCTTTACAAATGCGTAAACTTGCGCCGTGGGCTTGAGCATGTTCGAGAGCAGCTTTTATATCGCTGACTTCATAGCAAATATGATGCAGTCCTTCGGCGTTCCGTTCGGCAATCCAGGCTGCGAAACGTCCGTCGGCATCCATGCTTTCGCAAAGTTGATACTCGATGTTACCAAGGTTAAACAGCGCCACGCGATTGCGTGATTTTTGGTACTCGAGAATTGGCGTGTCGGCTGGCACATCCAAGAATCTCGAGTAGGTCTCGAGGGCTTTTTTGGCATCACGCACTGCAAACGCCATGTGCTTAATAGATTTAACTTCTGGGTTTGTCATGCTTCCCCTTTTAACTTTGGTAGGGCTTTAGCAATTCGTTCCGCCGCTTCTTCTAATTTTTGAATTGGTTGCAATAATGAAATACGAATAAAATCATCGCTGTGGTCGCCAAATAACGAACCGGGGAAAATCATCACTTTGGCTTCCTCGAGTAAGCGCACACAAAAATTTCCAGCCCCTAAACCTGTGCTGCTGATATTGGTGTACAAATAAAATGCACCTTGAGGTTGTCCATAAGTCAGCCCTAAATTATCCAGTACCTTGCGAAAATAAGTGCGTCTCGAGGCAAAAATTTGGCGGTACTCGAGAACACAATCTTGCGAACCCCGCAACGCCGCCAATGCTGCATGTTGCGAAACCGCAGGGGCGCAAATTGTTAAACCATGATGAATTTCATTCATTGGAATCACCAATTCTCGAGGGGCAGCAAAATAACCAATGCGCCAACCCGTCATGGCGTAGGCTTTAGAAAAACCATTAACGGTGATGGTGCGTTCCTTCATGTTTGGTAGGCTGGCAAAACTGGTCACGGATGAACCGTCATAAACGAGGCGTTCGTAAATTTCATCGGAAATGACAATTAAGTTAAATTCGATAGCTAAAGCCGCCAGTTTCTCAATTTCTGTTCTTGGCGTGACTGCTCCAGTCGGATTACTTGGGTTCATCAAACACAAAATTCTCGAGCGAGGCGTGATTTTTGCCCGAACCGCTTCGGCAGTCAATGCAAAATTATCTTTTTGGAAGGTTGGCACAGTCACAACCACGCCCCCCGCCAATTCAACCGCTTGATTGTAAGAAGTGTAACCCGGAGAAGTCAGCAGTACCTCGTCACCAGCATTTAGAAGCGCCAGCATACTGACATAAATACCTTCTTGCGCTCCTGCCGTGACCACAATTTCATCTGCGGTATAGTGCAAAGAATTTTCTGTCTCGAGCTTATGGCAAATGGCTTGACGCAACTCGAGCAAGCCTTGCGGTGCAGTGTAATGGGTTGCCCCAGCCGCCAATGCCTTCTGTCCCGCCTCGATGATATGAATTGGCGTAGGCAAATCTGGGTCGCCACGCCCAAGCGCAATCACACCGTCCAGCTTAGCGGCAATGCCCAGCATCTTGGTGCGAATAGATTCATCTTGATGAATAATCCGGTCCGCAATTTGGTAACGCATGGTACTCACAAAATCTCCTTTGGTTGACTGCTGCACACAAGAACGTGAATTCCGACGAACTCCCCCTCGCTTCGCTCGACCCCTCCATGAGGGGTGCTAAGGTCAAGGTCTGGCACTTTGCCCCCCTCATGGAGGGGGAAACTCGAGCGAAGCGCGAGTGGGGGAGTTCGTGACCAATTGCGTTTTGCCAAGATACTTTGAGGCTGTTTTGTCTCGAGTTTTTATCTCGAGACACGGCGTTTGATTTAGCGCTTTACATAAGCTGTGTCTAAGAAATTAAAGAGTTCGCCAATGTAACCGTTGGCGGTGCTTTGGAATGCGCCCATTGGGTCTTTGAGTTGGTCTTGGGTGTTGCCAACGCGGTTTTTATAGGCAACATGTAAGCCTCGAGTGTACAAGTAGACCAAAGGTAGGTTCTCGGCAGCCACTTTTTGAAATTGGTCGTAGATTTGTTTGCGAGCAGCCGTGTCCAGTGTCGAAAGCCCTTGGGTAACCAGTTTATCCAAGAGGATTTCAAAGGATTCTGGTTTTTCGGGTTTGCTCTGCCCAGCACGGTTTAAGTTCCAGATATGCGCCACACCGTTTAAGTTGTACAAGTTACGGCGGGTCGGTGGGTCAGAAACACCACCAAAATCGGTGAACGACAAATCAAAGTTGCGAGTGCCATCTGGGTTAAAGTTGCGAAGCGCTGGGTTAATCACACTGCCATTGTCTGCCACGGTAAAACTGGCATCAATACCAACTTTTTTCATGTCTTCGATGATGATTGGCGCAGCCACTTTTTGTAGGGCTTCGGTCGAGACCACCAAGGCGTTCATTTTGATGGCTTCGCCTTTGCTGTTGACCAAAAAGCCACTCGAGTTTTTGCGGGTAAAACCAAGTTCACGCAGCAAGGTAGCAGCTCGAGTCGGGTTGTAACTAAATTTGCTGCTGCCTTCGACAAATAAACTGTCGTTGTACCATTTGGTGTTACCGCTCGAGATAGGTCCGTACAATGGTTTGCCCAGTCCGCCCAATCCGACTTTGACAATTGTTTCACGGTCTACAAGGTGCGATAAGGCACGGCGGAATTTTGCATTGCGGCAGAGGGTGGCTTTGAACGGGTCTTTGTTTTGGAAGTTGCAAAAAATCGTCGAGGTCACAGCCGTTTGGGTGATGTTGATTTTCAGTTCGCCATCCAAACGTCCACTGCTGATGGCTTGGCGGACTCCTTGCACCTCGTCTATGGTCAGTGGTTGGAAAACATCTTGTTGCCCAGCAATAAAACCAGCCAGACGTGCGTTGGTATCGGCAAAGTTCTTAGCGATAATGCGGTCTAAGTACGGTAATTTATTGCCTTTTTCGTCTACGCCCCAATAATCGGGGTTGCGGCGCAAGGTCATTTCTTCACCCGGTTTATAGGACTCAACCAAGAAAGGTCCTGCCCCAACGATGTTTTTAGGGTCGGTGCTGACATTGTACGCGCCTTGGACAGCCGCTTCGCCGCGTTCGGCAAGGGGTTGCCAAATGTGCTTAGGCACAATAGACCAGTCAGCTAAGTCAAGGAAGGCTGCATCGGTGATGTTTAAGGTCATGCGAACCGTGTCTGCATCTACTTTCGTCCATTTAATTTCTTTGCCCGCTTGGGTAAAATCTGAGCGCTGTCTCGAGTTGATTTTGACGTTGCTGTGCAACTCGGCGCTGTAAATGATGTCATCGGCGGTCAGCGCTCTGCCATCTGACCATTTGATGCCTGTGCGGATATTAAAGTTTACATCCAAACCGCGCTGCGTTACACTGGTACAAACATAGCATTCGTTCTGACCTGTGGCAGCATTAAACTGTACCAACTGCGGAAACCAGAGGTACTGAATAAAGGTGTCCGAAAGCGACTGCACCGTAAACGGATTAAAAGTTGGTGGCAAACCAACCAAGCCGTAAGTCAGTGTTCCGCCTTTAACGGCTGTACCATCACCGCCAAAACGTGCTGTGCGAACCAAAGCCTGCGAGGACTGTTGGGCTTGTCCCTGAATCGAAACCACTGCTGCTGCAACCACCAGCGCAGCCCCGAGCCAACTGAGTTTTGAGCGAACGTTCATACTTCCTCCTTTGAAACCAAGCACCTTGTCTTCTCGAGCCGCTAATTTAAGTTAGAAATCGTTTCAAATAGATCACCGCCTTGCCTTGGGGTCAAGTGCATCACGTAAACCGTCCCCCACAAAATTAAAAGCCAGTACCGCCACGAAAATAAAGAAGCCCGGAAGTAACATCCACGGTCTCGAGGTAAAAGTCTGCATTCCGCCTTCTTGTGCCACCGCCAGCATCAAACCCCAACTCGAGTTTGGGTCACTTATCCCAAGCCCAAGAAAACTCAGTCCAGATTCGGTCAAGATAAACCCCGGAATCAGCAGGCTAAACGAGACAATCGCAAAACTGGCAGTGGCGGGCAGAACATGCCTAAAAATAATTCGAGCATCCGCCGCCCCAAGCCCGCGAGCCGCCATCACAAAGTCTTCTTCGCGTAAGCTCAGCACCTGACCACGCACTGCTCGAGCCACAGGACCCCAACGGATTAAACCAAGAATCATCACCACCACAAAATAAACCACCCCAGACTTGGCATCCAAAGGAAATAGCGCCCGCAGTGCCAGCAGCAAAAATAAACCGGGAATGGTCGCCAATATCTCGACGATACGCATAATAAAATCATCCAACCAACCGCCATAAAAACCAGAAATTGCGCCCATCACTACACCGACAATTAGGGATAGGGTGGCAGCCATAATCCCGATGGTCAGTGTCACCCTTGCGCCAAACAGAATCCGGCTAAAGACATCGCGCCCAAGTTTATCTGCCCCCCAAACAAAAAGCGTGGCGGGTTTGTCTACCCCAAAAAGCCGTAAGGAAATTTGTGGGTCAAAACCCGAAGCATTGCGCCATGAAACTGGAATCAGGTTAATTGGAAACGGGGTGTACGGCTGCCCACTGGTCAAGAGTTTAATCGGAAAACGCTGCGTAATGTCTTCTTTGTACTCGAGTTCCAAGGTGTCCAGATTTAGGCTGCTCGAGACATTATAAACAAAGGGTAAGGTTAAGCTCTTGGTCTCGGGGTCAATCCAATGCACCTTGGTTGGCGGGGCGTAACTGCGGTCAATTGCGCCTCGAAAAAAAGATTCAGATTCGCCGTAAGGGGAAATAAAATCAGCCATTGCTGCCAGAGCATAGAAAAACCCCAGTACCCATAAACTCAGCACTGCCAAACCGTGCTTGGCAAATTGAGTCCGCACCACTTGCCCTCGAGACAAGGCTTTGACGGGCGTGTTTTCGGTTAATAAGCTCATGCGTAGCGAATCCTAGGGTCAACAAGGGCGAGTAACAAATCCGAAAATAAATTGCCAATCATCAGTAAAATTGCCGATAAGACCAATAAACCCATGACCACATACAAATCTTGTTGTTGAATCGCAATCACAAAACCGGGCGTGATTCCGGGCCAACGGTAGACAAACTCGACCAAACCCGCACCAGTAACCAACTCGGGCAGAATCGTGCCAAGCCCAGACACGACCGGACCAATGGCATTACGCAGCACATGCTTATAAGTCACAACCCGCTCAGATAAACCCTTGGCTCTGGCGGTGCGTACAAAATCGGCTTTTAGGAACTCGAGCATCTGACTGCGAACTACTCGCACTAGACTGGATAAACCCGAGGTGGTGACCACAATGGTTGGTAAAATCAGATGCCAAGCGCGGTCAATCATCTGCTGCCACCACGGTAAATTGTCGTAAATCTCGGTGGTTCGCATCCCGCCGACTGGGAAAATCAAACCGTTTTTGAGGTCATAGGTCAAAAACTCGAGTATCGGCTTGTACCACGCCTCCCCCTTTGCTACCTGACGCAAATCGGCTTGAAAGGCGAGGACACCGACAATCAAAAGCAGAATAAAAAAGAAATTTGGCAGTGCCAGACCCATGATGCTTAAAAAACTCACGACTTTATCGCCATTGCTGTACTGTTTTGCCGCCTGATAAATGCCAATCGGAATGGCTAAAACATAGGTCAGCACCAAAGAAATAACCACCAGACTGAGGCTATTCCAAATTAAAGGCACAATAATATCTGATACTGGCGAGCGGTAAGTAAACGACTCCCCCAAATACCCAAGGGTCAGGATTCCCCAAATCCAACGAAAATACTGAACAATAATTGGTTGATCCAAGCCAAAATTCTGACGCAGCCGCTCGAGTTGCCCCGCATCAGCATTTGGGTCAAGCGCAAAACGGTCGGTGAAATCACCGGGGGTCAGTTGAATAATCATAAACGCCAGAAGTGTCGCCCCGATAAAGGTCGGCACAATTTGAAGTAAACGTTTTGCCACGTATTGAATCACGAGTCAGAACCTCGGAGGAAGGAGGAAGGAGGAAGGAGGAAAAAAAACGAGTTGCGCTGTGCGGATGTCTCGAGGGCAGATGGGATGTGTTGAGAAATGAAAAGACTGTGAATCACGAAGAACCACCCGTCTCGAGGGCATACTCATGAAAAATAGCTGCCGCGTACTTGATGCCTTGAATAAAACGTTCAACTGGCATGTTTTCGTTCGGTCCATGCAGATTATTTTCTGGCGCACCAAAGCCAGACAGCACTGCCGGATGGGGAATGGCTAACATGATAATCCCTTGAATACTGACCCCATGCACCACTGGTTGTACCCCAAAAACCCGTTCGGCTGCTTTGAAAGTGGCTTGAGAAATGGCTTCGCGGCTCGAGACTTTATAGGGGTTTTTACGGGCATTGACCAAGACAAGCTCGACATCATCAAAACCATGTTTGATCATGTGCATCTCGAGTTTTTTGAATTGCTCTGATGGCTCGAGATCGGGTGGGCAACGAAAATCCATTTTGACCACACCTTCGGCGGGAACAATTGTTTTAGAACCCTCGCCAGCGTAACCAGAACTAAAACCACAGATGTTGGCACTTGCGCCGTAATGGGCGCGTTTGAGGATTTCAAAATCATCTTCGCTGGATAAATGCTTTGCGCCCATTTGTCGCATAAACTCGGTACGGTCAAAGTATTGTTGTTCGTCGCGCAAAAACTCGAGGTCGTACTGGTCTGGGGGAATCAGGGTGTCATACCAGCCATCCACTTTAATCACACCCGTGGCAGGGTCGGCGATGCTTGATAAACATTCGATTAAACGCCATGCTGGATTTCGCAGCATTTGCGCCCGCCCAGACCAAGTGTCTTGTTTGAGGGTTTTGCAACGCAACTCGACATACAAAATCGCCTTAATCCCAAGATGCACTTCTGGGCGCAAACTGGTGCGGTTGACCCCGCCATCTAAGCCAATGCTGGCATCGCACGCCAAACGCTCTTTGTGCTTGTAGACAAAATCCTCGAGATGCGGGCTGCCGATTTCTTCTTCGCCCTCGAACAGATATTGCAAGTTTACGGGTGTACCGCCAGTGATGGCGCGGTAGGCTTTGGCAGCTTCAACAAAGGCGAGGCAGCCGCTTTTGTTGTCGGTTGCACCACGGGCATAAATGATGCCATCGCGTATATCTGCGCCCCACGGGTCGGAATGCCACAACTCGAGCGGCTCGGGTGGCTGGACGTCGTAATGCCCGTAACAAAGTAACGTTTTGGCGTTGGGGTGGCTCGAGGATTCTGTGCCGAGCAGCACTTCGGGTCCACCATCGGTTGGCAGAATTTCAACATCTTTTACGCCGTCTTCAAGCATCAGGTCACGCAACAATTGGGCGCATGGTTCGAGACCGATGTTTTGGGCGCTGACCGATGGCTGGCGCAGAAACGTCCGCAAATCCTCGACGGCTTGTTCGGCGTGGTCATCTATGTATTTGAAGACTTGCTCGAGGGTGGCTTCAGACATCAAGATTCACCTCAGCTTGTTGCACGCCACCCTTCTGGCTCGAGACAACAATGTTGATTTTCGCGTCTGGCTTGGCTTTGACCAACCATTCCACAGGTCGGGCGGTGCGCCCCCATTTTTCGCCCCACGGCGACCATTGGTATTTGCGTCCGTTGCGTCCCGCTAAATGCCCAACATCGGCGGTGCTATCACCCATCAGCAATTCGGCATTCTCGAGGTGAAGCGTGGCTTTGACCGTTTCGGCTACCTTTTTCTCGATGGCACGGTCAGTCAGGTGGCTTGGTAAATACCCGTCGTTGCCGATGACCGCATGAATTTTGTACAAACTCGAGCCGTCTGGGGCTGTACCAAGTTTCTCGAGTTTGCTCGAGCGCACCCGAATGCGTGGACTAGCTGCCGCATGTTCGAGGCAAAAAAGCGTGTTGGTATGACAAATTTCCTCAAGCAGATGTCCGGGTGGGTTTCGCAGTACCCAAATTTCGGCGAGTCCGCCAATTTCAACTGCCCCGAGTTGTGGATGGTCAAACGCTGTCCATTCGCGCCAACCTTTTTCGCCGTGGTTTTCCCAGACCCACTGCACCATTTTAATCAGGGTTTCATCGTCTCGAGGGCGAAGGTTGTAAAAAGCAACTTTTTCGATACCAGCCGCTTTTTCGATGTCCCAGAGTTCGGTGGCAAATATCGGTACGCCAGTTTCTTCAAACATCCAATCTTTTAATGAACCGCGCCGCGCCTTGGTTTTGTCGGGTGTGAAGCCCTCATAGGTGCTGATGGTTGGATAGCCCGTGATGCTCGTGCCAACCGCGCCCAAATCCTTGAACAGCGTCAAATCCCTTGGACTCATTTCCGAGTCGTACTTGGTGGTACTTGGGCGCAAATGTACCCCGCCGTGGGTGTGGAACGAATTCATACCGCAAATGTTTGGGTGATTCAAAATAAAATCAATCATCGCCTTGGATTCTGGTTCGGAGCCGGGGTACAGACCAGCACCGTACTGCTCAGTTTCTTGCGCCCAGTTTGCGGGGAATTGACGGTTGAGGTTGCCGTCTCGGGTGGCTTCAATCTCTGGTTCTACACCATCATAATCTGGAATTAAACCTTCGGGGTAAAGGCGGTAATAGTTGCCGCCAAATTCACCAGGTTGACGTTGTACCATCACCCTCGAGTCTTTGCTTGAAATTTTCCATTCGCCAGCTTGGTCTGGCACACGCATTTGCACAATGTAACCGTCGTTATTGAGGTCAGTTTGGTACAAGCCGTGTCCGCGTTCGTCCTCTGAACTCGGCACAAAACGCCCATTGCCACACCACCTGAACGGATGCGACAGCGAATACTCTGCGCCGTCTGGATTGAGGCGTGGCAGGATATAAAAAGTTTGTTCGTTGAGGAGCATCGTCACTTTTTGGTCATGCCCAAACTGCTCGAGTAAGTACGAAGCGGCGTACAACGCCGTGGCGCTGGTGGTGTGTTCCTCGGCGTGAATGTGTGCGTCTATGTAGTAGGCGGGTTTCTCGAGGTCAGAACCCGTACTTTTATTGGTAATCGTCATCAGCCAAATTTCACGCCCCAGAAAGGTTTTGCCAATGCTCGAGAGCGTGGCGGTTTCGGGGAATGCTGCGGCAAGCTGTTGCAATAAAGCCGTCAGTTCTTCGTAGTTGTAAAAGCGGTTATGGGCAATAGATACACGGGGATTCACAAATGACCTCCACTGGCTCGAGAGACCTCGAGACCGTTCTGAAAAACACGCAAGTTCTTTTTATCTTGTAAAACACGAATATCTTCTAGCGGATTACCATTCACCAGCACCAAATCTGCAATTTTGCCAGTCTCGAGTGTGCCAATGTCGGGCATGTCCAAGAGTTCGGCTGCCGTTTGGGTTGCTGCCCTAATTGCCTCGAGTGCGCTTAAACCACCACGCATCAAGAGTTCCATTTCATGATGGTTAGAAAGTCCATGTGGCAGCATAAAACCCGCATCCGTACCAGTCACGATTTTTACGCCAGCTTTTTTGGCTCGAGTCAAGCTGTCCCACATTGCTTCGCGCCCAAGCTCGAGCCACTTGATGCTGTTGGCATTGGCATTTTGGGCTTCCCATGAATGCTCAAAGTGATTCTCTTGCACCCGCAGCGTCGGCACATAGTAACAATTCTTTTCTGCCATTAGGTCTAAGCACTCGTCATCTAGCCAGCGCCCATGTTCAACACTGTCCAGCCCAGCTTTGACCGCCATATTGACGGTTGGACCACCGCTTGTGTGCGCTGCCACCTGTTTCTCGAGACGGTGCGCTTCGGTGATGGCTGCGATTATTTCGGACTCATCCATTTCTTGTTTGTAAGGGTGTTGCCAATCACGGAAAGAACCGCCACACAAGTTAATTTTAATCACATCCGCGCCGCGTTTGACTTGGGTTCGCACCCCTGCTTGCCACTCGAGCGCCCCATCGCAAGGGTAGGTCATGTCGTGCAGTGCCACATGGTCGCCCCAACCGCCTTTGTCCATGTGTCCACTTGTCACCGAAAGCCCCAAACCGCACGCCCGAACTCGAGGACCCGCCACATATCCCGCGTTGATGGCATCGCGTAAGTCAATAATCACGCCGCCGGGTGCATTCAGGTCACGCACCGCCGTCACACCCCACTCGAGGGTTTCACGGGCGTAACGGGCGGCTCTGAGCGCCAATTTTGGGTACGACATCTCAGAGGCTTCGGCACGAAAAGCCCGAGCTTCGATAGCACCACTGTAGGCAAGGTGAACATGGGCATCAATCATGCCGGGCAGTAAAGTCTCACCAAGTATAATGTTCGCACGTTCTGGCAAACTGACATCGGCGGTTCGAGAAACACCAGAGATACGTCCGTTTTGAACATGCAGCACCGCGTTATCGAGGACTGAGCCATTACCAATAATCAGACGCTTGGCAACAAAGAAAGTCTCGTTCATGCCCATACCTCGAGTCCATCTTTGAAGACGCGGAAATTATTTTTATCCTGTAGCACTTTTATATCTTCTAATGGATTACCGTTCACCAAAAGTAAATCTGCGATTTTGCCAGTTTTGATTGAACCCAAATTGGACATTTGCATCAGTTCGGCGGCTGTCTGTGTTCCCGCCTTGATTGCCTCGAGCGCCGTTAAACCACCGTGCATCAAAAGCTCCAATTCTCGAGCGTTCATGCTGCCATGCGGTAACGTAAAACCTGCATCTGTGCCAAGCGCGATTTTCACGCCAGCCTTATGCACAATTTCTAAAGAAACCCATTTGTCCTCGCGGGACTTCTCGAGCCAAAGCCGTGTAGCAGCACTCAGATGCTCGAGTGAAAAGTCAAAATTGCGTTCATTGACAAGTAACGTTGGCACATAATACGCGCCGCGTTCCGCCATTAAATCTGCTGTTTCTTCATCTATCCAATGTCCATGTTCGACCGTGTTTAAGCCCAGTGAAACAGCTTTTTTGACACTTTCACCACCGCTCGTGTGGGCTGCCACAAATTTCTCGAGGTGGGCTGCTTCCTGCATTACTGCCGCGATTTCTTCGTCGGTCATTTCTTGGCGGTACGGGGTGTGTTCAACATCTACCCTCGAGCCAACACACAAATTGATTTTAATAAAATCTGCACCACGTTTAACTTGACTTCGCGCTCCGCGAACAAAACCCACTGCGCCATCGCAGGGCAGGGTCATATCTGTAAACCTCACATGGTCGCCCCAACCGCCAGCATCCATGTGTCCACCTGTGACCGATAAGCCCAGACCACAGGCTTTGACTCGAGAACCCTGCACATGACCCGCGTTAATCGCATCGCGTAAGTCGAGTATCACCCCGCCGGGCGCATTCATATCCCGCACCGAAGTAAAACCCCACTCGAGGGTGTCTTTAGCATGTTTGGCTGCCCGAAGCGCCAAAAGCGGATAGGAAGTCTCGCTGGCTTCGGCACGGAAAGCCCCTTTTTCGGGTTTGCCTGTGTACGCCAAATGCACATGGGTATCTATCAAACCGGGCATCAGGGTTTGGGTACGAATAATGGTTGCATGGTCTGGGATGCTGATGTCAGCCGCTCGAGCCACGGTTTTTATAAGCCCGTTTTCCTCGAGCAGTACCGCATTCTCGAGGAGTGGCTTGCCTGTGCCATCTATCAGGCGTTCACACAAAAAGGCGTTCATGCGTTCCACCCCATTTGGCGCAATTCTTCGGAGCGTTGCCACGCATTGACATACTGGTCATGAATCCCACTTGAGTTTTGCAAGGCAAGTTCAACAAAAGCTGGCGTGATTAAAAACGGATCTTTCCAGATTTTCTTGGTTTCCTCGGAATACGTCTGCATACTCATGCTGGTCTGGGTTGGTGTACCGGGCGTGATAGTGTTGACCGCAATGCCATCTTCGCCCAAATCAGCAGCGATGGCTCGAGACAAGCCCTCTAAACCAAATTTCGAGGCACAGTAGGCGATTTCATGGGCAAAACCCATCACTCCTGCTCGAGACGAAACGTTGATAATCGAGCCGTTTTTTGCTTGCTGCATGGTGGGTGCAAAAGCGCGGCACATCAAAAAAACACCGCGTAAGTTAATCCCTAGAATCGTGTCCCAGTCATCGAATGTAGTGTCTATCAGGTGCTTCTCGATAATCACACCAGCAACATTAGCAAGAATATCTATGTGGTTTTGTTGCTCTAGAACTGTTTGGGCTAGGTTCTCGACACTGCTTGGCTCGAGTAAATCCAGTGGCATAGCATGGGCTTGTAGTCCAGCCTCACGCAAGTTTTTCATTTCAGTCTCGAGTTCTTGGATTTCGCGGTCTGCGCCGTAGACAATTGCACCCTCGAGCGCAAAAGCCTTTGCCACGGCTCGCCCAATGCCTCTGGCTGCTCCTGTGACGACCGCAACTTTGCCGAGGAGTCTCATGTGGCGACCCGCCCTCCGTCTATTAAAAGTCCGATGCCCGTGGTGAATGAACTCATGTCCGAGGCGAGGTACAGCACGGTTCTAGCAATCTCGAGCGGTGTTCCCATGCGCCCAATCGGGGTGTTTTCCATCCACATTTTTCGGGTGGCTTCTTGGTTTTGTGCCAAATTCAAATTGCGTTGGTTCATTGGCGTGTCTATCACGCCCGGGCAGATGGCATTAACGCGAATGTTTTGTCTCGAGTATTCGATGGCTAGAATTCTGGTCATGCTCATGATTGCGCCTTTACTCGAGCCATACGAGATGTTCCCGCCAACATTGGCAAAAGCCGAAACCGATGAATTATTGACAATCGTGCCACCACCCGACTCGAGCAGCAAGGGAATGGCGTGCTTGCAGCAAAAGAATGTGCCTTTAAGGTTGACACCAATTACGCGGTCAAACAGTTCTTCGGTCACATCCACACTTGGGGTTTTTGGTTGCTCGATTCCAGCATTGTTAAAAATCGTGTGCAGACCACCAAATTCTGTTTTGGCAACCGCCACCATGTTTTGAACATCGGTTTCTTTGGAAACATCGCAACGCACAAACACAGCTTTTCCGCCGTGTGAACGAATTTCTTCTACCGCACTTTTGCTACCAATTTCGTCTATATCGGCAAGTACCACGCTCGCGCCTTCTTCGGCAAAAAGCAGGGCTGTGGCGCGTCCCATACCGTTACCTGCACCGGTCACGATTGCTATTTTGTTCTCGAGCCACTTCATAGGCTTCTCGCAGTGATGCTTGGTGTAGCACCTAAGATAGGTGGTTCTTCGCGCAGTTCTAAACTCATGTCGGCAAGCTCCAAGTGCTTAATCACCATTTGAATGTGCTGCCGTGCGGCATGTTCTGCCGCGATAGGGTCTTTACTGGCAATCGCTTCAAAAATGGCTTGGTGTTCGGCACGAACATCATCCCTCGAGCGACTTGTGCCACTTTGCGGGTCGGACATCCGACGAATCGTGTTGCGGCGGTAGACGGCTGCTAGTTCGGCGGTGATTTCGCTAAAGCGAATCAAATGCCGATTGTCTGAAACCTCATAGATATGATGATGAAATTTGAGGTCGCTGACCCATAACGCACTTAAATCCGATTCTTGGACAGGTGTTTCCCATGCTTTAAGGTAAGTTTCTAAGGTCTTTAATTCTGGTTTAGTGATTTTTGACGCGGCTAAAAAAGCTGCCACACCATCTAAGCCCATCCGACACCAGTACAGATTGACGACATCCTCGAGTTTGAGGACACTGACTTCCATCCGTCCACCAGAATCATAAATCAATCCACGTTCACGCAGCATCACCAGTGCATTGCTGACAGGAGTGCGGCTGACATTCAATTGGGCAGCCAGTTCGACTTCGACCAAACTGTCGCCGGGGTGAAGTTCGCCGCTAATGATACGGTCACGGATGTTCTCGTAGACCTGATCGCGCAATGCCTTTCCTCTCAAAATCATTGGGGTGTCCTTTCAAAACCTTGGGATGCGGGATGCTGCATGCAGCATTCATGTAGAATGTGGTACAGATTAGGTGACTGGAATCAGAAAGTCAAGCCGCCCTCTTTTAACCATCCGATTGTCGCCCTCACTCAAAACCTCAGAAAGGATAAAATTATGCCTGAAGCCCCCGCTTGGAAATTCGAGAAAATCATTAAGCCGATGTTTGACACACCAAAATCAGCCGTTCTGCTGCGTGGCAGGGTGGTTAGTGGCACAGACTCCCCAACTTTAGAAGATGGAATTGTAGAACTCGAGAATGGCAGTATCAAAGCTGTTGGACACGCCACAGAATTTGGCTCGAGGAGCGAAGAATCGGTGCAGGTACTTGGCACAATCTTGCCCGGCTTAATCAACTCCCACGCCCACCTTGCATGGGATGGGATTCATGACTTGGCGCATCAAAGTATTTACGATTCCAAGCCAATCAATGCCTATAAAAGCGCTGGCAATATGCTGCTCAGTTTGCAGGCTGGCATCACCACGGTGCGTGACCTTGGAATGCACGACAGCAACTTATTTGCCAAACAAGCCGTCGAGCAAGGCATTTTCCCGGGTCCACGAATACTGGCGTGTGGGGCAGCGATTGTCCAAACTGGCGGACACACCTACTGGGCGTGTAAAGAAGCCAGTGGCGCAGACGAAATGCGTCGAGCTGTCCGTGAACAAGTCCGTGCTGGGGCAGACCTCATTAAAATCATGGCAAGCCACGACCTCAACGAATTCACCGATGCCGAACTCGAGGCAGTGGTGGACGAAGCCCACCGTAACGGCTTACCGATTACTGCCCATGCCACGTTTAACAGCGTGATTTACCGTGTCGCCCAAGCTGGAGTGGATTGTATCGAACATGGCGGCGACATGACTGATGAAACCATTGCGCTAATTTTAGAAAAAAACATTCCGATTGTTACGACCTTTGCTCCGTTAGTGATGCAGTCCCAAGCCGAAGTCGCAAGGGCATACAACATCCCCGAATGGAAAATTCTCGAGCGTCAAAAAGCCGTCCAAAGTGGAACGCGCTTTGCAGGACTGGTCAAAGCTGCCGAAGCTGGTATCACCATTGCTTTTGGCACAGATGCCGGAAGCCCCGTTGTGCCGCACACCGTGGTTGCCCCAGAACTCGAGTTTATGATTAAACTCGGTGTTAAGAAAAATGCCTTGGATGCGATTCACTGCGCCACCAGTGTGGCTGCTAAAGTCAACCGCTTGGAGGGTAAAATCGGTACGCTCGAGACTGGCAAAATCGCTGATGTAATTGTCACCGAAGGGCAACCAGACCAAAACATCAGCGACATCTCGAGAGTCAAAATGGTTTTTGTTGGCGGGATTCGGCGCGTTTAACCGTAAAACACAATCCATTGTAGGGACAGACCCCCGTGTCTGTCCTGCCAAACAACGAAAACACATTCTCGAGACTCGAGAAACTCTTATAGGAAATTCGATTCATGCCCTCTCACGCACTTCCCCAGCCTCGCTTCTTGACCATAAACGCGCACCTTACGGGCATGGTCGCTTCGCTAGGCAGCCCCTTCGTTGAAGGGGCTTAGGGGGAAAGGAATAAGAAATGGAATATCGTCAACTTGGCAATTCAGGTTTAACAGTCTCACTGGTCGGCATTGGTTGTAATAATTTTGGTGGTCGTGCCGATGCTACTCAGTCTCAAATCGTGATTAAAAAAGCTCTCGATTTAGGGATTACGCTTTTTGACACTGCCGATGTCTACGGTGGTAAAGGCGGCTCAGAAACGATTTTAGGCGATTACCTTGGGGAAAATCGCCAAAACATTGTGCTTGCCACTAAATTTGGCTGGGATATGTCTGAGACTGATAAAGGCGCTTCACGGCGGTACATCATGAAAGCCGTTCACTCGAGCTTAAAACGTCTGAAAACCGATTATATAGACTTGTACCAACTGCATAAACCAGACCCTAAAACCCCAATCGCCGAAACGCTACGTGCCATGAATGACTTGGTAAAAGCGGGTGCGGTGCGCTATATTGGCTGCTCGAATCTCAAATCTTGGCAAGTGGTTGAGGCGGTGTACACGGCAAAAGAACTAGGACTCGAGGGTTTTATTTCTTGTCAAGACGAATACAGTTTGGTGCAACGCAATGCCGAAAGCGAACTGCTTCCAGCCATGAAAGCATATGGACTGGGTTTACTGCCCTATTTTCCACTGGCAAGCGGATTACTGAGCGGTAAGTACAAACAGGGTGCGCCAATGCCAGAAGGGGCGCGTCTGACCAAATCTCAGGGATTAGCCAACGAATACTTAACCGATAAGAACTGGGCAATTGTTGAAAAACTAACGGCATTCTGTGCGGCGCACAATCACACCATTCTCGAGTTGGCATTTTCTTGGTTGGCGGCTAACCCTGTGACCTCGAGCATTATTGCTGGCGCAACCAAACCCGAACAAATCGAGCAGAATGTCGCGGCGGTAAGCTGGCAACTGACCAGCAGTGAACTTGCGGAGGTACAAAAAATCCTCGATGCCTAAAATGCCTCGGTTTGGTACTCGAGTACATCAGAAGTTGGTAAACTAAGACTGTGTTACTCCGTTCGCTTTCAACCCTCAATTTCCGCAATCTCGAGGCTGGTAAACTCGAGTTTAAGGCGGGAATTACTGCCATTGTCGGTGGCAACGGCATGGGCAAATCGAATCTGCTCGAGGCA
This sequence comes from Deinococcales bacterium, assembly GCA_031414595.1. Taxonomy (GTDB): domain Bacteria; phylum Deinococcota; class Deinococci; order Deinococcales; family JAAFIG01; genus JAAFIG01. Next base: position 74,559 of record JANNVX010000064.1, read on the forward strand.
ATTTTTTTGGCTTTAACCGGTGTGGTTGAGGTCTCAAAGCTCGAGACGGTGGTACTGCTCGGGGAAAAAGAGGCATTTATTGGTGCAGAAGTCGAACGCGAGGACGGCATCACCAAACTCGAGGTTGGCTTAGCCCCCGGTAAAAAACGCGCCAAAGTAGATGGGGTGACGGTTCGTGTGGCAGAACTTGCCCGTCATGCCAGTGCGGTGCTGATTCGCCCAGAAGATGCCGATTTAATTCATGGCAGCCCAAGCCTGCGCCGTGGTTTTTTGGATGTTTTGGTCTCGAGAATTTCGCCGCGTTATGGGGCGCTCTTGCAGCAGTACGAACGGGTGGTGCAGCAGCGCAATGCAGTCCTTAAAGGTGATCGGGTCGAGGACTGGATGCTTGAAGTCTGGGATGAAAAACTGCTCGAGTACACCGATGAAATTATGCGTTTGCGTCGTCGGGCAATGAACCGGCTGACCGAAATTGCCAGAGAATCGCACACCGTTCTGGCGGGAAATAACAAAGTGCTTGAACTAAAACTGCTCGAGACTGCCCGTCTGGATGACCTGAAAACCCACTTAAAAGAAAAACGCCGTGAAGAAATTGCGCGTGGCAGTACCGCCATTGGTCCGCACCGCGATGACCTCGAGATTTTATTGGCTGGGACAAAAGCATCTGATTATGCTTCTCGCGGCGAAGCTCGCACGATTGCACTGGCGCTGCGTCAAGCCGAATTTATGCTTTTAAGCGAGAAATTCAAAGAAGCACCAGTTTTGCTGCTTGATGATTTCACGGCTGAACTCGACTCGAGCCGCCGTGATTATTTGCTTGGTATGGCAGAACTTGCGCCTCAAGCCATCGTGACCGGTACAGAAGCCGCTCCTCGAGCCATCAAGTCCTACCAGATTACCGATGGGAAACTGACGGTTTTATGAGGTTTCGAGTCTCGCAGCGTTCTCGGGTCGGTGGAATGCAGCAAATCACAGGGGTACTTGACCGAGTGGTCGAGCGCAAAGGCTGGAAACGCAGTTTTGATAAGGCGCGGTTACTGGCGGCGTGGGATGATGCGGTTGGGCATCAATTGGCACGAACCACCAAAGCCATAGAATTTCGCAAGAACCGAGAATCCAAAGAAACCATTATGGCCATTCGGGTGCAGGACAACACCGCCGCTAGTTTTTTTAGTCTCAACACCCCGCTTTATCTCGAGAAACTGCGCCAAGTCTTGGGAACAGCCGCCCCAACCCACTTGCAATTTACGGTCGGCGCACTCGAGAAGGTCAGTAAAACCGTCAAGCACCGTGCAATCAAACTGACCCTAGCCGAACAAAAACGCATTTCCCAAACATTAGAAAACACCCCAGAGAACCTTCGCAGCACCCTACAAAGCGTGGCAGAAGCCTTGGCTCGAGCGCGGCTAGAACGCCTCCGCAGTGGCTTTGTGCCGTGTCCGATTTGTGCTACCCTGACCGAAAACCCAGAACCTTGCGCCCATTGTCGGATTACCCTGCGTTCGCCGCTTGCCACCCAATGGCGTTCTAAAATTGTCCGTAACCCAGATTTAATGCTGAACCACAGCGAACCAGACGAAATCATGAGTTGCGCCAAGTTCTTAGCCCTCGAGTATTTACAAGGACAACTCGAGGCATTGGCATTGCAAATTCTGGCACAGAACGCCCCAGAGATGCGCTTTTATCTCGAGCTAACCGCCAAGGCGTATTTGGCACTGCGTCTCGAGCAGCCACTTTTGAGTATTTCCCCTAAAGATTGGCGGCATTTGCCAGAACGAATTCGCGGGGTTCTCGAGGCATAAAAATCATGTGCCGTTGGCATGACAGGTTTATCTGCCGTTGGCATGACAGGTTTATCTGCCGTCGGCGTGACAGGTTTATGTGCCTTTGTCTTCGCCTCGGTCAATGTTTTCCATATGGCTTTGCAGCAGTGCTTTGAACTGCGAAGCAAACATCGAACGTTGTGAACGAAGCCGTTCCATTTCCACACGAATGTCTCTGGCTTTATTTAAGGCTTCGCGCAGCAATTGTTCTTTTTGATTTTCGGCTTCTTGAAGCAGCGTTTGGGCTTGGTGTTCGGCATTTTTGATGCGTAAACTGGCTTCGCGTTCGGCGTTCAGTTTCATTTCATTGGAGATTCGCTCAGCACTGACCACAGCCCGTTTTAAGGTTTCTTCGCCTTGACGTAATTCGTTGACTTGGGCTTCAAGTTGCGTAATTCGTTCTTGGTTGTTTCGCATTCCACGTTCGTACTCTTCGAGGTCTTCAGCAACACTCATCAGAAATTCGCGCACGTCTCTTTTGGAATACCCAGAAAGCGCATTTGAAAATTCTTGGTGGCGTACATCGAGTGGTGTGCGTTTCATGGATTCCCCTAAACCACTCTACCCGAGAGCAAATGAGAACAACAAGGGCGGAGGTGAAGGCAACAAGGCAAAGGCAAAACAGTTTTCTCGAGAATTATCAGATAAAACAGGCTCTACCGATGCGTAGGATGGTTGCACCCTCGTTTATTGCCAGTTCAAGGTCGTCGGACATGCCCATACTCAGATGCTCGAGACCGAGTGAATCGCGCAGTTTTGCCAGTCCCGCAAAGGCAGCTTGAGCAAGTGCAGGGTCTTGAGGCGCAACCGTCATTAAGCCGCGAACCATTAGACCCAAGTCCCTTGCAGTCGCCAAAAGTTCAGGGGCTTGGTTTGGGCTTGCGCCGTGTTTCTGCACTTCAAAGCCCATGTTTATCTCGAGCAGAAGTTCTGGGGTTTGAAGCCAAGTTTGGCTTCGCTTGGCAATCTCCTCGAGTAGACGCGAACTGTCTACGCTGTGAATCATGCTAAAACCCGCACAGAATTTAACTTTATTGGTTTGCAGATGCCCGATTAAATGCCATTCTAAATTTGGCTGTGCCTCGAGTTTTGGCAATGCCTCTTGGATACGGTTTTCGCCGAGGATGATGTGACCATGTGCCAGAACTGCCGTGCCGATTTCCTCGAGCGTATGCCCTTTGGTGACGGCAATCAGTTTAATGTCGCTTGGGTTGCGCCCAGCCTTTTGGCAAGCTATTTGGATACGGGTTTGTACATCTGAAAGCATAATAATCCTTTAATAATGCAGTTGCCGCACAATGGTTTCGTCTTTGCTGCTTTTATCAGCTTTAAGCTGATGCTGGCGCAATAATTCTAAAAAAATCTCTTGATGCCCCAATGAACTGTGCTGACCCATTGCCCACACACGACCCGCTTTTTTAAGTGCTTGGTGTTCTTCTACACTCGCCTCACGCAGTTTTTGCCAACCGCGCATCAGGCTTGGGCGACCACTCGGATTTGCCCCATCGCTACCCGAGGCGTTCAGCCACAGCAAAGGCTCGAGACCATCTAACTCGGGCGCACGAACTCCAAGAATCTCCCCTTCGATGTCCCTGATATGCGAATTACACTGCTCGATAATCGTGTTGCAACCCGCAATACTTTCTGCTGTTGGCGGTCTGGTATCCAGCCAAGCCATCAAGCCAGAAATAAACCAGCGTTTGGCAGGGGCAGCACTGCTTGGGTACAACTGCAAAACTCGAGCGCAACCATAGTTGGGGGCAGGTTGATGCAGCTTTACCGCCCAGAATTGCCCAACCTCAAGGTGGGCTGTGGACTTCGCCACAAAAGGATAGCTTGGTTTTTTACGCACGGTCTAAGCATAAACGAGATTGACCCGCACATGCCCCTACCTTTAGGTCTGGGATTTAACCTTTTCACCTTTTCACCTTTTAATCTATCCCCATGACTCTATTTGAACGCATCATCGCAAAAGAAATCCCAAGCAGCATTGTTTTTGAGAACGAGGCATTTATTGCTTTTAAGGACATCAACCCAAAAGCTCCTGTGCATGTGCTGTGCGTGCCGAAAAAAGTCTCGAGTCGGCTTGACGAATTAACCGCCTCTGAAATGGGAGCTTTGTTTCAAACAGCCACAAAAGTAGCTCGGGAGGCTTGCGGCTTAAAGGATTACCGTTTGGCAGTCAATCTTGGAGCAGAAGCTGGACAGATTATTTTCCATACCCATGTGCATATTTTGGGTGGCTGGACAAACTTAAACGCTGAATCACATCACGATCAGATGGGTCAGAAGTGAACTGTTAGAATAACCCCATGACACAAAAAGTGGCACTGATTACCGGCGCAGCCCAAGGCATTGGCAAACGCACTGCCGAGGTTTTGGCAGAACGTGGTTTTGCTTTGGTCTTAAACGACCTCCGCCCGACGAATCTCGAGTTAGGTGTACCAACCCTAGAGGCAACTGGCGATATTAGCGACGAGTCCGTCGTTAAGCATTTTGTGGCGCTCACCTTAGAACGTTTTGGACGTATAGATGTACTGGTCAATAACGCTGGAATCAGTTGTATCACGCCTGCCGAAGACACCAGTCTCGAGCAGTGGCAGAAAGTCATGAATGTTAATCTAACCGCGCCATTTTTGCTTTGCCGAGAATTTGGAAAACTGATGCTGCAACAAGGTTCTGGTAGCATTGTCAACATTGCCAGTGTTGCGGGGCTACTTGGCATTTCAGACCGAAGTGCCTACAACGCCAGTAAGCACGGACTCATTGGTCTAACCAGAACCCTAGCTGCTGAATGGGGCGGACGTGGTGTGCGGGTCAATGCAGTTTGCCCCGGTTGGGTACTGACCGAAATGGATCATGCCGATACGGGCGTTGGCACATACACCCATACCGACATTACCAATCGCATACCAATGGGCAGATACGCCATGCCAGACGACATTGCCAAGGCTGTGGCATTCCTTGCCGACTCGAGCCAATCTGGGTTTATAAACGGCACAAACGTATCGGTAGATGGAGGCTGGGCAAATGACGGCAGTTGGGAAAATCTGCGGCTTAAAAAACGTTAAACCGCAGATTGCACAATCAATCTTGGCTTAAGACTTCGGCTAAGACCTTACTGCGTCCCAAAGGGTAAATATGCGCCCCAGCTACACCAATTTGGCGTAAACCTAAAACCACTTTTTTTGCCCAAGCTATCCCAGCCGCTCGCCCACCATGCTCGAGGGCAATTAAAAGCGCCTCGGGGATGCTTGCCCATTTGGAAACCCGTTGTGCCATCTCGAGACTGAGTACAGGCAGCACACCATAAAGCACGGGAATACTTGGCTGCACAATATCTATAAACCGCCTGACAGTTTCCATCTCAAAGACCGGTTGGGTCTGAGCAAAGTGCGCTCCTGCGGCTACTTTTTCCAAGAACCGGTGTTTCTCGAGGGTTAAATCAGTGGCACTTGGATTAGCGGCTACGGCAATTGTAAAGCTACTCGGCTCGAGGTCACGTCCAGCATGAGACTTTCCTGCGTTTAAGCCGCTCACAATGCGGGTTAAGCCCACTGCATCCACTTCAAAAACACCATGGGCGGTGGGGTGATCGCCAATTGAAGGTGGGTCGCCACGTAGACACAAAATGTTCTGCACCCCAAGCGCCGCCGCCCCCAGCAACTCAGATTGTAAACCCAGTACATTGCGGTCACGACAAGTAAAATGAGCAATCACTTCTAAGCCAAGCTGACTCTGCACCAAATGGGCTGCCACCAAAGGATTCATTCGCAAGTTGGCTTGAGGGCTATCAGAGATATTGACTGCATCCACAAGTTTTTGCGCGGCGGCGGCTTCCTCGAGTAATTTTGTGGCATCCGAACCACGCGGCGGGTCAAGCTCGGCGGTCAAGATAAAGGTTTGACCGAGTTGGTCACGTAGGTTCATGCCAACCTCGCGGCACGGTCGGTTTGTTCCCACGGCAAGTGTGCCTGTCCAAAATGCCCATAACTCGAGGTCGGCACATAAATCGCTTGCTCGAGACCAAGTTCTTCGATAATCGCTAAGGGGCGCGGGTCAAAGTGTTCTCGAGCTAACCGACTTAAATCTTGGTCAGAAATTTTACCCGTGCCAAAACTCTCGACCCGCAGACTGACCGGATGGGCTTTACCTATCGCATACGCCACTTCGACCATGGCACGGCTGGCAAGTCCAGATGCCACGATGTTCTTTGCCATATAGCGGGCATAATAAGCGGCGCTTCGGTCTACTTTGGTTGGGTCTTTGCCACTAAACGCCCCGCCACCATGCGGAATTGCCCCGCCATAAGTATCCACAATGATTTTACGACCGGTTAAACCAGTGTCCGCTCCGGGACCACCAAAAATAAACGAACCAGACGGGTTAATTAAGTAATTGACCTGACTCGAGTCTAGCCAATCTGGAATGACGGGCAGAATTACATGTTGAATCATATCGGCATGGATTTGTTCTTGACTGATGTCTGGGGCGTGTTGGGTGCTGATGACTGCCGTCTCGAGACCGACCGGTTTTGCCCCGTCATAAATTAAGGTGACTTGGGATTTTCCATCGGGGCGCAAATAGGCTAAAGTGCCATTTTTACGCACCTCAGCTAGTTTTCTCGAGATTCGGTGCGCCAACCAAATCGGGGTTGGCATCAGTTCTGGTGTTTCATCAGTCGCATAGCCAAACATCAAGCCTTGGTCGCCTGCTCCGCGTTCGTTGCGTGGGTCACGGTCTCCGCCACGCCATTCGGTTGAAACATTGACCCCACTGGCAATTTCTGGACTCTGCCCAGTAATCGTGTTTAGCACCGCCACATGTTCGGCATCAAAACCAAGTTCGGCACTGGTGTACCCGACTTCGGTAATTGCTTGACGCACTGTTTTCTGCACATCCACAAATTCGGCACTCGAGGTGATTTCACCTGCTACCAAGACCAAGCCTTTGGTAACAAGGGTTTCGCAAGCCACTCGAGACTTTGGATCTTGACTTAAAAAAGCGTCCAGAATTGAATCGGAAATCCGATCCGCAAGTTTATCGGGATGACCTTCTGTCACCGATTCAGAACTGACCAAACGATACTGCATACAACCTCCGCAAAAAATTGAAGAGCGAACCACTGTTACAAAAGTGGTGTGACAAAAAACCGATTTGAATAGAACATTCCCCTTTCTGGAAGGGAAGTCCCTTCCTCATCGCTCCGTTGCCCACGAATTTGGGTAACGGCTGGCTGAAGCACCTAAAGCCCAAGAATAAGGGAATGGTTGCTGCAACGGTCACTGCGCCAGGACGCTCGCGTTGCTCTGGATGAAGCTGTTGCATCGTGTCATGAGAAGCAACTCGAGTCAAGCGTACAAACGTACCGTATCGGCAAACAAACGTACCGTATCGGAAAACAAACGCTTACGCTGTTAAACTACTCAACATGAGAATTTTTATCACCGGTGGAACTGGACGAATGGGCAGTGAACTTATCCCAAGGCTGCGTACTCGAGGCTGGCAAGTAACCGCACCCTCAAGCCAATCAGTCAGTATCAGCAATGCAAGTGCCATTTCTCGAGCCATCGCAGAAGCCGAGCCTGAGATTGTGCTGCACTTAGCAGCCTACACTGATGTTGCCAAAGCCGAACAAGACCATGCAGCTTGTTATGCGGTCAATGTCATCGGCTCGAGAAACGTGGCAAAAGCTGCCAATGGTGTGCGGCTGGTACACATCAGTACCGATTATGTGTTTGATGGCGAACAAGGCATGTACTGCGAGACCGACGCGCCCAACCCCAGCAACTATTACAGTTTAACCAAGACCATTGCCGAAGAAGCGGCTCGAGCCGCCAATCACAGCCTGATTGTGCGTACCAGTTTTAAGGATGCAATTTGGAAATACCCAATGGCATTTAAAGACCAATTCACCAGTGCCGATTACACCGATGTGATTGCTGGCGAACTCGAGTTATTGCTACTGAATTTATCTCGAGTTCAAACCGATGTGCTGCATTTGGTAACAGAGCGCAAAAGTATTTTAGAATTAGCACAGCGTCGTAACCCACAGGTTCAAGCTGGCTCGAGGGTCGGCGCAAAAGTCCATATTCCACCAGATGTCAGTTTGGATAATTCCAAATGGCTTGGCATAAAAGCAGAATTTTAAGTCCATCCCGTGAGATGCCTTATCCCGTAACTCGAGACATCAAGGGCTATCACTAAACCTTGCCATATTTGATTGCCTTCTGAGAATTTTTCTTGGTTGGCTTGGGCAATTTTTTTGAACGCCTAAAAAACCGAACTCGAGTTGGTTTGTACCAGTGGCAAATATATTTTCGCAAATCTCGAATACGTTCACCTGACGGGCATGTATGGTCGAAAACCCAATAGCTAGGTGAAGCCAATTTAAGTTCAAACCAAGAAGTGATGCGTGGACAATTCCTTGCTATTTTGGGCGTAAACTAGACAGATGCTTTCAATTGTCACGCGGCAACAAGAACTGCGCTTACGAATTCTGGCTAAACTCTATGTCGGGTTTACCGAAGATGCCCATGCGTGGTTTGACCTCGAGAAACTGGATTTAAGCAGCACACCAAACATTCCCAGAGCCGAACCAGACGATGATGACGCGCTCGAGCTACCCAAGGCTGATTTTAGCCAACCCATCACCGAAAACGAAACTCGAGCTGCTGCGCTGTATTTGCTCGAACGTGGTTTACTGATTGGTTTGCCGCTTGAAGTGCTGCAAGAACAAAAGATTGACCCTGCAAAAATGATGTTGCGTTTAACGGCTAATGGGGTGGATGCTCTTGAAAACTTTGCGCTGGCTAATTTCCAAAGAGCCGCCGAGCGCCCAGTTGGATTTATTCCAATGTCAAACCCTCGAGTCACGGGTATGCCACTTGGACAAAAAGGAAAATCATGAACTCGTCATGCAGAGGTACGCTGAACTCGTCATGCAGAGGTACACCATGAATTCCCCGCTCGAGTATTTCCAAAGGCGTTGGGTACAACTTTCTTTTTCTTTGGCTGTGATTGCAATTGGTTTATTCTCGATTCAATTTATTTTTGGCTCGTTCAGGGGCGTAATTCAAGAACTCGAAGTTTTGCTAATTGTCTCGAGAACTGTGGCTTTGACTGAACCTACATCATCTTTTAAGGTCGCTAGGGTTTGTCATTTAGACTCAAACCCCCCAACAACTGCTCCTCCTTCAAAAAAATTCTTTTTGCCTGACCCAGCAGGGTTTTCAAAAGATAAAATTCTGCTCTTGGTGGTAGGGAATCTGAAAACTATCTTTAATATGGTTTGATACCAAATAAAAGGGTTTTGGGTGAGCCACCACGCTGGATTAAAACACTTGAATTTATTTTGACTGAGTGACCAAGTGCAAGCATCACTGATTCGAGAGGTACATACCAAAGACCATTATAATTTGTTGGAGCTACAGGTAAAGGAAAGCGTATTGTATCGTTAAAATAGTTTGATGTTGGTGGTAATTGTGAAATGTGCATTTCAGAGGCACCAATTTTAAAATCAATACCACGGATTGAAAAAAAGCCCCAATACTTATCAATCTTGACTTGCTCAATCGCAGAATTGATAAGTAAGACGGGAATCCATACGCGACCATCGCGTCGAAGAATTGGCAATGCTCTAAGTGGTTCAATTGCTCGGTCAGTCATAGGAACTATTCTTCCGTCTACGGAAAAACTTGAAAAATTGCTGCCATTTGGGGAGTTGCTAGATTGAGAAAATCCCATGACAATCACTGCAAAGTAGCACAAAGCTATAATTATAAAAACTAATGATTTTTTCATGCCTATCTTCTACACTACAACCCTATGAATACGATTAGAAAGCGTCAGTCAGAAAGTACAGGGAAGTATCGGTACTATGTACTCCTCGCAATCTTATGTTTTTCATCAGTAGCATGCTTACAGGAAACTACAATAGATACAGATATGCCTCTCATTGAAGAACAATTGAAAACAAAGTTAAACAATGTTCTTCCAAGTTTAAGTCCTGAATTAAGAGAGTCAGCAACTTATATTGATCTCAAAAATGGCTTTGAATATAGCAATTCGGGTGGTTTTCAAAAAATCGAAGTAGGTTACGAAGATCAATTGGGAATCGTGAGGTTTGCCAATGGTGCAACCTTAAAGAAAAACTCACAGTTAATAAAGGAATCGGATAAATTGCGTCTTCAAGCCAATTTTACGTTTTTGCGGGGGGTAAATTCTGTGGTTGGATATAATGGTATTTCTGCAGAATTTACTCCTCCATCCAATAATTCAATATGGTTTAACGGAATAAATGAGGCAGGCGAAGCAGGCTACAATTATCTTGGAGTGAGGTCTACTCAGCCCATATGTACCCCAAGCACTTATAATCCTGTTTGCCCACCTGGATCGATACCGCGTAGCTTTGATGCTGAAGGTGGGACTTTTACAAGTGCAGGACCTTTTTACCTTGTTGGTAAGTATTACTTTTATATAAGTAATAATGGTGCAAATACTCCACTACGCTGGCCAACATATGATGGCTATTCCGGTAGCACTGTTAGAATGTCACTGAGAGTATTGCAGGACGATAAAATACAATTTACTGTTTTCCCGCTCCAAGAAAGTACATCAAAAACTTGGATCATTGATGCAGTTGGTGCGAAGGCTTCAGGGGTAGGAGCGCAAGTGCGTAAGAATACCAGTTTGCTAGTTAATAATTTCGATGCCCGTTTCTGGGGTAGCTTTTGGCAATTTGGTAGGTTGTATCAGAATAGTAATGCCTCACAAACTTTTTTCAATTCAAACTTAGCTTCTTCAACAACGGGTTCATGTGCATCTAATTGTTTCCCATACGAAACAGAGCGAATCAACTTGCCCTAGAAAATCTTTTGAAGATTTCTTACTTCCACTTTCTAGTGTAAACAGGTAGGTCTTATCTTTGAGTGATGCTGTCGTCCAATAGGCACTTAGTCTTGGTGTTCTGGGATTTTAAGAGCAGATGTTATTGAATGAATAAAGGTAAAGTGGTCAGCTATATTTCACTCATGGATTGAATGAATCACTTTGTCAAAATTTTGACTTTCGCTACCTTAACCAAAAAAGGAAAATCATGAACTCGTTTCACAGAGGTACGCTGAACTTGTCATGCAGAGGTACACCATGAATTCCCCGCTCGAGTATTTCCAAAGGCGTTGGGTACAACTTTCTTTTTCTTTGGCTGTGATTGCGATTGGCTTATTCTCGATTCAATTTATTTTTGGCTCGTTTAGGGGTGTAATTCAAGAACTCTCGAGTGTCTTTGTCTTGGGTGGTTTATCTTACCTTTTTGCCTATTTGTTCCATCCGCTTGTGATGTGGCTAAAAAATCGTGGTGTACGGCGTGGCTTGGGTTTATTGGTAGCATTTATTATTGTACTTTTATTCTTAGCCTTGTCTACGATTCTGATTGGTACAGTGGTACAAGAACTGGCGTTGTTTGCTCAGAAATTACCAGTCTTGGTGACAAACATCCAAACCCAAATCAATGTTTGGTTGGATGAACTCGAGCAGGTGCGTGGTCAGAATCAACAGATTCGGGATTTAATTGATCAGGTCACAAGTGCCGTTCAAACAGCCCTCTCGAGTATTGTCCAGAATTTACTGGGCTTGTTACAAAATGCCAGCAGTGGACTTGTCACACGCACCCTTGGCGTACTTGGTGGGGTGGTGCAGTTTTTCTTGGTGCTGATTATTGGCACGTATATGCTTGGGGCATTCGAGGGCATCGGTAAAACCATGATTGGCTTGTTTCCAGTGCGTTTTCAGGGTCGGGTTCTCGAGTTTTCTAAAGATGTTTCTGTGGCGGTTGGTGGCTATATTCGCGGGCAACTCTTAATTGCTTTGGCAGTCGGAACAATGGTTGGCACTGGACTAGCGATTCTTGGTGTGCCTTTGGCTTTGGCACTTGGTTTTATCAGTGGGGTTTTTAATATCGTGCCGTACCTTGGGGTGATTATTTCGATTGCTCCTGCGCTACTGCTTGCCAGTCAATTTGGTTTGGTCAAAGTGCTTTTGGTGGTTTTGGTTTTTGTGATTGCCAATCAGGTCGAAGCACTGGTCTTAAGCCCCAACATCCTTGGGCGAAGCACCGAACTGCATCCGATTACGATTATCCTGACCATCATTGCAGGGGCAAGTGTGCTAGGCGTATTTGGTGGTTTGTTGGCTGTGCCACTGGTGGCATTGGCAAAACTCTTGGTTTATAAGCACTGGATTGGTTCACCGTGGCATGGAAGTACAAAAGAAGCACCAGAAGCTGTTCTCGAGCAAGTCGAAGCCTAACCAATGTTGGTACTGGCAATCCGTTTGCCTTTCTCGAGGTACATCGCACGGTCAGCTTGGCGTAAAACCGTGTCGAGGTCTCGTTGTTCAATCGCAGCCCAACCCGCCGATACATCCGAGAACTTTTGGCGCACATTGGCGTAGACATCAGACAAATTGGTTTGACTGTCATGAAAACTGACAAATTCGTCGCCACCGATGCGGTAGAGGTCATCAAAGCATTGACTTTGGTAGGCTTTGACAAATGCCAGTAAATAAGTGTCTCCTGCGTGGTGTCCTTTTTCATCATTGACTTTTTTTAAGCCGTTGACATCCCACATGCACATCAAACCCCGTCCTTTTAATCTAATAAAATCGGCTTGTAAAGCAAAACGATTACCCAATTTGGTCAGTGGATCGCTACTTGCCATCTTCTCGAGTTTGGCTCGGGCTTGGTCTACGTCGGCTACAAGACGATGAATTAAAGCCCCCGAAAAGGCTGTGCCTATCAGAATAACCCAACCAATTACGGTGGCTTCGATATTTGAATTTGGTTTGGTAAAAATGACTGGAATACTTGCCAGCAATGCCAGCAATCCACCACGCCAACCCCAAAGCACACTGATAAATAAAGTTGGTAAAGTGACAATCGAAAGCACTGCAAATGAATTATTAAACACCCCACTGGTGATTAAAAAAGATGCACTTAAGACAATAGACGTTATCGGAAATAAGAAACTAGCTCGATTTCCGCAAAGCCCGTTTGCGAAAAGCACAGCGAAGGTTATGCAAACCACAAGCAATCTCCATAAACCAATCAGAGCAATACCACTTCGTATTCCGCAACACG
>JANNVX010000065.1:0-9080 GCA_031414595.1 Deinococcales bacterium
ATGCTCATTCCCTCTTGCTGGGCGAGCTTTATGGCTTGTTGCTTAAATTCTAGGGTATATGTTTTCATTTGCTTTGACATCATAGTCTCCGATTTCATTTTGAAACCGACCTTCATGTCCACGAAAGTGTACTCTTTCCAACATACTTACGGCTTAACTGGTGTACAGGTTGTTCTGCTTGATGCGATAGATCATCCAATTGACTCGAGAGAATCTTATTATAGAATTCTGATAAAACGAGCTTTACAAAAAGCCCTTGTTTCCACCAAGGCAGAGTCATGAAATGGTAACCATGATCAAAACCCCCTTATTTCTGCTCGAGGTAGTGGCAATACTTGCTTGGCTGTGTGCTGTGCTACTTGGTGTTTTTACCCTTATTTACACCATGCCAACCTTCACGGCTTTACAGCAACACGGCATTCAAAAAACCGTGCGGGTTGCCGAAAAAGTGCCGTACCGTTTTGGCTGCACTGGTCGTACTTGCAAGAATTACTTACTAAAAATCAGTTTTTTTTCGGGGGTAGATGGAACACAAACTTGGGATTTGGGTTCGGTCAAGATCAATATGCCAAAAATTAACTTAGGACAACTTATTCTTACCCAAGTCGAAGTTAGCCAAGCGATTTATGAAAAAACCAATCCAGAGGATAAAATTCGTATTGTTTATCTCGAGGAAAACCCAAAAGAAGTCTGGTTGGCGGATACTGCTTTGCGCTGGACTCCGTGGCTAAATTTGAGTGTTGTTATTGGTTTGGCTGCACTTGGAACAATGTTGCTTTTTTGGAATCAAAAACAACGAAAAAAAGCCCTATCCAAAATTGAAACAGGCGGAAGCCCGTGAAACCACCTTCAGGACTCGAGAAGGCGTGGTCAGAGGAGAAATTATGGACTTAAAAGCCCTTAAACAAGAAGCCAAAAAACCCAGCACCAGCAAAGAACGCCTGCTCGAGCTTGCCAAAATAGACGCGAGCTTATCTCGAGAAATCGCCAAGCGCTACGTTTTGCCCTTAGAAGTTGCCAAAGAACTCTGTAAAAGCCGTGACATGCCAACTCGAGCCGCACTCGCTAAGAATCACACAGCCCCGCTCGAGATTCTGGAAATTCTGGCGAAAGACCCGCAATGGACAGTTGCAAAGGCTGTATTAGGCGCAAAAGTCAACCGAAAAATTACGCTATCTCGAGTGATTTTTGAAACGATTGCCCGACATAAACGCCATACAATACGCCAAACAGCCGCCGAGTATTTGCATTGCCCAGCAGATATTCTCGAAGAGTTATCCAAGGATACAGCAGCAGAAGTGCGTGCCAGTGTTGCGGGTAATTTCAAAGTCACCCCTGAAATATTGCACCGACTTGCATCTGACCCTGAACTTCGCGTGGTTTGGAATGTCGCAAGCCATGTCAATACCAGCAGTGAAACACTGGATTTGCTGGCACAGCACCCAAATGCACGCACTCGAGAACAGAGTATTGATCCATACTTGTCGCACTCGAGAACCCGAGAAATCCCAGTTTCGCGGCTCGAGATGCTCAAAGATGACCCAGACCCCGAAGTGTTGCGTTATGTGCTTTGGAATAAATACACCCCGACGCACCTTATCGAGTATATTTTCACGCATCATCCTGTGGTTTTTGAGGTGGACAACGGATACAACACCCGCGAACCCGTCTATGCTTCGTTAAATTGCATGGGTTTGCAACACGCGCTGCGCTATCATCCAGACCTTGACACAAAATGGCTACACCGCCTTGCCCAGATTCATAACTCGATGTTGGTTTGGGATTTATTAAAACATCCCAACATCACCCCTGAAATCCTAGATGTCATGGCACAGGTGTATTTGGGTTGTCTCGAGCAGAACCCCGTACCAAACAAAGCGTTGCCGCAACCTGAACTTGGCTTACAAGAACAACTGATGAAAAGCGCTAAATTTGCGATTGCCGATTTAGTTGCACACGAAAAAACCAGCCAAAAAACCTTGCAAGACCTAATTGCGGGTATCAAACAAACCATACTGATACCGCATTCTATTCGGACACTTTGCAATTCACCACATGAAACGATTCAGAATGCCTTACTAAATATTCTCGAGTCAATCCGCGCTAATCACATGGCAAAGTCAGAGGATAATCTATACGTGGATTATGCCTTGGCTGAACTCTGCGAATTTACCGCCCTAAGTGCTACCAGTCAAAAACGCATTCTCGAGATCATCAGCGCCGAACCTCGAGAAATACTGAGTTCAAACGTTGTTTACCGCTTCAAGCAATCGCCACACAGTTTGATTCAAGATTATTTTGCGGGGATGCCATGACCAAAGCTGAGCTTATACACCTCGAGCAAATACTCGAATCCGAAGACTTAGCGCACACCCCCCAAGATTATTTGTTGGTCTTGGATGCCATGCAGCACCACACCGACGAAACAGTGCGCCACAACTGTATTTTTCAACTGAAAATCTGGAATGAACCCAATCCTGCCGCTCGAGATGCACTGTTAGCATTGGTACAAGAATGGAGTTTCTCGAGCAACACCATTTCAGAACTGCTCGAGACGATCCAAACCCTTGGTTTCAACGATTCCGAATTGGTAGATGCACTGTCCGAACATATTCAAGACCGAGGCTACTGCGTGGCGGACACGGTAGCCTACACCCTTGGAGTGCTGAAAAATCCAACGCCGAAAGTCTTGGCGGCGCTCGAGTGGGGGCTAACGGCTGGCGAAATGTACTTTGCCGAAGATTTTATTCATGCTTCGGCAGCCTGGGCATTGGGTGAACTCGGGGTCTCGAGTTCTGGTATTTTGAGTGGGTTGCAGGCATTTACCAAAAGCAGTATTCCCAAAGAACGCGAAGCGGCAGCCGAAGCCCTTGAGAAGTTACAACAATCAGAAGCTGAAAAATATAATATCTGATATGCCAGTCCCCAATACACTTCCGCTCGAGAATTGCCTTTTTGTGAAGACGTATACTTGAGCATGTTCCTGATTGATGCACTGCTGGCTTTTATTGCTTTTCAAATTCTGATACGGGTTTGGTTCAGGCTTTTCCCACAACCGATTCCCTATGGTTGGACATGGCTGCTCGAGAATCCTTGGCGCAAAGCGTACCGCAATCCTGAGCGCACGGCAGACCAGTGTGGGATTCAACCAACCGATACGGTTCTCGAGATTGGTTGTGGTTCGGGTTTGTTCACTCGAGCTTTGGCATTGCGTTGTGCCAGACTAATCGTGCAAGATATTGAACCGCGTTATGTGGCAGAAACCAAAGCCAAAACAACGGATTTGTCACATCTCGAGTTTATCAGCGTGGATGTCTGTAAGCTGGAACTAACAGCGGTAGCCGATGTGATTGTGCTGATTTCGGTGTTGCCTGAAATCCCCAATCCTGTACTGGCACTAGAGGCGTGTGTCAAGGCATTAAAACCCAATGGACAGATTGTGGTTAGCCAAGAGTTATTTGAACCAGAGTATGTGCCGTCCGGTCAGATAGATGTCTGGGCAAAAGCGGCTGGCTTAGAGGTTGTGACCCGTCAAGGCAATGCTTGGATTTACTTAAACTGTTATGCTTTACCGCAATAATGACTAATATCTGATATACTAATTTATGCCAATTCCCGATACACTGCCCCTTGAGAAACGACTTTTTCGTGAAGATGTCTACAGCACGATTCAAAATTGGATTATAGATGGGACACTCGAACCACTCGAGAAAATCCGTGATACCGACCTTGCCTTACAACTTGGGGTCAGTCGCACCCCCATCAGAGAAGCACTGCGTCGGCTCGAGGATGAGGGTTTAATCGAAACCAAAGTAAATGCTTGGACTCGGGTCACTGGCGTGGATAAAAGCCTTGCCAGTCGTGTCTACCCAATTTTGCGCTTGCTCGAGCCGTTGGCTTTAGAACTGAGTTTTGCTCATCTCGAGGCAACTGATTTTAAGCAGATGAAAACCCTGAATATTGCCGTGCAGCAAAATCTTGTGGCTGTCAATGCCAAAGTCGCAGCCCTCGAAGACACGGCACTGCACAGCCTGTGGACTGGACGTTGTGATAATCCAGAACTGTTGCGTATTTTAGCCGACCTGAAAACCAATCATATTCGCCTAGAAATTCATTATTGGCGCGGTGGTAAAGCAGCCAGTAAAAGCGTTGCAGAGCATCAAAAAATCATTACCGCTCTCGAGAACAAGGATTTAGCAGCCGCCAAACGTGAACTCGAGGCGCACTGGACAAGGGCATTGGCACGCTGGGAGGCAAAGTGAAAGAAAGTATTACTACCAGCACAGTTCTAGCTGGAATACTGATTGTGATTGTTGGCTTTACGGGTTCGTTGGTACTGACTTTTGATGTTGCCGATAAAGCCAATTTAAGCCCTGCACAACTCAGTTCTTGGGTTTGGGCAATCTGTGTTGGCAGTGGCATATTAAGTTTGGGCTTATCGTGGTGGTACAAACAACCAGTGCTGGCAGCTTGGAACACCCCCGGGCTGGCGCTGCTTGCCACCGATTTAGCCAAATACCCACTTTCAGATGCGGTTGGTGTCTACCTGATTTCTGGTTTAGTCATTGCGCTACTTGGCGCTTTAGGTTGGTTTGATAAAGTCATTCAACTCGTACCACAAAACGTGGCTTTGGCAGTGCTGGCTGGGGCATTATTTAAGTTTGGACTGGGTTTATTTACGGCTGCGACCCTCGAGCCAGTATTGGTACTCCTGATGATTGCCGCTTTTTTAAGCGCAAAATACCTGCGTTCTCGAGTCCCGATGCTCTGGGCATTACTGGTTGGCTTCTCGAGCGCCGCAGTTTTAGGAAAATTTAGTCTGAATGGCATTGCCCTCGAGTTTGCCCAACCGATGCTGATTGCGCCAACTTTTCATCTCGAGGCACTGCTTGGGCTTGGGATTCCTTTAACTGCCTTAGCACTGGCTTCGCAAAACGCCCCCGGATTAGCGGTGATGCGTTCATTTGGCTACGACCCGCCAACCAAAGGGGCAATGGTCAGTACCGGTATCTTAAGCGCTTTATTTGCCCCGTTACTCAGTCATGGTTTAACCTTAGCCGCGATTACCGCCGCCCTTGGCAACAGCCCAGAAGCCCATCCAGACCCAAAGAAGCGTTATGGCGCTGGGATTGTGGCGGGTGTCCTGAAAATTATTTTGGGTTTATTTGGCACAACCATCGTGGCACTTTTTCTGGCATTGCCAAAACCACTAATCGCTGGTATGGCTGGACTGGCTTTATCTGGCACAATTGCGGGTTGCTTGGAGGGTGCATTTAAGGGAACCAATCGCCGTGACTCGAGTATTTTTGCGCTTTTAATCACTGCCTCTGGCGCAGAATTTTTAGGGTTAGGCAGTGCTTTTTGGGGTTTGGTGATTGGCGCATTTGTAGCGGGAATCCTCGAGAAACGCGAGGTGTAAGGTATTTTGCATCACACCAAGCAACTCAAGCAGACCTTAACCTAGGCTAATCCAATTTTGTTTTTTCATGTACTCTATTTTATGACTCTAAAAATTGGCGTATCCGTACTTATTATGGCAGCTTTGGCATTGGCACAAAATGCCCCAAAAGCCGTACTGCTCGAGGTCGGCACAACCACGGCTCATGTGGTTGCGACCTTTGAAAATAACAAATGGACACCCACCACCGACAATGCCAGCCCCGCCACAAAGTCCTTGCTCGAGGGTAAGCGCAGTTTTGCCCTGCTGACTGATATTGGTGTCATCGGCACAGCCAGTATTGTCGGGGCGGTCAAGCCTAGCCGAAATTGCGGTGCAGAACTGAATTTTAAGACCTCAAGTAAAATCTCGAGACAGATTTATGGTTTGCTTGCACCGTGGAACATTCAGCCGCGCAAAGTCGAGCGTATCCCATTAAGCAATGCGACTTACCAAAAAGTGATGGCACAAGAATTGGCGGCTCGAGGCATCAAAGCCCCTGTGCAGATGACCCAAATCCTCAAAGTGGATTTAGACAACGATAAATCTGATGAAATTATTCTGGTGGCGCAGCGCCCAGCCCTCAGTCCAAATTTTGAAATGATTGGTATGGGCTACGCCATGAAAGCCCATGATTACGCTTTGGCATTGGTGCGTAAAGTCACCCCGAGCGGGATTAAGACTTTTGTGCTGCGCGAAGCCTTTACAAAAACTGATTTCGATGGGCAGAAATATGCTGACCAAGGCAGCAGTCCGCCATTTCGTTTTACCACTTGGGTCAATGGAGTTAGCGACTTTGATGGTGACGGCAAAATGGAAGTTCTGGTCAACACGATTTTATGGGAAGGCTACGGGTTTAACGTCTATCGTTGGGCTGGCAACCGTTTCTCAAGCTTTTTAGAATGGGGTTGTTTATGAAACAACTATTTTTAGTGCTGCTGCTCTCGAGTTTGGCGCTTGGTCAGCCGACCAACCCGCTTTTTATGTCCCCACCCAAATTAGAGCTAGGGCAGGTTTGGAAAGTTGCCGTGCAGGATGTCGGCGAATGGACAATTCTGGTCAATCGTCGTGGTGGAGAGGACAACAAATTTGTTGGTTTTATCATGCAAAGTGGCGACTCCAACTGGCGCGTTGGCATTGAACAGGTTGCGGAAGACCATTGGTGGCTGCGGGTTTTTGATTCGCAAAGACTAATCGAATGCAGTTTAAGTTGGGATTCAAACACCGTCTTTGACCCCGCCCAACCCATTGGCTTGACCACGGCTGAATACGGCGAACAAGAGCGCTCGAGTAGTGGAACAACCATAAAATCCAAAACCTGCTCATTAACCTTAGAGCAAATTGGTGTGCCATTGCCCACCCCACACCCTTTATATATGTATCCGCCAAAACTGGGGACAGGGCAGCGTTGGACAGTCGAATTTGCGGGCTTGGGTACTTGGTCGGCGGTGCTAAGTCGTGGCAATGGTGTGCTTGAAGGCGAAACAATAGGCACGACCTACACCATGCAAGCCGAATGGGACGGTGCAGCCCTTTTTATGACCCTTAAGAATCGTCAGCGCACCATGACCTGCGGAGTTGCACCGCAAATCTATGAACTTGACTCGAGCCGAGCCTTTGAAGCCAATTCTAACGATAACGATTACCGCCTGAACGGTGAAATCATTGATAAACCTTGCCGTGTCAAACTCGAGCAGACGGGTGTGGCTTTATCGCCCACGATTGGCGCAGCCCCTACTACTACCCCCAACCGCTCGAGTGCTTGCAATGGTAAAACCCAGAGCGATTTTGTTGGCAAACTCAATTTTTTGGGTGTAACCCGCCAATTTGAAGTGCGAATCCCGCAAGGCAAGACCATCCCCGCCCTGACCTTTATCTTTCATGGGCGCACCAACCCCAATGTCAGTTTTATTAACCTCAATGCCGATACGGTGCAAGTGTATCCGCTTGGGATGCCCAACCCCAACGAGCGCTGGTGGAATGCCAAAGACAAAGCTGGCAACTTACGCGATTACAAGTTTTTTGATGCGATGCTCGAGTATTTGCGTAAGAATGTTTGTTTTGACCAAAAACGGATTTATGCCATTGGGTATTCGCTGGGTGCAACTTTTGTCAACAGCCTTGGTTGTGTCCGCCCAGTGATTCGCGCATTCGCCACGCTTGGCGGTGGGATTCTCGAGCAACAATGCCCTAAACCCGTGGCAGCCATCATTCTGCACAGCCCACGCGACGAACTCGTGTCAATCAAAGAAGGGATGCGGGTGCGTGATGTACTGGTGCGCTCGAATAAATTACAAAACAAGTTTGAGAGCTACCCAAAAAAAGCCGATTTACTGCCGCTTGAAGATTTCTCGAGTTTTAAGTGTCAGCGTTATCTTGGTTCGGTGGGTTTTCCGGTGGTCTGGTGTCCGCATGAATTATCCGAAGCCGTTTGGGGGCAATTTGGCTATTATCATGCGTGGATGAAGGGGACAAACGAACTCATCTGGAAATTCTTTTCGGGGTTATCGGCTTCGGGGGGGTTAAGCATCTCGAGGGCAGTTTGGGTTTAGAATTTTTGGTTTTTAGACTTGTGGCGCATCACGGCTTGATCGCGTAACTTAGCAAGTTTAGTGACTCTTCCTTCGACCCGTTCACGCCAACGAATATAGGTTTTTTTATTTTGGACTTGGCGCATCAGGGTTTTGACTTCGGCTTCGGAGATGCCAAATTGGGCTTGTATGGCTTCAAAAGGCGTGCGGTCTTCCCACGCCATCATGATAATTCTGTCTGTATCCTCGAGCGAAAATTTCATTGCCCCAAAGATACCGTAAATTCGTACCAGTCAAACAGTAGTTAAAGTAGATTCACCCAAGGCAAAACCCGTGTATGGGCGTTTATACGGCGCTTGAAAACCAAGTACGATTCGTTCCTTGGGAATACCCTGTTCGACCAGCAAATGGGCAACATCCAATTCGGTGTTGTCCTCCTCGAGCCAAATCAGATTATCCCGAATGGCAATATGAATCAGCACACTATGAAACCGTGTTGAACCACGCCAACCAACCAGTAAAACCTGAAAATGTTGCCGCTCGAGATCAAAAATGAGTTCTTTCCATAAGTTCCCATACGAAATTTTTTGGAACTGCATTGGCTCGAGCAAATCAATAATGATTTTTTGGTCTGTACTTAAGGTTGCCATAACACAATCACCTCTTGCTCTGGATCGTACACCAAAAATGATATGGCAAAATGCTTTATTGCAGTCAGTACAATTTTACGACCAAACGAACGCTCAAACACGTCTTTAGGCACAGCCAAAAATAATTGGCGTTCAGGTTCATTCTCGAGCAGTGCCAAACGATAATTGAGAAATTGCCCAAGTGCTTGATGAAAGGCATTAACAAATGAAGCCGCACCAAAAACCTTGATTTCCACTGCAATTTTTTGCCCAGCGTGTTCAGCCGCAATCAACTGTTCTGCACCCAAATCAATTTGCAAATCGGCATCACCAAAAGGAATGCTTAGGATTTGTCCGTAAATAACTTCCCGATTTACACCTCAAGTCGGTTTAGCCACATAATTCCATTGCGGCATGACCTTATCAAACACAATACGCATCGAATCCTTGAAGTCATCTGCGACTTTTCGTTTAGTGGCATAA
>JANNVX010000066.1:0-18186 GCA_031414595.1 Deinococcales bacterium
GGTCACAGGGCGGACACGGGGGTCCGCCCCTACCTGACGTATTTTTATGGATTTTGTAGGGACAGACCCCTGTGTCTGTCCTGCTAGGAAACAATGTTTCATCATTTCCAAATAGGGAAGTTATTTACGGACAAATCCTAATGGTTTTGCGTTGGTTCTCGGACGACACCAAGCGTAAAGATTTACCAGCCACAATCAAAAACGACCCCGCCCTCGAGACCGCACGTCTGAGGTTCGCAAAAAATGAAATCACTTCCGAGGAATTCGAGGTCATTAAGCGCGGTCTGGGCTAATAACAAGTACCTTCCAAGGACGTTAAATCATGCACACCCTAACTGTTGGTAAATTACGTGGCTTACAACAAATTGCCACTGACCAAGGTTTTTTTGCAATGACAGCAATGGATCACCGAGCTTCGATGCAGCGCATGATTCAGCCAAGCACACCCAATCTGGTCAGCGCCCAAATGCTGACGGCGTATAAGCGCGATTTAACCGTAGCACTTGCTCCAGTCTCGAGTGCTGTACTGCTTGACCCCATTTACGGAGCAGCCCAAGTCATTGCCAGCACCGATTTACCGCGCAGTACAGGTTTACTGGTCGGTATTGAAGCCAGTGGCTACACCACTGAGGGTGGCACTCGGATAACCGAATTTTTAGAAGATTGGAGTCTCGAGAACGCTGCCTCGAGCGCCCCTTGGATTTTGCTTTCGGCTGGGGTTGATTTTGACGAATTTGCAATTCAAGTACGAATTGCCTGTACTGCGGGGGCATCAGGTTTTTTAGCAGGTCGCGCTGTTTGGCAAGAAGCCATGCAAATTGAATCTGCCTTGGAGCGGCGGCATTGGCTCGAGTCTGTGGCTCGAGAACGGGTACAGCGTCTTGCCGAAATTGTCGGTGAGTTTGGGCAGCCATGGTGGAAAAAATGGGCAGCCACCCCCCAAGAACTGACCACAACCTCAGAAACTTGGTATGCCACCTATTAACATCTCAAAAAACCCAAAAGGAGTTTATGCAGCATAACCACGCCCCAGAAAGTCCAGCCAAAGTAACTACCAATCACTCGAGTCACGCTGCGATGCCACCAAAAGCCAACCACAACGAACACGCTGGTCATGATAAAAGTATGGTTAGCGATATGCTGCGGCGCTTCTGGGTTTGTTTAGTGCTGACCATTCCAGTGGTGCTGTTCTCGCCTATCGGAATGGGCATTGGTTTTACGTTCGATCCACCGTTTGGTTTAAGCATGGAATGGTTTGGGCTGATTTTGACCACACCAATTGTCTTCTGGGGGGCATATCCGTTTACCTCGAGTGCTTGGAATTCGCTCAAAAAAGCTGATGTAACGATGATGACCCTGATTGCCGTGGGCATTCTGGTTTCTTATTTGTATTCTGTGGCTGCCACGGTGTTTTTGGGTGGCGATGTCTTTTTTGAAGCCGCCGCGATGCTGACCACTTTTTCTTTGGCTGGTCATTGGCTCGAGATGCGCTCGAGGTTTGCCACAGGGCGAGCCGTCGAAGCCCTGCTCAAACTTACCCCAGCCACGGCTCGAGTGCTGCGAAATGGGCAAGAACAACAAGTACCGCTCGAACAAGTGGTGGTCGGTGATGAACTTATCGTTAAGCCCGGAGACCGTGTGGCGGTCGATGGTACAGTCACGTCTGGCTCGAGTTATGTGGATGAAAGCATGATTTCAGGCGAATCAATCCCTGTACAAAAAGAATCAGGTGCAAAAGTGACAGGCGGAACGGTCAATCAATCGGGTGCATTTCAATTTAAGGCAACGGCGGTCGGTGCAGATACAGCTTTGGCAAAAATTGTCCAGATGGTTCAGGATGCCCAAGCCAGCAAAGCTCCAGCCCAACAATTGGCAGACACGGCGGGTAAGTACCTTGTTTTTGTGGCGCTAGGTGCTGGAATTCTGACTTTTACTGCTTGGATGCTGTTTAGCACTCAAGGCGTTGTTTTTGCGCTGGCAGCGGCGGTCAGTGCAATTGTGATTGCTTGCCCAGACGCACTGGCATTGGCAACCCCAACCGCCATTACCGTTGGGGTTGGAAGAGCCGCCAAAGAAGGGGTGCTGTTCAAGAATGCCACAGCACTCGAGGCAACCGCCAGCATCAATACAGTTATTTTTGATAAGACTGGCACTTTAACCCAAGGGAAACCCGCCGTAACCGACCTCGAGCCAAGCCAAGGAACTGACCCACTCGAGTTATTGCGGGTGGCTGCCAGTGCCGACCAGTCTTCGCAACATCCGCTTGCCGAAGCGATTGTGCGTGAAGCCAAAAAGCGCAAGCTCGAGTTGGTCGCCCCAGAAAAATTTAATTCGATTGCTGGACTGGGGATTAGCGCAAGTCTGGAAGGAAAAACAGTTTTTATTGGCAATCTGCGCTTGATGCAAGAAAAAAAGATTGCTACCCAAGCGCTCGAGGCAAGCAGCCAACGCCTCTCGAGTGAAGGCAAAACCGCGATGTATGTGGCTCGAGACGGGATTCTACTGGGGCTGATTGCCGTAGCCGATGTGATTCGTCCGACTGCCAAAAATGCAGTGGCTGCTTTACACGCCCTGAGCATTCAAACCGTGATGCTGACTGGCGATAACACCCGCACCGCCGAAGCTGTCGCCAAACAACTTGGCATAGATACCGTCATTGCCGAGGTTTTACCGCAAGACAAAGCCGATAAAGTCAAAGCCTTACAACTCGAGGGACGCAAAGTGGCGATGATTGGTGATGGAGTCAACGATGCTCCTGCGCTGGCAATGGCAGAAGTTGGTATTGCGATTGGGGCGGGTACGGATGTGGCTGTGGAAACGGCTGATGTGGTGTTGGTTAAAAGCGATCCCTCGAGTGTCGCCAGTGGGATTCAGATTGCTCGAGTGGTACGGCAAAAAATTGTGCAGAATTTATTTTGGGCAGCCATTTACAATGTTTTAGCCATTCCAATTGCGGCTGGGGTGTTGTACCCATCTTTGGGGATTTTGTTGCGTCCAGAATGGGCTGCTCTTTTGATGAGTGCCTCCACGGTGATTGTGACTGTCAATGCTTTATCAATCAATGGGGTTCGGCTAAATAAAACTATTTGAACGCTGTAATGTGGTTTTTAATTTATAGGTTTTTAAATATTAATTTTGCATTCATAAAAACAAGTTTCAGTAATCAACTGTACACATCACCAAAACTTCCAGAATGGTTTTTTAAGAAAACTTGCTTCTTGCAAAATACACGGCTCGAGTTGAATAGTCTGCTCGAGCCGCGTTAATTCACTCCGCACCCTTGTTAAACCATGTGCAGGATAACTTGCATCGCTTTTGGCGCTCAAGTCATCTCGAGTAAACGTCTCGAGGGCTTGGATTTTTAGGACAAAACTGCCATTTTGAAAAAGCAATGCCAGACTCGAGACAAAAGCATACCCAGTCGGTTTGGCTTTTTGTCGCATAACAATCCGAATGGCTTTAACTCCGCAGACTGTTCTCACTTCTAGCTCGAGTAACTCCGCATTCTGGGTTGCAGCCGCTTTTTGGTAATAATCGCGCAAAGCAGATAAATCCGATAAGCCCACTGGAATATCGGGTTTGGTGGCAAAGGCGCAAAGCTCGAGGACATCATTAAAACCATTAAGCCAGAGTTTACGACTCGGTTCATTCTTACGAAGCATCAAACCTGACTCGTCTAATTTTAGGTTTTTAGTGACAAATGCACTCACATCTCGAGTATAACTAAAAGCATGAAAGTTAAAGTTCTCTTTTTTGCCCAACATCGCCGTATGGCAGGTGTTTCCGAAACTGATTTTACTGCTCCAGATGGCTCGAGTGTCCAAGTCGTCTCGAGTTTAATTGCGGCTCAGTTCAGCCTCGAGTTACGCGGCAGCATGATTGCAGTCAACGACGCCTATGCAGCCCCAGAACAAATTCTTAAAGATGCGGATACCCTAGCTTTTATACCCCCCGTGTCGGGTGGCTCAGAGACCCCTTTAGCAGGAGGCTCGAGCGAAGATGTTTTTTTGGTCACGGGAGAACCATTAAATCTCGAGCAACTCCATTCACACTTAACCAAAGCCGAATGGGGCGGACAAGCCATGTTTACGGGCAGCACCCGAAGCCCAAATAAAGGCGAAATCATTGTGCATCTCGAGTATGAAGCCTATCCCGCATTTTGCTTAGCCGAGATGAAGCGCATTGCTTTGGAGACTCGAGAACAATTTGAACTTGGAAAAATTGTTCTGGCGCACCGCACTGGCACGGTCTTACCTGCCCAAGTCTCGATTTTTATTGGGGCTGCCAGTCCACACCGCCGCGCCTGTCTCGAGGCTGTCCCGTGGATGCTCGATGAAGCCAAGAAGCGCTTGCCCGTTTGGAAACTCGAGATTACCAGTTCTGGAGGGCGTTGGGTCGAAGGCAACACCTCCGCACCAACACTATGAAACCCGAAGATTTACTCGAACAAAACGGTTTTTTCGATACCCTCGAGCCAGCCATAAGTCTTGCCAATGCAGTATTCGTTGGCAAAAAATATGTGGTGCGAATCGCTAAGCACGAACACACTGACCATGCAAGAGAAGCAGCCATTGCCCTTCATGCCCTAAACCTTGGGATTCGTACTGCTAAGCCTCTGGCTTGGGCTAAGCAGTACAGTATTTTTGAACGTTTGAACGGCTCGAACGCTGCGCCCGATTCACCAAATGCAGTCTGGCTCGAGTTATTGCTGGACTTAAAGCGCTTGCATGCCAGTCCTTTTGAAGCTCGAAAACCAGAATCCATGTATTGGGATGGGGCAGTACATTTGCTTGAGTCTATTTTTGCCTCTTCCCTCTCCCCTGCCGAGTTACGTGTAGCTCGAGAAATGCTGCAACCACACAGCGCCACAAATCTGGTTTTTGCACATGGGGACGCTTGGCAGAGCAATGTCATCACAAACAATAATCAATACGTGGGGCTAATAGTATTGGGGCAACGCGGCTTGGTTGCCGTTAGAACGAGAAATTGCGTGGCTCGAGGATGCTGCGCTAACCCCAGCCCTCGAGCAGTTCGATTTGAATTTGTCGCAACTCTGGGCGCGACGGCTCGAGATTCTGCTGCTGGCTGGAATGAATGGACGCGGCACAATTGAAGCTGTGCAGCGTGTTCTCGAGCAGTTCATTTTATAAATTTATTCGCTGCATTGTCCTGCCTTTACAAATTTGTTAGAGTATTGGCGATGACTTGGGATGCTCGTGTTTATATTGATGAAACAGGGCATATCAAGAGTAATATCTTTGGCTTAGTCGCAGTATTTGTGCCATTGAGTATTCACCACGAATTAGAACAACGATGGCAAAGTTTACAACAACGCATTTTGCTTGAAATTCAGAACTCAGCACAGGGTTATGACCTTGCAAAAGCGTATTTTCATAAACATCCCAATCAATTACCAGAGATTCACGCTGTAGATTTAATCAATCCTTCTAGCGCAAAGTATAGTCTTGAACATCCAAAACGCGATTTGATTTATCGTAAATACCCTAGAGGTCAAGAAGGTTCAGATAAGGATTATTGGAAAACTCATGTGGCTTGGCTTGATGCTGCATTTCAAATTCAAGATCAATTCAGACTCCCAACATTACTTATGGGTGGTGCATATGATTTGCATAATCCACAAGTAACTGGTAGTCCTACTATGGCAGATATTTTCAGACATTGGGATGCTCCAGAGTCTAAACATCCTGATTTCCAAGAAGCATTACTAAAGATGGGTCAATTACAAGCTCAACCAATCACTTGGGCTGTTCCCCAAATGCTCTTTGCTATCCAAAAAGAACTCGAACGACGTAATTGGACAGCTGAAATTGTGTTTGATGATAGTTCTGACAATCAAGGTTTTCGTGCCTCAACACTATTTAAGTATTTACAAGAAAAACAACATCTACCAAACATTAAAGGACTACTTTTTCGAGAAAGCCATCTGGAATCATTGTTGCAAATCGCTGATATTCATGCCTATGTTTTTGAATACCAAGAAAGACTAGCCCGAGAGAACAAGGTCTTGTCTGAGCGTGACCAAGCAATACTCTGGATGGCTCGTTATTATTTAGAGCGCCAGTTGCAACACAGCCCAATTCCAGAAATCACTCAAAAAGAACACATTTGGGGTAAATTACTTGCTTTTGGATACATCATCAGGAACTCAGGAAAGGCTGCGCTTCAAAATAAAGCACTACTCTGGTTTGTAAATCATTATGAGCGTATTACTGGGGTCTTTTCTTCCCCAGAAAATGGGCAAGGGCTAGAACGAAACGCCCTAGCCCCTGACTGATGAGGATAATAGCGCATGACTGGATTTATGTCAAATAAAAGGGATACCTAATGTCTTTCACCCGTGAGCAATTAAAACGTTACTCGAGACAGATTCTTCTGCCTGAAATTGGCTTAAATGGCACAGAGCGTTTGCGTGACTCGAGCGCCTTGGTGATTGGGGCAGGTGGCTTGGGCAGTCCAGTCTTAACTTATTTGGTCTCGAGTGGTGTGGGTCGGGTGCGGATTGCCGAAGCCGATACTTTGGAGCTTTCTAATTTGCAACGCCAATTTTTGTATAGCTCACCAGATATTGGGCAGCCAAAACTCGAATTAGCCTTAAAGCGCTTAAAAGCCCTGAATCCAGAAGTGCGTCTCGAGCCAGTTGGTAAATTTGACTCGAGCAACGCTTCGGACTTAATCACCTCGAGTACAGTTACAATAGATTGCTCCGATACTTTTGAAACACGGCTTTTAATATCCGATACCGCCTCGAGTCTTCATAAAACATGGGTTTGGGGAGCAGCCGAAGGCTTTACGGGTATGACAGCTATTTTTAACTCGAGTCTAACTTTGCGCCATGCTTTCCCCGATGCCGCCCCAACAGAGAACTGCGATACCATCGGTGTGTTCGCACCTCTTCTTGGTGTGATTGGTTCTTTAATGGCGACTTCAGCGTTGCATCTGCTGCTTGGTTTTGAAGTGAAACCCCATGAATTGACCATTTTCGATGCCTCAGACTCGAGTTTTCGTAAAATTAAACTCCGCCCACCTAATCCCTAAACCTTTTGCCCTCTGCCTTCTTTGGGCATATGTCCTCATAATAATTTAGGAAACTGTACGCAGCGTTTAGTACCTAAATTCCCTGTCTGTCCTTTGGGTTTTCGGGTAGGCTGTTTTGGTTAGGCTAGAAAATCTTATTCGCGCATGGCTTAAGCGTTGTTTGGAGTCGTGTCGCACGAAGGAAGGAAGGAGGAGGGGTCTTGGAAGCCAATACGGGTGTTTTGAAAGAACTGGCAATGCGTGAAGCGCAACTGAGTGCAAAGGTTGCACAGGTCAAAGAGGATGCGCTGAAAATTGTGTCTGATGCAGAAAGTAAAGCCAAGGAATTACTGGCAAAAGCCGAAAGCGACGCAAATACTTTGGAAACCGAGTATAAGCAAAAGCGTGAAGGCGAGGAGAAATCCATTTTTGAAGCGGGCATGAGTGCTGCAAAAAGCGCGGCTGATGCTGTCTCGAGTGCCGCCGCAGGTAAAATTGCTGGTGCAGTACAGGTAATTGTCTCGAAGGTGTTACCTTAAAAGGAGTTCGGAAATGGCAATTGCAGATATGTCCGAAATCCTGATTCTCGGACGCAAACGAGATAACCTCGAAGTGATTCGAGCGCTGCAAGACGCAGCCGTAGTACAAATTGACCCTTTGGAAGACAGTGAAATCCCCAAAGGGGTTTTAGTTGGGGCAGATGCAACCCGTAAAGCCAGTTTAGAACGGATGTTGGCTCGAGCCGAATCTGCTCTGGCAGCTTTAGGCGCATCAAACGCCACACCAGACTTTGATAAGTTGCGTGGGGTCAATCTCGAGTCGTTGCTTGAAGAAGTGGGAAGCCGTTCTGATGTCTTGGCGCTCGAGAAATCCGAGTTGTCCCAAGAACTATCAGCCATTGGTAGTTTTCAAAGCGTGGCACGTACTTTGGGCGAATTGGCGGGTGGCTTAGGCAAAAGTGGTCGTTTGACGGCAATTGGTTTTACCTTGTCCGACAAAAAAGAAGAAGATAAGTTGCGCTCTGCGCTGCTTGAGACTGGAATAGACTTTGAACTTGGTCATCATCCAGTTGCAAAAACCTCGGCGGCGTTGTTGGCAGTGCGTTCTAAAGACGCGGCTGTGGCTCGTAGTGTAGTCTCGAGGGTTGGACTTGCCGAGCTTCGTTTTCCCGGGCGTTTCGAGGGCTTAAATTACTCAGATGCGGCTGCTTTAATGGAGCAACGCGCCAAAACCTCGCCTGAAGAAATGCAGGGTATTTTGCAAAGCATTGAATCGCTTAGTGCCAAGCACGCCAGTACCTTGGCGGCGGCTCGAGTTGAACTCAAAGACGAATTAGCCCGTTTTGAAGCAGTAAGTTCGAGTGTGGCTGGCAAATACGGTTTCGCGCTTCGTGGTTGGATTCCAAAAGCCAATCATGCCCAACTCGAGCAGGCATTGACCCCACTTAAAGGTCAAGTCATTTATCAATTCTCGGATGCGCCGCACCATCATGCCGACCATGTGCCAGTCAAATTGGTCAACAACAGTTTTGTCAAGCCATTTGAAATGCTGATTGGTATTTTGCCACTTCCAGCCTACGGCACATTCGACCCAACTTGGGTTTTGGCGCTGTGCTTCCCACTGTTTTTTGGTTGGATTATCGGTGATGTTGGCTTAGGTGCTATTTCTGTGGCATTATCGTTTTGGTTGGCTGGTCAAGCCAAAGCGGGTAAAACCATCAGCATTGATTTATTTGGGGCTAAACTCTCACCGCCAGTCCTCGAGAATCTTTCGCATGTACTGCGTTGGATGGGTATTTCGAGCATTATTTTTGGTGTGGTTTTCGGAGAATTATTCGGCACACTCGGCGAGCATCTGGGGATTTTTAAGTTTGCTGGCGAAGAACACAGTGCGCTGTTTACTTCGCCGCTTCACCGTGTTTCCTCGAGTGCCACTGCGATTATGCTCTTGATTTCTTTGATTCCAGGTGTGATTCAAGTGCTTGGCGGTTGGTTACTCAGGGCAAAACTTGGATATCAACACAAGGATATGCCGCATTTTTACGAAGGTATTGGAATGTTCTTGGGCGTGGTTGCAATGTTGCCTTGGGTCGGTCAATTTGCCTTGGGTTGGACTTTCCCAAGTTGGGTTTTCCCGGTTCAAATGGGTCTACTGGCAGTTTTAGTGCTGTTTGGAGTTCTCTCGAAAAAACTGATGTTTATGGTTCTCGAGTTACCAACCAATTTCGGCAACGTACTGTCTTACTTACGGCTTTACGCTGTGGGTCTGTCTGGCGCGGTGTTGGCAAACCTTGCCACCGATACCGGCTGGGCATTGGGCAATCAAATCGGTAGTGTACCGGGGGTTATCCTTGGTGTGATTGCCGCCAGTATTGTGCATTTACTGTTTATTGCCTTTACGATTATTGGTCACGTGCTTACCCCACTTCGTTTACATTACGTTGAATTCTTTACCAAGTTCGGATACTACGACCACAACGGTCGCGCTTACCGCCCTCTCGCCAAACTTAGCGGCAAATAAATGTCGCAAAATAATTTCGGAGGAAACACCATGAAGAAATATGTTCGTTACGCCCTGCCCGTCCTCGCTATCGCCCTTCTCTCGAGCCTCGGTCTTGCCGAAGGTGAAGTCGTCGCTGGTTTAAGCGACGGTAACGGCTTAGCCGCCATTGGTGCTGGCTTGGCACTCGGTTTGGCTGGGGTTGGGGCTGGTATCGGTCTGGGTCAAATTGGTGCGGCAGCCGCCGGTGCAGTTGCCGAAAAACCAAGTATGTTCGGTCAAATGATTGTTTACTTGGCGCTCCCAGAATCCATCGTTATTTTCGGATTTTTGATTGCCAATACACTTGCCGGTAAGGTCTAATATGGCAGACCTTGCCAAACTGCTCGAAAGCGAAGCCAGTGCCGAAATCGAAACGATTTTGGCAGAAGCTCGCAGTCGTGCTGATGGCATCGTGAAACAGGCAGAAGAGCAAGCGAAAAGCATTCTCGAGGGTAAGCGTCGTGCGCTCGAGAATGAACTGTCCGCCGCGAGGGTACGTGCCAAAAGCGCGTCTGACCTCGAGGGTTCAGCGCTGAAGCTCGGAGCGAGCCACGGTGCAAGTCAGCAAGCCTTTGTCAGTGCCGAATCGGAATTGCGTAATTTTACAAAATCTGCCGAGTACGGCAATGTTCTCGAGAAACTCATCCGCGAAGCCGCAATTGCGCTTGGTGGTTTATCAAAACTCGAGGTGCATTCAAGCGACCTTGAAATTGCCAAAAAAGCTGTTACGGCGGCTGGCTTAAACATCGAAGTTCATGCCAATAATGCGATTGAGACCGGTGTTCGCGGTGTTGGACTTAGTGGTTCGAGCAGTGTCACCAATACGCTTTTAGGTCGTTTAGCCAGAGCCAAAGACGGTTTGTTGTCCGATGTCGCAAAGGTCTTAGGGTAATTCTTATGCCAGATGATTATGGTTATATCAATGCTCGAGTGCGGGTGATGCACTCTGGATTGGTGACCAAGAAACTCGATGAAGCGATTAACGCCGCTTCGTATTCTGAGTTTTTAAGAATCCTGTCCGAGACCAGCATGAGTGCCGATTTAGGTGATGCCACCGCCAGTGGTGCGGGTTTAGTGCAACTCGATGCAGCACTTTCCAGAAACTTTTTTAATACCGCCCAAAAAATTGTCGGTATGGGAACGGGTTCGGCAGGTAAAGACATTGCGCTGCTGTTTGCCCGTTACGACTTACTGAACTTAAAAGCTGTGGCTCGAGGAAAAATCGGTGGGCGCAGTCCCGATGAAATTATGGCGAATTTAACCCCAGCCGGTAGCCTCAAACCTGTGGTGCTACAAGCCTTAGCCAGTGCTTCTGATATTGGCAACTTGGCGGGAGTGGCTGGAGTCAATGCTTCACCGCTTGCCAGTGCTTTTAGAAAAGCCGCCCAAGTTTTAACCGCCGATAACAACCTGCTCGAGTACGAGGTTGCCCTTGATCAAGCCTATTACAGCGCCGCCATCAAAGGCGCAGACTCGGGTGTCCTAAAAGATTATTTGCGCCGTGAAGTAGATGGGGCAAATTTGCTGACCGCCATGAAATTAAAAGCCTCGGGTGTCAGTGCCAATTCTGATTTGTATTTTGTTAAAGGTGGCAAAGAAGTGGGTCAGGCGCGTTTTGACCAAATTGTGTCTGGTAATGGCGGACTCGAGGGCTTAACAGCTTTTGCAAGGGTCTCTGAGACCACCGACTTAGGACAAGCCGAAAATGCTGTTCGCAGTGTCATGCTCGAGAATGCTAAAAAAGCCTATACAGGCGATGCGCTCGGCATTGGCGTGGTGATTGGTTTTTTGAAAGAAAAAGAACAAGAAGTTGCACTGGCGCGTTTAATTGCTAGGGCTAAGTTCTACAATGTCCCCACCGAAGTGATTAAGAAGGAGGTCGGACGTGGCACTTAAACTCGCAGTTTTAACCGATGGCGAAACCGCCACGGGCTTTCGTCTGGCTGGCGTGGATGTTTTAGAAGCCACCAAAGAAACCGCTATTAAAACCTTAGAAGCTGCCATTCAAAGTAACTCCTTTGGTTTAATCGCGGTGGATGAATCGGTCATCGCCGACCCAGCCAAGTCACTCGAGCGCCAAATGCGCGGACGGCAATTGCCAGTATTGTTGCCGATTCCAAGCCTGACCGCCGCTTTTTCTGACAGCGTAGACGCAAAAGCCTATATGCGAGAATTGGTTCGCAGCACCATCGGATTTGAAATAAAGCTGTAAAGCTCCTAGCGACTAGCTGCTAGTTATTAGCTTAAAAGCAAGTATCGTGTCATCAACAAGTCAAAACGTTTTGAAAAAAGAAAAAACTCGGGGACACTCGAGTCTGGAAACAACAAAAGCGAGAAGCTAGAAGCTAGAAACTAGCAGCTTTTTTTACCGGAGGTAAACGTGGCAGGTAAAATTAAGAAAATTGCCGGTCCAGCCGTGATCGTCGAGGACTTAGAAGGCGCGAAAATGAACGATATTGTTCGCGTTGGAAAAGAGCAACTCGTCGGCGAAATTATTCGTCTGGACGGTAAGGAATGCTTCGTGCAAGTCTACGAAGACACAAACGGTTTATGTGTGGGCGAAACAGTCATCACCACCAATTTGCCGCTCGCGGTAGAACTTGGTCCGGGGATGCTCAATGGGGTATTTGACGGAATTCAGCGTCCTTTGGACAAAATCCGTGAGGCTTCTGGCGACTTTATTGCCCGTGGTGTAAACGTAAAATCGCTCTCGAGAACCCAAAAATGGGCTTTTACCCCGACTTCTAAAGTTGGCGATAAAGTGCTTGGCGGCTCGAGCATTGGTAGTGTTCCAGAATTTAGCTTTGTCCACAAAATTCTTGTGCCACCCAATATTTCTGGCACAATCAAAAGCATCGTTGGGGCTGGCGAGTACACCTTAGATGATGTCATGGCAGTTCTCGAGGATGGAACTGAGCTTCGTATGTACCACACTTGGGCAGTGCGTCGTCCGCGTCCTGTCACCAAAAAACTCGAGCCTAACCTACCGTTCTTGACTGGAATGCGAATTTTGGATGTCCTTTGTCCATTAACCGCAGGTGGTACAGCCGCGATTCCGGGTCCGTTCGGGGCAGGTAAAACCGTGACCCAACAAAGCGTCGCCAAATACGGTAACGCCGATGTCGTGGTTTATGTTGGTTGCGGCGAGCGCGGCAACGAAATGACTGACGTGCTGGTCGAGTTCCCAGAACTCGAAGACCCAAAGACTGGTAAGCCGTTAATGCAGCGCACGTTGTTGCTCGCCAACACTTCCAATATGCCAGTGGCAGCCCGTGAAGCCAGTTTGTACTGCGGTATTACTTTGGCAGAATATTTCCGTGACCAAGGTTACGCCGTTTCGATGATGGCAGACAGCACCAGCCGTTGGGCAGAAGCGCTGCGTGAAATCGCCAGCCGTTTGCAAGAAATGCCCGCCGAAGAAGGCTACCCGCCGTACCTTGCCTCGCGCCTTAGCGCTTTCTATGAACGCGCTGGACGGGTCACAACGCTGGCTGGCGACACTGGTAGCGTTTCGGTGATTGGTGCGGTCTCCCCTGCTGGTGGCGACTTCTCCGAGCCTGTCACCCAAGCCACTTTGCGTATCACTGGTGCATTCTGGGCGCTTGACGCGAGTTTAAGCCGCGCTCGTCACTTCCCAGCGATTAACTGGGCGCAGAGCTACAGCTTATTCAACCGTATCTTAGAGCCTTGGTACAGAGAAAACATTGCTAAAGACTATCCAGAAAAGCGTATTGCCCTGATTAACTTATTGCAAAAAGAAGCCGCACTCCAAGAAGTGGTGCAGTTGGTTGGTCCAGACGCACTCGCCGACAACGAACGCCTGAGTCTCGAGGTTGGACGGATTGTGCGCGAGGATTTCTTACAACAAAACGGCTACGACAAAGTAGATGCAAGTTGCAGTATGCAAAAAGCCTACGGCATGATGAACATGATGCTCGAGTTGTACAAAGCTGGCGACGCAATGCTAAGTAAGGGCGGCGCAATCACCGATTTCTTAGACGATGCCGCCACCATCGAAAAAGTTGGACGCGCTCGTTTTGTACCCGAAGACGAATTCCCAGCTTACCAAGCCGAGTACATGAAAATGCTCGAGACCTCGTTCCGCGCCAAAGCCTAAAGGAGGTGAATCATGAGCTTATTAACCAAAGAATACACCGAAGTTGAATACGTTTCAGGTCCACTTTTGTTCTTGAAAAGTGCCTCTGATTTGCCTTACGGCGCTATTGTAGATATTACCGATGGCGTTAAGCGCGTTCGTGGTGGACAAGTCATCGAAGTTTCCGACGAATATACTGTGCTTCAAGTCTTCGAGGAAACCTCGGGCTTAGACCTTGCGACCACCACCGTTTCGTTAGTCGAAGATGTCGCCCGACTTGGCGTAAGTAAAGAAATGATTGGTCGTCGCTTCAACGGAATCGGCAAACCAATTGACGGACTGCCACCCGTGGTTGCCGAAAAACGCCTGCCAATTAACGGCAGCGCCATTAACCCAGTCTCTCGAGAAAAACCAGAAGAATTTATTCAGACCGGTATCTCGAGCATTGATGTGAATATTTCCTTGGTGCGCGGACAGAAACTGCCGATTTTCTCGGCTTCTGGTCTGCCACACAACGAACTAGCCTTGCAAATTGCCCGTCAAGCCAAAGTGTTAGGCGAAGGCGAAGGTTTCGCCGTGGTCTTTGCTGCCATGGGTATTACTCAACGCGAAGCCAGCCAATTCGTATCGGGATTCGAGCAAACTGGCGCACTTGCCCGTTCGGTGCTGTTCTTGAACCAAGCCGACGACCCAACTGTAGAACGCCTTCTGACCCCACGTATGGCATTAACTGCCGCCGAGTATTTGGCATTCGAGCATGGCTACCACGTACTGGTAATCCTGACCGATTTAACAAATTACTGCGAAGCGCTGCGTGAAATCGGTGGCGCTCGAGAAGAAATCCCTGGACGACGTGGCTACCCCGGTTACATGTACACCGACTTGGCTTCGCTTTACGAACGCGCTGGTGTAATCCACGGTAAACCCGGTTCGGTCACACAAATTCCGATTCTTTCGATGCCCGGCGACGACATCACTCACCCGATTCCAGACTTGACTGGTTATATCACCGAAGGGCAGATTTACGTGGCTCGTAACCTTGATAGCGCTGGTATTTACCCACCTATTAACGTTCAACCAAGCCTAAGCCGCCTCATGAACAATGGTATTGGTAAGGGCAAGACTCGAGCCGACCACAAAGAAGTCGCCGACCAACTCTTTGCTTCTTATGCCCGTGGGATGGACTTACGCCGCTTAGTTGCCATTACTGGTGAAGATGCCTTGACTGATAACGACAAAAAGTACCTGCGTTTTGCCGATGGCTTTGAAAAAACCTTCATCAACCAAGGACAAGCCAACCGTTCAATTGAAGACAGCCTGAACATTGCATGGGCATTGTTGTCCGAATTCCCGAAGAGCGAACTCAAACGCATCCGCAAGGAATTTATCGAAACGAACTACGGAACGCAGAAACTTTCAGAGCTTGTCACCGCTTAAAGCAGGGCGAACATAAAGTTCGCCCCTACAAAAACCTCTTTAAGGAGGTGAACATATGGCAGAACAAATCAGTCCAACCCGCTCGAACTTACTGGCTCGGCGTGGCTCGAGACGACTGGCAGTTCAAGGGGCTGACCTTCTTAAACGCAAACGTGACGCTTTGATTGGCGAGTTTTTTGCGCTGGTAAAAGAGTCTCTGGCGGCTCGAGAAATGCTTCAGCAGTCGAGTAAAGATGCTTACTTTGCGCTTTTTGTGGCGAAGGCTTGGGATTCACCCGAAGCTGTGGAATCTTTGGCGCTGGCTAAACCAAGTGGGTTAAATCTTGAGTTGGAAGTCGAAAGTATCTACGGGGTTAAAATTCCTAAAATACAACAACCTACTTTTAGTAAAGAATTGCCTTTCTCACCGATTGGGGCTGGGGCGCGGACGCTCGAGGCAGCCGCTCAGTTCCAGAATTTGGTCGAAGCAATTATTAAAGTTGCTGCTACAGAAAATAAATTGCGACGTATTGGTGAGGAAATCAAGAAAACCTCGAGACGTGTAAATGCGCTCGAGCAGATTGTGATTCCGAACATCCAAGGCGAGATTAAATTTATTACCGATACGCTTGATCAACGCGGACTCGAGGAAGTGACCACACTCAAACGGATTAAAGCTAAAA
The DNA here is from genome assembly GCA_031414595.1 of Deinococcales bacterium. Lineage (GTDB taxonomy): Bacteria > Deinococcota > Deinococci > Deinococcales > JAAFIG01 > JAAFIG01. The sequence continues at coordinate 15,772 of JANNVX010000066.1, forward strand.
TTGACCTTGATAAAGCCACGGCTAAAGGGGTTATCAGTGCCGCCAATGAAATTGGTGCAGGACTTTAAGAACACAGTACATTTAATGCGCTCGAGCTTATGGCTTGGGCGCGTTTTTGTTTTTAGATGCTATGCTGTTCTTATGTCCGAAGAAGTGGCAACTGAAAAAACAATTCAGGATGCTCAAGGAAAAATCGTTGAACGCAATGGAGTGTTTGTTTGGACTGGAAATTTACCCGACTTCGACGGTGTTGATTTAATTGAAAAAATCCGTGAGGAACGAATTGATTCAATTCTCGAGAATATCTAAAAGTGGCTACTCGAGATTACAGGGTTTTAGATTTTTGAAACACAACTACAAAAAATTACTCATCGAAAGTCTTAAGGAAGCTGCTCTGATACGAGCAGGAGCAAAAGCGGCTCGAGAAACTACGATATTTGAATTGACTGATGTTCAGAAACTCGAGATTGATAAGCGAATCGCCGCATATGAAGCAAACCCAAGTAGTGGTCGTCTTTGAACAGAGGCTCGAGAGCGATTGATGAGATGTTGCAACAAAGGCACAGGCTCGAACAGAAGAAAGATGGGCAAAGCCCCTCCTACACACTAAGATTTTAACAAAAAGTAAAATGAAAAAAAATTACGATTACGAAAAAATCCGCCAAATGAGCCTACAAGGTCCCCGTGTGACGACCTTATGGCAGCATTTTGAAGAAATTGCCGAAGGAAACATCCAAAAAGTAGATGTCCCGCTAATGGTTGCGCCAGAATTTTTGAGGCGCGATGTGGAAACTGCAGCCTACTTTGAGCTTTTAAAGTCAAATATTACGACTTTTGGGAAACATTTTAGCGGCAGCATACCCCTTGCTCTTGAAGAAGCCTGTCGCATGGGTTTAGCAGTTTGTCGTTATGCCGAACAACGAGTTACAAAAGATAATCCGTTTTTTGCCTATTACGAAACAAGTTCTACGGGTAAGGACGGAAGAACAATAGCAGAATATACAAATGGACTTGTCAGAACCTTGACAGACTCGCCCAGTAAAGTCAATGAACGAAATTTTTATGCCGCTTTGCGGAATGAATTTTCCAAATTTCATTTAGGTCCCTTCGTTGACATCACACCCGAACTCTTAGCCACGTATCCCAATTGGGACTACTTCAGAAACGGGTTCGACATGATACATGAGAGTACAACTTTTCAATTCTATGGACCAGAACGAGAAGAACAAATGGCGTATCTTATTCGGGTACTCAAACCAGACGGTATCATCGTTTTTGAAGAGAAATTCAATCACCCAGACCCCACAGAGTACCAACGACGCGAGCAAGTCAAAGACCAACTTCATAAGACAAAGTACTTTTCAGCCGAAGCTATTGGCTGGAAGAAATCGAATATGCTGGTAACAATGGAGAATGGGCAAGTGGCTTTAGACACTTTCTTCAAAGCGGCTAAAGCCCATTTTGCTTATGCCTATATTTCATGGAACAGTACCAATTTTTACCACATTGCTTGTTCCAAGAATTACGAATCTCTACAACAATATATAACGTGTTTGGGTGAACCTTATATGCCTGCACCTTTTAAATGCGATGAAAACGTTCCTCGATTTATTGAACTGTAAATCCCCTCGGTATTAAGTTTTGTGCAAATATCAAGTACTTCCTCGAAGCAAAATGTACAAAACCTATTGCTGTTGCGTATAGCTGGAGCTTTGAATATCACACTTTCGGAACTGACTGTGCCCCCAAACCTTGAGGGAATTGAACAGACAATAAAGCAGTCTGGTACAAAACAAAAGCGCGTTCGGACATCAAAGCGGCGTATTTAAGAGTTCTCTCCTCGAGCATCGAAAAAGCACGTTGGCTTGTGCCTATGCCACGCTAAAAAATTGTGCTTTGAATCCCATCTCGAGTTGGTGAGGTTTTCTCAAGTTTTACCGACGTTTAATCAAGCGTTCGTACTCGTTGTGTAACCCAATCCAAAACCATAAGTAACCCGTGGGTACTTTAATTGCTAATGCTCAGTATGAATCGTTGATTCTCGCCGACCAGAGGTCTTTTCCGACTTCCTTAAAATGCAGTGATGGATGCCTTAGATTCTCCTCGAGCAGCGTGTATTGCTTATCAGCTAAACGCTGAATCTCGAGCGGTAATGCGTAATAAAACGCCCAGAATCTCGGTGTAGTTTGGTGATTCACCGTTTTGAAACCCGTCCAGCCTTGTAATCTGCTTGTGCCTCTGCCATGAGTGCATCCAAATGACCTGCCTTTAAGTCTGGAAAGAGTACACTTTCGTGGACATGAAGGTCGGTTTCAAAATGAAATCGGAGACTATGATGTCAAAGCAAATGAAAACATATACCCTAGAATTTAAGCAACAAGCCATAAAGCTCGCCCAGCAAGAGGGAATGAGCAT
>JANNVX010000067.1:0-87101 GCA_031414595.1 Deinococcales bacterium
TATCTTTGCTGATTTGGATGCTTTGGAAGATATTTTGTGTGACCGTTGTGCTTTTCTGATGCAGAATCCTGAACTGGTTCGTGGTCGGGCTGGTTTTAGCTGGCTCGATGATTAAATACTATCTAAGTAAATTTGGTATGAGATGATATATCCTTAAATCTGGAAATCTTTTTAGGACAGTTCCTAAGCGTAGAACATTGGCGCGGCGGGTTTGATAATTTGTCCCGGTTGCTGCTCAAAAGTCACAGAATTGTGCATGTACTCATCTTTCCAACCAATCTGATCTAAGGCTTTTAACCAACCACTGTACGATTCATTGTCTTTGACAAGGTAAGCGGCTTTGCCGATGCTTGCGTCGCCTCGAGCAATCACTTGTTCGACCCATGCCCATTTTGCCGATACATTTCGTAACTCGAGGTCGCGGCGCAGTTCTTTTTGAATTCGCTTAAAGCGTTTTTCAATCACATCCACCCCAGCAAACGGGTCGGCGTGGTGCGGGGTGTGGCGCTTTGGTACAAAAGGCGAAATCCCCATTGCCACTTTGGTGATGCTCGAGAGTTTTTTACTGAATTCAATTAGCTCGGTGATGTCGTCGTCGTTCTCGGGTGGTAAGCCAATCATCATATAAACCTTGAGGCTCGAGAAGCCCAGTTTTTTAGATAAATGTGCGGTGCGTAATAAATCGGCTTCCGAAATACCTTTTTTCATCCAGTCACGTAAGCGCTGGCTTGGCGCATCCGATGCCACGGTGAAACTGCGTAAGCCACCGTCGCGCAAAATTTGCGCCAGTTCTTCGTCTACCGTGTCCGCCCGAATACTCGAGACTCCAAGTTTTACGCCGCGTTCGGTTAGGGTGCGCCCGACGTATTTGGTGTGCTTAAAGTCCGATAATGCCGCGCCGACCAAGCCGACTTTTTTGACCCAATCGGGAATGCACGCCAGCAAATCATTGGCTTCGTTGTTGCGGTTTGGTCCGTACATCGTGCGAGCAAGGCAAAACGTACACGGACGAGGGCAGCCGCGTTGGGCTTCGACCAAGTACATGTTGCTCAGTTCCGAGTGCGGTGTGACAATTTGGCTGTAAGCAGGGAGCATTTCTTTGGGGGCAGTTGCCCAAAGCGGTTCGTGTTTCATGCGGTCTGGTAAGTAAATTCCCGGTCTACCTTCAAGGTCAGATAAAAATTCGGCTCGAGATGATGCTTCGCGCCAAGCCTCGGCAATGATTGGCACAATTAACTCACCGTCGCCAATGCAGATAATATCGGCAAATGGCGCAACGGGGTACGGGTTGCTCGAGGTTAATGGACCTCCAACAATAATAATTGGGTCAGATTCGTCGCGCTCTTCTCGCCACGGGTTAATTTTGCTCGCCTCGAGAAAACGAATGATGTTGGTTAGGTCTAGTTCAAAACTGACCGACAACGCCACCATATCGGCTTGTCCGACAGGATTGCCGCTCTCGAGCATCGGCAGTGGTTCGCCAAACTTCTGGAATGCCTCGAGGTCATCGGGCAGAAAAGCGCGTTCACAAGAAAAGCCTTCTTCTTCGTTAAACATGCGGTAAATCACTTGATAACCAAGGCTCGCCATGCCAACCGAGTAGCGATTGGGGAAACCAAGGGCAACGCGGGTTGAGGCATGTCGTCGGATTGTACCGATTTCATCATCTAACAGGGGTTTTAAGTGCTTACGCCAATAACTCATTCGTCTCCATATCTAGCCTAAGCACTGTAGCAAACCAAATTGATAATAAACAGCGACAATTGTGCCAATGGGGTAGACTAAAACATATGGCTGGCAGAGGCGCAATAGACACAATTTCACTCGAGGCAATGGTTTACCTGCTCGAGTTCTTACCGCAAACCCAAGCGCATTCAGATTGGATTCCGGGTAAGTTACTGGACTCCAACATGATGCAGCAAATGCAGTCCGAGGCATTCACAGGGTTTGCGGTGTTTGCTTTAGAACAAGAATGGTTGGGTGGGATTCTTTTTTACAAAGGGCAGGCGCTCGAGGCATGGCGCAGGGCATTGGGTGGCTTAGAAAACCGTGCCGAGGCATACCGCAATCTACTCCCGATGCTTGAATTTGCCTCAGTGCGTTTTTTTGTGTTGCCTGTTGACCTACTACCGAGTATTTCTGGTTTAACCCTGTCTGAAGCAATAGAAACCTATAACGCTACCGATATTCAAAGTGTGTCGCTGCTCGAGAAATTAAGCGCCGCCCAGTTTTCTGGGGCGGTACTGCTCGAGAATGGCGCGGTTGCCCAAGCATGGCATTTTTCCAAAGGCATAGCCTTGCAAAACTTGCCGCTTCCAGAAACATTCAAAGAAGGTAGGCTACATATTTTACATAACCCACTCGAGAAACCCGAGGATGTGGTGCAGTTTGCGGTTATGGAAGCCGAAAATGAAACAACGGCTCGAGTGCATTTGTTACGAGCCACCCTCGAGAACCAACTGATTGATCATCTTGGAATCAATGCCAAACCGCTTTTAGAAGCCAATCATGCTTGGTTAGCCCAAAACAACCCAAAGCGCTTGCAAGAAACGATTGAAATTTGGCTCGAGGAGACTTACGGCACGGTGTTCTTGCAACAATTTCGAGAGCGCCTCGAAAATTAGATTGTCATGTTAGACTTTTCTTTAATTTTATGATTCGATTCTCGAGGGTCTTTTGAACGCAAATCCGCGTGGCGTGTTGGACTCTTTTTCGGCTGCCTTGCTTGGGTATTTGTTTGAATTTTTGCCTCAGACCGACCCGCTTTCTGAGTGGGTTCCGGGTAAACTTTTAACCAACGAATTTGTACTGCGTTTACGTGAATCAGAATTTACCGGTTTTGCCCATGCCAAAATAGGACATGAACTGCGCGGCATCCTGATTTTTTTTAAGGGGCGCTTACTCGAGGCTTGGACATATGCACCTTTGGGTTGCGAAGTCGGCATAGATGCCTATTTGCACTTGCTTGAAAAAATAGCCGAAGGCGGTGTGGCACTCTATAAACTCCCAACCGATGCCATTCCAGCCGTGCTTGCCTTTACCCTTGGGACGGTGCGCGTGGCTGGGGCAGATGCTAGAATTGTCAGCAGCCAGAATCTAATCCGCAATCTCGAGGAGGAACGCTTTAGCGGCACGCTGATTCTCGAGAATGGCAAAATCGGACAAGCGTGGCTGTATCAACGTGGTCAGAACCTGTTCCCGCCGCCCTTGCCCGAAGAATTCCGCGAGGGCAAACTGCATTTGGTTCATGCCCCGGCTCGAGCGCCCAAAGATTTATTTGAAGCCCTAGCCGAACAAGTGCGGGCAACTGCCCAAGCCGAACTTGACCGTGTTTGGGCGGCGGCGCTGCTCGTATTAACCAACCAACTTGGACGAGGCGCAAACCAAGCCTTGGACAATCAGCGCAGCCGAATAAGTTCTGACAATTCTACCGAGGTTTTTGCCTTGCTGCGACGTTTTTTTGAAAGCAACTTTGAACCCGATGCGGTGTTAGATTTTGAAAAGCACTTAGCCAGATGAGCGGATTGTACAGTTCTGACATTTGTACGGTAAAGTAATGCCATGAGACGAAACCCAATGCTGTTATCGGTACTGTTTTGCTTCACATCAGGGTCATTTTCTCAAATTCTCGAGCCGAGTCAGTGGCTACCGATTCCGCTTTCTTCCGACCCCGATTTTGGGGTTATCGAACCGATTAAACCACTGCCCAGCAGCAACAGCATTCGACTCGAGTCAAAAAAAGTTTTGGGTGTGTCGGTCAAACTGATTCATGTCAATTTAGAGCATCCGATGGTGCAAGTTAGCGCGGTGTTACCGACTAATCTATTCAAAAAAGGCGCACACTTTGATACCTTGGTGGCTGGCTCGAGTGCGGTTGCGATGCTCAACGGTGGGTATTTTCATCCGCAGACTTTTAGTCCTGTAGGCGACTTGGTGGTGGATGGAAAATGGTTAAACCAAGGGCGTTTACGTTCTGGGCTGGCGATTACCAAAGCCAATACTGCCCTACTTTGGACAAAAGACAGCCAAATAATTCCACGCGGTTTCAAAACCCTGATTGGTACAGGACCGATTTTGGTTCGAGCCTATCAAATAAACCCAGTCCCAAAAGCCGAAGGCTACGGCGACAAAGCCATCTGGTCAAAAGCTGCCAGAAGTGCAATCGGTATCTTAGGTGATAAAAAAATTGTACTGGTCAGCACTAGAGAACGCCTTTCTTTACGTGAACTAGGTAAAATTATGCACAAACTTGGTTCAAGAGATGCGATTGCCCTAGATGGCGGCTCGAGCGTTGGTATGGCATGGAAAGGCAAAGTGCTGATTCATCCAAAACGAAAAATTGCGTTTGGGGTTGGGGTCTATATCAAATGAATGACTGTTGTGTATATCAAATGAATGACTATTGTGTATATCAAATGAATGACTATTGTGTACATCATGTAACTTGACTTTTATAGTATATCCAACGATACTTTTTGTTATCGTTATGAACGCACCTCTTACCCGTCAGCCCTTAAAAAAAGCCAGCCAGCAAGCACCGCTTGAGCAGTTAAGCATCATTATCCCTTCCTATAACGGAATTGGTGTTTTAGAAAAGTGCATGACCATCTTAGAGAAAATCGCCTCTCGAGCCGAAGTGATTGTGGTGGATGGCGGCAGTACCGATGGGAGTTTTGAATTGGTACGCGACCAATATGGGTGGGCAAAATTACTGGCTGTACCAAATTATGGCTGGGCGCATGCCACCAACCGAGGCTTTGAAATTGCCCATGGAAAATTTTTGGTGACACTCAACTCAGATGTGTTCCTCACCCCAGAAGCCCTAGAAGCCATGGTACTGCGTTTACTCGAGAACCCACAGATTGGTGGAGTCCAACCCTATTTACTCAACGGCGACCAGACCCGCCAAATGGTTTTTGGTCCACTCTATCCGCCGCACTGGACAAGTATGAAGCAAGCTGTTGATGCACCCGTACTGTCTGGGGCATGTTTAATGACCCGCCGTGATGTGTTAGAAAAAGTTGGTGGGTTCGATGAAAATTTCTTTTTTTACAACGAAGAATTTGACTGGTGTTGGCGTGCCAGAAAAGCAGGATTCAGAATGGAACTTCGTCCAGAACGGGTGGTGCATCTCGAAGGGGGTTCAACCCCCAAGCACCCCAATTTTCAACTCGAGGCGCAACGTGGGGCGCTGTATTTGGTACGAAAACATTTTCATCCGATTATTTTCGAGATTTCCCGCTTTGGGGCGCAGGGATTGTGCTGGATTGCCATGGATTATGACCCGCGCAAAGAATTTCATGGGGTTTGGAAAATCATGGAAGTGATTGCTCGAGAACGGCGTTACCTCGAGACCCCTTTTCAATTATCTGGGCGCGGACAGGTACAATTTAAGTTACCTTCTGAGCCTTTGCCAGAATCGCCTGACCACCAATAAAAGGACCAATCAGCACATACAAGTAATACGATAAAATTCGCCAAATCAGCACAAAAGGAACAATCGCTTGTGGAGCAACACCAAGGGCAGCCCCCGTTGTACCAAGTACCACTTCGTAATAACCTGCGCCGCCGGGTGTAGGAATAAAAAAACCAAAAAATACCAGAATCACCTGAGCCGCAATTAAACCACCATGATGCACTGTTAAACCAAGTGCCGCCAAGACCAAATTAGCGGCAACCAAATGCAACATAAAACTTAAAGCCGTGGCAAAATGCAGTTTTAATTGCGTTGCAAAAGGCATGGTTCGCATTTGCTGCATAGCGGTGGCTGTTTCTTGTACAAATTGGACCACACCAGCTTGAAAACGTCTTAAAAATTTAATTTGAAAAATAAAACCAAGCAACTGCTCGAGACGGTGAGCCTGAAAAGCCACGCCATAAGCTAAGCCAATTGCACCAACCATGCCCAGACCAACAAAAATACCGAGTAATGAACCGACCACTGGCAATTTAAGGTCAATACCTTGCCATTGCAAATAGATAAAAGCCAAGGGCAAGGCGTAAGCATACAGCGTTAAATCCAGTGCTAAGGTAAAAACTGCGACGGCGGTACCGCGTTTAGCATTGGTGTATTGGGCTAAGTACCACGCCATCGCCACATTTGCTCCACTTGCATTGGGTGTGACCGAAGCACCAAATAAATACAACAAAAAAGCTCTGGTGGCACGCCATAAGCTGACATTGGGGCTGTTGCTTAAAAGTTGAATTCGCCAACCAGCACTCAGCCACCACGAAACCACCACGACCACAAAAGCCATTGCCCAAAGCGGATGAATTTTTACAAGGCTCGAGAACGCCGCCAAATCAAAGGTTTTGCCTGAACCCAGCAAGGTAAAAATACCCAATGCCGATAAGACAACTGTCACTAAAATGGCTTGAACTGCATTTTTCATAACTGCCTCTTGGCAGGCTCGAGTTTTGACACAAAGTAGTTTACACTTAAAAAAGTTCCTTGAGATTGAGAATAAGGTGAACATGAATAATCCAAGTAAAAAAATATTAATCGTTTCTGATGAAGGGTTCAAAGCTGGTGGTATTGGAACATCCACCGCGAATTTAGCAGTGGCACTGGCAAAAGCAGGGCAGGATGTGGTGCTGGTCTGGCCCGATGCCAATTCGGTTGCCCTTGCGGGGGTGCGACAAGTTTCGGTCAATGCCAAGCGATTTGATGTCGGTAAACTTGGTTTTGTGATGCTGGCATTGCCCCCAGCCGCCAGTGCCATGCCAGAATACTGGATTCCAGATGTGGTGCATATCATGCGTCCGACTTATCTTGGTATTTGGGCGTATCGCTTAGCAAAAAAAGCTAAGGCAACCACTGTCTTAGCCATGCACGAAATTGTTGAACAACTCCCCAACAAGACCATTATTGGGCGTGTATTGCGTGGTATTGCCCGTTGGTGGTTTAGAACAACCTACAATGCGGTTGACATCAGCCTTACGCCAGCTAAATTTGTCGTCAATCACGCGCATCAAAGCCTTTTACTGCATCAAAAACCAAGCTATTTATCTAACGCCCTAGACTTAACTGCATGGCGGGCGGTCTCGAGTGCCGAAAAGCCTTTACCAGACAAAAAACTGCAAATTTGCAGTGTGATTAACTTCTCACCCTATAAAAATCCAATGATGATTCCAGAACTCTGGGCAGAACTGCGCCAACGAGGACTACATATTCAACTCGAGCTTGTGGGTGGTGGTGTGCTATTTACGGATGTTCAAGAGCGCATCAAAGCCCTTCAACTCGAGGATTTAATTCATTTACAAGGACCCAAAGGGCGTTCTGAGGTGGCAGTCCTGATTGCGTCTAGCGATGCGTTTTTATTAACCAGTTTATTTGAATTACAACCGATGGTACTCATCGAAAGTAAAGCCCTTGGCACACCCGCTTTGGTTGCCAAAGCACCACTCTCAGGGGCAGTTGACTTAGTAGAAGATGGGGTCAATGGAGTTCTTTTTGACTTGGATATTCAAAAAGCCGCAAATACCTTAGAGCCGTACTTTCGTCAACCCGAAAAATTGCGAGCCATGCGCCCCGCTACCTATGCCGATGCCGCCCAGTACGACCTCGAGCCAGTTGCCTTGGCTGCCCTCGAGATTTATACAGCCAAGCCCAAAGGTTAAGTTCATTGAATTATCAGTTAGCTTTGCTAGGCTGCCTTGTTACGAAACAGACAACACTTTCGGGTGGAGTCTGTGAGGAGAAATATTCATGTCAATTATTGCAATTACTGGAGCGGCTGGCTCAGTTGGACAAGCCCTGACAAAGCGTTTTCTAGCGGCAGGGCATCAGGTGCGTGTTTTGGTGCGAACCGAGCAACAAGCCCTCAATTTGGCTGCTCCGAATCTCGAGGCAATTATTGGGGATGTCCGTAGCCAAGTCAATCTCGAGACTTTACTTGAGGGGGCAGAAATTGTCTGTCATCTAGCCGCTTGGATGGGGAAGCCATTTAACGAAGATTTGGCGGTTTCAATCAATGTTAAGTCAGTCGAAACGGCAGTGCGCTTAGCGGCTAAAGCTGGCGCAAAACGCTTTGTGCTTGCCAGTAGCGTGGCGGTTTACGGTCCTGTGCGTGGTGGTACGGTAGACGAACGCTCACCAATTTCAAAGGTCGGAGACTTGTATTCGGATACCAAAGCCGACTCCGAAACTGCGGCTCGAGCCGCCGCCGAAGGCACAAACTTAGAACTGACCATCCTGCGCCCAGCCATGATTTACGGTCCTAGCGCCCCGTCTTGGACAATCATTCCCTTTGAAATGATTCGTAGCGGTACACCGATGATTATTGGCAATGGCGAGGATTTACTAAACCCAGTCCATGTGGATGATGTTGCTCGGGCTTTTGAAATCGCGGCTTTTCACCCACAAGCTGCCAATAACGATTTTAATATTTCGGGTGAATCTGCCACCTGGAATGTCTTCCTAGGGCATTATGCACGAATGGCAAATACCACCTTGCGCCGTTTACCGGCTGGAATTGCGACTTTTGGGGCGGGTATAGGTGAAAAAGCCAGTCGTTTAATGGGCAAACGCCCTCAAGTGATGGCAGAAATGGTTGGTGTGATGACCAGCCGCGCCCATTTTAGTGGCGAAAAAGCCGCAACAGTGCTTGGGTTCAAACCAGAAATTGATTTAGAAACTGGAATGAAAGAAACCGAAACATGGTTGCGTTCTAAAGGCTACGTCAAAACGCCAAGCACTGCCCTTGTAACTGGGGCGGGCAGTGGACTCGGACAGGCTATCGCTCAGGGGTTGCAAGCCAAAGGCTTAACTGTTTGGGCAACCGACATGACTTTAGAGACGATCAGCGAACTGCCAGACACCATCCATAAAGTCGCCATGAATGTCACCTTGGATGCCAGTATTGCCTCAGCCCTCGAGACGATTAAAAGTGCTGGGCATGAGATAGACCTCCTGATTAACGTGGCTGGAATTGCCAAACCGGGCGCACTCGAGGCACAAGACTTTAGTGAAGTGACGCTGCAATTTGAAGTCAATGCTTTTGGACCACTGCGCCTTGCTAGGGCGCTTGCACCCGCGATGCGAAAACGTGGTTTTGGCAGAATCATCAATATCTCGAGTACCAATGGTTTTGTGGTGACACCATTTATGGGGGCATACAGCGCCTCTAAATTTGCCCTAGAAGCCCTCTCGGACAGTCTGCGGCTCGAGTTAAAACCTTGGGGGGTGGATGTGATTATCATTGAACCGGGCGCAATGAAAACCCCCTTTGCGGCTACAGCTCAAAAAGGCTTAGAAGCCACCATGGAACAAAACCCAGACTGGAAACCGTACCTCGAGGGCTTTATTAAATCCTCGATGTGGGGAACGGTTGGCGGCACACCACCCGAAAAAGTTGCCGAAGTCATTATTAAAACTGCCCTAGGCAAAGGCGCACCACACCGGGTTCTCGCCACCATGGATGCCATTCCATCTCGAGTGATTTCAACCCTGCCGTCCTTGATTAAAGACCCGTTGTTTTCGCAGATGTCGGGATTAAGTAAAAAACCAGTCAAATAATTTTTTAGGAACGCAGCTTTTTGGTTTGCATTCCTTTTTTATGACTCGAGTCGCACAAAAAGTAGTACACTTGGTCGCATGAATCAGCCTCATCAAAAAATTAGCATCAGTGTGCCAGTTAATTTGTTACGTTATGCTGAAAAATACCAAGCCCAACAGCAACTCTCGAGCCGCAGCGATGTTTTTAGTGCAGCTTTGATTGCGTTGCGTGAAAAAGAACTCGAGGAAAGTTACCGAGCGTGGACGGAGGAACAAGGTCATAATCCAGACCCACTTCTTGCCATTGATAATACAGATGGACTGGAATTGAGTGATGGAAGCGAGTGGCTGTGAGTCTCATTAGGCGTGGTGATATTTACTTTACTCACTTTGGAACGGCTCGAGAAGGCGAAGTAGGTTATTCTCATCCAAGTGTTGTTGTTAGTAATAACATTGCCAATGCCAATACAGATGTTTTGGTGGTTGTTCCAATCTCGAGTAGTATCCAAAGAATTTTTAGGCATGATCTTTTATTGCCACTTGAACGAACTGGCTTAAATAAAGACAGCAAAGCCCAAGTTAATCTGATTCGTCATGTCAGTACTGGTCGTTTTGCTAAACGACTTGGTTTCGTACCAGACGATTTAATGCTCGAGTTGGATGAACGCATTCTCGAGCATTTGGGTTTGCTTTATAAGTTAGGCGCAACACTTTCTTGAAAATGAGCCTTAATCACTTTGGCAAAATTTATGCCAATGCCTGGCACACCCGCAATTTGCTCTACACTTGCCGCACGAATCTCCTCGAGACTGGTAAAATGCTCCAAAAGCGCGTCTTTGCGTTTCTCGCCAATCCCTGCTACATCATCAAACACCGATTTCATCATCGCTTCGGCACGCAGCTTGCGGTGATAAGTAATCGCAAAATGATGCACTTCGTCACGCACCGCAATCATCATTCTTAAGGCGGGGTGGGTCTCGAGGAGGCGGACTTCGCGGTTCTTACCGACTTCCGAGCCACTGCTAAGCCACCACTGAGCGCCGTAGATACTGGGTAGAATCAGGGTTTCTTGGCGTTTGGCAAGCCCCACAACTGGCACTTGCACCCCAGCTTCTTTTAAGGCATCAAGGGCGGCATTGACCTGCCCGCGTCCACCATCAATCATCAGTAGGTCTGGCATTGGTAATTTCTCTGATAAACTGCCCGTAAAACGCCGCAACACGGTTTGGCGCATACTGGCGTAGTCGTCTGGACGGTCTAAACCCTTGACCTTAAATCGCCGATGCTCACCTTTGCGGGCGCGTCCGCCTTCAAAAACGACCATACCCGAAACAATGTGTGTCCCAAATAAATTGCTGTTGTCATAGCCTTCGATTCGCCACGGGCGTTCTGGCAGTGCCAGAACTTCCTTAAGTGCCTCGAGTCCGGGGTTCTCGCCGCGTTTCTCGAGCAGCGCCAGTTCAGACTCGAGTCCAGTCTGGGCGTTGCGGGTTGCCATCTCGAGCAGGTCTACTTTCTCACCGCGTTGCGGATGACGAAGTTCGACTTTTCGTCCTTTGGCACTCATGAATTCTTCCCACACCGTTTTGTCCTCAAATTCGACTGGCACAAGCACCAGAGGCGGAATTTGCAGTGCCACACCATAATAATCCTGCATAAATGCTTTTAAGATTTCTTCTTCAGAACTTTCTTCTGCCCCAGTTAAAAAACGTTTATCACGCCCAATCACCCGCCCTGCCCGCATCTGAAAGTGCTGCACCATTGCAAATTCACCAGCTTGGGCAACCCCCAGAAAATCCATGTCCTCGAGACCCGTGTTTAATGCCACTTGCTGGTCAGAACCAAAGAGTTTTTCGACGGCTTGTACCCTATCCCGAATCCCAGCCGCCAATTCAAATTCACGGTTGAGGGCAGCTTCACGCATCGAGTCACGCAGCTTTTCTAGCACAACCTGTGCTTTGCCCTCGAGAACCCCCGTCACATCGGCGACTGCCTCGGCGTAATCTTCGGGTTTGGCAAACCCGACACACGGCGCAAGACAACGTTTCATATGAAAATTGAGGCACGGGCGTTTTTTGGTCTGAAACGGAATCCCTGAGTTCTTACGCAGGGCAAAAGTTGTATCAATCAGGTTCTTGGCTCGCCAGACCGCCCTCGAGTCTGGGTAGGGTCCATAATACTTGCCGCCATCCTTGACGACTTTACGGGTCACCACCAACATCGGGTAGACTTCTTTGGTTAATTTTAAGAACGGATAATGCTTATCGTCCTTAAGCAGCACATTGTAACGCGGACGATGCTGTTTAATCAGATTCGCCTCGAGAACCAGTGCCTCGACTTCGTTCTTGGTGACTATTGTCTCGAGCGAACCTGCATCCCTTGTAATTCGGCTGGACTTGCCCGCGCTCTTAAAATGCTGCCCGACTCGAGATTTGATGTTATTGGCTTTACCGACATAAATAACCCGTCCGGCAGGGGTGCGGAAAATATACACGCCAGATTGGGTTGGCAGCACTGGGGCTTCTTCAAACGTCACGTTTTACAGTCTACTATTCTGCTGTCGGGTTTTCATGCCTTTGAAGTTGATAAAACGGTATGCTGGCGGTTGTGAAAGAAGTTTTTTTAGAAAAAGCCAAAGGCAGTTTACTTGGCTTAGCCATCGGTGATGCACTTGGGGCAACCAATGAATTTAAGACCCGTGAATCCATACAAGAAAGTGTACGTGACCTGATTGGTGGTGGTTGGTTGCACTTAAAAGCTGGTGAAATCACCGACGATACCGAAATGACCCTCTGTATTCTCGAGGCGTATGCCAGTGGCTACACTTTAGAACTGGTGGCTCAAAATTTCTTAGGCTGGTTAAACTCTAAACCCAAGGATATTGGCAACCTGACCCGAACCGCGCTAAGCGAATTAAAACGAGGGGTCTCACCAAGAGAATCTGGGCGTATTGCATGGGAAATTATGCGACAGTCTGGTGTCGGCAACGGCGCAGTAATGCGCTCTGCGCCAACTGCGATTCTTAGATCTTCTGACCGAGAAGTGCGAATGGTCGAAACCATCGAAATTGCCCGAATTACCCATTTTGACCAACGTGCTATCGAAGCTGCGCTGTGGTTAAACGCGATGATTGCAGCTTATTTATCTGGGGCAAGCGACCAAAGTGCTTGGTTAGCGGCTCGAGAAGAGGTTTTACTGGCTCGAATCGAACAAAGCTGGCAGACACCCGACGCTGATGTCTTGGTTTGGGTCGAAGGCGCTCGAGAACTTGAAATTACTGCTTTGAACACCAGTGGTTATGCCCTTGCGACGGTGCAGGTGGCAGCTTGGGTCTTGATGCACAGCGAAAATTTTGAAGACGGTTTAATTTTAGCGATTAACCAAGGTGGCGATGCTGACACGATTGGTGCAGTCACAGGGGCATTGCTTGGCGCAAAATTTGGATTGTCTAGCATTCCTAAACGCTGGCGAGATGGATTACTGATTCATGCCAAACTCGAGACAACTTTAGAGAAAGCTTTGAGTTTGATTGAATGATGCAATACCAGTTCCTAGTCTTGTCAATCGTAAACTTACGAGTATGAACAGCAAACGCATTTTTATAGATGCTTTAGATGCCGGTGGCGCAAAACGCTCTAAATTCGTGGCGCAGAACCCACGCGGTGACCGAATCACCTTAGAAGCCCATCACGATGCACCGCTCGAGTCTGACCCTGCCAGTGTTGGTTTAGGTCCGATGGAGGTTTTACTAGCGGCGGTGGGCAGTTGTATGGCGGTGGATGTCCAAGACATCATGAAGAAAAAACGCACGCCGTTAAGTTCTTACCGTATCGAACTCGAGGGGATTCGTGCTGAAAGCATCCCCAAACGGTACACCAAAATTATCATGCAGCACATTGGGCAAGGCGAAAATGTCAGCCAAGAAGCCTTTGCAAAAGCCGTGCAACTTTCATTTGAAAAATACTGCTCGGTTGCCAGCAGCTTAGCCAAAGACATCGAATTTGAATTGAAAGCCAGCATTATTTGACTCGAGCGCGTGATACCCTATTGAGTATGGAAGTTAGCCCAACTGCACAACCTTGGAAACCCTTACCGCTTCGAGCCGAAGAATTTTCTTTCTCACTCACTTACGCTGGCGCAAGCGCTGGTTCTGAACGCTGGATGACCCAGTTTGACAAAGGACAATTCTTAATTCGCCGCGAAGCCATTTTTCATGGTGGATTAGGCATGTCCAAACGTATTCAAATCTCGAGGTTTGAACAAAGTCTGCGTCTACCAGTCTTGTTTACCGAAAACGATTCTGGCAGAATTTTTGAAACAGCTTTTGACCGTCGGGCTGGAACAGTCACATTGCGCCAAAACCGTGACGAAGCGACTCTGGCTTTAACCCAGGATTACCACGACCCGCTTTCAATTGTGCAATTGCTGCGTGACCTAGACCCAGACACCCAAACCCTGCGTGTCCCGATGGTTGGCGGCACAGTCTTGGTGACCCGCCTAGACGATGAACTGATAGATACCCCTTGGGGTGAAGTCATGGCTCGAGCCTACTATCTGCGCCCCGGCATGGGCTTTATTTACATCGAACTCGAAGCGCCTTACCGCCCACTAAAATTTGTGCAAGCCATTGGGCGTTTTGTTCTCGAGTCATCCCTGACCCGCACATCGGAAACTCGAGTCGCTAAACCAGACCAAAAACGCCCTCGAGGACGGGTTAAGCAGCCCCAACAACAAGTCCAACAAAAAGTGAGTGCGCCAAAACCAGTCCAAGCCACGCTCCAACGCCCAGAAAATGAAAACGCCGAGCGCAAAGGTAAGCGCAAACGGCGTTTTCGTAAACCGAACAAGGCATAGGGCTAAAGAGTTGATTCTCGAGGATGGCTTTTAAGTTCTCATTACTGGCAGTTTAGCCTCGAGTGGACCTTCGGGCAATAAAAAGGTCACGCTGTCAGAACTGATGCTGGCATACACCACAGATTGTTCGGATGATTTATTTCTTGCCACTAGACTCAGGGCATATTGCGATAATTCTGGGTCTTGTACAGGTAACGGCACAAGTTCAAAATCATCAGGCATTTGCGCCAGTATTTCGAGTTGTTCAGTTAGCAAACGAGTTAGCAAACGGTGATGCTGACCAAGTGCTTCTTGGAATGTATGGTTTGTTTGATTGTATTCTGCAATCATTAGCGTTCGCCTTTCTCCTCAGATTTTTTAGCTTCGAGGTAGGCTTGAGTATACTCCATATAGTGCTTGCGTAGGTCTTGCTGTGCGAAATCAATAGCTTGGCTTGCTTCTTTTGGTATAGCAATTTCTTCGTGTACAGCTATTAAGTGACGATCACGATGCGCTTTTCCACCTGCTGTATCGTACCGAGTTACCCATTGCCAGTTATCTTCTGGGCTGCACATTTCAAGTTGTACAGCCCAGTGTGAAATCGCACCTAAATCAAATTCTATTGTGGTTCGTAGCCGATGATTTGCATCTATCACTTGGTTGATTTGTTTGTTTTTCGGCATTATTTCTTTGGTAATCTGTATGTCTGGTTTTACTCGAGTTTAACCACACTTGCTATAGCCACAGCTTTGGCATTTTAAGCAACCTTCTTCACGTACCAAATTAGGGCTGCTGCAACTTGGGCATTTTTCGCCTTTCATGGCAACCTGTGCGTGACCCAGTTTGGCTGGCTTGAACAACGAGGCTTGTAATTCCTCGGCACTTGGGGCTGCGCCAGAAACGGCTGGATAAGTCTGCATGTCGGTGTACAAAAGTGGCTGCTCGGCTGGACGGACTGCGCCACTCGAGGCGGTACTCTCGAGTGCCACGGCGATTAAATCGGCTTTGCTGCCGACAAGCCTGCCGTTGTAACTGCCATATAAACCGCCATTAATACCACGAAGCGTTTTTTGAATCGCTTCGGCTGGAACGCCGTATTGCAGGGCAATAGACACAACCCGTCCGAGGGCTTCGCTGTCGGCGTTGGCTTCGTCGCCAGCCCGTCCGGAAACCACGACAATTTCTACGGGTTTGCCCTCTAAAGTATTGGTGGTGATTAAAAAAGTACGTTTTGTACCAGCCGCAAGGTCGGTCAGTTTTACCATGTCGGTCACACCAGTTAAGCGGGTTGGACGTGAGAAAATCGGTGAACCGGGTTGAAAACTCTGATTTGCCCCCCACAGGGTTTCTTCGATGCTCGAGTTAAGGTTTGGCTCGAGTGGAATGATGTTACTGGCTTCTTCTTTTTTCTCTTCTTTGCTGGTGCTAAGCACTTGGAATTGTCTCGAGCCGTCGCGGTAGACGGTTATGCCTTTACAGCCCGTGCGGTAGGCTTCCGAGTAAGCCGCTTCAACATCTTCGACCGTCGCAGAATTAGGTAAGTTAATGGTTTTACTTAAGCTGTTCGCCGCAAAACCTTCGGTGTCAAAGGCTTGTTGGACTGTACCTTGCATTCGTACATGGTCTAATGGGGCAATGTCATGGGCGCAAATAAAGACGCTCTGGACTGCATCGGGTACAAATTCGAGTCCAACACAAGACCCGTGGTTACTGGCTATTGCATCGGTGACTTTATCCCAATCCCAAGCATTATTTTTGGCGTATTTTGCATGGGCTGGGTACTGCTCGAGCAGTTCTTGGAATAATGGTGCAGTTAAGGCTTTATATTCCGCTCCAATTTTGCGCCAAATAAACGGACTAAAGACTGGTTCGATGCCTGATGATACCCCCATCAGCATACTGGTTGTACCAGTTGGCGCAACCGTCAGCACCGCCACATTACGGCGTGGGGCATGGGGAATTTTATCTTTGTTCTGTTCAAAGACTGGGTACACACCGCGCTCGAGACCTAAGTTTTGGCTTTCGTTGACCGCTTCTTGACGCATCACACTCATGATTTTGTGGATGGTGTCGCGTCCTTGTTGGTTATCGTAACGCTGATCCATAAGAATCAGTGCGTCGGCGAGTCCCATCACCCCAAGCCCAAGGCGGCGCAGGTTTTGACTGGCAACACGGTTATCTTCTAAAGCAAAGACATTTACCTCGAGAACATCGTCTAAGAAACGAATGCAGTCACGGACATCGGTGCGGAAGGTGGCGTAGTCAAAAGTTTTGTTCTGCACGTAAGCTGCCAAGTTTATTGCACCTAAATCACAGGGTTCTCCAACTGTCAGAGGAATCTCGCCACAGGGATTGGTGCTTTTAATCTGATAACGCTCGCCTAAATTCTTCAAAGCACTTAATTCGTTGACTTTATCAATGTAAATTAAACCCGGTTCACCAGTCGCCCACGCATGTTCGGCAATTTGTCGCCATAACCACTTGGCTGGAATCCCACCAACATACACAGGTACGCCCTTTGCCCCATCCAATGCTCGAGTTGGTAAAACTGGGATTGTACCGTTGTATTCACCCTCAAGCCTGACAATATGGTACTTACCCATCACCTCGAGCGGCGCGATGTTCCACAGCGCATCGGCTTGGAGGGTATTCCAGAATTTCTCGGTTGGTAGAATCGAGATGTTAAAGGTGGAAATATCACCTTCGCCAGTTTCGCGGTCTAGGTCTTTGGCGGTTAAGAAATCCAGAACGTCTGGATGGTCTATAGAAATGGTTGCCATCCCAGCGCCCCTCCTGGTGTTGTGACTGACCATTCCATTAGCAATGTACGTGTGGTTTTCATTGACGCTTAAATCCAAGGTGAGGATACGCCCTGCTTCTGTCACGCTCGAGACTTCTACATAACATTCTTCGGTATTGATGGCGGGAAGCATTTCTTCAAGCTGCTGCGTTTGGGTCAGCGCAGCATAACCACTGATGGTTAATTGGCGTTCACCACGCATGTAGCGCGATAAGGTTTTGCGATTTTGAGTGTGAGGACTTGGGTGTCCTTTGCTGCCTTTTGGCAATTGATTAAAAGTTTCTTCAAGTAAGCCTTGTGCGTGAGGTAATACCCATGCCGATTCACGGCTCTTGTCGGGTGTAAAGTCGTTCATGGCGGCGAATCTCGAGCCGTTTGCCCAGCCAATGCGTTCTTTGTAACGTTCAAAACCAATGTGTGAGGTGACTCGAATACGAGCGTATGGTTTACTCGAGTAACGGTCTTCTCGAGCCGCATAATCCGAAACTTGACTTGGAATGCCTAATCCAGCCAGCAACACTGCCAAATCTTCGACAAATTTTCTCGAGACGCTGCTTAGTTCTGGGTAATGATGACTGAGCGTCCCATCAGCTTCAAAAACACCGTGTAAGAATGCGCCTAGAATATGCCGTGGTGCTTGGCGAATCGCCCGTGGAACTTCCAAGTTTTCAGCTTTAGGTTTGAGTAGATTATTCTTTTCGAGCCACATAGTTAGGGCTGCGCTTTTGACCACAAACACAACGCTTTTATCGTTTTCCTTTTGTTGAATACCGACATCTAAACCAAAGAGAGCTTGGAACATCTCTGGGACTCTTTTTTCCATGATGCTGCCATGAGCCGCACACATGCCAACACGTCCGCCAGTGCTGATAAAACCATCGCCCCATAAGTAACCAAGCCAAAAAGCCAAATCTTCGGTCAGGGTTTCGGGGGTTTGTATCCGAGTGGCATTGAAATGTAGGTCTGCTTCCTCGAGAGGTTGCAGTTGGACACTGCTGCCTGTGTGTTGGTCAAGGCTTTGAATCACGTGATCGCCTTGCTTAAGTTCAGATAATTTGACCCATTCTCTTGTTCCGTCCGAACGCATCACTTTGAGTTTGTGGTTTGGTGTACCTTGAATAAATAAGCCGTTCTCGAGTGCTACTTTTAAGGTGTTGGCAACGCCGTTGTTAAAGGTTTCTGGGCTGTGTTTCCAACCTTCGTCAGTGGCAACTTCGAGGGCATGGTGTTGCCAACCTGTGATGTATGGGTCTACCAGTTCGGACAAACGCAATGTGCCTTTGCTGGTGTGAACCAGTGTATCTGGGTGTAAACAACCGCCCTGCCTCACAACCCTCAACACTGGCGCATAACAATACCTGAGTGTCGCCACTGGACCAGATTGCTCTGCCCCTAAATTTGCCCACTCGAGGAAATTATCAAAAATCTCAAATAAGAACGACACGGGTCCACTGGATGTACCGCCAGACCCTTTAATCGGTGCGCCTTCTTCGCGCAGTCCAGACAAATCTATGCGTGGTTCATTGCCAGCCTTGGCAGTGGCACAGACCATTTTGGCTGCCTCGAGAATCCCGCCCATGTCGTCGTGAATGGCATTGACATTATCAGGCAGACTGCCGACTAAATTTACCCCGTATTGCCGTGCGAGACTCGAGAGTGTTGGCGAGACAACTCCGTAGACCACTTTGCTCCAGTTACGGATACTGGTCGGTTGTTTTTCACCGTCGGGCATGGTTGGTGGGCGCATTAAACCTTTGATAAAATCTTCAACATCGGGGTGGGTGGCGCTCATGTATGCCCAACCGCGTACACCGTTATCTGAGCGGCTGGTGCTTGCCCTTGGGGTATAGACATCTAAGTTCACGCCGTTGCCACCGCCGACTTTGGTGACGAGAGCCAGTTTTTTGGCGACTTCCATGACCCCAAGAAAGCTGCTTGGCTCAAATTCGGTTGCACCTTGGACAAAGCAGTTCAGGACATTGCCGTGCTGCGTTCCAGCCCCAGCTAGAACCCGTCCACCGGGGCAGAAGCGTTTACTTGCCATCAGGTCATAAAAAGTTGCACCCCATTTGGCTTTTAATTCGGGGGTGCTTTCGGCACTCGAGACCCAACTGGCAATGCGCTGGAACATGCCAAAAACGTCAGTATCAGACGGCTGCATGTATTGGCGTTTGGCAATACTTTGGGCGTGGTCGTCGAAGTGGTAAGTGGTATTTTGGGTCATGTTTTGCTGCCTCCGAATGGGTTTTTGGGTCAAACAATGCACCTCGAGCAGTCTCGAGGGAATTTAGATTGAGGTCTAGTTGACGAACAGGGGACAAATGGGGTCAAATTGAGTTTCCTGCATTTTGCCCCTTTACAGATGTTTGGGGTTTAATGCTTTTTCAAACATCCGAATCCCATATCTCGTGCTTTAGTTTAAGTAGCATACCATATCTTGGGTGTCCGTCAAGATTAGACACAATATCAAGTTGATACTGTTTATAACGTAATCTGAGTAAATTTGTGCATCCTAGGCGCAATTATTCCAAAAAAATCAGCAAAAACAACGCCAGAAACGCAAAAAAGATAAAAATTACACCGAATCCAAAATTTAGATAGACTCGAGACCATAAACTGTATGCGCCAAGCCCCTTAAACTCAAGTAGACTCGAGACCATGCCAGCCACTTCATTGCAAAACCTGATTGAATCCATCCAGTCCCCCAGTCAAACCGCACAAGCATCGGCTCGAGAACGACAAGCCAAACTGACCAAGCCACTTGGCGCACTCGGGCGACTCGAGGACTTAAGCATTTGGTTGGCTGGGATTCAAAACACCGACTTTCCCGAAATTAAAGGTAAAATTGTGATTGTTTGCGCTGCTGACCACGGTGTCACAGCCGAAGGAGTTTCGGCGTACCCAAGTGCTGTCACCCCTGCGATGGTACAAAATTTCTTGGCTGGTGGGGCTGGGATTAACGCGATTGCTCGAGTGGTTGGGGCAAAGGTCAAAGTGCTTGATGTGGGCGTGGCTGCGCCCCTCGAGCCTCACCCTGATTTAATCGCTGCCAAAGTACGATTCGGCACGCAAAACTTTTTACACCAAGCCGCCATGACCCGCCAAGAAACCGTCAGTGCTATTCTTGCTGGTGCAAATGCTGCCAAAGAAGCCATTGAAGGTGGCACAAACCTTTTGGTGGCTGGGGATATGGGCATCGGTAACACCAGTGCCGCCAGTGCTTTAACGATGTGGTACGCCAATACCAGTTTAGATTTGAGTGTTGGACGCGGGACTGGCATAAACGACACCATGCTCGAGCATAAGCGCCATGTGGTTCAAGCTGCTGTCACTCGAGCTAAAACAGAAAATGCTGATTCACTGGACAGGCTCACAGGTTTATCCCAACTCGGCGGACTCGAGATTGCCGCCATGACTGGCATCATGCTTCAAGGTGCAGCCAGCCGTGTCGCTGTCCTTGTGGACGGTTTTATTGCTGGTGCTGCCGCCCTAGCCGCCTGCGCCATTGCTCCACTCACCAGAGAATACTTGTGTGCTACCCATGTTTCGGTTGAACCCGGTCATCTCGCCCAACTTGAGTACCTTCGTCTCGAGCCTTTGTTTAATCTTGGTTTGCGCCTCGGCGAAGGTACAGGCGCGACCCTTGCCATTCCGATGCTCGAGGCGGCTGCCAGAACCCTATCGGAGATGGCAACTTTTGAAAGCGCCGCCGTACCAGATAAAGCATAGAGCAGAGAAAAAGGAGAAACGAGGCAAAATGCCTTTTACCCTTCGCCTTTCGCCCTTTGCCTTTCTGTTACGATAAGCCCCGATGAAAACTTTTTTGAGTACGGATGCCGATGCCTATAAAGGCGTGGCTCGTCTGTGGGCTTCTACCGTGACCGTGGTCACAGCTAAACGCAAAGCTGAATTTGTCAAAGATGGTGTGCCAGAACAAGATGGGTATACGGCAACGGCTTTTTTGACGATTAGCATTGACCCGCCAATTATTTTGGTATCACCTGCAAATGGCGGTAGTGCCTATTCGATGTTGGCAGAATCAGAGCATTTTGCAGTGTCTATATTGGCTTCAAGCCAACAATCGATTGCCGATGCCTTTGCTAAACCCTCGAGTCAACGCAGCGCCAATTGGGATACATTCGCTTGGCATTCCGACAGCAACGGCAGCCCAATTCTCGAGGGGGCGCTGGGGGCTTTTAGTGCCAAAATTAAGCAACTGATTCCGGCGGGCGACCATACGATTGTGCTGGGCGATGTCACCGAAATTCATCATGGCGACGTTGGAGAGCCACTGGTTTACTTTAATCGGGCTTATGGAAAGCCCAGTAGTCTTTAATAAGCCTTGAATAATAAACAAGTTTTAAGAAGTCCTCATAAGACCCATCCCGAATTACTGCTATGGTATTAACAGTTCGTTGTGAAGGAGGAACACATATGAAATTCAAAGCCTTACTCAGTGCCGCATTCGCCCTCTTCTCAGGTATTGCCTTGGCGCAATCCGCCCCAGTTGCTTCGCCCCAAGGAATTGTGGTTAATCCAACCCCAACCAGTCTAAAAGTCCAAGTTGCGGTCAATAAAGCAGGAGAGAACCCACTTTACAGCCAAGGTGAAAGTCTAAAAATCTCGGTCAGTGTCAACCAAGACGCATACGTTTATGCTTTTAACATCACATCTACCAATGATGTTGTGGTGTTATTGCCCAACGGTTTTTCTAATGGCACACCGTTTTTACGTGCCAATGAAACCCGTACTTTCCCTGGTGTAAACGATCAGTATACCATCGAAGTCTCTGCTCCTTATGGTCAAGAAAAAATCTTTGCCTTGGCTTCAAAAACCCCACTTGACTTATCCAGAATCATTCCGCAAGTCACCAGTGGGAATTTTACCCAAGCCACAGTTCAGGGTACTGGCTTAGCCCGTCCTCTGGCTTTGGTTGTTACACCATTACCACCCCAAGATTGGACTTCGGATTATGTTGATTTCCGCACCCAAGCTCGAGTTGCTGTACAAACCACAGGTATCCTGCGTGTAAGTAGCAACGTTAATGGCGCTCAAGTCTTTGTGGACAATGTTTTTGCAGGCAACACCCCCGCTTCAATTACTGTAGCGGCTGGTCAACACTCGGTTCGTGTAAGCGCCAATGGTTTTACCGAGGCAACCCAAACGGTCAGTGTACGTGGTGGACAAACCGTAGACCTCAACTTTAATTTGCGCTCAGTGGTGCAGAACGGCACAATCACCGTGCTGGTTTCTCCAGCCGATGCAACCGTATTTATAGATGGTGTCCGCGTTGGCAATGGTTTACAAACCGTAACTGTCGCACCAGGTCAACACACTGTTCGTGTGGCAGCCAATGGTTACACCGATTTCAACCAAACAGTTAATGTCAGTGCTGGCGCAAATGTCACAATTCGCGCTACTTTACAACCAATTGTGCAGAATGGTGCGCTGCAAGTCAATGTTCCAAATGGCGCTCAAGTTTATATTAACGGTGCTTTGATCGGTTCAAATTCGGGTCGAATCACCGTTCCAGCCGGTCAATACGCCATTCGTGTTGTTCTTGGTGGCTTCCAAGATTTCAACACCACGGTTGTTGTCCAAGCCAACCAAGTGACCACAGTCAACGCCGACCTGCAACCTTTGGCTGGTAGCTTACTGGTTCGCAGCAACACCGCCAATGCAACTGTCTATATTAACGGTAGCGAAGTTGGAAAAATTGGTAATGATGGTGTTTTACGGGTCAACAACTTACCAGTTGGCAACCATGAACTAACCGTTGTTGCACCTGGTTTCCGCACCCAAGTCCTGCAATTCAGCATCCGTGCTGGTGCAGTCACAGAAATTTTTGCTAATATGGTACGCCTGTAAGCAATCAGTATGGTACGCCTGTAACCCGTTCAGTGTAAGTAATCCAGTAAGAAGTACCTCGAGACCTCCCAGTAATCTGGGAGGTTTTTGTTATGCAAAACACCTGACAAAACTTGTCAACTAAGCTAGACTGCACCCCATGAGTCTCGAGACCCTAGAAGCCCAAGTCCAACACTTTGAAACCCTAGACAACAGCGCCAGAATTCAAGCCCTGATAAACTTAGCCCAAAATGTCAGTCAACTCGAGCCAAAGCATAACGAGACATGGGATTTTACCGAAATTCGTCAAGACCAAGAATGCTTAGACGAAATGGGTTTATATCTGCGGCACAACAAAAACACGCTCGAGCTTGCCGCAACTGTTGGCAGTGAAGCCACCACCCTGACACGGGCATTAACGGCTGTCTTGGTGCAGCACCTAAACGGCGAAACCAAAGACCGCATTCTCGAGTTAAAAGACTGCTTCGTACCGCGTTTAGTCGGCGAGAGTTTATTGCGTCAACGTCGTAACGCTGCCTATTACCCCTTGCGCCGTATTCAAGATGCGGTGCGGCACTTTCGAAAGTAATTTTTTTTACTTGTGCCTGTGTAATCACAGGCTGCTCAAGAACACCAGTCGGAGACTGGCGTTTTGTCGGGTAGGTAGCATGAGTGTTCTCTGAATCACTTGTGAAGTTCTGTATAAAAAACCTCTTTGTTACCGACGTATGAAAAGCCTTTAAGGAAACAGACTTGATTCTCATAATTACTCTCATATACTAAGCCTATGGACAGAAAACCATTGGTGCTGGTCGTTGAAGACGAAAAAGACATTGCCCGTTTTATAGAACTCGAGCTTGCCGCCGAGGGCTACCAAACCGAAGTGGCATTTGATGGTGTGACCGGACTTAGTAAGTTCCGTGAAGTCAACCCAGACTTACTGATTCTTGATTTAATGCTGCCCGTCTTAGACGGTCTCGAGGTCGCCCGCCGAGTGCGGAAAACCAGTAATACCCCGATTATTATTTTGACCGCTAAAGACAGCATTTCCGATAAAGTCGAGGGCTTAGACGCTGGGGCAGACGATTACTTAATTAAACCCTTTAGCATCGAAGAACTTCTGGCTCGAGTCAGGGCGCATTTGCGGCGGGTCAATCCGGCTGTAACGGGCGAAGTGCGGGTCGCAGATTTGGTCATGAACCTAGACGGGCGCGAGGTTTTTCGTGGTGGTCGGCGGGTCGAGTTATCAGCCAAAGAATTTGAACTGCTCGAGTTACTAGCCCGTAACCCCGGTAAAGTCTTTAGCCGTTTTGAAATCGAAGAAAAAGTCTGGCCCGAATACACTGGTGGCAGCAATGTTGTGGATGTCTACATTGGCTACTTGCGCCGTAAGCTCGAGGAATCTGGTGAACGCCGTTTGATTCACACCGTCCGTGGTGTTGGTTATGTGCTGCGCGAGGAATAAGAGCTAGGGTTAAAGGGTAAAAAGTAGAAAGCGACCCAGCCCGTGAGCGCGAATAGCCCGTTAGGTGCTGTTTTATGAGCAAGAAGGTGCATCTTTAGCGACCCAAGCCCGAAGGTGCTGTAGTTGTGGTCAAGAAGGGTCAAGAAGGGTGAAAGTAAAAACCTTTAACCTTTTTACCTTTTCGCCTTTTCTACTGGGGTTTTTATGACTTTGCGTTGGCGTTTGACTTTACTTTACAGTGGTTTGTCTGGGTTGCTCTTGGCATTGGCGTTTATTGTCACCTATGTGGGGGTTCGTAATACCTTACTCAGTTCCTTTGAGCGCGACTTGGACAGTACCCTGACTCAAGCGGTTGAAATCATGAAGGGCAGTGAATTCTACATTCCTAAGCCAGAACAATGGAATGTGTTTGCTCGAGATGCATATGGGCAAGTGTTGCAGTACGATGCGACTGAATTTGTGGCGACAGAGTTTTTGCAGCTTCAATCGCCAACCTCGAGTCGAAATGCGAATCTGAACGATAAGGATTTTTCTGATATTGATTTGACTTTAGAGGCTTGGACGCAAGTTGAACGAACAGGGCAGTACCGTGGTTTAGGGCGACTTTCGGCAAGCAAAGAAAATGTTCAAGTTCGAGTTGAACGTTTTGAAGCGATTCAATTGGCGGGTCAAGCATTTATTCCGATTGTCTTGGTGGCAAAGTCAAGCGACGACATCAACGGGGTTCTCGAGACGCTACAAAGGGCTTTATTTGTGGTGGCACTGGTGGGGATTATCGCGGCGGGAATCTTGAGTTATTTTGCTGCCCGTAGTGCTTTAAGTCCCATTACCAGTGTGCGTGATGCGGCGGCTGGCATTGGTGGGCGTAACTTAAATTTACGTGTGCCGGAACAAGGCACACGCGACGAAGTAGACGACCTTGCCAAAACCCTGAATGCCATGCTCGAGCGTTTAGAATCTAGTTTTGAAACCCAGCGCCGCTTTACCGCCGATGCCAGTCATGAACTTCGCACCCCTGTCACGGCAATTGCTGGTCATGCTTCGTACCTGATGCGCCGTACCAATCCAACGGAAGCCCAAAAAGAATCCCTTGAAGCCATCACCAATTTATCGGTGCGGCTTGGGCGCTTAATTGGTGATTTACTTGATTTAGCCCGTGCCGATGCGGGTTTTGGTGTGGAACGGGTTTCAACCAACCTGATGAGTCTTGCCGAGGATGTGCATCTCGAGGTTGTGGCAATTGCGGGCAACACCGAAATTGAATTGCTGGGAGAATCGGCACTGCGGGCATTGATTGACCCCAACCGAGTGCGGCAAGTGATTCGTAATTTGGTACAGAATGCCTTAAAAGCTGGCTCGAGTAAAATCACGGTAGAAATTAGCAAAGAAGAAACCACTGCCCGCATTACGGTGCAAGACAATGGTTCAGGGATTGCGGCAGAACACTTAAGCAAGCTCTTTGATCGCTTTTACCGCGTGGATACATCGCGTGACCGAGCGGCGGGTGGCAGTGGTTTAGGTTTAAGTATTGTCAAATGGATTGTTGAGGCGCATCAGGGAAGTATTGATGTCTCGAGTGAACTTGGTGTGGGAACAAGAATCGAGGTACGTTTTCCAATTGGCGATGTTGGACTGCCAAGTATTCTTAAAAGCCCAACGCCACAAGGTTAACGTCTTGGTGGGCAAGGCATGCCTCACCCTTTACAACCAATGATCTGGCTATTCCCAATTAGAAGAGTAAGTTTAGATGAATCTTTAATCAGCAGCCACCAATTCAAAACTCACACCTAGATTTGCCAGCACCTTTTTGATTCCAGCCGTGTCTATACCTGCTTGACGGTGCAAACTGCTAACTTCGGCATGATCCATAAATGAATCTGGAATACCCAAAAGCCTGACCTCTGGTTTTAGGTCTTGGCTGGCTAAATGCTCCAAGACCGCACTGCCAAAGCCGCCAACAATCGTGTTGTCCTCGATGGTGATAATGGCTCGAGCCGAACGCGCAATACCCTCGAGCATGGTGGTGTCCAGTGGTTTAACAAACCGAGCATTGACCACCCCGACACCCGTTGTGCCTTTGACTGCCTCGAGTGCATAAGTAATGGTATTGCCTGTGGCTAGAATCACAATATCATCGCCGCCCACTAAGCGCTCCCAAGTTCCCCAAGCAATCTGTTTGCTCGAGCCTTCTGGAACTGGTTTAACCCCACCACGCGGATAACGAATCGCAATTGGTCCACTCATGGTCAGGGCGGTGTTTAGCATGGCACGAAGTTCGACGGCATCTTTGGGAACACCAATCTGAACATTTGGTACAAGTCGCAAATACGAAATATCAAAGACCCCATGATGGGTTGGTCCGTCTGCGCCAACCACGCCAGCGCGGTCTATTGCAAAAATCACATTGAGGTTTTCGATGGCGACATCGTGAACCAGTTGGTCAAAGCCACGTTGCAAGAAGGTCGAGTAAATCGCCACAATCGGGCGCACCCCGCGAAGCGCCATACCAGCCGCCGCCGTAACCGCCACTTCTTCGGCAATGCCCGTGTCCAAATAACGTTCTGGATGGGTTTGGGCAAACTCGACCAAGCCCGAGCCTTCGCGCATGGCTGGGGTAATCATATAGACATCTTTGCGCTCATGACAGATTTCGATGGCTGCATCACCAAAGGCATTTGACCATGTGTAGGACTTGCCAACTTCTTCGGGGTCATCCACATCAAACTTAGCCGGGCTGTGCCAATAAATCGGGTTTTCTTCGGCAATGTCCATGCCCTTGCCTTTGCGGGTGACAATATGCAGCACCGTGGGTCCTTCGAGTTCTTTAATATGCTCGAGCAGATAAACCAGTTCTTTAACATTATGCCCATCTACCGGTCCGACATAGCGCAGGTTCATGGCAGTGAACGGATTTTTGCTGTGTGGGTCAAAAAAAGTTCTGGCGGCATCCTTTGCCCTCGAGACCAAACCGCCCAAGGCTTTACCGACCAGTTTTTTACCACCTTGTTCGGCACTTTGAAACCAGCGCTGAACTTGTAGGGTACGAAAATAAGCATTCATTGCGCCGACATTCTCAGAAATGCTCATTTCGTTGTCGTTGAGGATAATCAGCATTTTGGTTCGTTTATAGCCAATGTTGTTCAGGGCTGCCAATGCCATCCCACCCGTTAAAGCCCCGTCACCAATAATTGGAATGACATGAAAATCTTCGGCTAAACCATCTTTGACCAGTGCATCCCGAGCCAGTGCCATGCCAAAAGCATTGGCTAAACTGGTGCTGGCGTGTCCGACGGTAATCGCATCGTGTTCGCTTTCCGAGACCTTGGTAAACCCGGACAAGCCACCTTCTTTTTTAATCGTGTCCATCTGGGCTTTACGACCCGTCAGGATTTTATGCCCATACGCCTGATGCCCAACATCCCAGAGCAACCTGTCTTTTGGACTCGAGAAAACCCTGTGCAGCGCCACGGTCAGTTCAACTGTGCCGAGGCTCGAAGCCAGATGCAGCCCGCCCCTCGAGCAAACCCGAATGATTTCGTTTCGCACATCTTGGGATAAAGTCTCGAGTTCATCAAGTTCAAGTTTTTTTAGGTCTTCTGGTAGGTTTACACGGTCTAGGACGCTCATAAGGTACTCCTCACTACTTCTTAAAATTATAATTGATTAAAACCAAACCCTCGCGGCTTTGGACTTCGCCAATAAATGGCACAAAACGAATCCGTTGCGATTCGATTACGGGGTCGGACTTACCGCTTAAATCTTCCAAACGGTTATCGCGCAGAATTAAAAAAGCATCGTAATCGGTGTTGGCAACACGGTACTTTTCTTTGGCAACGACCCTGAACTGATAGGTGTAACGCAACTTTTGCGGGCTTTGCTTGGGGATGGTCAGGGTGGCGTTGCTTGTACCGCTCCAAGTTTTACCAATCACCAAGTCTTTTTGTGGTGGGTACTCGAGAATTGGGGTTTCATAGACCAAATCATAAAAATTTGCTGAGCCTTGGGCAATCAGTTGGACACCGCGTTCATCAAATTGCCGAAAGTAACTGATGTCTTGTCCGCGTCCGATAAAACGCATTCCGGTTAAAATTCGTCCGTTATAACTCTGAGGTCCCTCGATTCGCAGCGTGTACGGGGTGCTGTCGTTGCGCTCACCGTCTTTAAGGTATTGCCAAATTGCCCCAGATTGACTTGGATAAAACGCTACATTTGCCCCCGTCCCAGTTTGCCCTGTGACTCGAGACGGTGTTTGTGGGGCGCAAGCTGCTAAAGCCAGCACCAACCCTAAAGCGGCAATTCGCATAACAAAAAGTCTATTCCAAACAACACCAAAAAACTGTGTTCTAAGCATCTCAAATTAGTAGCACAGCTTCTTCTAACTAACCAGAGTTTTTTATCATCTTTTGGCTTTAGCGTTGGACATCGAACTGGCTTTGGCAGTGTACATCGAATGGTCAGCGATATTGGAAAGCTCATCGGTAGTGCTGCCATCCCTTGGGTAAATCGCCATGCCAATACTGGCAGAAACCTCGTGTTGGTGCGTCCCAATCACTACTTTGGTGGTCAGGCTTTTGGCAAGTTGTGCTGAAATCTGAGCTACTTCTTCGGGTTGTTCTAAATTCGGCAGAATTACTGCAAACTCGTCGCCGCCTAGCCTGGCAACCGTACTGGCAGCGCTGGTTTCGGCAATTAACTGGCGAGCGATATTTTTAAGCAGTTCGTCGCCCGTGGCATGACTAAAGTTATCATTGACAAACTTAAAATTATCAAGGTCAATGTAGAGTAACCCGACCGAACTTTTTTGTAGGTCAGCTTGGCGCATGGCGAGGGTTAAACGTTCTTGGTACAAAGCCCGATTTGCTAGGTTGGTCAGTGGGTCGTGGGTGGCACGGTACTCGAGTTGTTCAAGTAAGGTATTGCGGTCTATGGCAATCGCGCTCAGTTCGGTGGTGGTGTGCAGCACCCGAAAATTGTCTCTGGATGTACTGGGTAAATAGACCGTCACCACCCCAATGGCTTGATTAGACACCAAAATCGGTAAACTGCGGGTGGCGCGAAAATCGTGTTTTAAGATCAATTCTTGTTCGTTATGATTGAAACGTGGGTCACTGATGCTTTGAAGATTTGACTCGAGTTGCCCCACCCAAGTAGCAAAAGCGGTTTCTTCAAGCGGACGTTGCAACCAAGTGCGGATACTGTTGGGTAAACCGTGGGTGGCAAGTAATTCAAGGTGTCCAGCCCGCAAAGCACTGATGGCACAACCAGCCCGTTGAAATTGCGAAGTGGCAAGTTCACAAATTCGCGCCATCACTTCTTCAAGTTCGATATTTCGGGCAATCAACTCGAGAATCTGGTTGCGTTCACGCTCCAAACGCACCGAGCGTTTATGTTCGGTGATATTGACCATTAAGCCACGCACCCGCACACTGTCGTCTACTTGGGCAAAGGTAATGCGGTCTTGAATCCACATCAGTTCGCCTTGGTCGTCGTAAGCCCGAGCTTCGATTTCCAGTGGCTCGAGGGTTTTGGTGGCATGACGCAAACGCAAATTCATGGCTGACCAGTCGTCGGGTTGGAAGACTTGCGTCCAAAGGTTTGATTCACGTAAGCCTAGAAAGCGCTCGCTCGAATAACCAAATAAACGTTCGGCTTGGCGGCTAATAAAGGTGCAATGTAGTCCGCCATCACGGTATTCACCTTCCCAGACCACCCCTTCTAAGGAATTGACCAGTTCTTGGTAAATTGTTTTTGATCGGCGCAATTCGGTTTCGGTTTGCTGACGATGCCGCAATTCGGCACGCAACTGGTCAAACAATTCGGCATTCTCGAGCAGAGGTGCAGCCGCCGCCGAAGCACTTTGAATAATATCAATTTCGTGTTCGTTAAATTCACGCACGGTGTACGAATCCAAACCCAGTGTCCCGACCACGCGCCGCCCAGCAATAATTGGCACAATCAACATACTGGCGACTCCAAAGGCTTTGGCGATGTCCCGCGCTGCGCCCATCCGAGGGTCGTTTTGGGCATCCAGCACCGCTACTGGTTGCCGTCTTGACAAAACCAATTGAGTAATCTCGTTGTTCTCGAGTGAAATCTGCGCCCCTAAGTTTCCAGTATTGCCCTCGCCATACTCAGAAATAATCGTCAGTGCCTCGCCATCTTCGTTCAGCCGAGCAAAACCAGCGTGTTGCACTCCAACCACTTCGATTAACTCGGCACAAATCACGTTTAAGACCGTGACTGGCTCAAGCGGAGCGCCAGCCGTGGCAACAATGTGTTTTAGCATTGTGGCTTCGGTGAGACGTTTTTCTAACTCGAGTTTATTAAAACCCATTTGTGGAATTTGGTTACTTGGATTTTGGCTCATGATCTTGACTTAATCTACCAAAAAATAAATGAGGAAGAACCCATCTTTGGGTTGGCTTAGTAGTCCGAGCCAAGGCGCACTGTAATATCTGCGCCAAGCACACCCTCACCACTGATACGCCCTGTACCAACCCCCAAAGCTGTGCCAATCACCCGAGCCTCGAGTAAACTGCTCGAGGATAAAACCTCGGATGTATTGGGGTCTCCGCCGGTCACATCTGCCAGCCAAACAAACCGAAAACCAGCCGTGCGTAATTTCTCTCGGGCGCGTTTGGCTCGAGCCGCATCGGTGGCAACAATCGCAATGCTCAATTCAAATGGGTCACGGGCGGGTTTGTCTTTAGCGTTGCGAAGGTTAGAATCTACCAAGGCTGCTACGGCTTGGGTGTTTGGAATCCAAAAAGAATACCTTCCTAAACGCCCAAAATCGCCCGGCAACAACAAGGTATCTACCCGAGGACGCTGCACCAAAAACCCCAATGCACCACCCACTTCTGTGCGGCTTAAATTGGTACGAACATGTTTTTCAAAGACCTTGGCGAGTTGCGGTAAACGCCCCCAAGATTCTGGTTGTTGTAATTTCTCGAGCAATGCCCGAAAAAAGGCTTGCTGACGTTGGGTGCGTCCAATATCGCCAAGGTTATCGTAACGAAAACGCACAAAACCTTCGGCTTCTTGCCCCGTTAAAACCTGCCAACCGGGTTTTAGGTTAATCTCGAGTTTAGCGGCTTTATCGCTGTACTGCATGGCTTGTGGAACATAAATTCTGACTCCGCCAAGTGCATTTACCAAGGCTTTTGTGCCATCTATTGAAACAAATAAATAGCCGTCTAGTTTTAAGTTCAGTAAGCCCTCAACGGCTCGCACACTCGAGTCAAAGCCGCCAAGCATCGCCGCATTGATTTTGTCGCGGGTGGTGTTGCCCGCCCCAACATGGGTATCACGCGGAATCGAAAGTAATTTAATGGCTTTTTGGGCAGGGTTGAGTTGTACCAGTACCATGGAGTCAGTCAAACCCAACTGAAAATCATTCTCGAGTGTTCCACGGGTGTGATAGCCTACATAATGGTGTCCGACACCCGCCAGTAAAAAGGTAATGGGTTGCTTGGGCGCACTTGGAAAAGCCGCGAATCTCGAGATTACACCCCAAGCTGGATATGACCAGAAACCACACGCCCCAAGCGCTGCCAGCAATAAAAAAGAAAAAAAGAATCTTCGCATAAACCCCGAGGTCGCTCGGGAAATCTATGATACGTGGTAGCTGTGAGAAGCATGAAGAATTTATAATGACGCGACTAGCGCAATCCGAACGCCACCGAAACCACCGCTGTGATTTCCTTTTCGATGCTGCTGGTGTCAAACGCACCGTAATCATCCACACTTGGGCTATTTTTAGCCGTAATCTGAAACACACCGACTCGGGCGTTACGTGGTGCGCCAATTCCCACACCCGCACCCTTGGCAATCACTTCAGCACGTTTTTTAGCGTCACTTGTGGCTTCCTCGAGCATTTGAATTCGTAAATCGGCGAGCTTGGTGTACAAGTAACTCAGTTCGGCTTCAAAAGGCACACCATTAGAAAGCATGTTTTCGGCAGTTTTACCAGCCAGAGCAGTCACGGCTTGCACTTGGTCACTCGAGACTTCGACCCGTTGACGCACCCGCCAAGCTGGAATGGTAGTGCGTGAACCATCGCTATTGGTACGCTCATAGGTTAGCGGTTCGCTCGAGATTGGGGCTAACTCGAGTTTGACCCCAGCCCCGTTCGCCGCCACAAAAGTCTTTAGGCGGTCAACATTCTTTTTTAAGTCTGCCACAGCCGTTTGTAAATTGCTATTTTCTGCCGTGACACTGCCTTTCCACTGCACGAGGTCGCTGGTGATGGGTTTACGCGCACTGCCCGTGACCGTAATATCCGAATCACTTCGAGATTCCTTAATCGCGTTACTGCCAAGAAATGCACCAACCACGATAGCGACTGACAAACCGAGCATCCCTAAGAAATTTCCAAGCGAATTATTCATGACCTATATTGTACTGTTTTTTTGGTGAGTGAAGTCTCATCAAGATTAATTGGTACTTAATCTTTTGTCTCGAGGACAGCAAATTATTGGTTTTCTAATCGAGAATGTTGATCTAAAAATAAACCCCAAGTCTGTTTGACTTGGGGTTCTCGAGACAAAAAGATTTTAGCTGTCTGGCTGCATCAGTAAATCAATAGCCGTTTTGTTCTCGCCAGCACTAATAGTGACGGTACTCGAGACTTGTGGTTCGTTGGCATCGAGTGCCGAGTTGCTATTTAAGTCGTTGTAAGCTGTTACTTTGTACGTTCCAGCCGGTAAATCGGTCAGGCTGTAATTAACCGCCGTTTTGGATAAGCTAATTTCAACTTGTTTGCTCAGACTTGCGTCGGTGGTATTGTCGGCACGAACAAAATTCTTGGTGACTTTAACCACTGGTGGTGGTGGTGGTGGAGTTGGAGTTGGTACATCTGTTCCTGGGTTTGCTGCTTCTTTGACTTTTTCTAAGGTTTTGGCAGCGTCCACTAACCCACTTCCACAAAAAGCATCACTCACGGCAGCGTTGCCATTGGCACAATCGCCAGTCGCCAGCGCTTTGGCGTTACTTTTAAGAAAAGCTAGGGTTTTGGTGTAATTAAGCGTTGGGTCAATACCGACCATTAAACCAACCAAACCAGCCACATGGGGCGAAGCCATGCTTGTGCCTTGGATACCGCCTAGGTTGAACTGATTGGTAACTTTGTTAAAGTAATTGCTGTAAACACCAGCTTCTTGGTCTGCGCCATTTACGTTAATTGACAATTCGGTGTCGCCACCAGGTGCCATCACATCAACTCGAGCGCCGAAGTTAGAATATCCAGCCCGTTTGTTGGTTGGTCCGGTTGCACCGACGGTAATCACATTGTTGCAATTGGCTGGCGATTTTGGCTTGCTGACATTTTCAGTTTCGTTGCCAGCCGCCACAACAATGATTTTCCCTTTGCCTGTCAGAAGGTTGTAGGCATCCTGCTCAAATTGTGAACAAGGGTTGTCACCGCCCAAGCTCATGTTGATTACTTTAGCGGGATTGGTGTTGGCAGGCACACCATCTATCGCTTCGCCACCAGCCCACAATACGCCTTCGGTTATATCAGTACCAGTGCCGCCACCCTTACCCAGCACACGGACATTGAGTAATTTGGCTGTCCAGTTGACCCCAGCCCCAAATAGTCCATTGTTGGTGGTAGCCCCCATCGTTCCAGCCACGTGCGTACCATGTAGACCGATGCGGTTGTCGTAGGGGTTGGCATCACGTCCATCACCGTCTTCGGCAGTTGCCGCTTCAGAGATAAAATCATAGCCAATGTTACTTGCCATGCGCCCAGCAAAATCTGGATGAGTTTTGGTGTCTGTATCGGTTAGATTATAAAGCATTCCGTCATCCACAACAGCCATGATGGTAGTAGCAACACCTGTGCTGATGTCCCAAGCGGCTGGTAAATTCATGGCGTTGTAATGCCATTGCACATTGAACTGTGGGTCGGTAGGAATAGCCAAAGCATGGTAACGATAATTGACTTCGGCATATTCAATATCGCTACGGTTTGAAAGTTGCCGCACCATCTCGAGGGTTTGTTCAGCATTGGCGTTGGCACGAAATAAACTGGTTTTGGCTAAGCCTAAAGCCCGCACTCGAGCCAATTGCAAACCGCCAGCTTGCAAAGTAATGGCATTGGTGGCTTGAATTTTGCTCTTGAATTTAACGATTACTTCACCAGCCACAAAGTTATTTGCACTGGATGGTTTGGTTGTACCGGGGCTGACCGTACCAGAAATCGAACCATTGCCACCGCCACCACAACTGATTAAGCCTATGGTTAGCGCACTAAGAACAGAGAGGGTTTGAACGACATGTTTTTTCATATTTGAACCTCCAGCATTACTTTTACCACACGAAGACTACCAAAGTAGCATCACACAATTGTCAAATGAAATTTTTCATTCACTTCTTGTAAGACAGATACTATCCAAAGTAGCGTCGCACCAGCGTCGCATGGGAATCTGCACCAGTCTCGCATGGGAATCTGCACCAGTCTCGCATGGGATTTATCACAAAACAAAAAATGAACACGGCTTGGCTGCCCTGTGTGACTGCTGTGCAATTTAGGTATGCTTGCCAAATGAAAACGATTTACGATGCGCTGATTGTTGGTGGCGGACACAATGCCCTGACCTCGGCGGGATACTTAGCCAAAGCGGGTTATAAAGTTGCGGTCTTTGAGCGCCGTCATGTGATTGGTGGGGCGGTCTGCACCGAAGACGATATTTTACCGGGGTACAAAATGGATGTCGGCTCTGGGGTGCATATCATGATTCATTTAACCCCTGTGGTTAAAGATTTGAACCTCGAGGAACATGGACTCGAGTATTTAGAAATGGACCCAATTGCTTACGCGCCACTCGAGGGCGGTGGCGGTTTTGGACTGTACAAAGACTTAGAACGCACCTGTGAGGAAATCGCGGTCTTTAGCCCCAACGATGCTGCCGCCTACCGAAAATTTGTCAAATCTTGGGATGAATTTTCTGGCAAGCTCTTTAAGGCATTTCAGAAATCGCCCACGGCTTGGAACTTAATCTCGAGTTTCGCGGGTCGTAAACCCCCAGAAATAGACTTGCTGCTTGGGGTGATTCGTAGTTACGGGCATTATTTGCGCGGACACTTTGAACATCCGGGGGTGCGTTCGGCGCTGGCGTGGTTGGCAGCCCAGTCTGGTCCTGCGCCGCACGAGATTGGGGCTGGAGGATTTTTAATGTGGCACGCGGTGCTGCATAAATTTGGTGCAAAACGGGCGGTTGGTGGCAGTGGCGCACTGACCAAAGCCTTGCAAAAAAGTATTGAACACATGGGCGGCGAAGTGTATCTGAATGCCCCTGTCAAAAAAATTGAACTCGAGGGCGGAAAAGCCAAGCGCATTATTCTCGAGGACGGGCGGGTATTTGAAGGGCGGGTAATTATTTCTGGGGCGCATGTGCAAACTACGCTCCTTGACTTGGTGGGCGCAGAAAATTTACCCAGTAACCTCGCTTGGAAAACCGAGAATATCCGTGTCGGAAATGGCTTTGGACTGATTCACCGCTTCTCGAGTTCGACACTTCCCGAGTACGCTGGAGCGCCCGAACACGCCACCAATGGAATGCAGCTTTTATGCCCCAGTCTCGAGTATTTAGAACAGGCTTTTCGGGATTACGACAATGGTCTGCCCAGTAAGAACCCAGCCGCGCTTGCCATGACGTTTACTAAGCTTGACCCAAGCCTTGCACCCCCAGACAAGCACCTGATTTACCTCTGGGGGCAGTACTACCCGTTTGAACGCTCCGATGGGCGCATCTGGGATGCGAGCGCCGAAGCCGAAGAAGGCGCAAAACTCGAGGAGGTGCTGTTCAGGTATGCGCCAAATATGCGCGGCAGCATCGAAGGGCGGTTTACCCAGAGTCCGCTCGATTTAGAACGGCGTATTGGACTGCGTAAAGGTAACGTCATGCACCTCGAGATGGGTTTAGACCAAATGTTTAGTTTGCGCCCTTTGCCAGAATTATCTGGTTATCGCACACCGATTCCGGGCTTGTACTTGTGCGGTGCAAGCACCCATCCGGGCGGCGGGGTCTTTGCCGCTTCGGGCAGGGCATCGGCGCTAGTGGCGATGTATGACCTCGAGGGCGGGGCTTTTGGACGCGCCAAGACGTGGATTGAACAAGCCCTGCAAAAGTAGGTCAAAAATCCGAACTTGCTCCGCCGCCACTGCTTTGACCGCCGCCTGAATTGCTGCCAGAACGATTATTTGATGCAGTCGAGGAAAAACCAGAACTCGAGTGCCGAGTGACATCAGATGTAAAGTTGCTTGGGTAAAACCTTGGTCGGTCTGAATGTCGCTCTAAGCGAGGCAGAATAATATCTTGTAAATCTTGGTGCTGACAGTGCGAGCAATGCCGCTCGAGCCGAGTTAAACCTTGCTGTGTTTGTGAAGCTGGAACGATTGGGGTTTTAGTTCCCGATAAGGTCTGATGTTGACAACTCGGACAGGTGCTGTAATTTGAAAACCAAGATTGCCGCCTGATAATTTCGTGGTTGTTGCACGTTTGACAATGCCAAATATCGTACTGAACACTGGAAAGACGTTCCTCGAGTTGTTGAGCGGCACTTAGGTACTCGTCGTCGGCTTGTTCAGATAATTTCTCGAGAACCGTTTGACAGTTCGGGCAGCGTTTTGGGCGACGTAGCGAACTAAAACCAGCCCAAGCACCCAGCAGCGTTAAACCTGCGCCTATCGGTAGCCACGGTGAAAATGGCTGGCTAGGTATCATGATTCTAGGGGTGTTACTAGGGCTTGGGGTCGGTACAGGTTTTGGCTTAGCCACAGCCGCAACTGGGCATAATTTGGGCAAGGACTGAATAATTTTTTGCGAACCCAAGACCATCCCAGCCCCATAACGGGCTTCCTTAAAAAGCGGCACAACTTGTTTCTCGAGAATTTGTTTCATTACAGGGTCGTAACAGCGCTTAAACCCAGACCCCAATTCGATGCGTAATTTGCGTTCTTTAATTGCTGCCACAAATAAGACCCCATCGTTACGCGATTTAGTACCGATGCCCCAACGGTTAAATAAATTGGTGCTAAACGATTCCCAAGTTGTGTTGGGTGTATCTAAATCCTTCCAACTTGGTAGGGTGAGGACAATTAACTCAGCCCCAGTTGAACGCTTAAACCAAGCGATGCTATCCATTAACGCCGTTTGATCACGACTTGGTAAAATACCTGCTAAATCCTGAATACTGCCAGTTTTTTGTGGATAGGCAGCCAAGGCAGTTGAGGCGAACGAAACAATCAAAGAAACCAATCCCACCCCGACTCGAGTTCTTATCACAAACTACAATACGCGATTTTCGTCAAAAAGTTGCAAATGGCACAATTGACCAAAACTTGCCTTAAATTACCCTGCCAAAAGTCATACAATAAGCATAAACTAGGCAAATGAACATCCTAATTACAGGAGCATCCAAAGGATTAGGCGAAGCCTATGCAAAACACCTTGGACGTACTGGCGATACACTTTATTTGGTCTCGAGAAGTAAACCAAGCACTTTAGAACTCCAAGACCAAGTGCAGCGTATTTGGCTCGAGGCAGACTTAACTGCCCCCCATATACATGAAAAAATCCTTGCACAAGTGCCAGAACTCGATGTCTTGATTCATAACGCTGGCACTTGGGAAAGCACTGCATTCTCGAGAGACTATCAATTTGAAGCTGTGCCGGAAGCCGAAACACGGAGCATTATCGAACTGAATTTAACTGCCCCAATTTTACTAACCCAAGCCTTTTTACCAATGCTGAAATACTCGAGTAACCCAAGAATTATTTTGATTGGTTCAACCAACGGACTCGAGAATTCTGCGATGCAAGAAGTTGCTTATAACGCCTCGAAATTTGGTTTACGAGGTATAGCACATGCGTTACGCGAAACCTTGCGCCAAGATCAAATTGGAGTAACCGTTATTAACCCCGGAAGTATTGGTTGGGATGGCAATGTCAGTACCGATTTTTTGATTCCACCAATTGACATTGTGAATTTAACCCGAACAATCCTCGAGATGAGCCGTCAAACCGTGGTCAAAGAAGTGGACATGCCAGCCATGCAGGATACCCCAGTTTAAGCTCGAGTCAAACGCTTAAAATCATTCTTACCTTTTTGCAAAACCATAGATTCACTTAAGTCCAGCATCATTTTTTCATCGGTCACGGTTTCGGAATTAAGTTTGTATCCCTTATTTTGAATCATCCGTTTGGCTTCGCCGTTGCTCGAGGCAAAGCCAGATAGTACCGCTAAGCGGATAATACTGATTTTACCGTTCATAAATTCCTCGGCTGACACAATAATTTCTTGTATTTGCGTCGGTATACCGCCCTTAGCAACATTATCGTAACGTTGTTCGGCGGCGTTGACTTCGGCTGCTCCATGAAATTCCGTCACCACAGCCCTTGCCAAAACGCGGTGAGCTTCCACCATGCCAAGTGCCAAAGTGCTGTCCACCTCGAGATTGGTGCAGTAGGTCAGATAATCTTTTAAGCTGCTGTCTTGGACTTTCATGAGCTTACTAAACATCACATCTGGCTCTTCCGAAATACCAATGTAATTGTCTAAGCTCTTGGACATTTTTTCTACGCCGTCCAAGCCCACCAAAAGCGGCATGGTCAACACAACTTGTGGCTCGAGACCAGATTCGCGTTGAATATCACGCCCGACCATCAAGTTAAAAAGTTGGTCAGTGCCGCCAAGTTCAATGTCTGCCTTGATTGCCACGCTGTCTTGGGCTTGGGCAAGTGGGTAGTAGAGTTCGTGCAGACTAATCGGTGTGCCACTATTAAACCGATTACTAAAATCTTCTCGAGTCAGCATTTGTGCCACGGTGTATTTGGCACTTAATCTAATTACTTCTTCAAAACGCATTTCTTGTAACCATTCGGAATTAAAACGCATCTCGAGTTTGTCGGGGTCAGCATCCAAAATTAAGAGTGCTTGCTCTTGGTAACTTTTGGCATTGGCTCTGGTTTCCTCGAGGGTTAAAGGCGGACGAGTCTTACTTTTGCCGCTTGGGTCGCCAATCATGCCGGTAAAGTCGCCAATAATCAGAATCACTTTATGCCCTAAATCCTGAAATAAACGCATTTTCCGCAACACCACCGCGTGACCAAGGTGCAAATCTGGACGGGTTGGGTCGCAGCCGAGTTTGACGATTAAACGCCGCCCAGACTCGAGTTTGGTTTTGAGTTCTTCAAGCGGTTGAAGGTGAACTGTACCGCGTTTAATCAATTCGATTTGTTCTGCTACACTTAATATCATTTGAACCCCATAAAAAAGCCCCGTAATATGTTCGGGGCGCGAGAAAACAGATTGAACCCGAGCCTTTAAGCGACTCGAGGATAACCAAAAAAGATCTTCATGCCCAAAAATATAACACGACCAAGGCGCTTAGCGCAGCATTTCAAGTGCCTTCTCGAGAATTTTGTCTTGACCACGGCTTAAAGCACCCATGTCGTCGAGCATTTCAATGTTTGGTGTAACAAATTCTGGATGTGGGATGCCGTCCAAGCTACTCGAGCGGGCAGCCGTAATCGCTAAGGTGCTGCCGTCTGGCAGGTTATACAAGCCGGTGCTGGTGTTGAGAACTCCGGCGGTGCGTTCCCCAAGTACCGTGGCACGTCTGGGGCGTTGCAAAAAGTAGGTCATGTACTCGGCAGCACTTCTCGAGATATGGTTGGTTAAGACCAGCACTGGTTTATTTTTATCAAAACGGGTGAATGGACTTAAGTTCCAAACAGCAAAACCATTACTTTTAAGGACTCCATCCCTAAATTCATAGCCACCAGAACCGTTTTTGCTCTCAAAAGTCGTCCCCACAGGTTCGGTAAACCCGCCAGCGCTGCCGATGCTTTCAAAAGCACTACCGCCACCACTACCACGCACATCCAAAATAATTGCTTTGGTGTTCAGGGCGGCGCGAATATGGTCTTGGACTCGAGCCGCCACCAATGGGGTCAGGTACTGATAAAAGGTAATAATCGCAATGTTATTGACAATTTCTAAGCTCGGCAACCAAGGACCTATTTTTTTAGGCTCAAGCCTGATGACCCTCGAGTCTGGCAATTCAAATAAAATACTGGGCGCACTGGCTTCTAGTTCAGTTATGGCAACCATCGCTTCAGCCGCATTCTTGAACCGATTTAAGTTGCCATTTGCACCGAGAATCACATCACCGCGTTTAATCCCAGCAAGGGCGGCGGGGCTGTTCTCGAGAACCCGTGTGACCACCAAGGCGGGAGCATCTGGTAACGGCGCGAATTTCATTCCAACCCCTAGAATTGCTTGGTTGGCTTGGTTGGCATTGAATTCTGCGCGGCGCAAGGCACTCATACGGAAGGTATGCCCGTCACCTAGGCTCGAGATGAGTTGATCTAAAATAGGTAAGGCTTCTTTATACTCGCAACTCGGTAAGTCTTTACAAACAGTTTCGAGTTTGTCTTTAGCAGTTTTTTCGAGGGCTGGTAAGTCAAACTTAGCAAAACCGGCATACTGACCAGCCAATAAATCTATGGCGCGTTCGATCAAAAATAGCCCTTGAGAGGGCGCTTGGGCGTAACTCGAGACGGTAAAAGTCAGGAAGCAAAGACAAATCAGAGCAAGGCGTTTCATAAAAATAGTCTACTGCCTGTTTCTCGAGAA
This sequence comes from Deinococcales bacterium, assembly GCA_031414595.1. Taxonomy (GTDB): domain Bacteria; phylum Deinococcota; class Deinococci; order Deinococcales; family JAAFIG01; genus JAAFIG01. The sequence continues at coordinate 41,086 of JANNVX010000067.1, forward strand.
GCATGAAAAAAACTTGTACTCAGTTCAGAAAATCGGTTATCCTGCTGCCCTTACACACAAGGAGGCAGGACATGCAGAAACGACTGGTTGGGGTGGCGCTGGCAGCAGCTTTTGGCACAATGGTGTACGCGCAAGGTGGTTTTGCGGGTTGGCGCGAAATCAGTATTGCTGGTTTAGTCTGTTCCGATGGTAGCCCGTGGAAGTTCTATGCCACGAGGGGCGACACGCAAAAAGTCGTGGTGGATTTTCAGGGCGGCGGCGCATGTTGGGATTCGGTCAGTTGCGACCCAAAAAATGGCTTGTACAACCGTACCCTAAACAAAGGCGACCTTGATTACGCCCAAGGAATTTATAACAAAGGTAGCAATGCCAATCCATTCAAAGGCTGGTCACATGTGTTTGTTCCGTACTGCACAGGAGATTTGCACTGGGGCAACAGTGAACAAAAATACACCAGTGGAACAATTCAGCATAAAGGCGCAGCCAACGCCCAAGCCGCCCTCGAGTACACTTATAAAAACTTTCCTTTTGCCCAGAATGTTTTTGTGACTGGTTGCAGTGCTGGCAGTTACGGCGCAGCCATGTGGACACCGCACATCATGAAACACTACAACAAGGCTCGAGTGGCGCTGTTGGGTGACAGTGGCTTAGGAATTACCAGCCAAGGGTTTTCGGACATTGCAACCAAGGCTTGGAATCCGTCTGGCGCAATCCCAGATTTTATTCCAGAACTGGCAGCCCTGAAGTCTGACCCAAGTAAACTCCGGGTTGAAGCAATTTATAAAGCAGTTGCTAAAGCGTTTCCCAATAATAGTTTCGCCCAGTTTACGGCGAATACCGATAATGTCCAGATTTTCTTCCATGCGCTTGCCCTTGGTTTAGCTCAACCGACCCAAGCCTCGGCAACCCAATGGGTTCAGCAAGCCTTTGGCAGTCTGCTCGGGATTAAGGCAGTCACCCCAAATTATGCCAATTATGTTGCCCCTGGCGGCTCGCACTGCATTATTGGCAGCCCGAATTTTTACACCACCAAAGTTGGCGATAAACCACTGGTCAACTGGGTTAAGGAATTGATTAGCACCACACCAGCCGATGTGATTGCTCGTCCATAAGCACGAATTCTCGAGTTGTGGCATTCTATTAAAATGAATGCCATAACTTTTTTAATACCACTGACTTTTCTGATTGTTTTTTCTGTCATGTGGATGGGCGTGATTTGGTTTATCTCGAGGTTTGGCTGGTTTGGTTTGGCATCCTATTGGCGCACCACAGATACGCCCACGGGAATGCTGTACTCGAGTGCGTCGGGTCGTATCGGCGCTCGGTACAACCACGTGCTAAAAATTTGGTTAGATGATAAGGGCTTATTTCTCGAGACTATTTGGTTATTTCGCCTTGGGCATGAACGCCTTCTGATTCCGTGGGAGGATGTACTGGACATGAAACCGACACGGATTTTATGGCAAACTGGGGTTCGGCTCGAGTTGAAAAATGATAAGTCTTTTGTGCTTTATGGGGCAGTCAGTGTAGCGCTGCTCGAGTTGTGGACTCAAAAACCAGCTTTAGAATAAATACTACATATTGACAATCATCAATATATAATGTACACTCGAGCCATGTCTGGGCTGATGCAACTCGAGCCAACAATGTCAGAAGCCCCTTTGGGTCTCGAGGGTATGGCATGGATTTTCAAAGCCCTTTCCGACCCTGCACGGCTTAAAATAATTATGTATTTGGCTTCGGATGCGGTTGGTTGTTGTGGCGATGGCATTTGTGGCTGTGATTTAGAGTCGGTGACAGGGCTTTCTCAACCGACGATTAGCCATCATATGAAGTGCTTGGCTTCGGCTGGTTTGGTTGTGGCACAAAAACGCGGTAAATGGATGTATTACAGTTTGGACACTCGAGTTTTTGCGGCGGCTGGGGCTTATTTGACCCAGTGTTGCTAAAAATTAGGTCAAACATATTGAAATGTATCAATGTAAGGAGAAATGTATGAACATTAACGAAATTCTAAATCACCAAGAACAAATTCGGCATGACGTTCGGATTGCCCATCTCGAGGAGTACACCCTTCTCGAGTGGTGGCAGGGCTTATGGCACAAAACCAGTGTCAAAATCCCCAAACCCCTCGCCCTAACCAGCGCCGAAGCTGCTTGCGCCTACACATGTTAAAAGGAGAATCATATATGTCAAACTTAGAAACGTTTTTAATCAATCTCGAGCCGCACCTTGAACACCCGATGGTCTTTGACCTTGGTAATGGGCAGCATGTGCCAGTTGGCTATCATGTCACCGAATTCAAAGCCCTCGAGTATCACACCGTAGATTGTGGTGGTATGGAACACAAATTCCAAGAAACCGTGATTGAACTCTGGCGCACTGCCCTCGAGCTAGACCGTGATTTTATGAGCGTTGGCAAGTTCTTAAGTATTTATAAAAAAGTCAGTCCTAAAGTTAATTTTGCTACCCAAGCCGAACTGATTTTCTTGTATGGCGCTCAAGGACAACCAGCCGCACGCTACGCGGTTGCTAAACTCGAGCCTAAGAATGGTCAATTGATTGTACATCTCGAGCCAGACGGCGTGCGTTGCAAAAGTGCAGACCGCAAAGCTGATGCGATACTGGATGGTTTACCCATAATTTCTGGATGTTGTACTCCAGTCAATTCGAGTAAGGTTTGTTGCTGATGTTACGCCAAGCTACCCTCAGCGACCTCGAGCTTCTAAAAGCTCATTTAAGCCAAGCTAAACTTGTTTTACAAAGCATCGAAGAACATTTAGAACATTTCTGGCTTTTATTTGATGGGGATGACCTAATCGCTTCGGCTGGTCTCGAGATTTATGGCGGCGTGGCGTTGCTTCGTTCGGTTGCTGTTAATGCTCATTGGCAGAATCAGGGTTTGGGTCAGCAAATCCTACAAAAAATTCTCGAGTATGCCTCGAGCTTGGGCATACGAGAACTGGTACTGCTGACCGAAACAGCACCAAGTTACTTTGAGCGTTACGGTTTTAGGAAAATCGCTCGAGAACACGCCCCACAAGCCGTCAAAGCATCAACCGAATTTAAGGGTGCGTGTTCGGATAGTGCAATTGTTATGCGCCGCTTTCTGGTTCACATCCGTACTGCCGAGCCAAAAGACGCTTTACAAATTACCCAGATTTATAACCAAGGCATCGAAGACCGAATCGCTACTTTTGAAAGCGAAGCTCGTTTGGAACAAGATATTCTCGAGTGGTTCAATCCAAACTATCCGTTTTTAGTGGCTGAACGTGACGGTCTGGTACTTGGTTTTATTCGCGCCTCGAGTTACCGCAGCCGAGCAAGTTATGCTCAAATTGCCGAGTACAGTGTTTATGTGGCTCGAGAAGCCCAAGGACAACGAATTGGTGATGCGCTGATGACCACTTTTATTCCAATTCTAAAAGAAAAAGGGTTTTCTAAGGTTCTCTCGAGAATCTTTCCGGAGAATACTGCTTCTTTGGCACTTTGCGCTAAACATGGCTTTAGAGTCGTTGGTGTCTATCAAAAACATGCCCAGCTAGACGGCGTTTGGCGTGATTGTGTAATCGTTGAACGGTTGCTCGTGTAGAATTTAGCACATGAAAAGATTCTTGCCCGTTTTAATCGCTGTTTTGTTTTGGTCTGGGGCTGCCCAAGCTCAGGAATTTGGTTTCCGTTTTGGTTTACAACTGCTGACCATTCCGGGTGTGCAAATCGGCACAGAAATTAGTTTTGGTGATTGGGGTCTTGGCACACGGGCTTCGTTTGGGACAGTTATTTTTGTGTCTCGAGTCCAACTCGATGCCTATATGTTTATGCGAATTTCTGGTTCTTGGCAAAGTTATATGGGTTTTGGGGTGGCTGGGCTTACGGTGGTTGCCAATAACAGTTTATTTGATCTTCATGCTTTGTTTGGGGTGCGCTTGAACAATGGTTTTTATGCCGAAGTTGTACCAAGACTATTTTTTGGTTCGCCTTGTTCAGACACCTTTAATTGTACCTCTACAACTGGCTCGATTCGTGCCTTGGCGTATGGGATTGACTTTGGACTTGGTTTTTCTTGGCGCTTTTGAATCGTGACAAAAAATACCAAGCAAAATAGCTGTTGGTGGGTTAGACTGTTCTGGAAGTGACAGGAGCTTTTTCATGAACCGCTACGATGACCGTGCCAGACTTGTATTTCATTATGCTCGAGAAGAAGGTTCTAAGCTCGGTCATGCCATGATCGGACCAGAACATTTGTTGCTTGGTCTGATGCGAGAAGGTGGGACGGCTTGCCGAATCCTCACCGAATTTGGCGCAACTTTAGAAGGTTTTCGTCGTCGGGTCGAAGAAATCATTGGTCGCGGCGAGGGTTTACGCCACACCGAAGCCCCAGCTATTACCCCAAGGGCGCGGCGCGTGATGGAACTAGCATCCTCCGAAGCCCGTAATTTGGGCAGTCAAGTGATTGGCACTGAGCATATTTTATTGGGCATCCTGCGCGAAGGCGACGGGGTTGCCTACCGAATCCTGACCGATTTAGCCAGAGACCCAGACACGATTCGTTGGCGAATTCTGGCACACACCGACCCAAAAACCGAACCTAAAAATGTCAATACCCCTTTTTTAGACGAGTACGGACGCGATTTAACCAAAGAAGCCAAAGAAGGCAAACTCGACCCTGTAATCGGGCGCAGCGAAGAAATTCGTCGGGTGGTGCAGATACTTTCGCGCCGCACCAAGAATAACCCCGTTTTAATCGGCGACCCAGGGGTCGGTAAAACCGCGATTGCCGAAGGTTTAGCCTTAGCTATTTTTGAAAAACGAGTCCCAGATAACCTTAAAAATGTGCGTTTAATCTCAATAGACTTAGCCGGTGTGGTGGCGGGTACAAAATACCGTGGTGAATTTGAAGAACGCCTTCGGCAAATCATTGAAGAACTGCGCCAAGCCCGAGTGGTGGCATTTGTGGATGAACTCCATACCCTCGTTGGGGCGGGCGGGGCAGAAGGCACATTGGATGCCGCCAATATCCTTAAACCAGCCTTGGCACGCGGTGAAGTTCAAGTGATTGGCGCAACCACGACTGGCGAGTACCACCGTTATATCGAAAAAGATGCTGCTCTCGAGCGCCGTTTTCAACCTGTGCTGGTTCTCGAGCCTAGCCCCGAAGATACTTTAGAGATTCTGCGTGGCTTAAAGTCGCGTTACGAAGAGCATCATAACGTCATCATCCCAGATTCGGTGCTGATGTTGGCTGTCAAAGTCGGCGAGCGCAGCTTGCCAGGGCGGAATTTCCCCGATAAAGCCATAGATTTAATAGATGAAGCTGGCTCGAGGGTGCGCCTGAACGCCAGTTTGAATATGCCGGTCTTAGAGGATGCCGACGGCACGCCAATTGTCTCCCGCGAAGACATCGAAGCCGTGGTGGACTCTTGGGGCGGGGTTTATATCGATGACCGTGATGACCAAAAACTGCTGGGTCTCGAGGAAGAACTTCGCGCTCAAGTCTTTGGGCAACCAGACGCGGTGCGCTCACTCGCTTCGGCACTGCGGCGTTCACGGGTCGGGCTTGGTGGGCAAACCCGTTTAGCCGCTAGTTTTTTATTTGTTGGCTCGAGTGGGGTCGGTAAAACCCATTTAGCCAAAGCCCTTGCCAAGGTTTTATTTGGTTCAGAGCGTAGTTTAATTCGCTTTGACATGTCCGAGTATCAAGAACCACACACCATTTCTAAGCTGATTGGCGCGCCCCCGGGCTATATCGGGCATGACCAAGGTGGGCGTTTGACCGAAGCCGTTCGCCGCCAGCCATTTAGTGTGATTCTGCTGGACGAAATCGAAAAAGCCCATTCGGATGTTTATAACACCTTTTTACAAGTCATGGATGATGGGCGTTTAACCGATGGCATGGGTAGAGCCGTAGACTTTAAGCGCTGTATTTTAATCATGACCAGCAATACTGGCTTTAATGTTTCCGGGGCAGTGCGTTTTGCTGGCGACTCGGAAATTATGGATACCCAACCGGTTAAAAACCTCTTTACCCCAGAATTTTTAGACCGTTTAGACGAAGTGATTCGCTTTAAGCCGCTTGGCGAAAACGAACTCTTAAACATTGCCAGAACTTTGCTCGAAGAAATGCGGCTCGAGTTACGCAGCCGAGATTTACGGATTAACTTTGACTCTAAAATTGCGGGTTATTTGGTCAGCAGGGTCAAACTCAAAGGCTCGAGCCGTCAGTTACGCACAATTATCCGCGAAGAAATCGAAGACCCATTGGCATTGGCGCTGCTTTCTTTTCCCGAGGGCGAAGTCTTCCTATCCATGCAGGGCGGAAAAATAGAATTTGTGCGCCCAGAATTGGTGGCTGACTTCTAAATCGGCACAACTTGACTAAGCTGTGCTACCATTAGCCAATGATGTCAGTCAATATGTTGGAAGCAAAAACCCAACTGTCTAAGTTGGTCGAACGTGCCTTAAACGGCGAAGAAGTGGTTATTGCCAAAGATGGCGAGCCGCAAGTTCGGCTTGTGCCAATTAAACAAAAGGTGCTAAGACCAGTGGGACTGTATTCATCGGTAGGATTAAGTCCAGAAAGCCTAAAAGAAAGTATTGCCCAGCTATCCGAAGAAGAGCTTAAGGCTTGGCATGGCTGAGTCTGTTTTGATTGATTCACATGTGCTGCTGTGGTTCAATAATAAACCAGACGAACTCAGCCCTCGAGTTGTGACCTTGTTGCGTGACCCAAGCACAATTGTTTTTGTTTCGAGCATGACAGCCCATGAATTGGCGGTTAAGTATGCGAACGGTAAGTTACCAGAAGCAAGTGCTTTGGTGAATGATTTTCTGGGAATTTTAAGTCGCTACAATTTTCATGAATTGCCGTATTCGATTAGCGATGCCTTATGCGCCGCAAAACTTGAACCGTCCCACAAAGACCCTTTTGATCGGGCTTTAAGCGCTCAGGCTTTAGAGCGAAATTATGCTTTGGTCAGCATAGACCAGATGCTTGACCAATTTGGAGTGCGTCGCATCTGGTGAACCAAAAACTGTATTCAGGCGTGTTGTGTCTAAATACCAAAAAACGTCAGACTAGATAGCATGAGTCAAGGACTAAAAGTAGCTGTTACTGGCGCGACTGGTTATGTTGGGCATCACGTATTGCGCGAACTGCTCGAGCGTGGGCATAGCGTCACGGCACTCTCGAGAAGCGGCGCAAAATCCAGCACCGCCAGTGGAAAATCCCTAGCCACTTTTGAGAATGTCAAATACATCGGTGGCGATGTCTCGACGGCTCGTAACCTCGACACAGCCTTTGCTGGGGCGGATGTGGTGATTCATTTGGTTGGGATTATTAGCGAACATAAAGACCAGACTTTCCAGAATGTGCATGTCAACGGCACAAAAAACGTTCTCGAGGCAGCAAAAAAAGCGGGTGTCAAGCGTTACCTGCACATGAGTGCTTTGGGTGCGGCTGCCAACGCTGCCAGTGGCTACTCAAGTAGCAAATTTGCAGCAGAAGAGCTGGTGCGAGCCAGTGGTCTCGAGTATACGATTTTTCGTCCTAGCCTGATTTTTGGCGAAGGCGACGATTTCTTTGGACGGGTCTTAAAAAACCTTGTCTCGAGTGCGCCAATCGTGCCACAAATTGGCGATGGCAGTTTTCCATTCAGACCAGTCTGGGTGGGCGACGTGGCAAAATGTTTTGCCCAAGCGCTGGATATTCCCAGTAGTATCGGGCAAGTCTTTGATGTGGTGGGCAGTAAAGAATTTAGTTTTAAGGAACTGCTTAATCTCGAGATGAACGCCCTAGGAACTAAAAAACCCCTTGTTCCAGTACCGATTTTTTTAATGGATATTGGTGTGCCGCTCATGCAGATTTTGGGTTCGTTAGCACCGATTACGACCCATCAGTACGCGATGCTCAAAGCGGGGAACACCGCCGACCCAGCCCCAGTCAATGCAATGTTTAAGCTCGAGAACCGCAGTTTAGAGACCGAATTACCGAAATTACTCGGGAAGTAAAATAAATTCTTGCCATGAACTCGGTAGGCTTTCACCAATTTTTTGGTACTGCTCTTGTTGCACCTGATAAAAACTGTTCAGACTCGAGTCGAGACTGGCTTCAAGGGCTTGTACGTGCAGTCGCAGGGCGGGTCGCTCGAACGGGTTCATGTTTAATAAAATGCGACTGGCTCGAGTGGCTTCGGTTGGATTAATGGGCAAGCTTTGGGTGATGGCTCGGGTCAGGGCTTCAGATAGGGCTTCTTGGACACTTGGGTTAAGGCTTATTTCGTCTTCTAAGTACACGCCGCGCCAGATTGTGGTGTCCAGTGTTTCTAAGAAATCCTCGGCATCGGTACGAACGCCTAAACAATAACCAAGGGTGGTGTGTTGCACAATTTCACTGCCAAGGCTTTTGCGTAAACGATAAATCAGCTGCCGAAGAGCCGAAGCCGCTTGTTCTTCGTTTTCTTCGGGGTAGAGTGTGTCTATCATCTCGAGTTGAGTCACCATGACCCTGCCCATCAACCGCGCCTCGAGCAGTAATGCCAGTAGTTCTCGGGCTTTTTTTAAGCGCTTAGAAATGGTTTGGGTAGCGTAGCGCATTTCGCCTAGCACCTCGAGTTTTTGAGGGTTGGTTTGAGTGGTTTGTTGTGACTGATTAAACATTTCTGGAAAGTAGCGTTTGGCAACATGAAGGGTAGAAATTGCCTCATCTCCCAATTCTTTTAATCGTCTAATCCGCAAAGCAGCCGCTTCTTTTTGCGAAAACAAATAATCAAATTCTAAAGCAAATCGTTCAAACGAAATACTTGTATCGGTATCTTCTAAGGTTTTCAGGGCTTGAATCATTTCTTGTTTTGATTCTTCTATAAAACCAAGTGCAAAACGAGTTCTTGCTCGAACCCACATGCCCTTAGCCAAGTCACTTGTCAACTCGAGTTTTTGTGCTAATTCTATTTGTTCATCAATTAAAGTTAGTGCCACACTTGGGTCGCCATGAAGGGCTTCAATCCAAGCTATATCGGCTAAGTTACGGGCAAGTTGTGGTTTGCTGGTCAGTAATCTTTGGTAACGTAGGGCATCTTTGGTGTGTTTGCAAGCTAGAATTTCACCAAACGGCGGACTCCATTCCATGTACAAATAAGCCAGTTGTAAATGGACTGAAGTCAAGTACAACCAATCACCTGTGGCATGACTGAGTACATTTTGGGCTTCTAAGAGCAGCAATTCAGCCCGTTCAAACTGCCCTAAGTAGGTGATGGAGCTTGCAATTGCCGCTTGTCGAATCGAATAACGAAAAGGGTCAGCTAAATCTCGCATCAGTTGCAAAGAAGTCTCGAGGTCATGCAAACCTTCTTGTTTTCGCCCTAAGTCCATACGAACCAAACCCCGATTAGAAATCAGCAATTCTTGTTCTATCCATAAGTTGCTAGATTCTTCAGGATGTTCTTGCAGTAAGTTTAGGGTTTGGGTAAATAAGGCTTCGGCTGCCGTAAATTGTCCTAGGATACGCAATCCAAGGGCTTTAACATTGAATAAACGCAAACGGGCTGAAAGTTCAACTGGGCGGCTTAAGGTTTGGTCTATCAGTTCAAATGCCTCTACTTGTCTGGACAGTTGAATCAATGACATGGCAATACTCCAATTGACTACAGGATTTAATTGTTGTTGCAAATCTGGGTGTTGTTGCCAAATCGAAATAACCTTCTGGTAATCACCACGAATCGCTAGGAATTGCACAAATGCGGCTAGCCAAGCAACATCAAATTCTTTTTCAGGAGCAGATTTAATCAGTATTTGTTCGGCTTCATCACTGCGTCCTAAGAGTTGCAAAGCTAAACACCAACCCAAAATAAACTCTGGATTATCTGGCTCGAGACGAAAAGCAATTTCATACAATCGGGCTGATTCGGTTCGGTCAAAGGGCTTTAAGAGTTCTGCGGCTTGAAACGCCATACTACTTTTTTCTTCTAATGAAGTCAGTTGTACCGCATACGCAAAAGCGCGTCCGGCAAAATGTTTATTTCCTTTGGCGGCAGTCAGACGTGCCACTTCTAACCATACGTCAAGGGTTTGTTTTGGCTCGAGTTGTGCCGTTTCCACCAGATACTCAATGAGTTCTGGTGCAAATAAAAGGGTTGGAGCAATTAATTCTCGGGCAATGCTGATTTTTTCTTGCAACCACATTTTTGAACGCAATACTTCGGGATACAGCGGATGCACAAATTGATTAGCCGACCAGATACCTGTGCTGAACAATTCAAGATGGTAGACATTTTGCATTTGCTCTGACCAAGTGGCAAAAACATGGTCTCTTAGGTTTGGTTGATTGGGCAACAAGGCTAAACTAAGCAGCACTTGACGTAAAATACTTGGCGCTGCTATTTGCTGGCTAATATCTTCTAAACGCTCAATAATAATCGCTTCTAAATCTTTGGGAATTGTCTGTGTTTGTATTGGTTCTTGCCAAAACCATTGTTTCTGCACTTGCCATAAAAAACCTTGGCGCAGGGCGTGTTGAAAAAACTCGAGGGTAAAAAGTGGATTACCTAAACTGCGTTTATAAATCCAATTTATTGCATCTGGTGGTAAGGGATAAACGGCGGCGTTATTGAGTAAAGCTGTTGCTGCTTTTTGGTCAAGGGCTTGCAAAGAAAATTCTTGAAATGCAGCCGATAATGGTAAACGGCTGGTGATAATTAAACCAATGCCCTTACTTTTACCCAGCATTTGTGCCACTGTAACCCAAAGTGCCAGTTGCGCTGGGTTGGCTTCATGGGCATCCTCGAGATGCACCAGCACAGGCGACAGGGCTGTTAAATAAGTCAATACGGCTTGGGCTATAGATTTTTCGGATAGATTTTGCTGTTCTTTGAGTTGCTTAAAAACTTGTTCTGCCCAAACAGGCAAAGGTTTTGTGGCTACCGGTAATCGGGTGTGTAACCAATGCCAAGGTTCTGAAATTGGAATTAACACTCGAGTACAAGGGATGACACTTAGCACTTGCTCGACGGTGTGGGTTTTGCCCATGCCCGCATCTGCCACAATTGCAATGGCGGCACTGCGAAAACCCGAGGCGATTCCGTTCAGGCGCTCAAGCAACCGCCCAGCTTCGGCAGTCAGTTGCTTTTTTGAGGTGGTAGGGCTGCTTAAGTGTGTTGGCATGTTCACAGGGTACTCCAAATTACATTTTGGGATTTTCTCGAGTCGGTCTCGGAGTGCAAAATTTTGCACTCCGAGACCGATAAGCCAAATTACGGTTTGAACAGAGCCACAAACGAAGTGGTGTTATTTAGTGCAAAGCCATTGCCAAACGCCATTGCACTGCTGTCTGGTAAGCCAACCACACCCGTAAAAATTGAGTCAAAGCTGAGGCTGTTACTTGGATTGGTATAACCGAGTAACACTTTACCGCCCACGCCAAAGCTGCTGTCTAAACTGCCATCTTGGTTTAAGCGCACGGCTGCGAAGTCGTTGGTGTTGGCTGCACCGACCATCATAATTTTGCCATTGGCAAGCACAGTAATGGCTCGAGGAACGTGCAGGTTGGCATTAAAGGTCACATCTATGCGCCCATCGGTATCAAAACTGGTGTCGAGGCTGCCAGTATCGGTTAGACGAACCACACTGTACAATTCGGTGGTGACATCACGAATCAGCATTAACAGTCTGCCTTGAGCGTCCAGAGTAACGCGGCTACGGCTATTAATCGAACTTAAATTCAGAACAGCATTGTTGATTGCTTGGCTTTGATAAGCTGCGTCTACTGCGCCAGTTGGGAGAATACGATTCACAGTGATGGTTGAACTGGCTCCTGAATCGGAGATGACAAGGAAGCGTCCTTGGGAATCGGTGAAAGCGATAGCTGTTTCATTTGAAAACAGACCAGGAATCGCAATTGTTTTGCGTCCGTCACCATCAAAATCAGGGTCTAAGTTGCCACCGGGAGTTAAGCGAATCAATTCGTTTTGGGTGATAAATAAGAAACGACCTAAGTCAACTTGGGCAAAACTGAGCAGATCAGATCCAATGTTGGATGCAAACAGTTGGGTTGCACCATTTGTACCGAAACTCGAGTCCAAAGAACCATTTGGGTTCAAACGGGTAATTGCTGTATCACTAAGGAGCAAAATTTTATTGTCGGCTTGGAGTACAAATTGCACTGGAGTGACAAAACCCAGTCCAGCAGGAGGGTTAAAGGTGCTATCAAGCGTGGCATCGGCATTAAGCCTTGCAATCCCCAACGCTCCTACCGTAACCAGTATTTTCCCATCTGGTTGCCGAAGACTAATCCGACCATTGATGCTCGGTGCTGTCTTAAATCCTGCCAATGGCAAATTGCTAAAACTCGAGTCTAGGGCGTTACCGCCAATGTTTGTGGCTTTGGGTTGCTCGAACCGACTCAGTACGTTGGTGCTGACCAAAATGGTTTGTATAATCCCGCCGCCTGTACCTTTAATTGTAAAGTTTTGAGGTCCAGAAGGGGTGTTCAAACCAGCCACCATTGACATATTGGTATTTGTACCGTTCTCGACTCGCATATCTTGTGGCACACTTTGGGCGCTAATTACCACAGGCGCAGTAAATCCAGCTTTGCGTTCGACATTAACGGTAAAATTGCTGCGGACTTCTTGCAGAATTGGGTCTTCGATAACGGTGGTGCTGAGCTTAAAGCCTTGGGTCGTGACAGGCAAAACCGTAAGTTGCACCACGGTACTTCTGGTCAGGTTATTGGCGACACCAACCATTCTCATGGCATAGACTCCGGGCAGGGTGTTGTTGGCAAGGCTTAATGTCACCAATGAGGTGTTCTGATTGGGTGGATTGACCGTTGGGACTGGATTTTTATTAAAAACCGCACTGACCCCAAGCGGTAAATTCTCGAGGGTAAGCTGGACATTGCCGCTAAATGTGGGGTCTAGTTCTTTAACGTTAATGCCAAATTTGGCGGTAAAACCGGGTTCGGCACTAAACACATTGGGGGTTGCGGTCAGGGTGTAGACCGAACCTGTTATAGCTGGAACAACGACATTGATATTGGTACTGACGGTGATGGTTGCGGCTTGGGGGTTTAGGCTTTTTCCGGGTATGCCATCTATCGCAACACCAAGCACTTTTAAGGGGTATGTACCGGGAGCAACATTTTTACCGATTTTCAGGCGCACACCACAATCGCCGTTGCTCGAGTCGCGGGTCCATTCTTGTTCAAAACCAGCCGGTAAATTCTCGAAGGTCATTTGTACAAGGTTGCTAAAGCCAGCCTCACGCTCGAGCGCCACAAAACTGGTGGCATCACCACCAATTGGAATCTCGAGGCTTATTTCGGCGGGTTTGAGCTTAAAACTTGGAATAACAACAGGTGGTGGCGCAGTGTTACACGCCATGATGGTCATACCTAAAGCGAGGAGCAGACCGATTGTTTTGCTGTGTTTCATAATTTTCTCCTTATTGCTAAAAACGCGAGGGTTTAAGAACGAAGTACCTGTTTTGTATCCGAACCTCCTGTGTAACGAACTTCTAAAGGCTAAATGGACTGTGGTAACGAGGCTGTAACATCAAAACTAGAATGGGAAACTTTTAGGGTCTTTTGGATTGACAATTTTGAGAACCAACCCCAAATCAGTCATTGTCTTTTTGTCCTCGAGCCGAGGTGCTTTTTGTACCCCCACTTGGTTAATCAGGGCAGCTTGCTGCTTGCCGTTGGGTAGTACAATCCAACCAGCCACGGCTTTTTTTGCACTCTTGCTTTCGGCTCGGTAAAAACCAGCTTGGTCTCGAGCCAATGGAACAGCAAAGGCATACGTTCCACTTGGTAATTCAAGGCTGCCGAGTGCGTTTTGCAAATTTATTTTGGCAATTAGCCGCGCTCCGTTTTTAGACTGCAACTCGAGTGAATTGTCTAAACCGAGTGCGCCTTTGAACCATTCAGCAGTCTTTTGCCCATCACAGATGTATGCCAGTACACGCTGCTGTTGCAAGGCAATGGCAATAAAAACTGGTGATTGTGGAATTTTTCCAACATAGACTGCCTCGAGTTGGGGTGAGGCTGGCTTGAACCACAACACGGCTGCAATCAATAAAACCGCCAAAAGGCTAAAGACACGTACATCTAATTTTTTCTGGACTGGCGTTTTGGTGATTGGTTGTGGCTCGAGTGGCAGACCGCATTGGGCGCAATTTCGGGCATAGGGCGACATGATTGGCGCTTGGCAGACTTGGCACTGCTCGAGCATTTCTGTGCCATCGTTAATACAATATCTTTCCCCGCTTTCTATCGGTACGGCTCGAGCGCAGCGCGGACAGATGCGGTATTGGGGCTGGCTGGTCACGAGTTGGCTCATGGGGTTTAGGTTACGGGCAGGGTGGTAACGAGCCTGTAACGTCTTTGTTTTTGATTTGTGGCTTAGAATTCTCGGTGTGTCCGAATCCGTAGAAACCTTAAAGCAGTGCTTACAAGATTTGCCTTTGGGAAATCCCAGTTGTGCTTTGGCGTTGACAGCCGAAGCTGGCGCAGGCAAGTCTTTTGCGGTGGCAGCCTTAATGCGTGAGTTACCGTATGGTTCAATGGTTGTCCATGCCGAAATTAGCCTTAGAGATTTACCAAAGATGCTGCCTTCTCGAGCAACACAAAAAATACCCGTACCAGATGGCGTGGTGACATCGTTGCTGAATCACTTAAATCTGCTGAGTCCGTTTGTTTTATGGGTCGAAGATTTTCATCAAGCCAGTCCCGAACAGCAACAAATCTGGTTGGCACTCTCGAGCGCGATTATTCAAACCAAAGGGCTGGCATTGTTATTTACAACAAGGGTGGCAATGACTGCGCCTGTACAGACCTTTTTTCTCGAGCCACTTTCACCGATTCAATTAAAGTCTTTACTGGAAACCGAAGCAGGCTCGATTATCCCCGAAGCCGCGATTATCTGGATTGAAAAGCAAACCCAAGGCAATCCGCTTTTTTCCTTGGAGTATTTTAAGTGGTTAGCACGGCTGGGTTTTTTACGCAGTGATGGTCAATTTTGGCGTTGGCGTGAACCAGAGCATCGGGTTTTGCCATCAAAGTTAGACGCGCTGATAGAACAAGCCCTGATGCCCGCTTTGGTTTCTGAGCAGCAGGCGCATGTCTTGCTGGCGGCGGCATTGCTGGGTTCAAAAGTGGATTTATCGGTTTTGTCGCAAGTCACACAAAAAAGCCAAACCGAACTTAAAGAAATTTTTTTGAGACTCGAGCGATTTGGGGTTTTTAGACGTGGACAATTTGCCCATTCTCTGTACAAAGAGGTACTGCTGAACAATCCAAACATCAAAAATCGTGAATTGATAATAAAGCAAGTGCTGACTTTTTTAGCCAAGCATAATCCAATAGAAGCCACCCAAATGATGCGCTATGCCAAGTTAAACCCGACCGAACAAGGCTATTATTTTGAACAAGCCATTACCTTTGCCCTCAACTTGCCAGACCCTGTGTTAGCGGCTCGGTTGCGCCGCAAAAGCATCGAATTTGTGGATCGTTTAGCCCAAGTTCCCTTGTTGCTCGAGTCAGCCTTGTGGTTGCAACCGTATCAGCTTTCCGAAGCCTTAGAGATCACCGATTTACTGTTATCACTCGAGCCGCTCAACACGGCTAATTTGCGTCTGCGGGTGATTTTATTGGCAAAACTAGGGCGCACAACCGAGGCACAGGGGATGCTACACAGCTTGCCTTTGAAGGGGCTTAACGACTTAATAGAACTCGAGGTTCTGGTGTTGTACCGAGGCTGCCAGTATACAAAACTGCTTGAACTCTGGCGGGTTGGCTTAGCTGCACAAGTTATTTTGCCCGCACCTTTGGCTCGAGCCGTGGCAATTGCGTTACTTTATGATTCAGAATTTGAAAAAGCCCAGCAAATTATGAGCAGAACCTCGAGCCTAACAGGTTTTGACCGATTGGACATCTTGTTTGCCGAATTGTATCTTCCATTTACAAAGCATGACTTTGTAACCACAATCAGGGCTTGCACCGATTTTTTAGGGCAACTCGAGCCGTACCGCAATGCCACCTTTGAATGGATTGACTTGTTGTGCGGCACATTGCATTTACGAGCTTTGGCGTACAGCGCCCTTGGTCAACCGCTCGCTGCAATTGCGGACACCACAAAAAATTTGGGCTACCTTAAACAACTTGGTCTTTTGGTTATCTATGCCCAAAGAAAGGCAGAATTGGCGTTGTACCAACTCGAGGCTGGCGAAAGCGGTTTGGCAGCCACCAACTTATTTGAAGCCAGTGAAACTTTGGATTACTCGAGCGAGCCAGTCCAGAATTGCTTTTATCATCAAACTCGAGCCATCTATTACTTGGGCTTAGAAGATCAAAAAGCCTTGCAGATTGCCCGTTTAGCACTTCGTCATGCCCAAGAAACCGAAGAACCAAATCACATCAATCAGGCAAAACAGACCTTGGCACTGATTGAAGCCAGCCTTGGCTCTGGCGCAAAAGCCTTGGATTTAGTCTCCCAACTCGAGCCGCCACCAAGACTGACCAAAGCCATTGCTTTGAAGCGCTTAGGGCAACCTACCGAGGCAATAGAACTACTCGAGCAAGCAGGCAACGAACCGACTGGACGTATGCAGCTTGAATTGGCTCATCTTAAAAATGACTTTGCTTTTGCCCAGAAACTCTTATTGCAATTTAATCAAAACCACCAAGGGCAACTGATTAAACTGCACCAAAAATACTTTCCTCATTCCAGCCGCCCTAAAAAACCTGCGCTGCGCGTACTGGGCGATATTTACTGGCACGATGCGCCCTTGGGTGAACGTGGACGCAAAGCCCTAGAATTATTGGTCTACTTACTCGAGGCTCGGGTAGAAAAACAGCCAGTCGTGACTTTAGAAGAATTATTCAGGGTGCTTTATCCAAATCATCAGCCCGCCGAAGCCAAAGCCGCCCTAAAACAATTGGTTTACCGAATGCGGAGTTTTCTGGGTGCAGAAACGATTTTGCACCTTGGTGATGGCTATGCTTTAGGTGCGTTTGAAACTGACCTCGAGCTATTTTTAGAACATCCACAACCCGAATTACTTTTAGGCAATTACATCAATGACCTTGGAACAGACCACCCCTCGAGCTTGCGCCAAGTTTTAACAGAAAAAATCCAGACCTTACTATCCGAAATGATGCAGCACAACCACCCTGAAACAGTCCGAATTGCCCGAATTTTACTCGAGATGAACAGCCCAGACCAAAAAAATCTAACCCTGATTCTTAAAGCTGTTCAACACGCCAAAGACCCTGTAGCAGCGATTCAAATTTATGCCCATGCCAAACAAAAACTCGAGGAAATGGGCGAGGATTTACCCGACTCTTGGCAAAAATACTTACAAGCCCAAGGCTAAACGTTACAGCCTCGTTACCAGTCCTAGCGCAAGCTGTTGGAGAAAGGAAAGGAGCGAGTATGAAAAAACGGTTTTGGCTTCTGGCATTGCTGGTTGCAGCACTAATCACCGCTTGTCCAAGTCCTCCACCAGCCGTGGCTGATGGCACTTGGGGAGAATCAAATTGGGGACAGGCTAACTGGAGGTAATTATGAAAAACATTGTAAAGAACTGGGCAATTGGATTTGGGATAGGAATTTCTGGACTTGGCGTAGCTGCCGTGACACTGCCACACACTTTTTTACCAGGAACACCGATTAAATCGGCGGACATGAACGCCCAATTTTTAGAAATCAGCAAAGCCATTAACAGCCTCGAGACCCAACTCAATACAGTCAAAGGTTCGGTTACGACCCTCGAGACAGGTAAGCAAAAACGAGTTACTGGAACGTGTACCATCGGCTCGAGTATCCGCACCATAGATGCCGAAGGTAATGTCGAATGCGAACTGGACGATATTGGCGGCAATGGCGGTAGTTTCTCGGCAGGCGCGGGTTTGAATTTTACAAATAATGTTTTTTCGGTAGCCGATGCTGGAATTACCACTTCTAAATTAGCCGACAGTAGTGTCAATGCCGCTAAAATTGCCGATGAACCAGCCGTTGCCCAAAGCATAGACACCGATGGTCACGGCACAATGGCACAAGGGCAAATTATTATTCTCGAGCAAGTCACGGTTCAAGCTCCAGCCAATGGTTTTGTACTGGTGATTGGTTCAACCCAAGTCGGTATTGTTGCCACCACCAATTCATTCCCAGCCGCCGCTTTTGGAGTTTCTAAATCACCAACCAGCATGGATAACGAACAAGTAAAGTTTGTATCTGCCCCACCAGTCGCTGCCAATGCCAACAATAATTCGGTTTTCCAAACGGTCTCGAATCAAAAAATCTTTGCGGTCAATGCAGGGGCAAACACCTTTTATTTACTAGGAAGCCGTCAAGTGAGTACCCCTGTCAGCAGTAAAAAAGAAACTTTGTCGGCTGTTTTTATCCCCTCGAGTATGGGAACAGTTGAAGAAATTGACCTCGGCACGCCACCGATTTAAGTATCTCACACCTCCATTTTAGAATCTTCAAAATGCGGCAATTCTGTTCTTGCTTATAAGATAGCACCTCACGGGCTATTCGCGCTCATTTCGGTGTGAGATACGCCTAAATTGCCTCGGTATAAAACGACTCGAGCAACCCCAGTTTTTTCTCATGGGTATGAACCCACGCCATCAGTTCAATATAATCCAACAGCAACGATAGGAGGTACATTATGAAACGGTACTTATTCCCACTTGGCTTCTTGCTGATAATTGGTTGTGCGCCCGCCAACAGCACCACTAGCGCCCCAACAGTGATAAAAGGTTCAGGTGACATTACAAGTACCATCGAACAATACCGTCAATTGCTTGGCGGTATAGATAACAACGGAGAACCAGGCTCGAGAAGCACAGGATACCGAGAAATAAACTGGGATAGCTTGCCCAACGAACTGTCAGCTCCCAATTTTTACACCCCAGATTTCTTTAATGCCTCCACAGCCCCTCGAGCCAGAGGCGCAGTTCTCAGTACCCCAGGAAAAGGTTTAATGGTTAGCGCCAGCAATAACAATCCGACTGGCACATTGCCAAGATTTGGAAACATCAACCCAACCTATGTCAATAGTTTTAAGACCTTTAGCAGCGAACGCTTATTTTCACCAATTGGTAGTAACATTGCCGAAATTCGTTTTTATGTACCAGGAACAAATACCCCAGCCGCCGTGCAAGGTTTTGGGGCGGTTTACACTGATGTGGACACTGACCATACTGCCTTTGAGTATTTTGATATTAAAGGTAATCTACTCGGTTCTTTTGCAACGCCAATTGCCGACAATGGACTATCGTTTCTAGGTGTAGTTTTTAAGCAAGCAATTGTTCATAAAGTACGAATTCAGTATGGTACTGCCGCATTAGGAGCGGATGACAGTCTAAGCAATGATGTTGCAGTTATGGATAATTTTGTCTACGGCGAACCAAAAGCCATTCAGCCATAACATGAAGATGTTCCCCTTGAAAATCTGCTCGAGAGGTCTTGGCATTATAATTCAATCAAGCCATCAATGACAAAGAACCCGTCACGGCTGCCAGAATTTTTTCATGGATTACATCGGCGGTTTGGGTTGCATCCAAAACCAAGAAACGTTCTGGTTCGGCTCTGGCTAACTCGAGAAACCCAGCCCTGACTTTTTGATGAAACCCCAAATCAGCTTGCTCGAGTCGGTCTGGAGTACCAACTCTAGCAGCCCGTTCTAAGCCCAGTTTCGGCTCGAGGTCAAGCAGTACGGTTACATGTGGGCGAAGTCCGCCCGTGGCTTCCCAAGTCACTTCACGCAGAAAATCCAGGTTTAAGCCCCGCCCAAAACCTTGATAGGCAAGGCTCGAGTCAAAGAATCGGTCACAAATCACCACATAATTACCAGCTAAATTTGGCACGATGATGTCTCTACAAAGTTGCGCTCTGGAAGCACTGAACAGTAAAAATTCAGATAAAGCTGTAATCTCGAGGTCTGGATTGAGCAAAGCCGCCCGCACTGCATCACCCAGAGGTGTTCCACCCGGTTCTCGAGTCAGTAGCACCGCATAACCCGCCCGTTCTAAGGCAGCTTTTAAGAGTTTGGTTTGGGTGCTTTTGCCAGCCCCTTCAGGTCCTTCAAATGTAATAAAAACACCGGGCATGTTGTCCTTTTTGTGCAGCGCAAAAAGATACCACACAGGCAAGTGTAACGTTTCGTTTTTGGATAAACCATGTCAGAATGAAAATGTTATGCGCTTTATTTTTTATGTCCTGATACTTTCTTTGTTGGCTTGCAGCAAAAGCGGTCAAACTGTGGTTTTGCAACCAGCCCCTATTGAGAACACGGCGGTACTCGCCAGTACAGTCACCACTAAAGTCGTGACTGTTTCGAGCCAGACTGTACCTGAACCTGTGAAAGCCTCACCTGCGCTGTTTAACGCGGCTGGATGCGCTATACCGCTAACGCCAACCCAATTTATTAAACCGCCAGCCGTTCCTAAAGGCATCACTGGTAGAGTTGGTTTATTCGTCGGACGTTTTAGCCGTGGCACAAAAGAATTTACGTTAGAACAAGCCACTTGGCAAAATCCCCAAGGGCAATATCCCTTGGCAAGCAATTTCAAAACCAGTGTTTTATTTGAAGTGTTGCGTGGTGTGGACAGTGGCAAAATTAAACTCGAGGAGCGTTTTAATGTCACCAAAGGCAACCAGAGTTACGGGCGTTATCCTTATGACAACACCCTACTTTTGAATCTGGGGATGGCAATGATTTCATGGTCGGACAACACCGCCACTGATATTTTATTTCGGCGCGTGGGTTTGGACGCACTGCAACCCTCAGCCCAACGCTTAGGGCTTTGTAATACCCGTTTACTATTACCGACCAAAACATGGTGGACTGCCCAAGCTGGACTTGGCGGGGCGGACTTTCCCAAATATAGTTTGGTGGCTGCCACCAAACGCTTTGCCCAAGCACCCTATGAGACACAATTGGCACTGGCAGAACGCCTAGACCAAAAAGCCCTAAACACCAATGCCGAAACGCTACGCCGATTCCTTGACCAAGGTTACTTTGCTGGGCGCAATGGTGGCGTAGAAACCATGAGTCAAATAGACCGCAACCTGCAAAATGCCAGTACCCCACACGAATGGGCAAGATTTATGTGGAATGCTTTTGTGAGTTATGACCTAAGCACCTTTGGTCAAAAAAAGTTTAGAGAAATTATGTCCCACGGCAAGGGACGCAGTTATATCCGTGTACCATTCAAGTATTACGGCGGTAAAAGCGGCAACACCGCCAGAATCCTGACCTATTCGGGGTTTCTCGAGACGCTATCTGGGGATAAAGTCATTTATGTCTACATGAACGACTCAAGCCAAAATCTAATCACTCGAGATGAAACCAACTTGGCGTTTAATTACATCAATGCGGCGCTTAAAAAAGTCATTCGTCCAAGCGATTTGGTACGTCCTAAACCCATAAAATTAGAGAAGCCCAAAGCTAAGAAGTAATTGTCGTATACTAAATCCATGCTTGCATACAAAGCGATGTTCAAATTTTTAGAAAATCAAATCCATGCCGAGGTGTTGGATTTTCCAGGGGTAGTTACTTGTGCTGTAACTCTGACAGAAGCTCGGCGTTTACTCAGCAGTGCTTTGGTAGATATGGCAGATATTGCTTTACAGCAAGGCGAAGCGTTGCCATTGCCTAATCCTTTGTTGACGGACTTTGAAGCAGACCTTGAAGAACCAATTTACTTACTTCTCGAGTCAGCTTCTGTGGTCACACACAGCGCAACGGTGTATGAAACGGCGTGATTTACTGCTGCATTTGGCGGCGGCTGGTTGTGAATTACTGCGTGAAGGCTCAGAGCATTCTATTTGGTGGAGTCCAAGCACGAAGATGCGGACAAGTATTCCTCGTCATCGTGAAATCAATGACTTCACCGCCGCAAAAATTTGTTTACAACTGGGAATTGAAATTCTAAAGTAAATCAAACTCGAATAAGCTCGGAATTCTTCGCCACATCCCTAGCACTGCGCCGCCCAAACTGATGTGCCAAATCTCGTTCCGAGAGTTTTAGTGCCGTTGGTCTGCCATGCGGACACGCCCACGGCACACGACAAGCCCGCAAGGTCTCGAGCAGTGCCGTTGCATCGGCTTTCTCGAGTTTATGCCCAGCTTTAATGGCAGGCAAGCACGCCATTCGCGCCAGAAAATCGCGCCGAGCATCGGGGGCATTTAAGGCTCGGGATAGCACATCCACCACCGTCTCGAGACGAATGCCAATAAAGGCACTGGGAATACTGGCGATGCGGTGCAGTCCGCCGCCGAAGTTCTCGAAGGTAAAACCCCAAGTGATGAGTTCTTGGCGTTTGGTCTCGAGAGACAGTTCCATGTCGGGCGGCAGGGTCAGCAATTCTGGTTTGGGTAACTCGAGGGTATGGGCGGTTTCAAAACTGTTTTCGAGTTCTTCAAAAATAATTCGTTCATGGGCAGCGTGTTGGTCGAGTAACCATAAATCGCCGTCGGTACTCTCGGCAAGTAAATAAGTATCGCGGTATGTGCCAATCAAACGCAATTCTGGGAAACTTGAACGAATGGCTTGTGGAGCTTGAACAATCCGAGGTTCTGGTACACTTGGCGCAAGCGGTTGGGCGTTTAGCACTTGGGCAATTGCCGCTTCTACAACTTTTTCGACCTGTTTAGCCTCGAGCAGTGCCACCCGTAATTTGCCCGGATGGGCATTCTGATTGACCAATTCTGGCGGCACAACAATGTTTAAGACCATACTCGGGGCGTGGTTTTTTGGCAGCAAGGTACTGAAGGCTTTAAGCACCGCATTCTCGATATTGGTCTCGAGTTCAACAGGACGGTTGTTAATCGCTACGTGCATTCGGTCGGTGCGTGGACGTGCCAATTCTGGACGGGTAATCACCCCAGAAACCTGCACATTGTCTTGTTCAAAGTCAAGGTTCAGTAATCGGTTAGCGGTCATTGCACCGTAGACTGTGGCGACTGCCTCACGAAAATGGCTTGGTGTGTGGTTTAAGCGCACATCCGCTTCGATTGTTACGCGCCAAGCCACAGCAGGGTGATGCAGCACATAACGCTGTACCAGATTTAAGACCCGCCGCGTCTCGAGGGCAGGGCTTTCTAAACCCGCTTTACGGGCTGGAAAACGGGCAAATAAATCCCTTATGTCCACGGTTGTCCCCGAAGCAGAGGTGACTTTTTCTAAGCTGCGTTCACCATCTAGGACACTGAGTCTCGAGCCGCCAAGTTGATTTTTAGGACGGGTGGTCAGCACCACATTCGCCGCAAACGCCATGCTCCATAGTGCCTCACCACGAAAACCAAGGGTGCTAATGGTTTCTATCGTCTCGAGTTTTGAAGTTGCAAAACGCTCCATTGCCAATTCGACTTCTTGGGCGGGGATACCAAAACCATCGTCCGTCACCCGAATTAAATCCAGTCCAGCCCCTCGCAAGGTTACTTCGATACGGGTTGCCCCAGCATCGAGTGCGTTCTCGAGCAGTTCCTTGACCGCATCGGCTGGTCTGGCAATAATTTCACCCGCCGCAATTTCACGACGCAAAGACTCTGGTAAAACTCGAATCGTCACAAACGTATTCTAGCCCATGCAAAAATTTGACGTTGCTGTGACGATAGACATGCTAGACTTTGTATCGAACCTGACATACTAAGCTATTTTAAAGCATAGGTATGTGGTTACGGAGGATTATGAAAAAAGTAGCACTTTTAGGAGCCGCTCTCGGATTAAGCGCAGTTTTCGCAGGGTGTGGACTGATTCCACCCATCAAAGTTGATAATCCACTCGGATTGAGCGGCGCAGTATTAAGCGCACCACTTTCTGCGACAGGTGCATCGGTTCGCCCACAAGTGGCTGGACAGGGTAACGCCACCGTCAGTGCAACCTTTGCCGACTTGACCACCGCTATTCCATTCACACCATCTTCATTCAATGTCCAATTGGCAATTACCAGTGCTACAATCTCGGCTGGCTGCCTTGCTGCGGCAAACGCCACCAGCATTGCTGTAACCGTCTCAAACATGACCGTTGCTGTTAGTGATTCAACATCTGCCACACCTGCTGTGGTTCGCAGTGTGACTGCAACCATTCCAACCTTTACCTTTAACATCACCCCTGCTGGTGTGGTCAGCGGTTTGAATGCAGCAAATCTATTGTTCGCCATTCCAAACCTGACTACAGCAATGACAATCATCCAGACTGCACCAACCCCAAATAGTGTCAAAGTTGATGCCACTGTTGCCACCAGTCCAGCCTTGAGTGGTTGTACTTTAGGTGTTACCTTTGGTGCTGGTAGCGGCGAAATCAAGCTCTAAAGAAATAGTTAATCTAAAACCCCTCGAGACTGCTCGAGGGGTTAAACTTTTTTATGCGCCCACACCGAACCTTCTACCCAATTCTTACACCAATCATTCAAATCATTGGTCTCGAGGCGGCACACTTGCGGGTGCTACGCGCTAAAACTGGTGATTCACTAACTGTTTTTAACGGGGCTGGACTTGAAGCCAAAGGCATGATTCTCGAGATTTCCGAGATGCAAATAACCGTCCAACTCGAGCCAGCCACACCAAGCAGTCTCGAGCCACCACAAGCCGTCACTCTAGCCATAGCCATGCTCAAGGGCGATAAATTATCCGATGTGGTCAGAGCCGCCACCGAACTTGGAGTCTCGAGCATCCAACTTTTAATCACCCAACACAGTGAAGTTAAAGAAATTGGCACTCAGAAACTCGAGCGCTTAAGACGTATTGCCACCGAAGCCGCCAAGCAATGCCAACGCAATGTTATCCCTAGTGTCCTCGAGCCTGTACCACTCTTGAGCTTAACCGCCCCCGCAATTGTAGCGCACCCACACTCGAGCTTATTGCCTCGTGAAGCAGTGAGTTGGGATGCACCTTTTACGATTATTTCTGGACCCGAAGGTGGATTCTCGAGTGCAGAGATTGGTTTACTCGAGCAAAAAGGAATTGTTCGGGTGAGCCTTGGGCGGCGAATTTTACGGGCGGAAACTGCTGCGCTGGCGCTTATCTCGAGCTTGACGGCGGCAGAGGGGTATTAGAAAACGCTCTCGAGTGCCGCTATTGCCGTGCTGAATAATTTGAGGAACTCTCCAAAAGTATTCTGCCTGATTATTACTGACGCATAAATCCAAGTGCAAAACCAATTGCATTCTCAACTTCAAGCAGACGTTCAAACTGTAATTCACAAATTAGGTTATCTAAGTGTTCAATTGGTACAGTCAGCAAATTGTCAAAATTAGCTGCACACGGTTCGAGCATTCCGTCACGCTGATCAAGGTAGACTTCGCTAGGAATGTTACGAACATTGGTGGTGATTGGTGCGACAACCACATTTTTTAGAAATCCAAGGGCTGAATCTCTGGTCAGAATCAAAACGGGACGGCGTTTATTGGGTAGTTCAAAAGTAAACCAGCGCACTTCACCGCGTTTCACAAATCTAAATCCAATCGTTGAGCGCTGATTAAATCTAGGAATTCGTCATTGGTTGGAACTTGGGCATAACCTGCTTGGTGTTGTAGCTCGAGGGCTGCTTGATTTTTTGGCATTTCTTGCCGAGCTAAATTCTCGAGTTGCTGCGAGACACTACCCGCTCCTCGGATACGGCGAATACTCAAAAATGCGAGAACCTCCGGTGAAATATAAATGGTTGTGCGACGTTTTTCGAGTGCTTGCATAACAACATAATAACATAAATATATGCCAATTCGAGAAAATTAAAACAGCACAAAATGAGGGCAGAAACAACCGCACTTACCCTCGTCTCGAGTTTGACGGCGGCAGAGGGGTGTTAGAAAACGCTCTCGAGTGCCGCCAATGCCGCACCGACATCCTTAATCCCGCCAGCTTGTGCCATGGCTGGGCTGCCACCACCGTTACCGCCACCAGCTTGAGCCAGTTTTCGGATAATATCGCCAGCTTTAATGCCCTTGGCATTGGCTTCCTTGGAGACCTTGACCACCAAGCCACCACCAGACCCAACCACAATAATATCAGCTTTGGTTTTATCCATCAGGTCATCGGCGGCGGTTTTCAATGCCCCACCCTCTACACCCTCAAGTTGAAGCCGGGCTGCCTTGAACCCACCAAGTTCTAAACTATCCACATTTGCCCCACCCGCAGTTTGGGCGCGAACCACAGCCGCTTTAAGGTTTGTAATTTCCCTGTTGGCGGCTTTTTGTTCATCAAACAACTTCTCGAGCCGTTCGGTCAGATTTTCTGGCGTGGTGGTCAGGGCGCGTGATGCCTTTTGCAGTAACTCGAGAGCATGGCGGGTGTACTGTACAGCAGACTCGCCACACAGTGCTTCAATGCGGCGCACGCCAGCTTTAATGCTTTCTTCGGACACAATCACAAACGCACCAATTGAACCCGTACTTGGTACGTGCGTCCCGCCACAAAGTTCTTTGCTCGAGATGAGTCTAACTGTTTCTAAAATCCCAATACTCGAGACATCGCCACCCACCGAGACAACCCGCACAACATCGCCGTATTTTTCGCCGAACAATGCCATTGCTCCAGTCTTACGGGCATCCTCGAGATTCATATTTTCGGATGTGATAGCAAAATCAGCTTGAATCCAGCGATTAACCAACATTTCGACTTTAGCCAGTTCGTCGCTCGAGACACTTTCGGCATGGGTAAAATCAAAACGCAAACGGTCTGGGGATACATAAGAACCAGCCTGATTGACACTCGAGCCTAAAACTGCTCTAAGTGCGGCTTGTAACAGATGCGTTGCTGTGTGATGCCGTTCTGTGGCACGACGCGCCGAGGTTTCAACACTGGCTTCTACGGTATCGCCTTGTTTGAGCGTACCGCGCAGGACAGTACCTTCATGAACAAACACACCCTGAGCCGTTTTGAAGGTATTGGAAATGGCGATTTCGCCATGTTCAGCCCAGTGGAGCATTCCAGTATCGCCAACTTGTCCGCCACTCTCGGCATAAAACGGGGTTGACTCGAGAACCACTTGCACCAAAGCACCTTCGGTTACACTCGAGACCAGTTCGTCATTAGCAACCAGTGCAACCACTTTGGCATTGGCTTGGGTACTCGAATAGCCATTAAAAACGGTGGCTGGCACATTCTCGAGCAGATTATTTTGCCCTTCAAAGAGTCCGCGCTTAAATTTAGAAGCGCCTCGAGCCAGTGCTTGGGCTTTTTTCAGAGCAGACTTATAACCGTCTTCATCTATGCCCACCCCGCGTTCCTCAGCAATTTCTTTGGTCAAATCGAGTGGAAAGCCGTAAGTATCGTAAAGCGTAAACGCATCATCGCCAGACAGAACATCGCCTGCTTTTTTGGTCTCGAGTAGTTTCTCTAAACGCAAAATGCCTTTGCCTAGGGTCTCGAGAAAACTGGTCTCCTCGAGCCTGATTTGTTTTGCCACAGAATCAGCCGCAGCAACAAGCTCTGGGAAAGCAGCGCCTAGGGTCTGCACCACAATGGGTACAAGGGTGTAGAGCGCGGGTTCTTTCAAGCCCAAAAGATAGGCGTGACGGCTGGCGCGGCGCATGACTTTACGCACCACATACTCGCGTTCGCCTGTCCCAAAAGTTAGACCATCGGTCAGGGTCATCGTCACCATGCGGATATGTTCGGCAATGACGCGGTGAGAAACGCTTTTTGTACCTTCGTAGGGTTTACCAGATAGTTTTGCAACTGCGGCAATCAGGGGTCTAAAATCGTCGGTTTCGTATAAATCCTGCACACCTTGCGAAATCAGAGCAGCCCTGATTAAACCTAAGCCCGTATCAATGTTTTTACGCCCTAAATCCTCGAGTGCGCCCGTGCCGTCCTCGCCGTCGGAGCGGTTATAGCCCGGAAACACCAAATTCCAGAACTCGAGAAAGCGGTCTGATTCTGGGTTCTTGGCGTAGTCCTCCCAAGTGTCTGTGCCGAACGCCTCGCCACGGTCATAGAAAATTTCGGAACATGGACCACATGGACCGTTAGGACCTTTTAATGGAGCGTTCTGGGGCCAAAAATTCTCGTCGGCATCAAAACGGTTAATACGGCTTGGGTCTAAACCAACATGTTGTGTCCAGTAGCCAAAAGCCTCTTCGTCATCTTTATAGATGGTCACATAGATTCTGTCAGCCTCAAAACCTAGCCAATCTGGGGAGGTGATAAATTCCCAAGCCCATTCAATGGCTTCTTTTTTGAAATAACTGTCAAAAGAAAAATTGCCCATCATTTCAAAAAAAGAACAATGGCGCAGTGTTCTGCCAACATTTTCGATGTCGCCAATCCGAATCACTTTTTGGGCAGTGGTGACCCGTTTCCACTCGCCTTCTATGCCGATAAACTTGGCTGGCGCTCCAACAAATTGCGGCTTAAACTGCGACATCCCCGCGATACTAAACATCAAGGTTGGGTCGGTATAGACTGGAATTGGATGCGAAGGAAAACGTAAATGCCCTTTGGATTCAAAAAAGGATAAGTATTTTTCGCGGATGGCAGAAGTAGATAACATAAGGCACAAGTGTACCAAAACCTCAAAACAAACGAAAGCGCGTTTTGACCTGAGTGCCGCTTTGGATAAGGCTTTTGACCTTTCATTCTTTGTGACTGCGAATTCGGGGTAGCCATCCTCCTCGAGTAGCAACAATTGGTTGTTCTCGAGAATCACAGCGCAAGCTCGTTTGACTCGGTTAAAGTTCATCCTTGTATTTGACCAGTAACTCTTCGAGGGCTTCACGCAGTAAACTGGCTTCGGTTCGCCCTGTGGCACTGCTTAATTTGCCCAGCCGCTCGAGTTGGGCTTTTGGGTAGAAATTACTTTTGAGGGTCATTTTATCTTCCACGTAAATGGCAACACGCCCACGTCCTTCGCGTTTGGCACGGTACATTGCTTCGTCGGCGCAACGCATTAAATCAGCAATGGTTTTAGCATGGGGTGGCTTGGCGGCAATGCCCACCGAAAGCTGTATTTTTCTGGGGATTTCTGGGCTGATGTTGTGGCTCGAGAAGTGGCTGCGAATTTCCTCGAGTAAAATCAAGGCGCTCTCGGCGGTGGTGTCTGGGATGGCAGCTGCGTATTCGTCTCCACCAATTCGTCCGACAATCGCATTTTCTGGGAGGCTGCCACTTAGGGTGCGTTCTAAACTTCGTAGCACCGTATCGCCAGCCGCATGACCTAGGCTGTCGTTGATTTCTTTGAAGTGGTCTAAGTCTATTAGGGCAATCGCCATAGCGCTGCTCTCGAGGTGACTCAGGGCTTGTTCAAAGTCGTGACGGTTAAGAACGGGCAAGTAATTCATATGCACTCCTGTTGTAAGATTGTAAACATATATATATCACACACAATATATATATGTCAAACGTATCGTGTTCTAGCCCTTGCAAGTCTTGTCACGTCTCGAGTAACATAAGTCTACATGGAAGCCCATCATTATCTCCAAGCCCTCGGACTGACCGAATACGAAGCTCGAGCCTACACTGCACTGCTTTCGCTTGGACGCGCCCAACCCGCTAAAATTGCGCGGCACAGCCACATTCCACGCCCAAAAGTCTACGAAACACTAGAACGCCTCGAAGCCCGAGGACTGGCTACCCGCACCCAAGTTTCGCCGCTCGAGTATGCACCGTTATCCGCCCGTGAGTACATCAACCGAGCTGACCGCGAATTCAAAGGCAGACTCGAAGGACTCGAGCGCAGCTTGGCAAGGCTTGCTCCAGAACCCGCCCCAGAAGCGGTGTACCCCTTGCGTGGCGAAGCTGCTACGTTGGCACTGGTCGAAGATATAGTCCTCAACTCGAGTAAAACCCTGCACATCGCTGGAGAACCTGAATTGGTGGCTCGGCTTGCCTCAAAAACCGCTCGAGCCGTGGCAGTTCACACCTCGAGTTTAGAAAATATGCCCGCCATTGCTGCCGACGGACAACGCCCGCTCTTGGTGGCAAGGGACGGCGAAGCGGTGGTGATTGCCCATTTGACCGAAGACGCGACTCAAGTTCATGGGGTGCATTCGCATAATCCAGTGATTGTGCGCTTGGTCGAAGGGTACATTGAACTGGCTGGACAGATTAAAGACAAGAAAAAGAAATAAAATCCCATTTTTGACTCACTCTAAGAAGTTAAAATGTCGGCTATGGGTATTTTAACAATTCTTTGTGGTGTTCTGATGTTAGCCATTGGCGCAGGTAGCATGATTCAAAAAAAGAGCCTTTTACCAGAAATCAAACCAAGCGAAGCCGCGCTTGCCACGATTCCAATGGGTTTAGTGATTTTAGTAATTGGGATTATTATTCAGACCAAAAGCTAATCTTTAAGCCTCTTATTTCTCGTAGATGCAGTATTCAGAACTTTCCGAAAACAATTTTGTCCACGTTTTTTGTCCAACCACACCATCTTGGATCAATTTATTGCGGAGTTGAAAGTATCTGACTGCACCATCGGTTTTCTTGCCAAAAATACCATCGGCTTTGCCAACTTCTTTGCAATTAAAATAGAGTAAGCGCTGTTGGGCAGCTTTGATATCTGCTCCAGTCATGGCTGGGGTTTTGAGAAATAAATTCCGTGTAAGTTTTGGTGCGCTTTGAGCCAACACGAGGCTCGAGACAAGCAGCACTACACCCAGTAAAAAGTATTTTTTCATACTCCCAAGTTTATCATGCGGACTCGAGTTTGTAATACAATACAGGCTCATGAAACATATTCTAGCCCTTGACCAAGGCACAACTTCGTCTCGAGCCATCGTTTTTAGTGAAGATGGTCGGATTGTCAGCCGTTCACAAAAAGAACTGCATCAAATTTATCCGCAACCCGGTTGGGTCGAACACGATGCCAACGAGATTTTAAGCACCCAATTGCAAACCGCACGGGAAGCCTTGTCTGGTGTGCTGGGCGAAGTTGTAGCCCTTGGTATCACCAATCAGCGTGAAACCACGGTGCTGTGGGAACGCGCTACGGGTAAACCAATCCATAACGCGATTGTTTGGCAAGACCGCCGTACTGCCTCGTATTGCGACGAGTTAAAAGCACTTGGTCTCGAGCAAAAATTCAAACAAAAAACAGGTTTGCTGCTTGACCCATATTTTAGTGGTACAAAATTGCGTTGGTTGCTCGAGAATTTACCAGATGCTCGAGAACGTGCCGAAGCTGGAGAACTGGCATTTGGTACGGTGGATAGCTGGTTAATTTACAACTTAACTGGTTTTGAAGTTCATGCCACCGATGTCAGCAATGCTGCTCGGACACTCTTATTTAATATCCAAACCCTCGAGTGGGATTCAGAAATCCTCGAGTTAATGAATATCCCACGGGCGGTGCTGCCCGAAGTCCGTGCCTCGAGCGCCAGTTATGGCATTGCCAAAGCCCTCAATAACTTGCCAATCACAGGTGTGGCTGGCGACCAACACGCGGCGCTTTTCGGACAAGCCTGTTTGGATACTGGCATGGCAAAAAATACTTACGGCACTGGTTGCTTTATGCTTCTGAACACGGGTTCAAAACTGGTCTCGAGCGCTTCTGGACTGCTGACCACTCCTGCTTGGCAAATTGGCAACCAAGCCACTTATGCGCTCGAAGGAAGCGTTTTTATTGCTGGGGCAGTGGTGCAGTGGTTGCGTGACGAAATGAAGTTTTTTTCCGATGCCAAAGAAGTCGAAACCCTGGCTGCTAGTGTGCCAGATAACGGTGGGGTCTATCTTGTGCCAGCCTTTGCGGGGTTGGGCGCTCCACACTGGGATGCCTATGCTCGCGGTACAATTATTGGGCTTACAAGAGGTACAGGCAGGGCGCACATCGCCAGAGCCGCACTCGAGGCAGTGGCGTTTCAGACCAAAGATGTTTTGGAAGCCATGCAGCAAGACAGTGGTGTCAAGCTCGAGGCGTTGCGGGTAGATGGTGGTGCAACCAGCAACGACCTACTGATGCAATTCCAAGCCGACATTTTGGGTGTACCCGTCGAGCGTCCAAAAATTACCGAAACTACAGCATTAGGCGCGGCATTCTTGGCGGGTCTCGAGTCTGGGCTGATGAACTTAGATTCGATTCGCAGCACATGGCAACTCGAGCGGCGGTTTGAGCCTCAAATGAGTGCAACTGAGCGTGAAAAACTCTATGCGGGATGGAAAAAAGCGGTGGAACGGGCTAAGGCGTGGGCGGAGTAGGAAAGGTGATTGAAAATCAATTCACTCGTAAGGGCAAAAACCTTTCAGTACACATAGAATCACAATCAGTTAGCCCCTCTCCCGACTCGCTTAGGCTCGCCACCCTCCCCTAAATCGCTTCGCTGGGGGAGGGTTTGGAGTATGGGGCTTTGATTTTATAAATCCTTAAAAAGTGCTTCCGGAAAGGCGTTTTTAGGTAATTTATCCCAAAAAACCGTAGCAAAAAGACAAACCGAACAACCCTCTCCCGCGCTGTTTGGCGGGACGAGGGTAACGAGCCTAGGCGAGTTGGGTGAGGGCTGCATCACGTTTTGGACGACTTAATTCTCGAGCATTAGGTTTTTTGGTGTATTTGAATTGCAGCTTCTAATACTTCGCGGCTCGAGAGTAGACTTTGCAAAACCATTTGTTTACTGGCTTCGATTTGGCGTGTGGCTATACTCATTACGGCTTGCTGGTCTTTTTGCTCGAGGGCGGTCAGTAAATCTTCGTGTTCGTGGGTGGCTTCTTCGCTGCGTGGTTGAATCAGCATCCCAAATTGAATTAAACGGCGGCTTTCGGCAAGGCAACTTTCCACAATCCCAGCCAAGCGCCGATTGCCCGATGCCTTAGCGATAATGCTGTGAAATTCGGTATTGGCTTGTTGAAAGGCTTGGATGCTTTTTGGACTCTGTGGGTCGTAACCTGTTCTAGCCAGTTGATGCAGGTGCTTCAAGGTTTTTTTCTCGAGTTTTCCAATTGCCATAACCACGGCTTGTGGCTCGATGATGCTGCGTAATCCAAAAACTTCTTCAACATCGCGCAGGGAAATCGGTGCGACTTCGTAACCGTGCCGAGGAATAACCACCATTAAATTATCATTGACCAAACGTTGCAAGGCTTCGCGGACTGGGGTTTTGCCCAAACTCAGGCGCTCTAAAGTTCCGCTTTCGGTCAGTCGTGTACCGGGCATCAGCTGACACTCGAGAATTTCGCTGCGGAGGTGCTGATAAGCATATTCGGCTTGGGAGGTGTTCTTTTGGCTCATGGTGTTTTGTACCTTTTTGTGGGTCTCGAGTCAACTTGACGAACTCCAAAGACATCTGTAATATATCACAAAAGAAATCTAAGCAGATTACAAAGGAGTTCGACCATGAACATTATTCGTGCTGCAAGAGGCAACCACCGCACCGCCAAAGGCTGGATTCAAGAAGCCGCCAAACGAATGCTGATGAATAACCTTGACCCCGAAGTTGCCGAGAATCCTGCTGAACTGATTGTTTATGGTGGGCGTGGCAAAGCCGCCCGTAACTGGGAGGCGTACCATAAAATCGTTGAAACCCTAGACAGACTCGAGAATCACCAAACCCTGTTGGTGCAGTCTGGTAAACCTGTGGCGGTTCTCGAGACCCAGCCGCTTGCGCCAAGGGTCTTAATTGCCAATTCTAACCTTGTGCCAAATTGGGCAACGTGGGAAGAGTTTGATCGTTTAGACCAAGCTGGCTTAATGATGTATGGACAAATGACGGCTGGAAGCTGGATTTACATTGGTACACAAGGCATCCTCCAAGGTACGTTTGAAACCTTTGCGGCGGCGGGTAAAAAACACTTTGCTGGCTCGTTGGCTGGCACAATCACGGTCACGGCTGGATTGGGTGGCATGGGTGGAGCGCAACCTCTGGCGGTCAAATTAGCGGGTGGGGTGGCGCTTTGTATCGAACTTGACCCAAGCCGAATGCAGCGCCGCCTCGAGACTCGCTATTTGGATGAAGTGGCGGTGTCTTTGACCGATGCGATTGCCCGCGCTCAAAAAGCCAAACTCGAGAAACGCGCCCTCAGTATTGGTATTTTGGGTAATGTTGCCGAGGTGCTACCCAAGATGCTCGAAATGGGCTTTCTGCCAGATTTACTGACCGACCAAACCTCGAGCCACGACCCAATGTGGGGCTACATTCCGCCGTCTAAGTCCGATGAGGACATCAACAGGTTGCGAACTGTCCAACCTGAAGAGTATTTAAGCCGTACTCGAGCCGCCATCGCCCTGCATGTCAGCACGATGATAGAAATGCAGCGCCGAGGTGTGATTGTTTTTGACTACGGCAATAATCTACGCGCCCAAGCCAAAATTGCTGGACTCGAGAATGCCTTTGACTACCCCGGATTTGTCCCCGCTTTTATCCGCGATTCTTTTTGTGAAGGGCGAGGTCCGTTTCGATGGGTGGCACTTTCGGGCGACCCAGCCGATATTGCTGCTACTGATGCGGCGCTGCTCGAGTTGTTCCCCGATGATGCACGTCTGCAAAACTGGCTTGGGTTTGCTTCAAGCCAAATTCAATTCCAAGGCTTGCCTGCTCGAATTTGCTGGTTGGGCTACCGTGAACGTGATAAAGCCGGACGGCTCTTTAATCAAATGGTGCGGGATGGGCGCTTAAAAGCCCCGGTTGTAATTGGACGTGACCACTTAGACGCGGGCAGTGTTGCCAGTCCATACCGTGAAACTGAAGCAATGCTTGACGGCTCAGATGCCGTTTCTGACTGGGCATTGCTGAATTTTGCGACGGGAATTGCCAGTGGCGCGGCTTGGATGAGTTTTCATCACGGCGGCGGGGTTGGCATGGGGTACAGCCAACATTCGGGCTTGGTTGCCGTGGCAGACGGCAGCGAGGAAGCCGATACGCGCTTGCGCCTGTGTTTGACCAACGACCCTGCAATGGGCGTGATTCGTCATGCCGACGCGGGTTATGACCTTGCCAAAAAAGCCGCTACTGAGCGCGGTGTGGACATGCCAAGCCTATGAGCCAGCTTCCATATGTCGGTATCAGCACCTTTGCCAGAGCCAAGCACCAACCACTCGAGACGATGTGGACAGCCGATGTGGGTATTCTTGGCATTCCCTTTGACCTCGCCTTGGGTTTTCGCCCGGGAGCGCGTTTTGCCCCTCGAGTGCTGCGTGAAGCCAGTCTGCGCTACGCCTTACCCAAAGAAGGATTTTACGACCTACACAGCAACGCCATGCACTTAGCGGGTCTCGAGATAGCCGATGCTGGCGATGTGAATTTGCCCAGTCTCGAGCCAGAATTATCGCGCATCAGAATTTTTGAAGCTGTCACTGCCCTGCGTTCTCGGGTTAATCTACCAATTTTTCTGGGTGGCGACCACAGTGTGACATACCCGATTCTGAAGGCTTTTGGGGATATTCCAGAACTGCATATTGTCCAATTTGATGCCCATTTAGACTTTAGCGATTCACGCAACGACACGCATTTTTCCAACTCGAGTCCATTTCGCCGGGCTGCCGAAGATATGCCGAACCTTAAACACATCACCACCCTTGGCTTACGCGGCTTGCGATTTGACCAAGAAGCTGTCCAAGCCGCCAAAGCTCGAGGGCATACTTTAATCCTGATGTCTGAGATGACCAATCTCGAGCGGGTGATTTCTTTATTGCCAGACGGTAAAAATGTCTATATTTCTTTTGATGTAGACGTTCTTGAGCCAAGTTTAGTTCCTGCTACGTCCAGCCCAGAACCCGAAGGCATGGGTTTTGGTATGGCAGTTAATCTTTTAGAAGCCGTGGCAGCTAGAAATACCGTGCTTGGTTTTGACTTGGTGGAATTTGCCCCGAACCTTGACTCGAGCGGTAACAGCGGACTTTTTTTGGCGCGATTGATGATGGAATTTTTGAAAGCGGTCATGAAATGAATGTTAGAAGATTAAATATTTGTCGTTACAGGACAGACACGGGGGTCTGTCCCTACGAACAGGGCATCACAATTGCGTCAGGTAGGGGGCGACCCCAGCCCGTCAGGTGCATCTTTAGGGTCAAGAACGAACCCCTGTGTTCGCCCTGCCATTCCCTGATTGGTTTTCATTGCCAAACTTTACAAACAAAACTTTGTTGGAGGCTTGCATGAACGCAGATATTCTCTTCACCAACATTTCACAGTTGGTAACACCGATTGGCGCTGGTGCTCGAGGCGGAAAACAGCAAGCCGAATTACAAATCACTCCCAATGCTGCTTTTGCTGTGCAGGATGGCTTAATCGCTTGGGTCGGTCGGCAAAACGACTGGACTGGTACGGCTCGAGAGGTCAAGGATTTAGGCGGTTGCGCGGTTGTCCCCGGACTGATAGACCCGCATACCCACGCGGTCTGGGCTGGCAATCGCTTAGCCGATTTTGAAGCTCGGGCTTCTGGGATGCAGTATGAGGAAATTTTACGGCTTGGCGGTGGGATTCGTAGTTCAATACGGGATACCAGTGCTGCCAGTCTCGAGCAATTGGTGGATTTGGCTTTGCCGCGTTTATTGGCGTTGCAGTCAAGTGGCGCAACCACCATCGAAGTCAAAAGCGGGTATGGTTTTTCTTTAGAAGCCGAGTTGCGTTGTCTCGAGGCGATTAAAATTTTGCAGTCCAAACTGCAAGCTCATCTCGAGCCAACGCTGTTAATTCATGTGCCGCCACAAAACGCTTCTGAACGTCCAGCTTACCTTGAAATGGTTTGTTTAGAACTAATTCCGCAAGCTAAACCTTTGGTAAAAGCCGTGGATGTGTTTATTGAACGCGAAGCCTTTAACCTACTCGAGACGCGGCGTATCCTCGAGACTGCCCAAAATCACGGTTTAGCGGTCAAACTTCACGCCGACCAATTTCATTGCGTCGGCGGTTTGGAGCTTGGCGTGGAACTCGGGGCGTTATCGGTAGACCATCTAGAAGTCAGTGGGCAACCACAAATTGCTTTAATCGCCAAAAGCCAAACGATAGCTACGATTCTGCCCGGTGTAACCCTGCATCTTGGGCTACCCGTTGCACCCGCCCGAGCTTTACTTGAGGCTGGAGCAGCAGTCGCCATTGGCACAGATTTGAACCCCGGCTCGAGTCCAGTCTTTAGTTCGCAAATGGCATTGGCGCTTGGAGTGCGCTTAAACCGTTTGACCCCCGCCGAGGCATTGGTGGCGTGTACGGTCAATGCGGCTGCCGCCCTTGGTTTACCCAATCGAGGTCGGCTCGAGGTCGGTTGTGTTGCCGATGCGTTGGTGCTGTACAGTTCAAATTGGCTCGAGTTGGCGTATCTGCTTGGCGTAAACCCAGTCAAAACCATCTTGATTGCTGGGCAGGAGGTTTTATGATTTTTGTTGGTGCAGAATTAAGTCTTAAAGATGTGGTCAGTGTGGCTCGAGGCTATACAGAAGTGCAAATTCTTCCCGAGGCAATTGAACCAATCAACACCAGCCGAGCTTACGTTGAACAACTGGTTGCCGAAAACAAGGTGGTCTACGGTTTGACCACGGGTTTTGGTAAACTCGCCCATGTCAAAATCGCCCCCGAAGATGTACGCGATTTACAACGCAACTTAATACTTTCTCATGCGATGGGGGTTGGGACACCCCTAAGTACCGAAGTGACTCGAGCCATGTTGTTGCTTCGCGCTCAGAGTTTATCGTATGGCTTTAGTGGGATTCGCTTGCTGGTGATTCAACTGATTCTGGACTGCTTAAACGCCCGAATCCATCCAATTATTCCCGCCCAAGGTTCGGTTGGGGCAAGTGGCGACCTTGCCCCACTTGCCCACATGAGTTTAATGTTGATTGGCGAAGGCAGCGTTGAATATCAAGGTCATACCTTACCCGCCGCCGAAGCCTTAGCCAAAGCTGGCTTAAAACCTGCGATTCTCGAGGCAAAAGAAGGTCTAGCCCTGATTAACGGCACACAAGCCATGACTGCCATCGGTGCATTAACCATTCATGATGCGCTTGAACTGGCAACGGCTGCCGATATTACCGGTGCAATGAGTCTCGAGGCATTAAAAGGCACATTAACTTCCTTTGATGCTCGAGTCACCGATGTTCGTCCGCATCCGGGGGCAGCCAAAGTAGCTTCTAATTTGCGAATCATTGGGGCGAACAGCCCAATCCATGCCTCACATGAACACTGCGAAAAAATTCAGGATGCCTATAGTCTGCGCTGTATGCCCCAAGTGCATGGCGCAAGCCGCGACGCACTGCAACACGCCCTCGAAGTTGTGACCCGAGAGGTGAATAGTGTCACTGATAACCCGTTAATTTTTGCCGAAGACCAAAAAGTTATCTCAGCCGGAAATTTTCATGGGCAACCTGTGGCACTCGCCATGGATTATGCCAAAATTGCCATCGCCGAACTTGCCAATATCTCTGAACGGCGCATCGAGCATATGCTTGACCCGGCGCTTTCGGGCTTACCCGCGTTTTTGGCTCGACTTGGCGGACTGCATTCTGGTTTAATGATTAGTCAGTACACCGCCGCCAGTTTGGTCAGCGAAAACAAGGTTTTAGCCCACCCCTCGAGTGTGGACAGTATTCCGACCAGTGCAAACCAAGAAGACCATGTTTCAATGGGAACAACCAGTGCCAGACAAGCCGCGATGATTCTCGAGAATGCCCGTTGGGTGATTGCCATAGAACTCCTGAATGCCACCCAAGCCCTCGAGTTTCACGCCCCACTCGAGCCGGGCGCTGGGGTCAAAGCTGCCAGTGCGTGTTTGCGACAGGTCGTACCGCCGCTCGAGAAAGACCGCATCATGACGGCAGACCTGAACGCGGCTCGAGAATTGATTGTGGGCTTAGAGTTACGAAAAGCTGTGGAGGCAGTCATCGGTCAGTTAAATTGATGGCTACATGCTTTTAATGATGAACTTGAGTTTTGTAGTAGCAATAGGCTCTTTTTTTGGCTGTTTTCGCAAATAAAGTTTATTAAATTTGGTTCTTGCGTAATTCCTCGAGTATGATGAACTAATAGGTTCGACTTTATCCAAAGGGGTGCTACGAATGCCTAAAACCAAGCAAGCCAAAAATGAACGGAATACCGAAAATGTAATTCGTGATTCGCTTCAAGAAAATGGGTATTATGATCAACGAAGCGATATTCAAATTGATGAACAAAAAAGCAATATCGCTTCCATAAAAAAAGCCCTCAAGAATGCGAGTAAAACAGGAAAAAGTGGTGTAGGTGCGCCAGAATTTATTATTAGTAGCCCTACTAATCCAGATTTTTTGCTTGTAATTGAGGGCAAAGCAGATATAAAAGACCATGAAAGTGGTCAGCTTGAAGAATTGCTAATTCATAAAATTGACATAACCAAAATTTCGGACACTGAACAATCTGAGGCTATCAAACGGGCAAATAGATTTGCAGTAGATGGAGTATTACATTACGCACGTTTCCTAGCCAAAGAACACAATGTCATTGCTATTGGTGTAAGCGGGGAAACTGCTAAATCAATAAAGTTATCAACTTACCTTTGGACAAAAGGGGTAGACTTCCCCAAATTATTAACGGCTAAAGATGGTGCGAGTTTAGATAAAATCATATCGTGGCAAGATTATTTAGACGCTGCAAGTTTTGATCCAAGTGTACAACGGGCAAAATTTGATGAATTGATGAGCTTTGCCCACGATTTACATATTTTTATGCGTGACCATGCCAAACTCACGGAGAGTGAAAAACCTTTGTTGGTGAGTGGAACACTGATTGCCCTACAAAGCCCTGCCTTTTCATTGGCATTTGGCGCGTATAAACCAAAAGAATTGCAAGACGAATGGTTTAAGGTTATTCAGTCGGAAATTCAGAAAGCTGAAATCCCAAAAGCAAAAAAAGACAATATGGCACAGCCTTATAGTGGAATTGCAGTTCATCCAGAGTTGGGTAAGCCTACAAAAGAATATCCCAAAGGTATTTTACATGAACTTATTCAACGCCTAAATGAAAGAGTCAAACCGTTTTTGACGACCTACCGAGACTTTGATGTGGTAGGTCAGTTTTATGGGGAATTTCTAAAGTACACTGGTGGCGACAAAAAAGCTTTGGGTATTGTTCTAACTCCAAGGCACATTACAGAACTTTTTTCATTACTGGCAAATGTGAATGAGCAAAGTATCGTACTGGATATTTGTACAGGTACTGGAGGCTTTTTAATTAGCGCCATGCACCAGATGATGAAATCTGCTACAACTGATGCTGAACGTCTTAGAATTAAACAGTTTGGACTTATTGGGGTAGAGCAGCAACCAAATATGTTTGCTTTAGCTGCCTCAAATATGATTTTGCGTGGTGACGGTAAGGCAAACTTGTATCAAGGGTCTTGTTTTGATGATGCAATTACCAAAGCAGTCAAAGAACATAAAGCAGATGTAGGGATGATCAATCCACCATACAGCCAAGGAACGGCTGATTTGCACGAATTACGCTTTATTCAACATATGTTAGATTGCCTTAAAGAAGGTGGCACTGGTCTTGCCATCGTTCCAATGTCTTGTGCTATCTCTTCACATCCAATGAAAGCTGAATTGATGGCTAAGCATACACTCGAGGCTGTGATGTCTATGCCGGGAGAATTATTTTATCCAGTTGGCGTTGTGGCTTGTATTATGGTCTGGACAGCTAAAAAACCACATGCGAAGAGCCGAAAAAAGACTTGGTTTGGTTATTGGAAAGAAGATGGATTTACCAAAACCAAACATCGTGGTCGTTTAGATATTGGTAATTATTGGCAAGATATTAGAAATCACTGGGTAACAATGTTCCTGAATCGTGATGAACATGTAGGAGAAAGTGTAAAACAAGAAGTTGGTGCAACCGACGAATGGTGTGCCGAAGCTTACATGGAGACAGATTAC
Source organism: Deinococcales bacterium (assembly GCA_031414595.1). GTDB lineage: Bacteria > Deinococcota > Deinococci > Deinococcales > JAAFIG01 > JAAFIG01. Next base: position 81,851 of record JANNVX010000067.1, read on the forward strand.
GGACTTATTTTGCAAGCTGATTTTGAAAAAACGATCAGAGACCATGCGGTGTTTCGGCTTTTGGGGATTAAAAATGCACCGAGCTTTGCGGAAGATGACCTATGAAAACGATACCACTTTCAGAATTATTTGAAGTTAAATATGGAGTCAATTTAGAATTAAACCGAATGATTCCTGACACTGAGGGTATCCCATTTATTGGGCGTTCAGATAAGCAAAATGGTGTGACTGGACGCGTCCAGATGCTCGAGAACATAGCGCCACTACCTGCGGGTACATTGACTGTGGCTGGAGGTGGTTCAGTATTGGCTACTTTTTTGCAAATCGAACCATATTACTCTGGGCGCGATTTGTACTATCTGACCCCAGTAGAGCGCATGACTGATGCTCAAAAACTATTTTATGTAACCTGTATTAGAGCAAACCGTTACCGCTATAATTATGGTAGACAAGCTAACCGAACCTTAAAAAGTATTCGAGTTCCTGTACTGAGTGAAATACCAACATGGTTTGAAACGGTTGATGTCAATATGTTCGCAGGTAAAGATGCTCCATTAAAAGCAGACCCGCTTTTAGGGTTGGGCGATGTTTGTCAGTGGCAACAATTTCTATATCAAGACTTATTTGAAATTGAGCGAGGGCGTGGTCCAAGAAAAAAAGATGTTGATGGTTCTGGCTTGACACCATTTATCACCTCGATTGATAACAATAATGGCTTAACCAGTATGTGCAACTCTGAACCTATACATAATGGAAATGTGATTAGTGTCAATCGAAATGGAAGTGTTGGTGAGGCATACTATCAACCCTTACCTTTTTGTTCAACCGAAGACGTTCATGTTTTTAATCCTAAGTTTAAGATGACTGCTGCTATTGGACTTTTTTTTGTGACCCTGATTCGTAAAGAAAAATACCGTTTTAGTTATGGTCGTAAGTGGGGGATTGAGCGTATGAAAAAATCGGTAATTCGGTTGCCAATAGATGCTGTAGGGCAACCAGATTGGCAATTTATGGAGAATTATGTCAACTCACTTGCGTTCAGTAGCCAAATAGGTCAACCTGGCTAAAGATTTTGCGCCCTCGAGTTTTGTTTTTTTGTGGGTTACACTACCCAAATGCTAGTGGCTCTCGAGAATGTCGAAAAATTTTATGGTTCACAAGATGTATTGGTTGGTTGTTCTCTAACGATTAACGAAGGTGAACGCTTGGCGGTGGTCGGGCGTAACGGCGCGGGTAAAACCACAATCATGAAAATGATGGCGGGGATTGAAGAACCGACCAATGGCAAAGTGATTCGCGCCCCCGGTTTGTCGGTGCGGGCATTGGCGCAAGACCCAGTATTTGAAGCGGGGCAAACCATTCTGGCGGCAGTAGAATCGGCGTTCACCGAATTTGATGCTTTTGAAAAATCCATGCAAGCCTTAGAACCTTTTCTCGAGATTGAAGATAAACTCCACGAATACCACGAACTCGAGGAACATTATCGCTTGCGTGGTGGCTATGCTCGCGGCTCGAGGCGCGACGCAGTGCTTTCGAGTCTTGGTTTTTTAGGGCGTGAACTCGAGATTATAGATGGCTTAAGCGGTGGTGAACGTACCCGTTTGGCACTGGCGCAGATTTTGGTGGCACAGCCCGAATTGCTGCTGCTTGACGAACCCACAAACCACTTGGACATTGTCATGCTCGAGTGGCTAGAAGGGTTTTTGCGCTCTTATCCGGGGGCTGTGCTGATGATTTCGCACGACAGGGCGTTTTTGGATGCTGTAGCCACCGATACGGCGCTGGTCTTTAATAAGGATGTCAAGCGTTACCCCGGCAACTACTCGGCGTTCAAAAAAACGTGGTTGGCAGAGCGTGAAATTCATGAACGTACCCGAACCAATCAGCTTAAAGAACTGGGTAGGCTCGAGGCAAGCGCCGAAAAAACCCGTCAGTGGGGTCACAGCAACGAAAAACTAGCGATTCGCGCCAGGGCTATGGCAAAACGCGCCGAGCGATTTGCGGGTACTGTGCTAGATGAACAAGCCAGCGAACAGGGCGCTGCCACGGTTGGTTTTAACAGTTCCGAAACGGGCGAAATTATCTTCCAAGGCGGCTACATCACACGGCGTTTTGGCTCGAGGACACTCTTTAGTGGGGTCGAAGCCACGATTCGTAAGGGTGAACGAATAGCAATTATTGGACGTAATGGCGCGGGGAAATCGACGCTCTTAAAAACCATGCTCGGTTTTGAGCCTTCCGATGACCCGCGCAGTTCGGTGCGGCTTGGCTCGAGGGTCAAACTTGGTTATTATGACCAGCAATTACGCGGCATAGACCCAAACAGCACGCTTTTTCTCGAGATAAAACCATTTTTTGAAAAAGACCAAGAGGTCTTTGATTTACTTGGAGCGTATTTGTTTCCGTTCTCGAGCAAAGATAAGAAAATTTCAATGTTATCAGGGGGTGAACGCGCTCGGATGGCGCTCTTGAAACTCTCTTTACAAGAATGTAATTTTTTGGTCTTAGACGAACCGACCAATCATTTAGACATGGAAATGCTCGAGAAATTAGAAACCGCGATGCTGAACTTTACCGGAACACTGGTGATGGTTTCGCACGACAGACGTTTTATTGAAAATGTTGCCAATACGATTTGGACTGTCGAAGATGGGCAACTCTATACCTATCCGGGCAGGTACGATTACGCGATTGAAAAGCACAAACAAGCCACCATGCCAGAGCCAATTCTCGAGAAGGTAGTTGTTCCTGTGCAGCGCGAGAAAAAAGCGGTTAATCCGTGGAAACTCCGCCAAGAAGTTAAAACCATAGAAGCGCAAATTACCCAACTCGAGACCGAGCAATTGGCAGTGCAAACCGAACTTGGCACACCTAAGCCGGATTCGGATTTTGCGGCACTGGGTAAACGCAACGCCGAAATAGACTCGGAGTTGCTGACTGCCATGCAGCGTTGGGAAGAAATTTCTGGTTTGCTTGAAACGGCGTAACTCGAGACAGCGCAATCGTAGATACTCGAGACTCATTTTGTGGTCTTGTCGTTTCTATGCCATAATCTAGCCTCTAAAGCAATTCGGTTTTAATAATTTATTTCTCGTGGGGGCTAACATGGTTTTTGATGCAATTTCGTTTTTACTCGGTGGTTTGATTTTTGGTGTGCTGGTTTGGGGTTTACAATCGTATCTGAATCGTCCTCAAAAAACCTTGCATACGCAAGAACTGCGCGAAGTTAAACAACAACTTTCCAGTGCTAAACAAGAGATGGAGCGTGTAAAAACGCACTTGAGTGAAAAAACGGCAACCGCCACGCAACTCGAGGCAACCCAAGTCGAACTTAAACAACGTCTGCCTAAACTCGAGGGGTTTGAACGTGCCAACGCAGATTTGCGTTTGCAAATGCAGGGTTTTGATAATGTCAAAGCCAAACTCGAGGCGGCAGAAACCCAACTGCAAAGTCTGAAACAAAAAGCGGCTGAGTTTGACGGGTTACAAAGTAAATTGGAAGCTGTGCAAACAGAATTTATGGCACTGAAAACCAAAACGTCTGGATTTGAAACCATTCAAGCCAAAGCCAGTCGCACCGACGAACTCGAGCAGAGCATGGCAAAAATCGAACTCGAGAAAGCCAATATGCTCAAAGAAGTCAATACAGCCGTTCTCAAAGCCTCAGATGCCGAGGCAGCCCAAGCAAAACTGAAAGCCAGCCTTAACGAAAGCGTGGCAGAAGTGGCTCGAGTCAGGGCGGGAATGCAGCAATTTGAGGGCTTAAAGGCACGGATAGACGAACTTGAAGCCAGAGGAGTTTCAAACGAAACCCAAGCCAAACTTGATGGTTTAGAAACTGAACTGAGTGCCTATAAAGCCCGTGTGACTCAACTCGAAACCGCCAGCAACACAGAACTTGAATTGACTCGAGGGCGAATTCGTGAACTCGAGAACGTCGTGCAACCCGAAGTGCATGTTGTGGAAACGGCAGAGCTTGTGCATGTCGTAGAAACGGCACAGCTTGTTGATGTTGTGCAAACCAAGGAAATGGTTGCCGTGACCGAAGTTATAGAACCAGTTCAACTCGAGAATGCGGTATCGGAAATCCAAGCAATCAGTGAAGTGACGCAAAGCACCGAACCCGAGTCAGCCCCAACTGATTTAAGTCCCAGCCAGTCCTAATTCTGTGGCAGATGCACGAAGCCCAGCTATTACGTTTTCGATGTGCTGCTCGAGGGTAAGCTCGGGCAGGATGCCTTGTAATTCTTGTAATCCAAGGGCAATGTCTTGGCGGTTCACACCTTTGGCAAAGGCTTTGTCTTTAAGTTTTTTCTTGACACTGTTCATCTCGAGATTATGAATACTTTTATCGGGACGGACATAGGTCGCGGCAGTGCAGAACCCACACAATTCATCCACGGCAAAAAGCGCAATGGCGAGTTTAGTGACTCGAGCCACACCACTGCCTGTGTAATGCCCAAGAATCGCTTCAAGAATTTTTTCGGATAATGCTGTATTTTGGCGCAAATAATTTACCCCCCAAAATGGATGACCATTTTCGCCAAGGTCTGGATGCGATTCATAATCAAAGTCGTGTAGTAAACCAGTAATTGCAAATTCGGTTTTGTCTTCGCCTAATATTCCAGCATAGTGAACCATGGCGGCTTCAACAGCCAACATGTGTTTACGCAAAGAATCGGATTTTGTAAATTCACACACCAAGTTAAACGCTTCGTCTCGAGTCATAAACAGCAGTTTAACCTACTCGAGCGGTGGCAGTTGCGCGTATAGGTTTGAAAGTACAATTTCAAAATCTAAACTCGGAAAAACTAGGGTAGCATCACCCTCGAGTGTATTGTAACGCCAACCAGACTCGTCCCTCGAGTACACCTCGGCTTTCGGTTCGTCTTGAGATAACAAAATATATTGTTCTAAACTGGGAATTTGCTGGTAGGTTTGCCATTTTTCGCCTCGGTCTACGGCTTCGGTGCTGCTTGATAAAACTTCGATAATAATCGTAGGGAAATACTGGGTGCGTTTATCCTGCTTGGCATTCTGAGCAACAATGTAGGCATCTGGATAATAACCACGCCCAGTCGGTGTTTTTAGAATGACATCATGATAGATATCAATAGTCTGGAACGTTTTTTAAATTTAAGAAATTAAAAGTGGAAGCCCTACTGTAAGCTGTGAGTGTCTAAACCAACGCTCCAAAAAGGCTTCCATGACTATCTTAAACCAAATTCTGACCTTAGCGGGTATTCGCAAA
>JANNVX010000068.1:0-3877 GCA_031414595.1 Deinococcales bacterium
GACAGACACAGGGGTCTGTCCCTACAAAATCCATAAAAATACGTCAGGTAGGGGCGGACCCCCGTGTCCGCCCTGTGACCAATTGTCTGTTTTTGGTCTATTTGAAATCAGGAAGTTATTCTTGGACAGTTCCTAAGTAAACCCGGAAACCTAGAACTTGAAATTCGCAATTATAAACAAGCTCTCGATTGGATTCATGCTCAGTGGACTGGACGCAACAAAAACCTTTCCGAAACGGTTATCCTCGAGTTGCACAGTTTTGTCATGCAAGACCTAGAACTGGCTGCCCGACTTGGAAAATGGCGCTTAGACCCAGTATTTGTATTTGACACCCAGACACAAATGCCAGTCCATGAAGGCGACCCTGCCACAGAAATAGATGCTCGAGTCAAGGCGCTCTGCACATGGCTTAACCAAACAAAACTTCATCCAGTCATTCGCGCTGCCACTGCCCACCTAGAATTTGTGCGAATTCATCCGTTTATGGACGGCAACGGACGAACGGCTCGGTTGCTCGAGACGCTTCTACTGGCTCAACATGGTTGGGATGCCCGTGGACTGATTGCCCTCGAGCCGTATTACCGCACGAATCTAGCCCAGTATTACACCAGTATTGCCTCGAGTATCAAAAATAATGATTTCATGGCATGGTCAACCTTTATTGCCACAGGGGTACTCGAGCAATTACAACAATTAAGTAAAAGTTTACAAACCTCAAGTATTGAATCTAAGCCAATCTTAAACGAACGCCAATGGCGAATTTTAGCACCTCTAACCGCTAACCGCGCCATGATTTCCAATAGCGACGTACAACGCCTGACCAGTGCTTCACACATGACGGCGGCTCGAGACTTGGCGCAGATGGTACAGATGGGTTTGCTCGAGAAACACGGGGCTGGACGGGCGACCAAGTACAGCCGCAAGTAAGTACCAGTATTAGGGCAAACCCTTGTATACACTTTTACACCTGCCCACCGACTCCCTTAAACTTTTCGACAAAAGCGGCAATTTTCCCGAAAACACTCTGTTTTTTGCTTAAGTATTGCGGATTTAACGGACTCATTTTGGGCAGGATTTCACTCAGTTCTGTACCATTTTCACTGGCGTATTCACGCTTTAAGGATACAGCTATATAGCGCTTTGCTGCATTTTCATTGAGGTTTTCGGAGGCGATTAAGGCTTGTGCCTCTCGTTGCTGTTCACATTGTGCAAAGGTAAAAAAAGCATCAATAATACTGGCTTTATCCTGAATCTTGTCAAGGTCGGTTAGGTTAATGAAATCCACCAATAAGCCCTCTTTGGCTCGACTGCCAACACTGGCACGGATTAAACGGCTTGCCTCTTCAACCAGTGCGGTTTTGTCTTTTAGGTTTTTCTTGTGTTCAAAAATAAGTTCTAAGATATAGTCCAAATTAATCTCTTGAGATTTCAGCAAATCCACTTCAAAAACAACTTCGTCCCAATCAACACTAGAAGCCGCTTTTTCTTGACCTGTATTTTCACGGCGTAGCCAATCACGAATATCGTTATAGGTTGAACGGTAATCTTGGATGGTGCGCTCATTTGGTATCTTCACCTTTTGCAAAGCCGCTAAGTCATCGTCGTTTAAGTAGTGTTTGGCTTTGAATTCTTCTACTGCCACCAAGTCGGACAAGTCTAGGTCTTGCAAGGCTTTCAAACCAGCAAATTCGTCGTAGTTTTGCAAGACGTTTTCGACCCGCAGGTATTCACCAAAGAGTTTGGCAAATTCCTTTTTGTCTTTTTCGGTCACAATTTCATCAGGATTAGGAAACTGTTCTTGTAATGCCTGCACCACATCCAAATAACCACGCCGCGCCTCACCAGTGGCTAAATCGGTAAAGCCTTCCATGTACTCTTTATAGCTTTTTTCCAGCACCACATTTTTGGTGTTTTTATCGCCAAACAGGGTAATCGCCTCAATCGTGGCTTTTTCTAAATTGCGAAAAGTAACGATATTACCAAAGGTCTTGGTGGCATCAACAATACGGTTGGTGCGTGAAAAGGCTTGTATCAGTCCGTGAAACCGCAAATTTTTATCAACAAACAAAGTGTTCAGTGTCGGCGCATCAAAGCCAGTCAGGAACATCCCAACCACAATCAGCAAATCAATTTCTTGGTTTTGAACCCGTTTGGCAAGGTCGCGGTAGTAGTTTTGAAACTCTTTGCTATCAACCCCAAAATTGGTTTTGAATAGGGCGTTATAATCGCCGATTGCCGCCGCTAAAAACTCCTTGGCGCTGCTGTCCAGCGCCGAAGGCTCGAACCCCTCATCCCGAATTTCGCCAATTGCGTCTTGTTCTTCATTGGCGGCAAAAGAAAAAATCGTGGCGATTTTAAGCGGTTTATCGCTGTCTTGTTGTAAGTGCTTTAAGGTTTCGTAGTACAGCTTAGCCGCATCCACACTGCTGACCGCAAACATGGCGTTAAAGCCCTTACTGCCTGTGTTCAACCGACGGGTTTTCTGTCTGAAATTATTTAGCACATAGCGCGAAACCTCGAGAATCCGCTCAGGATGCAGCAAGGCTTCTTTGTTCTCGGCGGCGATGAGTTTTTTCTCGTCTTGTTCGGATTCCAATGCCTTAAAGTGCGGGCGTACATCGTTGTAGTCCACCTTGAATTTCAAGACTTTTTCATCGCGGATGGCATCGGTAATCACATAGGAGTGCAATTCACGACCAAAAACGCTGGCGGTGGTTTCTGCCCCCAGCGCGTTTTCTTGGAAAATTGGCGTACCCGTAAAACCAAACTGATAGTACCGCTTAAACTTCTTTTTTAAGTTTTTTTGAGCTTCGCCAAACTGTGAACGGTGCGCTTCGTCAAAAATAAAAACCACTTGTTTATCGTAAATCGGTAAATTCGCTTCGCTTTTTAAGAGGTTGTTCAGCTTTTGAATCGTGGTCACAATAATTTTATTATCGGTTTTTTCGATATTGCTTTTAAGTCCTGCGGTACTGTCCGAACCATTGACGCTATCGGGCGAAAACCGTTGATATTCTTTCATCGTCTGAAAGTCGAGGTCTTTACGATCCACCACAAAAAAGACTTTCTCGATAAAAGGAAGTTCTGTTGCCAACCGCGCCGCCTTAAAACTGGTCAGGGTTTTACCCGAACCGGTGGTATGCCAAATATAACCGCCGCCTTCGCTACTGCTGGTTTTTTTAGCCTGAAACGAACTATGAATTTTCCATAAAATCCGTTCGGTCGCCGCAATTTGATACGGGCGCATGACCAGTAATGTGTCGCTTGTATCAAAAACTGAATAGGTCAGCAGGACATGAAGCAAGGTGTTTTTTTGAAAAAAAGTTGCCGTAAAATCTTTGAGGTCTTTAATCAAAGCATTATCGGATTTAGCCCAATTCATGGTGAAATCAAAGCTGTTCTTATCACGCTTAGTGGTATTGGCAAAATAGCGGCTGTCCGTGCCGTTGGAAATAACAAAAATCTGCACATACTTAAACAACGAATTATCGGCATTAAAGCTCTCTTTGCTGTATCGATGCACCTGATTAAAGGCTTCACGAATCGCCACACCACGTTTTTTGAGTTCCACTTGCACCAAAGGCAGCCCATTGACCAAAATCGTGACATCGTAACGGTTAGCGTGTGTGCCTTTTTGTTCAAACTGCCGAATCACCTGTACTTTATTACGGGCAATGTTCTTTTTATCCACAAGGTAAATGTTTTCTATATGCCCATCATCAAAAACAAAATCGTAAATAGACGTTATCGGAAATTAGGATAAACTATTCGAGTGCTGCATTACGACAAACTCGTCAAGAATAAAACTCGCTTCTTAGCCCTGACTGGACTAACCAAAAAAGAATTCCAAGCCTTACTTCCATACTTTCAAGAAGCG
>JANNVX010000069.1:0-13484 GCA_031414595.1 Deinococcales bacterium
GACAGACACAGGGGTCTGTCCCTACAAAATCCATAAAAATACGTCAGGTAGGGGCGGACCCCCGTGTCCGCCCTGTGACCAATTGTCTGTTTTTGGTCTATTTGAAATCAGGAAGTTATTCTTGGACAGTTCCTAAGTAAAAATTGCTTAGAAGCGGCGATATAGAACTGCCTTGGGCAATCCCACGTTCTGGAATATGCAGCGCTAAACCGTCTTTGACTGGGGTTTGCAAGACCACCTCGAGTAAATCCAGCACCTTTGCATCCACAAATGGTTCAAGCCGCTCAAGCAGTAAGGAATGCGAAATCGTATCAAAAAAATCTTTAATGTCAGAGCGAATCACCCACAACCGACCAGCTTTTCGATGCTCGAGTAAGCGGTGGGCAGCCCGAACCGCCCCGTAGCCCTCGCGGTAAGCAAAACTGGCATTGGAATTGGTCGGTGCAAGTTGTCGCGCCAAGGCTTTGCGAATCGCACTCAGGGCTACGCGGTCACGCACACAAAAAATCGTGATGCCACGTTCGCCGCCATTGTCCTTAACTTGCCAGACTCGTTGGGCAGGACGTGGTGTGTATCTACCATGTTGTAAATCCTGCTCGAGCCGCAAAAGGTTTGTGTCCAAGTCGGCTTCAAAATCCTCAAAGCTCTGACCATCCGAACCTTTGGCTTTGCCTTTACTTTTGGTTTGTTGCCACGCCTCGAGTAAATTCTGAGTAATCTCAGAAAGGGTAATTTTGGCTTGCTCGAGGGTCTGCATGGTTTCCTTTAGGGCGTTGCACCAATTCTTAGGGCAATTCGAGTTGCACCAATTCCTAGGGCAATTCGAGTTGCACCAATTCCTCAAAGCCTGGCACTGGACGGCGGGCATCGGCATCCCACTTTGGGTTATCTACATAAAAAAGTTGCACATCACAACCCTCGAACTTGAGTTTTAATGCCATCATCGCTAACGCCGCGACCATGGCTTTTGTACCACTGGTGATTTCAAATACAAGGTTCGCATACGGCAGGGCAATTTGGCGCACAGCTTGGTAAATGGTGTTTGTACCAGCCCGTTCTATCTCGAGGGCATGAATGGTTTGGTTCGGGCAGTACAATCGTATTTTCTCGAGCAGCGGCAGGGTTTCTTTAGTGCCAAGCAGATAGACATTCTTAGCCCCAATTTTTCTAGCCGCGATAATCACAGGTTCGATGCTTGTGCCAAGGGTGTGAATGCTTAGGTTTGGAGTCGGGAAAACACTTGGCGTTAGGCTCGAGAAGAGCAAGGGGTGAATCTGCTGCTCGAGGTAGGCTTGGCGGTCTGGGGCAGGAAGGGTTTTGTAGTGCTGCCAGAGGGTAGGGAGGGTCATTTGGTCAACACCCCCCAATACTCGTAAATGCGTGGCGTTACTGGCATGGATTTATGAAAGAGCTTCACAGCTTTCCAATTGTCAAAAACAGCACCAATCTGCACCGCCATCATTGCTGGTCCTTGATAGAAAATAAGTAATTCAGAACAACCTAATTCTGAAAGCTCGTTGCGTAACTGTCGAAGCTGTTCAATAAATTTTTGAGTATCTTCTAACGGTTGTATAATCCCCTGTAAGTTAATCGTTTTGATGCCATGAACTCTTGTGTTACTTATATCCAAAAAAGTTTTTACATCGTTTTCGATGCTGCTTTGTCCAGGTGATAAGGAAATGGCGAGCGCATAGGGATTTTGAGTTTGAATCGTTTCCCAAGTATTAAACACTTCTTCATAATTACCAAGGGGTCGCACTTCTCGAGCCGCACGACGTAATCTCAGAGCTTGCTGACGTACCATCCACCATGTAGAAACAGCAATTAGGATAGAAACAATGCCAAGGTATACTCCAACAGAATCTAGGAATTTCGTTAAACCTTGCTCTGCTAACCATAAAGTCCAGTCTTTCATGCTTACCTCTTATGTTTTCTGAATTGCAATTTCTAAAACTCCACAAACTTTGCTTACCTTTTCCCAAACAGAATTTCTGATCTGATGAACTGCTTGTGGCTTCTTTCCTGCACTTACATGACCAATTTTATTGCGAAGAGGTCGTACTTCTGACCATAAAGCAGCCAATTCTCTTTCCGAATCATTCTCTGATAGTTGCCAAGTATCAAAACTTGTTTCTGCTTGTTTTCGAGTTGCATAATCCGAATCTGGCTGAACTCCCAATCGAACGCAAGCAATAGAAACCAATGCTTCTCGAGCCGCTAAAATAGCTTGGGTTGGTTGTTGAGTTTCTTGGTAGAAACGCAGCATTGCAAGGGCTTTGGCTAGAAAAGATGCTGGATTAAATGTTTGCACTCTTCGGTCAATTGAATCAAGTAATAAGCCTAATGGTTGTTGAATTGTTTGAAACGAGGAATCTCGAGGTAAATCCTGTAAATTTTGACTTAGTTTTGTTGCTGCTTCAGCAGTTTCATTAGGACGTAATAATTCGAGGGCAGATGTAAAATTATTAAGGTTATTACCAAAATCTATAAGGGTTTTGCTACCAATTCTTTTGTTTTCATCAATCAGTAAATTTCTTAGTTCCGCACCGTCTCCATAACTTAAGAAACTATTTCCAGCACTTGCCCAACGCAAAAGCGTTAGGGTTGGAAGTAAGTCAAATACAGGACGTGGTAATGGTGAAGATTTATCTACAACATCAAAAGCCCCATAATAAACTCCTTTAATGCTTACTTTACGTACTACTTGCAAATAACTAGCAGCCACAAACGCGAACAAAGGTTGTGAGCGAAATCCATGTGTAATGTCCAGAATCAATTCAGCTTGCTCTGGAACAGCATCTATAAGCGCAGAGAATGCAGCCCATAACTCTTGTTCATTTGCACCTGAAGGAATATCAAGAATACATTGTTCTATATTACTAATCTGTTGTTTTAACTCTCCTTCATGTGTTGCTCGAGCTTCTTTTGTTAAAGCCAGTTTAAGTTCATAGTCAGGAAACCAATTTTGAAGTGCAAGAGGAAAAAATTTAGTTCTAAACGGAGTAAATGAGCCTAATTCCCATGTGACTTCATCAAGTTTATTTTTCCCAAGGAATGCAAGAATTATTTTTTTCATGTTACTTCCTTAAGGGCTTTTGCCGATGCTGATGACAAGGACGGTGTTCATGTTGTACCTTCAAGGAGTTCTAAAAACTTTGTATACCAAGACTTTTCTTGTCCGTCACGAATTCCAGATTTTTTAAGTTCTTCTTCACTAACTAGGCTTATAGCTTTTCGGGCAGTCTCGAGTTTTAGTTGTTTCTCGCACTGTAAATCATTGATTCGTCCAATCAGGTTTGATGGTTGTTGCCTAAACATCCGTATTTTTTGTTCATTGTCTAATTCTTCAAGAATAGCTTGAGCTTTCTTATTCTCACGTTCAAGAAGCGCTCGAGCTTGCTGCTCTGCATCTATTGATGGCTTATCCGACTTAATTTGAATTCGTTCGGATTCTCCAGAGTTGTTTTTGGGAGCTTCTTGTTGAAGGGAAATCAAACGTCCGTAACCACTCGAGGTTTTTGCGCCTATACCTTCTTTTTCTAATGCCGCAATTAGAATAGTTTGAGTGATTTGTATTTTTTGCGTAGCTTGTATTTTTGCTTGCTCGAGTTCTTCGGGTTTTGCATTTAGAGTTGTTATCATCAAAGCATTTAAGTATATTACGAATTCGCCCTGAGCGCTTAAAAAAGAGATTGGAACAGGTTTATCCCAGTCGGCTGGTGGAAAAATTGAATCGTTTTGATTGTTGGTTTTTCCGCCATAGTAATCACTATGATGCGGGGTCATAACATCCTCAAGCAAATATGACGTGTTTGGTTTGGGTAAAGCATCGTAAAATGTCATTGCTCCACGTTGTGTAGTATCTCCAAAAAATTCTTTATGCAAAGCCTTATCTCTGCACCATTCACCTTGCAGGTATTTGTGGGCGTAACTTGCTACCAAACCTTTTATAGCGCTTCCGGGAATGTAGGGTATTCCCCAAGTTCGATGTAATGCTATGTTGGTCTCGAGAACACCATCAATGCCTAGCCCAACTGCTAAACGACTGGTGTCTGGAGTTCTAGCCTGTGTTTCTTGTGCGCCTAGTTGCTGGAGTGTTTTGCACCAAATATCAAAAAAAGTTTCGTAGCCTTCTGGTTCAAGATTTTTTTCATCGGCTAATTCTCTAACAAGGGCGGTTTTTTCTTTGACTTCTTTGGTTCGGTCGGCATCTTTGAGGGTACTACGCATGTACTTGTCAAGCCATAAACCAGCATGACTATCGGTATCAAAAGTCTTTTCAATGGCAATAAGATCATGTCGCCGCGTTGGTTTAATTTTCAACTGATCTCTTTGAGAACGCTGATATTGTGTCATTCTCTATCCTCCGTATCTGCTTTAACACCCAGTTTGCTTTCTGCGAATCGTTTGAACCAGACGCAAACCTCGAGACTACGGCGTGTGAGGCGCATATATTCCTGAAGGGGTGCATTGCGTACATCAGTTCCGAATAGCTCAGTGGTTGTTTGAGGATTTTCAGAAACGACTACACAAAAGTCCTTTAACATTTTTTTCTCTGCTTCTTTAGCTGCTTTAGAATCTGCGAAGGCTAAGGCATGAGCTAAGCCAGCACTTCGAATCAATACAGGCAATTTATGCGCCCATTTACCGTAGACATCTGCATCAGATGCGCTTTTTTCCGGAACTTTTTCCCAAACGGCTTTGGCAAGGCGTTGTTTACGACTTTGCATGGTTGCCACCTGCCTTTGGGGGAAATCGTAATTGACACACACCACGACCTACGCTGGATTTACCTCCAAGCTGTACAGGAGTTTTCGCTAAGTCCTTAATTTTTTCGAGGATTTCTTGACTGCTTAACAGAGCTTTGGCATTTTCGCCGTTTCTTGAGCGTCGTTCAGATACTGTTTGCACCAAGCCAACCAAAACACTTTCTGTGGGTAGGCTTTCTTCATACCACAATGCCCCTTTTGCCACTGTTTTAGTATCTTCCTCGAGCCTAATTCGAGCAGTTACTTCAGTGGCAGTTTCTAGTAAAAACGTCATTGCATCGTCATGAACAACACAAAAACGCTGCTTAAAAAATTCTTTCCAGTCTTCTCCAAACGCGAGTTTACTCAAATAGTCTGCCCATTCTTCAGCTTGTGCATTTGGTATTAAATCAAGTTCCTCGAGATACACCTTTTTTCCTAATGCTGTTTTCGTTGCGGTGGCGCAGTCTACTTCATTATTGATAAGCACAGTATTTACTTGTGGTATGTCTTTTTCTCCCACAACTTCGAGATCGCGTACAAATCGCTTTAATAAGTAAGGGCTAGTCACATACGCAAATGTTCCTGCAAGGCTTCGCACAGGTAAGCACAACAACCGAGCATCAGTAAATACGGCTGCGCCTGCATTCTCGAGTTCAAGAGAACCAAAAATAGAGTATTCCTCAAGCATTTTTTGATTCCGAGCTTGTTCACGAAGTACGCCCTTAATACTTGAACCGGGTAAAAATGGAATACCTGTAGATTTTTCTTTTGCAATCGGTAGGTCTATCACGTCCACGCCTTGCCCTGTGCCAGCGTGAAGTGGTGAAAGTGCATGAATAAAAACTATTGTATTGTTCATTTTAACTCCTTGAGTAAAGCCTGAATGACATCAATCTCGCCATTTAATGGAACGGTTGCTTCCTGCCCAGAGTGAATTTCATAGGCTACATGTTGGGTCGGTATTTCCTTTAGTTTAAGTCCATTAGGAGGTATCAGTGGCGTACTTAATGCAATAACCACTACTCCTTGAAAATCTCCATAATGAAAAGGACGTATGATAATCGGACTGGCTAAACGCTCGTGTTGTCTACCTTCTAGTGTAATGGTGGGAGTTGGTGCGCCAATAAATTGAAAAATAATCGGTAGTCCTAGCACAGCCCTTGGGAAAACTTCTATGGCTTTTCCATTAGCATCTTTATGCTCATCTAAAGGGTCTCGGTGTCGAAAATGAGAACTGCCCGTAATTTGCCGAATGGCATCTGCCTCTGTCCATTTACTTCTACCTGGTCGTTGCCCGTTCCCTCTCCCGCGTTGCTGGCGAAATTGTTGATACTTGTTAATCGCATATTCCCAGTTAGACTTTGGGAAAACGATCTGCGATTTATCAGGAATTCTTGGTATTTCGTTTACGCTTAATCCAATTTTAACATGGGTGTTAAATGCTTGTTCAAACCAGTCTGAAAATTTTGTCGTAGGTTTTCTAGTGTCAGAAATTGCCCCAAAACCACGTCGAGTTCTCGCGCCAATACCACCAAAAACTTCCCATGCCCATAATGCCGCTTCTACTTCTTCTTGAATAGATTCACTTTTTAGGAAATAAATCTTGATCTGAAACTCAACACCACTCCAAACACTCCCATGAGGAATTTCTCCCCATTTATCTCCGTCGTTTCCGTCATGCTCGGGTTTTGTTGTTTCATCTTCTTCGGGGCGCATTGGAAAATACAAATAACTTGGTTCGATTAGGCATTTGGTTTTCCATAGCCATTTACTTTTCTTGGGGTCGTCGTCGAATTTATATTCCCAAAATCCCTTAAAAACTTTCAATCGGTTTGCGTTCTCTGTACTTATGTCAGTGACTTCTACCTGCACACGACTTTGTGCCAAACGCTTCGTGGCTATTTCAGATTTGGATAAATTATTTATGGTTTCGAGCTTAGACAACTCCTCTTGCTCTTCGGCAGCCGCTCCCCAAATCCAACCTTCTACAAGCCGTAATTTCTCGATGTCGGTAAACTCACGTTCAATTTTTCCGTTTTTATCACGCTTATACTGCAAATCTTGTAATCTAAAATCTGCGATTAGTTTTTTGATGTGTTCATTACTTGCTCGAGCCGCCCGCCACCAAAAACGCAAGTGTCCGCGTATGCTGGTTGGGCGAATCAGTAGGTTTAGATCATTTTCTCCCGCACGCACACCCCCGCCATACAATGGTGTGAGTAACTTGTAGTGCCGTTGTATGGGGGTGTTTAGGGCTTGCCTCAGTTGTGTTTTTACTGCTTCTAAGGTCGGAAGTTCTACTGTTGCTCTTGGCATGGCATATCACCTGCTTTGCTAAGGTCTGGGGTTGTTAATTTGCCGTTCCATACGCCAAAAACCGCCAGCCCAAAGCCGTCTTTACAAGATTGCTCGTTATCACTGATGGTTTGAAACCAAACCCTTTCTAACCATGTTCTGATTTCTTCTTCTTTTCCCTCGAGTTTTATAAAGTACACGCTGCCTGCTGGGGCGAGTCGGCGTGTGGCTTTAGGTTTTCCTGTTGCATAATCCCAACCACTGACAACTTGTGGTCTGCCTACGGATGCACTTATTAGTGTGTGGGTCTTCTCGAGTAAAAAAGTGGGTTTCCAACCTTTTGTAAAGTAAGCTGGGGTGAGCAGAATAACCCTACAGTGTTGATGCCCAACAATACTGTTGACCATCGCTTGTACTTGTTCACTACTAAATGCTAGAAACGTTGTGGTGGCTGTACTCCATGCCGATAAGCGCCGTTCTCCGCCGATACTCCAAAGGTTAGCATTGTGTTGAGGTTCTGGGGCAGTAGTTTGCAAGTGCAGTGCAAGACGTTTAGCGGTGGATAATTGCTTGTATTTTTCGTCTGGTTTTGGTTTGGGGACATAACGAAACTCAAGGGCGCTGGTGCTGAACAACTGGCTATCTTCGGCGGTTTGAGAATTCGGTTCAATTTTAACGTGGGTGCGGGTCTCGAGCGTGGGTCCAGCAATACCAAGGTTTTCTGGTTGGATACATTGCTCTGTTGGATTCTCGAGCCACTTAAAAAAATTGTTCCAATACCAGTATTTGGGCATTCCTTTGGGTTTGCCTTCAAGGTGTTTACTTGTCCCAACGGGTTTGTACTCAAGATTGCAAATTGTGCTGAGGGCATCGGTGTTGATTGGCAAAAGTGGAAATAGGTTTTTTTCATCAAGCATCAGCGCATCCAGTGGGGCTGGTACAAAAAATGTTTGTTCGTCAGGGCTGTATAACAATGCCCCAGATACGTCCCATGTTAGTACGTCTGTTGGTTTACTGCTAAATTGCCCAGTTGTATCTGAACCGGCTCGGGTGCGGATTGCACCTGTCACAGTGCTTGGCAATAGAAAATCCAGTGTTTTGGCACGTTGTCCAGCCTTGAATGGACGACCGTCCCGAGCCAGTAGCGGGTCTCGAGGTTCGATCAACAATTGATATTTTTGGGTCATACAGGCTCCTTTATAATTTTGCCGTATTCATTGCGTTTTTCGTCTTTTGCAACAATGTTTCGCAGTTTTGCTGCATCGGCAAATAGTCGGGCTACCAGAAGCTCATTGACAATCTCAAGCCATTCTGCATGTTTTTTATCTTGGGGCTTTTTGCCTACCCGTACTTGTAGTTTTTTTATGAAAATATCTATGGCAAACTTTTGTGCATTTTTGCGGTTTAAGATTCGTTCAGCTTCCACGATTTGTGCTTCTGGTATTCCCTCGAGTTCTCGAATCATGTCGCGCAGTTCAAAAGCCACACCATCGGGTAATGCGTCTGCTACCCAAGTGGCTCTGACTTCCTGAAGGCTTGTGGTAAGTTCTTGATATTTTCCTTTGACTCCAATATCTGCCCCACTGCGCTTGGCAACTGTGATACACAAAGCGTTTTTACCCTCTATTTCTTTGGCTTTTTTCTCGGCGGCTCGAGCGGCTTCTAAGGCTTCTTGCAATGGCTCGAGGTGATGCCAGACAACCATGCCTGCCGAGAAGCTGGGTTTTACTGTTTGATTTTTACCTTTCGTGTCCTTATATGTTTGCTCATATTGACCTACTGCCTGATCAAAGGCTTGGTTTAGTCCCCAAGAGCATTCGAGCGCTGTATGCAGTGGTAAAAGTGCTAAAACATCATCGCCACCAGCATAAATCAAGCAGCCTTGTGCGTCTTCTACAATTTCGCGGGCTTTTGTTGCAAAACCTGCAAGGTCACTCGAGAAGTCCTGATGTTTTTTTATGCCTTGTGTGGTCAGTAAATCTATGGTTTTACCCATATTGTCCCCATCACCTAGAAATAAGGCATAGTACGGAAGTGGTTCTTTGCCTTTTGAAATATCTTTGAATAGGCTTTTTAATTTTTCTTGTGCAATTTTGATGCGTTCGTTCAATGTTTTTTTCTCAGGCTCGTCGTAATCCAGAAATTCTTGTAAACGACTCTGAAATAATGCCGCCCCTGTTAAGTCAAATAGCGAATCATCGTTGCCGCCAGCAATTTTATTAACCGCCTCAAAGTATTCTGTAATTTGTGCCATGTTTTCTTGGGTAACAATGGTGCTGGCAGCAACACTCGAGGTACTGGCAAATTTTTCATGGCTTGTAGGGTCTATTCCACGCATTCCAAGGCGTTTTACCAAACCAACACCGCACAATCGTTCGCCCTTTTTAAGTCCTAGCCTACGGAGGTTATGGTCTTTATCGTCGTCTGGTGTAACAATTTCTCGAGCGCCATCTAGACTTGATTTTGGAATACTATCCATTGCCCAAGTGGGAGCTTGGAAAGTACGAGTTGCTTTTCGGGCATCTAATGTGTGACTGACACGCCTTCGCACTTCAGTGTAGCTTTCTTTTTCTTGCCATTGGGTGATTGCCCAGTACGACTCGAGTAAATCATCAATTTGTTTTTCAACAATTTTTAGTTGGTAAGGACTTAAAACTGCTTTGTTTTTGTTTTTGGTCAAGGCATCATCACGAATCTCGTTTAGTCGGGATTTACCAGCTTGTATTGCCGCTTCAGCAATGGCTTTAGCCTCTGTTTCATCTGTAGCCAAAATTTTGCATAAGATAATATTGGCTACGTTCAAGCCTCGTGGTTGCTTAGGCTCAAGGTCTTTTTCTTGGGGATTCGGAAAAATCAATTCTTGGTTTTGTAAGTATTTCGCAACAGCTTTACTGCATTCACTCAGTAAGTAGCTCCCAAACCAGAGGTCTCGTGTTTTTCGTGCAGTAGCAATAAAGTCTTGCACGGGTCCTAGGGCTATCAGTAGTAGATAATCAGGCATGACACTCCTTGTTGAATTGTTTGTTGCTCAGTGTACAGATTTATTTAGAGCATTGCTAGAGCATTATGTTAAACTATAAATTACATAAATTATCTGAGCCTAGTACACTCAATTAAGGTATTGCTCTCGAGTTTTTACTGGCTCGAGTGCCGCTAATTCTTGTGCCACTTCCAAAACCCAATTGCTGCGGATGCCTTCTAGGTAAGCACTGGCTTTGCGCTTGTTGCGAATGTCGGTCGCGTCGTAAATCCAATTGGTTTGCGGGTCTAGTTGGATCGTGTTGCCTCGTACCAAAATACTTTCTTGCCAACCAAGGGCGTTTCGTAAGCGTTTTACCAAGTCCCAAACTGCGCCGTATTTCTTTTTGGCGATGTCTTCTTTTGGGTAAAGGTATTCGATGATCGTTTCGACGTGGGCGCGTCCTTGAAGCTCGAGCAGTAAAGCCAAGAATTCGCCAATCCGTCCGGTTGGGCTGATGCGAATTGGTATTTGATTAACGCTGACTTGTAGTACGCCGCAAGCCTTGACTTGGATGGTGTTTGGGGTGTGGGCTTCTTGACCCCAAAAATGCACCTGTCGGGCTTGGGTCGCTTGGGGTGGCTCGAGTCCTGCCAGTTGGTTGAGGTCTTTCCAAAATGAAATTTCTTCTTTTAGATTGGCGCTGTTAAAACTGATTGGCTCGAGTAAGGCTAGGGCTTGTGTGCCTTTTTTTTCTTGGCGTAGGATTTCGGCGCTCAGGATTGTGGCAATGCTTTGATAGTTTGGGTTGAGTTCAAGTTTGGTGTTTTCCAAGATGTGCTTGGCAAGGTCGAGGCGTTTTAAGCTAATCCAGCAGGCGGCACATTCAATTTCGATGGCGGCAGTATTTTTTGGGTTGATTTGCTTGGCAGCTTCGAGCATTTCTAGGGCTTGGTTGGCTTGGTTATTCAGGCGTAAAGTGCGTCCTAGACTCCAATGTGCGGCGCATTGATCGTCGGTTTCTTGGGCGTAAGCAATGGCTTTTTGATAAGCAGCAATGGCTCGGGTATAGTCTTGGTTGTACCTGCGCCATTTGGCGATGCCTTGTAAGGCTCGAGACCGAAAGTGTTGTGCCTCTTGGTGACGGCATAGGCTCTCGGCTGCCAAGTAGTGGCGTTCGGCATCTGGGTTCATGGTTTGTAGGGCGAGTTCGCCAAGGTTGTACCTTGCCCATGCTAGGTGATAGTGGTCGCTGCGTAATTTGGGTAGGGCATTGGTTAAAAGGTCTCGAGCCAAATCGGTTTGGTTACTTTGTGTGCAGCACCAAGCGTGGTCAATCAGGGCTAAGCCAAGTAAGCGTCCGTTGAGGTGTTCTTGGGCTTGGTTAAAATCGGTTTGCCAGTCTGATTGTAAGTAAAATTGGGCAAGTCCACGGCGTTTATGGGCTGTGCCTAGGCTGGTTTTACTCAAGAATGGCATGATTTGGTCGAGTAAGTCATAAGCCGCTTGGGGTTGATTTTGTTGCAGCAATGCCCAAGCTCGCTCGAGCAGGATGGGTGCGTGGTCTGCTTGTATTGGGTAGGCATTGGTAAAGCTGATCAGGGTTTGGTCGTCTCGAGTTCCCATCAGGGCTTGGCTGTACAGGCTTGCCCATTGGGTGTTTTGTTCAAATTTTGTGGCTAAGAAGACTCGGATTTGTTGCCATTGGCTTTGGCTTTGAACGTTACCAATCGCATTTTGGATGATTTCAAGGGCGACAGATTGGCGGTTATTGTTTAGCAGACTTTGAGCGCTTGTTAAGCTGTCCAGAAGCAGCACTCGAGGTCTTTTCATGAATGAGTTTAGCATGAGGGGCGGTGTGTCCGCCCCCTCGGGTGGGTTTACCCGCCAGTATTGACTTTTCCTCCATCTTCAGCGTGGGCAACACTGCTTGGTAGGGCTGCAAAACCAAGCGTAAACAAGGCGAGAATAATGGCGATGGCACGGCGGGCGGTTTTTGCGATAATATCCATGATGTCCTCCTAGACAGGCGGATAAGAACGGGCGCGGTGGAATCTTGGCGGATGAACCGCGCCTAGCGAATTGTAAAACTTACGTCTGACCTCCTTTGCAAAAACTTTTGCCAATTGGCAATATTTACATTAGCAAATTAAATCTAATTTGTCTATGACGATATTTTTATAAAATTAGTTTTTGCAAGAAAATTTTCAAAACACTAAGTATGGCGGCATCTATCGCTTTATAGACATAAAAATAAACCCTGTGTCGAAAATTCAATCTGCAAACTCAATCGGGAATTGAAAGCATATGGATTCGAGGTGGAATCACATTGTCAATCCATGAAACAATCACATCTTCTAAAACTTTGCTGGCTTCCCAAGCACCAATACTCATCGGCACAGTACCACTGGTTAAATCCAGATATACGGCAAAATCATGAAGTTTTAGCTCGAGAAACAAAGGCAAAATATCTTGGTAAATCTGCTGAGTGTGGTCGTGAACAGTCACCGTTTGACCACGCTGAAACAAACGAGGCGCAACCCGACCAGTATGCTCGAGTTCCTGCTGAACCCGAGCGATATTTTCGCTAGATTGAGGAGTGCAAATAAACCAAACAAACTCGGGGTCTTTATCTAAAATAGCTGTAACGGCGGCTTTATAAGAACCCCCTAAAGTAACAATCAGCAGCAAATTCTTTTGCATTATTCACCCCTTAAATGAACTGTCCGAATTGAAGCTCGAGCTTGACTAAGTACCGAAAACATAGATATGAGAATTTCACAATCAGATGCGTCAAGTTCTTCGACTTGAGAAATAAAATTTCTGAACAACACAAAATTAGAACTCGGTTGATATGTAGTTGAATCAGCATCTTCAGGATAAATCACCACATCTGAGCCGTGAATATACACCAAAATCCGAACTGCCATATCATAACTTGGCATCAATTTCTTGTTCTCTAACCTAGAAATGAGCGATGGACTAACACGCCATTTTGCTTGATTAAAGTATTTGGAAGCTGCTTCAAGCGTATGGTTTTTAGCTTTTCGAGTCACAAAAAGCAAACGTCCAAGGTCGGCAAATGTGACAATTCTATCCAGTCCATCTCTTGTAAAGCGAATCATCTGATTTGGTAACGCATTTTTTGGTCGTGCCATCTGGAGATTCTATGCACACCAAGGATGAAGCACAAGTATCTAACTTTGTGCATTAACGCTTAGCGCTACAAAATAAAGTGCTAGACAACAAAATCATCCCGATTTCTGATTTTAAGTTATAAGAATCTAAGAATTTCTGCAAAAACTTATTTCTGGTCAAATTGAAGTTGTTACCAAGTCCTAAGGATTTGTCCGTAAATAACTTCCCTATTTGGAAATGATGAAACATTGTTTCCTAGCAGGACAGACACAGGGGTCTGTCCCTACAAAATCCATAAAAATACGTCAGGTAGGGGCGGACCCCCGTGTCCGCCCTGTGAC
>JANNVX010000070.1:0-42479 GCA_031414595.1 Deinococcales bacterium
AGCAGGACAGACACAGGGGTCTGTCCCTACAAAATCCATAAAAATACGTCAGGTAGGGGCGGACCCCCGTGTCCGCCCTGTGACCAATTGTCTGTTTTTGGTCTATTTGAAATCAGGAAGTTATTCTTGGACAGTTCCTAAACAACGCTCCGAATCACTGGCTTCAAAAGTAAGCACCGTCATTTCTCCTGCCACTAAACCCGCCAGAAAAGCTCGAGCCGCATGAGAACCAACTTGGTTGCCAAGTAATCCACTTCGGGCAGAATCGTGGTTGGAACAAGAATCGGTTGACCAAAAAAGGCTTTCATGGCTTCGTGATTTGGGTCACGGCGATTTAGAATAGCCAGTGCAGCATTGGTGTCCAGCAAAAACATTTAGCCTTCACCAAATAATAATTCTTCATCCCGAAGCGATAAATCATCTATGCTCGAGTCGCCAGCCCCGTAAAAACTCCATGCTTTGGGTGTAATTTCCTTACGAATTGCCTCGAGAATCATTTCTTCGAGAGTTAAACCCTGTTGCAAAGCCAGTTTATGCACGGCTGCTTCAAGATTTTTCTCGAGCGTAATTTGCATGGTCATGATGGTAGTGTACTGTATTTTTGAAAATTCTAAAAGTGGATAACACCGAGTACAACATCATAGATTTGTTACTCGAGCAGGGTGTGCTAGAAAATCGAATTGTGCTTGGTTTTCAAGCGCCGTTTCAGAGACAGTTTTCTGGTTTTGCTTTGGGCAATGAAATTCAAGCCTGAGCCGATGCGCTCGAGTACGAAGTGAGATAAATTTTTATGTGCAATCCTATGCTAAGGAACTGTCCAAGAATAACTTCCTGATTTCAAATAGACCAAAAACAGACAATTGGTCACAGGGCGGACACGGGGGTCTGCCCCTACCTGACGTATTTTTATGGATTTTGTAGGGACAGACCCCTGTGTCTGTCCTGCTAGGAAACAATGTTTCATCATTTCCAAATAGGGAAGTTATTTACGGACAAATCCTAAACACCGAGGCGCAAGGCTTGATGAACCCGCTTGACAATCATAATCGTCTACCCTAAACTATACGAATGCGGCTTTACCTTGCCCGACACCCAGACCAAATAACCAGCAAACACCCACGAATCATTGAAGATATGCTTGAGCTTTGCGAACACCATCAACTTGCTGTGAACGCCATGATTGGAATGCTCGAAGATTTATTCGAGTTTAATCTTAAAACCAGATACGCTAAAAAGCTAACAGATTACCCGCTTTGGGAACTGAAAACCCGTTCTCGAGGCGGCGAAAAAGGCGGAGCAAGAGTCTATTTTTTTGTCGAAAATAACATTGCTTACATCTGCAATGCCGAAGTCAAAATAGGCAGCGAACCGAGCGAATACAAACTCGAGGAAGCGACCATGCCCGTTAGGTGCGTTTTATGGTCAAGAAGCCCTAGAAATTCTAGTCGCCCATCGCGCTGGGAGGAACATATGAACCCACGAATCAAAGCCATGCTCGAGACTTTTACCCCCGAAGAAATCCAAACTGGAATTCTTGAGAATAAACAAAGTAAAACAGTTCTAGCAACCACACCAAGCGAACTTGAACGTACTTTCAAAGCCGAACTTCTGGCTCGAAATGCCGGGACTTTACTACGCCAAGCACGGGAAGCTCGAGGCAAAAGCCTGAGTAAATTAGGTTTGGAGCTTGGCATTAGCAAAGGCAGGGTGCATCAGCGCGAACAAGCCAGTGCCAACTTAGAAATCAAAACAATCCTCGAGCAAGCCGATGCGCTCGAGTACGAAGTTGAATTGGTGTTAAGACCAAAGCAAGGTGGGCAGGAAATACGAGCGTTGTTGTAAAATGCGCTTCAGTAAAGCATGGTAGGATTTTGGGTGCAGCCCTGTGCTAAACACGAGTAGAATACAACCATGCCCGCTCGAGATAATTACCATGATGCCGTCCGAACAGCCCTCGAGAAAGAAGGTTGGAAAATTACCGCAGACCCATACTATCTTGGCTTTGGACGCGATGTGGTTGCCATAGACTTAGCGGCAGAACGCACTCTTGCGGCTGAACGGGATAACCAAAAAATTGCCGTCGAGATAAAGAGTTTTAACAACCCGAGTATTCTTCACGATTTTCATGCTGCACTTGGGCAATACTTGAATTATCAAATTGGAGTGACCCCCTAAAGTGAGACCAGCGAACCGACTCGGGTTTTATACCTTGCTCTACCAAACACCACCTATGCCAGAATTCTCGAGCGTGACCTTGTACAAGCCGCTTTGAAACGTCACAATGTTCGATTATTGGTCTACAATACTGAACAAGAGGTGATTGAACAATGGACATAGAACAAACCCAACAAGCCATTCTCGAGGTACTGAACAGCATTATGCCACACAGCAGCAATGGTCTCGAGTATTCACTTCTAGCCGATAAAGAAAAGCACCAGTATCAACTTCTGGTCAGTGGTTGGCAGCAGCATAAGCGTGTGCATGGCATTGTGGCACAAATGGACATTCGGGACAACCTGATTTGGGTACAAGAAGATGGAACAGATGTTGGTGTGGTCAATGAATTGGTGCGCCTTGGGATTCCCGAGGACAAAATCGTGTTGGCGTACATGATGCCAAACCAAACGCAGAAACTCGAGTTTGTCAGATAAGCACTCGAGAATGCGTGGTAGAATTTTATGTGCAGCCATGTGCTAAACGCCAAGGCTCGAGATTAAAAGACTGACATTGGATACCGCTAGGTAATCTTGTATACTTAAGCTATGTCGCAACCAAGTAACCGAAATCGCCGCAATGATAATACTTCTATCAAGGGTATTTTTATTCGTGGTTTTAAGTCAATAAAAAATAAAATAGAAATTAGTTTCCAGCCATTGACTATTATTGCAGGTGCAAATAGTTCAGGAAAATCTTCTGCTTTTCAACCCTTATTACTTCTCAAACAGACCCTAGATTCACCTTTTGATCAGGGACCACTTCGTATAAATGGCGAAAATGCAAAATTTAGTGAATCTTCTCAACTTTTCTGGAAAGGTGGGCGCAAAATTGATACTGCTTCAGAATTTGAGATTGGATTTATTTTAGAAGGCTTAAACCCATCAATTATTTATGAAAAAGCAAAAGTAGGATTGGCGATTAAGTCTGTTGAGTTTACCAGTTCAGGAGAACGTAAGGAGATTAACGAAAAAACGAGTCAAGAAGAATTGGAAACAATTTTTACAGTACCAACAGAAATCAATAGTCGATTTCTAAAGAAAAATGAATATAAAATACACAGAAACATACAACGTAAGCGCTGGTTTTTGGATGTAACTTTACAATTTATAGGCAAAAATGATGTTCTGGAAACCCCTTTTTTAGAACCCTCTTTTTCATTTTTTAATGATATTCAAAACGAGGTAAACAAAATAATTCATTTGCCAGGATTGCGTGGTAATCCAGAGCGTTTCTATCCGGAAACAGCTATTGGGAAATCTTTTTCTGGTGTTTTTACCCCATACTCAGCCAGTATAATTGCCAACTGGAAAGATGAAAGTTCTGGTTTACTAACTCAACTCGGTGATGATTTAAGAGAAATTGGTTTAACTTGGAAAGTTGATCCAAAAAGAATAGATGATACACGAGTAGAATTGCGTGTTGGAAGGTTGCCACAAGCAGCACATAGTGGGGCGAATGATTTAGTGAGTATTGCAGATGTTGGTGTTGGCGTTTCTCAGACACTACCTTTATTAGTTGCTTTGCTCGTTGCTGAAAAAGGACAAATTGTATATATAGAACAACCCGAAATACATTTGCATCCTCGAGCGCAAGTTGCCCTTGCACCTATCCTCATTCGGGCAGCAAATAGGGGTGTAATAACTGTGATTGAAACACATAGTAGCTTACTGTTAAAAAGTATTCAGGAACAGGTCGCTCTTGGCAAAATCATGCCTGAGAAAACCGTTCTGCATTGGTTTTCTCGAGATGAATATGGTGTGACGAATGTTCAAAGTGATTCGTTCTCTAAGGATGGTTCTTATGGAGATTGGCCCGAAGATTTTGGTGATATTGAGTTAGATATTGAAGACAGATTTTTACGTGCATCTTTTGGTCAAGAAGTATGACCCATGTTGTTGTGGATGTTTCAGTGGCACGTTCTAGTGGCAATGCAACTGCCATTCATCCGAATGCTGTGGCTTGTCGAAGAGTTTTGGAGTCAATTCGAGATCATCCAAGTATTTTTCTGATAATGACTAGCGAAATTTTGGAGGAATGGCTAAAAAACGACGTTGAATCTCAAAAAGTTTATGCGTCAAAATATGCGATTAAATGGCTTTCTGCAATGCGTTCAAAACAAAAAATAAGGTTGATTAGTCCCATAAAAATAAATGAATTTGATCAATGCGCTCAGGATAATTTAGATCCAATTTATCTCGCTGAACTTCGTAAAGATGCACACTTATTTTATGCAGCATTATCTTCGGATAAAAAAGTTATTTCGTGTGATAAAAAATGTTGGCAATACGCAATTGCCATTGCTGACTGCTATCCAAGAATTCAAGGTTTACATTGGGTCAATCCCAATGATGTTTACTGCCTAGAGTGGATTTCGGAAGGTGCAAATGACAATCCATATTGGACACCTTCAAATCAGTAAATTTCATGCTTAAATCTCTTTCTCTTTTCAGTGGTTGTGGCGGCTTGGATAGCGGTGTCTTCCAAGCTGGTTTCACGCCATTGGCAATGCAGAAGTAACTCCTCATGCCACCAAAACCTTGTCGCATTGGCTGGGGCAGGGTTATTCCACTGTTCTCGAGCTTGCTCGAGGTCTACTGCACCGCGTAAGCCCCAATCCCAACACCCGGATAATAGTAGCCAAGTATTTGGGTGTACCCGTAACCTTGCGCCGCAAAATACCGTGCGCCATACTGCGATAAACCCACACCATGACCATTGCCATAACCTTCAATAATCAGGGGGTTGCTCGAGACCACATCAATCATGCTGCTTTTTGCACCCAATGCCCGTGCAAGGCTGTAAATATTTGTGCCAGTAATTTTGCTTGTGCCTGTACTACCGACGATTTCGATTGAACTTGGGCGGTTGCTTTCGGTGCGGTCCAAGACGCGCATACTGCGAAATGTACCAATGTTGACGAATCGGTTAATCACGCTTTGAGCTACTGCTTGTGAGACCGTAACCCGCCAAGCATTCGGACTCGAGACACCACCGGGGTCTGGGCGAGCAGTCAAGTACGGCAGGTCACCACCCCAGATTTCACGGCTCGAGGCAGTGAAGCCGCCACTTTCGGCATGAAAATAAGTTCGGGCTGGTTTGTTGCCATACGATAAAATTAAGCCGCGTGTGCTGGCAGCCGCCGCGTCACCGCGTGGTGTTTCGGCAGTTGCCCCGCCGTAGACTTGGCAACGTTCAGAATCACAGAGGTCGTAATCGGCTTTGGTGTTGATGTTGGCGATTGCGTAAGTTCGGGCAATCACCGCTTGGGCTTTTAGGGCTTCGTCTTGCCAATGGGTTGGCATCTCGAGCGGAATCACACCACGCACATATTCTTCAACATCCACGGCATTGACCAGCATCACTTGTCCACCCCTTGCCAGAAGCACAGCAGCCCCACGATAGAGTTTGCCGTTGTACTGAAAATAACTGGTGTTGCTTTGCAGAATTAAACGGTCTTTGCCCGTGTCAAAGATGCCAGTGGCGGTTTCGATGCCAATGTCGTTGCCAAGTACCGAGATGCGCCACTCGAGGGCAGTATCGCTGCTCGAGATGGTCGTGCCATCAGCAAATAAAGCACTGTGATTGGCGGGCATCAGAATCGAGACTTTACTTTGTTGCCCAAGCAAGACCCGTAAAAGTAGCACATTGGGGTTGCGAGGTTGTGCTGCTCCGACCGAGAACAGCAACAATCCGATTAAAATTAGGCTTTTGAACCACATATGGCTCGAGTGTACCCGAAAAATGTCAAGGAAGATGGGTTTTTATCACACACTTGGTCAGCCCAGTCTCATCTTACGCGGTACAATTCTAAATCCATGACCTTAGAAAGTGATTCCAGCGCGATGGCGTTACAAACCCGTCTGCCGCCAAATTGGCGGCGTTTACGCTTGCTGCTTGAATGGGATGGCACAGAATTTAAGGGCTGGCAAGTCCAAAGTAAAGGCGAGCGCACCATCCAAGGGGTTTTAGAAGCCGCCCTCGAGCCGTTGGGTCGTTTCAACCGCCCGATGGCAGCCGGACGCACCGATACTGGGGTTCATGCCCTCGAGATGCCCGTTCATGTGGACGTGGGCTTTAGTACCCCTGCCGATAAGGTCTTAAAAGCCCTCAATGCCCGTTTACCGCCAGATGTCCGAATCTTAAGTTGCACCGACACCGATGCCAATTTTCATGCACGGTTTTCTTGCAATTGGCGTTCATACAGTTACCGAATTCTCAATACCCCCACTGCCAGTGCTTTAGAACGCTCCCGCGCCCTGTGGATACCCTACCGCCTTGAGGTTGCCCCAATGCGTCATGCGGCGGCTCATTTAATTGGCGAACACGACTTTGCGGCTTTTGCCACAAGAGAAGAACGCGATACCCAACGCGAAGTGTTGTCGGTTGACGTTCGAGCCGTTTCTGCCCCATTCTCGAGAAACACCGAATTTGTTGAAGTCAGAATCACAGGCGAGAGTTTTTTGCGCCACATGGTACGCGGTATTGTCGGCACACTGCTCGAAGTCGGCAGTGGCAAACTTAAATCTGAAGATGTTTTAACCGTTCTCGAGTCCAAAGACCGTGACCAAGCGGGTAGAAATGTTGCACCACACGGCTTGTATTTTGTCAAAGCTGGGTACAGCCCGTGGCAGGGGTGAGAAGAGATTCTGAGGAAAGAGGAAAGAGGAAACTTCTTAACCCTATGCCTTTTTTCTTCCTGTCGGTGATTTGGGTCGTGGTACACCTAGTTTGTATTCTTCCCAACGGGTATCTACCAATTCGGCTAATTCTGGGGGCATGGAAATTTTTGGAGGCCAGATTCTGGTAAAGCCTTCTTCGGCAATTTTTCTCGAGCCGTCCAACACAAGCACATTTCCAGTTGCGCCTTTTTCGATACTTGAGTCTCGTTCGGGGTCTATGTTGTTCAGCAGTGTCCAAAAAGCGTCTTCGGCATCAAGCACATTGGTTTGATCATCCACAATCGCAATCAGACGAATGCCGGAAGCCTCAGGGGTAGCTGCCAAGGTTTTTCCTAACTCGAGACCTTGGTGGGGCTTGGTTTTTTGCAAGCTCACCCACCAGATTCCACCTCCGGGCTGGCTCTGTTCAAGAATGCCCTCGAGTTTTGGCAGGGTGTGGGCATCCCTTGGGAAGGCAGGTGTCCACGGAACAGCTTTACCCTCTTCCCACGTTTTTTGTGTGCCATCAATAATCAGTTTGCTGCCATAACTCCATTCGCGGCTCGAGTGGTCAAGCACATCGGTCGGTCCTTTGGTGATGACCGTATCGCGTCCGGGTTCGCAGTGCAGAAGCGCATGTTGCCAGAACTCGAGGTTATTTTGTGGCTTGGCAATGCCCGCTTCGCAGACCACGGCGACTTTGGTGAACATCGCTTGTCCAAGTCCAAACATGCCATTGGCAACTTTATAGGCTTGTCCGGGGTAGGATTTTTTAATTGTCACATTGACCAGATTGTGGGCAATACCACACGGTGGTAAATGATAATCGGCAATCTCGGGAAGGATTAACTGGGCTGGAACTAAGAAAATTCGTTCAGTGGTCTCGATTAAATAAGCATCTTCCATTGGTGGTCTGCCAACAATGGTGGCTGGGTAAACCGCGTTTTTTCGCATCGTGATGGCAGTCACATGAAACAGTGGGTATAAATCCTCGAGCGTGTAAAAACCAGTGTGGTCGCCAAAAGGACCCTCGAGAACCCAATCTTCGGTTGGGTCAATATAGCCCTCGAGAATAAATTCGGCGTTGGCTGGCACTTCTAAATTGACGGTGATGCCTTTAATCACTTCTTGACCTTTACCGCGCAGCCAACCGGTTAAACTGTATTCATTGATGCCCGGCACGGGTGGAATTGGGGCGGTAGCCGCGTAAATCAGGGCTGGGTCGCCACCAATTGCCACGGCAACCTCGAGTTTTCTACCGAGTTTTTTGGCTTTCTCGAGATGCTTCGCCCCTGTTTTATGGCGTTGCCAGTGCATTCCTGTGGTGTTTTTACTCATGATTTGCATTCGGTACATGCCCATGTTCATTTCGCCCGTTTCGGGGTCGTTGGTAATCACAAGCGGTAGAGTCACAAACGGTCCCCCGTCTAATTCCCAGCATTTGAGGACTGGAATTTTACTTAAATCCACTTCGTCGCCACGCCAAATAATTTCTTGGACAGGTGCGCTGCGGACTCGTTTTGGCGGTAAGGCAATCAGGTCTTTGAGTTTAGGGACGTTGCTGAGTAAGCCAAAAATTCCGCCACCCAATTTAATGTCCAGTAATTTGCGTAAACGGTTGGGAATATCTTCTAAGTCCTGCACCCCAAGCGCCCAAGCCATGCGTTGGCGGGTTGCCATTAACCCGATGACCAGTGGGAATTCTTTGCCAACCACATTTTCAAACAGCACCGCAGGACCACCGTTTTTCATCAGGCGGTCGGCAATTTCAGTAATCTCGAGTTCATGGCTAACGGGCGCACTGACCCGTACCAATTCGCCTTTCTGCTCTAAATAACGAATAAATCCTTGGAGGTCTTGGAACATGCGGGTAGTCTAGTTGGTGCATTGTTGCTCGAGAAGAGGGTGAACGACCCAAATTAAACGCAGCCCACAGTAATTTTGTATGCCACTCGAGAATTGCATAGCAGGTATAATGGAGTCAAATGAACATCATCACTGTCACCTTAGACCAACTCGAGCAAATCGCCCCTTTGTTTGATGCCTACCGTGTTTTTTATGGGCAAAGTTCAGACCTAAACTCGGCTCAAGAATTTTTGCACCAGCGCTTGCTTTTGCGTGAGACGGTGCTTTTTATGGCACTCGAAAACGAAACCCCACTTGGGTTTACGCAACTTTTTCCAAGTTTTACCAGTGTGGGAATGCAGCGACTTTGGATTCTGAACGACCTGTACATTATCCTCGAAGCTCGAGGAAAGCGGATTGGCGAAAAACTGATTGAACGAGCCTTAGAACATGCCAAGCAGAGTGGGGCAACGGGCGTGGTTCTCGAGACGGCGCATACCAATGTATCGGGACAAAAACTTTATGAACGCATGGGTTTTATGCGCGAAGACCTCGAGTACCGCACGTACTTTAAGGCAGTTTAAGCTAACCCATGCCGATTTCTAATATCATTGGGGTTTGGCTATCTCGAGGAAGCGCCTAGGTTTGACAAATTGCGGCACGATGGAATTAGGGTTGATGCCAGTATCTTGCGTAAAATCAAGTTCAAAGTCATGCGAACCAAACCACAGAGGCATTGCGCGTACTTGTCAGTTCATGTGCGTTTCTCTGAGCCACTCAGAATCAACTCGAGTTTTGTTTAGTCGCTGATTCATGGATAAAAATTTCGTGTTTGGCTCGAGCCAGAATTGCACAAAGCAAGTTAATTTAAGAGGAAAAATGCGTTCTTTAAGTCTGGCACTTGGTTTATGGCAAATTGGAATGGTGTTAGAAACCGACCTGATGACTTGGGTGGATACTCAGATTCTCGAGTCCGAGCATCCGCACCCAGACCTACTCGAGTTTTCAATGGAAGGCGTATCCATTCTTAAGAACCCACCACGGGATTTTCAAACCCGCCCACTCGAGTTTTCGTTCCTCGAGCAATTCTCGGTGCGGGCGCACGGCTTAGACCTTAGTTCGGATGCTGCTGCCATGAGCCTTATTCGTTGGGTCTCGAGCAGATTTATTGAAGGGGACATCACCCAGCCAGAAATTGATTTGGTACGCAAGTTAGAGCATTGGTATTGGGATGTGCAAGAAACCACTCGAGTCTTAGCCGAACTTCGTGCAGCCCTGCCAATGGATTTGCCAATTGCCAAAAGTTTACTGGCAGAAGTGCCTTATTTAAGGCTTCAACAAATCATTTGCCCTGATGTCTTGTACACCTTCGATGGTTTTCAAATGACCGATTTAACTTCTTTCTGGAGACATTATGTGAATGTTATAGATTCTGAGAGCATCGGTTATTTTGGACGCAATTTTAATGCGCTCTGGGATGCTCTATCGGCAGGTGGACCTGGCGCACCAGATTTCCCCTGTACTTTTAGGATCATCAATTCCAAAAAAGCCAATCAAAAACTCTTAGGTGCGTTTCTTGAAATATGCCATAAAATCAGTCCTGTACTCCTAAAAATTACTCTCGAGCCAATGAGGTAAATCATGTCCAATAGTATTTCTTATGATGCTAAGCCAAATCTCGAGTCGGTACACATGAACAATGGCTTAACCAGCGTGTTTGTTTCAGTGCTGGCATTGGCGGCATCCGACCTTGCCCGCACTGATGAACAGCGCCTTTGGGCAGCGTGGATAGCTTCGAGAGACCAAGGCATTTTTGGTGGTGGGATTGTCGGCTTTGATTTAACCCAAATGCCTTGGAAAACAGTCAGTCTCGAGGCGGATAAAGATTTTTGGCTGCAAATTATTGTGGCTGCCAAACAAAAAACGGGCTGGGAGCGCCTAGATTACCAACCACGCGAAGACTGGGTGTTCTCGAGTTTGGATGGATTTGCCGTGCTAATACAAGCCTTTGAAGCAGCCCATGTTAATTCGGATGAAAAAAGAGACTGGACATATGATGCCCGACCAACAACTTTGGAGCGTTGCCCTAAACATTTGGTTTACCTTCATGCGTATGGTTGTGTGATTTGTAATGACTAAACGCCATCATATCGTATCACTCGAGTCGGAGCTTGGCGCGTAAAAACAAAAAGTCTGGGTGCGCTAAGGCTTCTAACCGCTCAAACAAATACGGTTCAGCCCAAGTTTTTATTTGACTCGAGTTGACCAGCCGAATCACGCATTGCCCGGGGTATCCAGGTGCTTTTTGGCTTTTTAGGGCTGCTTCAAAGGCTTCGATGTTGCCAGCAAATAGCCTCGAGTCGTTGGGGTTGGTGGTCTCGAGGTAAACCTGCCAGAATTCTGTTTCTGAATATACGCGGCTGCAATCTATTCTGTACGTTTTTTGATTGCCCATTGCGGCTGTACCGTACATAAATTCTTGGCTTGGTGTACATTCTATGCCCGTGCATTTAGCTTGCTCGAGCGCTTCTTTTACTGTTTGGCTGATAAAATACTCGCGGTATAAGCCTTCAAGCATAAAAACTTGGCGTGTGCCAATGCGCTCTAAATCCAGTACCAGTTTTTTCATGGTTTCAATGCTCAGTAACCCATCGGCATACGTTTCAAAATCGGAATTGTTTGGGTCAATGCCTTTGATCGTCTCGAGGACATTTACCAAGTAATATGGGTGTTTTTGCTTGTCCCAAGTGGTCTGGACTGTGACTGCAAAAAACTCGAGGTGGTGCGGTTCTAACATCTCGAGAACGTTTTTCATCCGTTCAGTCACCACAAAGTATGTGCAACCCAGTAAATCGGTCAATTGCTTATTTTGGCGCGAATGGTACAGCAGCAAATCACCAGACATAAATGGCAAAGGCTTCCCTTCGAGTAAATTTAGGCTGAGGTCATCCCGTACTTTCTCGCGTTCAATGTAGGCTTCGCCTTGGTTAAAACTGCATTGCAGATGATAATAATTCATGTTTTATGCTCCTGTTGCCCAAGAAAAATACTGATAATCGGTTTTTGTTTTCAGCAAGACTTCAATATGATTCCACTTGCCAAAGTAAAGTACACTCGAGACTATATCTTCTGGGTTTAGTGCGGTGTGACTCGAGGGTAGATTATTAGTAAAAATCTGATGCTCAGGTTCGGCAATACAAGCGTTAATAATCAGATTGATTTCCTTGAGCGTCTCGAGAATCGTGCTTTGGGTTTCGGCTTGCAGCAAATGCTTAAGTTGATTTTGTTCAGTCAGTGCAAAATCTGTTTCGTCTAGTTCGTCATAATTCCATTCTTCAAAGTAACAAAGTTGCGCCATAAATAGCGTCGCAAAGGCTTCAATATCCAAAATTTTCTCATCTCGAGGGAGCGTAAAAAAATAGGCACGGGTTAGCAGTTCGCTTTTGGTGCGGTACTCGGTTTTCGAGACCAATTCGAGTTTGGCTTTGCTGAGGTAATTGGACAGGTAGACCATAAAAAGATAATAGTACGAACCTCGAGCCGTCAATGCTCGAGGTTCGCAGTGGGTTGTGGGTCATGGCGTACAACAAGATAATCACTGCAAAGAGGGCAAGAATAACAATAAAAACTCGAGTTAGATGCTTTTGTGCGTGAACTGATGCGTCAACACAACACTGACCTCGAGCCTTACCAGAGTTTATGGCGTTTAGCAGTTGGTTATATGTTGCGGTTTGAGCAAGTTCATGGCTTAGATGTTTTTCCAGAATAAAACGCAATAATTCTGAACTTGTGCCAAAGAAAGACAGTGGTGCAAAAGGCGTGGTACTCGAGACTACCCATAAAAACGTATTGGCGCGAAGACCTCGAGTACCGCATCTATTTTTAGGCTGTATGAACCTACCACCACTTAATACTCGAGCCTAGAATTGACATGGTTTGACCGACGTCCAGCATGGCTCGCAAAGCATAAGTTTGTCCGTTTGGTTGAGTGCAAACCTCGAGTTGATTGGTGTTGACGTGGTAAATCCAGTATTCGGGTATCAGGTTTCGGGCATAAGCCTCGAGTTTGGTGCTTTGGTCATAATCAAGGGTTGAATTGCTTATTTCGACTACCAGAAGCGCATCGCTCGAGGTTGCTGTGCGGGTCTTGTACTGCAATTTGGGGAGTTTTAGAAGCGCAATATCGGGGAGTACCAAATCGGGTGGCGGAGACTCGAGAACAAGCGGTAATTGAACCCGAATTACGGCTTGCTCGACCAGATGGGCATAGAACACATCAGTCAGGTTCTGAATCGTGTAAGCATGGTCATCGGATTGAAGTCCTTTCACAAGTATTTCTCCGTTCAGCAATTCGACTTTTTTATCCCCAAAATGCCCACTGTCACTTAAGGCTTCAAACATCTCAAAACTAAATTTGAAGCGCTCTGGCTCTAAAATTGGATTGAAGCGTTCGGTCAGCATGGCTATAGTCTAGCGCAATTTTGCGTTATTGTTAGCCATATGTTTTTACGCATCCCTTGGCTAGTGCCACTTTTAATTGTATTGATTGGCGCGGCTGCGTTGCTTTTTTTTCAAGCTGCACCACAAAAAGAAGATACACCGCATCCAACCATCAACAAAAAAGCCAAAGGTTTTTTGGTCTTAAAAGGCGCATTTGTGATTATTGGTAAATCCCCAGATGGTGATAGCGTGCGTTTTAAGCCAGATAACCAGAATTTACTGTTTCAACTGAAAAACCCAAGCCGAATAAAAGTGTCTGCCGATGGCAGTGTGCAACTTCGTTTTGAAGCGATAGACGCACCAGAACTGCATTACGGGAGTCTCGAGCAACCGCTTGGCGCAAAGTCCCGAGATGTGCTGCTGCAAGAAATGGGTTTTAAGAATGTTGTTCTCGAGAACCGCATGGTGCGTGCCAGTACCCCCAAAGAAATTCGTGGGTTAATTCTGTCGCAAGCCGCCGAAGGCAACGGGAGACCGATAAGTTATGCAGTGGTTGGACAATTTGTAAGTGCTTTTGAGGATGGCTCGAGGATTGAGGTCACGGATGCAGTGCTTGAAAAAACCTTAAACAGCACCATGCTTAAAAATGGTATGGCGTATTACACGGTTTACTCGAGTACCCCGCCAAACCAGCGCGATTACTTAAAAAGCATCAGCGCCAAGGCTCGAGCCGCCAAGCGTGGCGTTTGGGCATTGGACAGGAGCGCAGGGTTTGTGTTGCAAAAACAAAGCGACATTGATGTGAATGGGCAGCTTATTTTGCCTAAATTTTTTCGTAGGGCATCGGATTATTTGGATGCAAAACGCAAAAAAGAATTTAAGGGCAACATCAAAGCGTGGCTCGAGTGGACAAAAAGCAGTGGCAAATCCGAGAACGACCTTGTGCAAATTGGTGATACTAAAAAATTGCTGTCCGATTGGCTCGAGGTGCGTAGCGGCAATGTGGCTTTTACGGGTGATTTGCTCGAGGCGGTGTTTGTTGAGAAGTAATTTGCATTTTTATGCAAAATTATGTATAAATTTACCGCATACCGTCCAGACCTAGACTTATGGGATATTGGTTTTACAAAGCGCAGGAGATTATCATGACTCAATTTGACCCAAACGGTTTCTTGGTAGAACTTAAAGACTACGTGACCTTAAAAGATGGTCGTCCAACTGTAGTGGAAAAAGTACCGTTTTGTATTGACCCGAAAACTCAAGAAGAATTTTTACACGTATCTGTTTACGAGGAACTTTGGAAGATACTCCACTCGTCAACTCCGCCAATTCGTCATATCACTGGCGATGTTTTTCAAATGCCAAGTTTTGAAAGTGAGTTAAAAAATGCTTAAACGTGAACGGGCAGTCTTAGCCCTCGAGGATGGAACAGTTTACCGTGGCTACGCGGCTGGTAAGCGCGGCGAAACCATCGGAGAAGTGGTTTTTAACACCAGCATGACTGGCTACCAAGAAATCATGACCGACCCTTCGTACAACGGTCAGATTGTCTGTATGACCTATCCGCACATTGGGAATTACGGCATTACGGTCTACGATATGGAAAGCAATAAACCCTATGTGCGTGGTTTTATTGCTCGAGAATTCACCAAGAACCATAGCAATTTTAGAGCCACCGATGCTTTAGAGAGCTTCACCAAGCAGCATGGGGTAGTGAGTATCGAAGGCATAGACACAAGGGCTTTGGTGCGTCGTTTGCGTGAAGGTGGCGTGGTCAAAGGCGTGGTTTCGCACCGTTCCTATACCCACCCAGAAGACCCATTTGGTGAATTTAGCCCAGAAGAAGAATCGCGCTTAGTGGCTCGAGCCAAATTTCATGATGATATTGATGGGCGCGACATGATGCCCGAGGTCACCACCCAAATTCCGTATGTTTATCCAACGCTCGAGAAGGGCAAGCGAATTGTCTTTATGGACTTTGGAATTAAACACATGATTATTAAAAAACTGGCGGGTATCGGTGCAGAAGTGATAGTTGTTCCAGCCAGTACCACCCCAGCCGCGATTATGGCACTACACCCTCAAGGTTTATTTTTAAGCAACGGTCCCGGCGACCCAAGCGCCCCAGCCTATACCCATGATACGGCTTGGAAATTACTTGGTTTACTGCCAACCTTTGGGATTTGCCTCGGGCATCAGATTCTTGGACTTGCTGTGGGTGGCAAGACTTTTAAGATGAAATACGGGCATCGGGGCGGGAATCAACCGGTCAAGAACCTGATTAACGGTAAAGTCGAAATCACCAGTCAAAATCATGGGTATGCCGTAGATGCCGAAACGGTCAAAGACCATTTTATAACTACCCATATTAACTTAAACGACAATTCACTCGAGGGCATGGCGCACTTGCGCTATCCAGTTTTTAGTGTCCAGTACCACCCAGAAGCCAGCCCGGGTCCGCACGATAGTTTCTACTTATTCCAGCGCTTTATCGAAGAGGTCAATGTTTTTAGTGGCTCGAGTGGGCAACCCGTCGAGAAATCTGCCAGTGGATTATTTGGAATCTAACGCCAATTCTCGAGTTCACGTTTGGCGCGCTCGAACTGCCTGCGTTCGGCTGCATCAGTCACCTCGAGTTTAACCGCTGTCTCGAGTTCTCGCTTTGCCCGCTCACGGTATTTTTGTTTATCCAGCACCAAAAATGCCAATGCCGTTTCGACCCGCACCAAAATGCGTTTTGGGGCGGTTTTTATGGCGAGTTCAAGCAGTTCCATTGCCCTGTCCCCATTTGCGCCGTAAATCCAGCCAATGCCCCTAGAGGTCATTTCGGCGTGCCATCGCCCCAAGACGACCATTGCAAACCAGTGTTTGGGATTAAGTTCTAAAGTCTGGTTGAGGTTATCGCGGATTTGACTGGGTACACCTGTACTGATTGCATAACCAGCATCGCGCAGGTTTGCCAGTTGCCCCACTGCCACGGCAATTTCAAAGTACCCATCGGCGTTTTTAGGGTTTAATTGCACCGCTTTACGGGCGTAACGTTCACAAGTGCTGTAGAGTTCATCCCGTTCGTCTCGAGGACGACTCGAGGCATGTTCCGCTAAAGAACGAGCCGCAAAAGAAAACCCAATAGATGTCTCGAGCGTAGCCGCCAGTTGTGAAGCCCGAAGAAATTCACCTTTGGTGTATAAATCCTTAGCATCGTCTAAATCGGCAGCCAAAGCTAAACTCGAGAGCAGCAGTAATAAAATCAGGCGCATGGATTAGTTTACTGTATCCTGACAATAAAACCAAAGCCAAACTTGAGAAATGCCCTTAAAGCTAATCGCTAAAAACTAGCAGCTAGTCGCTAGTTCAATTCATCCAAATGGGTTTTTAGTTTGGCGATTTTCGCCTCGAGTTTTGGTAATTCCCGACCTGCTTTTTTCTCAAGTCCAAGGTATGTTTCAAACACTTCAAGGGCTTCACGGCGACGGTTGGTGGCAATCAGTAAATCCCCTAGGTGTTCGTTTTGGTCAAAGTAATGTTCCACATCTGGATGCTCGAGCAGTTTTTGTTTAATGCCCTCGATTCGCGCTCCAATTGCTCGGTAGCGCAGTACACGCTGACGAATAAAAAACCAAGCCAGCACCAAAATTGCCCCCAAAGCTGCCGCCACAATACTGACCGATTGCGGAATCCCATTGGCGTTGGCGACCCGCACCAGCACCGGAAAAGCCAACCCGAGAATGACCAGCACCGCCAGAAGCGCCGCGTAATTCATACCAAGCCGCCGTTCCAAATCAGTACCTCGCGTCCTCGTTCCTTAAAACCAAGCGAGCTATAAAACTCAAATTGCCGAGGCTCGAGGTCTGGTTGGGTCAATAAATACAAGGCAATCACATCGCCGCGTTCACGGCACTCATGAACAATTGCCTCTAATAACCTTGGCTCGAGTTGCCCTGCAAATTCAGGAATGGCATGAAGTTCTTCGATGGTACAACGCCAGCCCAAACGCACCGGACGGGCTTGGAAGGTCACATGGGAAAAACCAATCAGCTTATTGCCCATGAAAGCCAAGTAAACGGTGCTGTCATCATCAAACAGGGCTTGCTCGAGTAATTCTCGTAAACGCATCGGGTCAGTTGCCGCAGGGATTCCAGTCCAAGCTAAACAAAGCCCAAGCAATGCCTCGAGGTCGCGCTTTAAGGCACGACGAATTTCAAGTAAACCTTGCACCAGTTCCATCCTTAGACCGATGGGGCAAGAATCCGTCCGCAAGATTGGCACTTGACCGGAAATTGCCCAGCCCGAATACGCTGCACCAAATTTGGGGTCAGTTGCACTTTGCAACCGCCGCACTTGCCCGCGATGACTTTAACGAACCCAATGCCTTTTTTGGCTTTGCGAACATGGTCATAATCTTTTAAGACTTTTTCATCCACGCCGACCGCCAGTGCATCGCGTTTGGCTTGTTGTGTTTGGTACTGCTTTTGCAGTTCTTTGATGCGGTCATCGTCTAAACTTTCTAAATGCTTGAGTTTAGGCTCGAGTTCATCCAAAGCCACCCCAATATCCTCGATTTGGGTGTTTAAGTCGTCTAACTTTTCGGTTAGTGGCAAACTGTCATCGGTCAGGTCATTGATTTCATCACGCAGAGAAATCGCACGGCTGTGGTACTGCCCTTGCTCTTTGGCGCTGGTTGAATGTTGCTGGTCATGTTCGGCTCGTTTAAGCTGCTCGCCCAGCGCTGCCAGTTCTAGCTCGGCTTCAGAGAGTTTACGGCGCACCGTCAAATGCTCGAAGCGCAGCTTCTCGAGCTTGCCATTTAATCTGATTTTGTCGTCCCGAGCAGCTTTTAACTCGCCGGGAATACTGTCTTCGTCAAGTCGTAGCTTGTCTAAATCCAAGTCCATCGCTTGAATCGTGCCGAGGAGTTCGAGCGCGTTCACGTTTCTATCGTACACATTTTTGGGGTAAAAATGCGAATTTTAGAAAATGACCGAAGTTCAAATAAGTCAAAATGAAGCCCTAAGCCCTCGAGTTCGCGCCAGTCTTAGCCTATACTTACGCCATGTTTTTTATTCAGTACCTTGGACAAGACCCCCTCGCTTACCTGATTGCCCTCTTTGTACTGGCTTTTGGCATTGTTCTGCACAATGTCTTCCAAGCCTTACTAGCCAACGCTTTTGGCGACCCAAGCGCCAAGCAACGCGGTT
Source organism: Deinococcales bacterium (assembly GCA_031414595.1). Lineage (GTDB taxonomy): Bacteria > Deinococcota > Deinococci > Deinococcales > JAAFIG01 > JAAFIG01. The sequence continues at coordinate 18,359 of JANNVX010000070.1, forward strand.
TTACCAGCACCAGCAACCCGACCCTACATTTGGATGGTTTTTCATGGATTTGGCTGGCGATATTTGGTTTTGCTGTGCCAACTTCGATTCCAGTGCGGCTTTATAACCGTCAGTATGCCAAAGAAGCCGCCGTTTGGTTGGCTGGACCTGTTTCAATGCTGCTTTGGGCATTTATGCTGATGCTTCTGGCTGGTTTTGTAACCCAACTGGCTGGCAACGACGATAGTTTTCGCTCGGTGATTCTTGGGATGATGCTTGGGGCGTTTAATAGTGTTTCCTTAGCCGCGATTTTTATTTTCCCGATTCCCCCGCTCGATGGCGCTCGAGCCTTATTTGCTGTCGGCAACAAACAAATTAAAAACTTTATCAGTACCTTAGAACAATGGATGAGCCGTACCCCATTTGGTTTTATGCTGATTTTCTTGGTGCTGTCATTTACTGGTTTACTTGGTGCTGTCCGCAGCCCAATCATCAGTGGAATGCTCAGTGCCATCCAGAGCCTTGGTTTACCTGTTCCGGGCATTTAATGAACCGTCTAGCCAAAGCATGGGCAGCCTTTGAAGCCGAAGATTTTACTCGAGCCGAACAAGAATTTAGAAAAGCCCGTTTTGAGCCAAATACCGCCTCGGACGCACGGCACGGCTTAGTCTATGTCTTTGCCCGTACAGGGCGTTTTGATGATGCCAGAAGCGAATGTGACCTACTTCGTCTCGAGGCGCAGAGCCAATCTGATTTGGAAGGCGAATACGTGGCACTGCATCAACTTGGTATGGTCGAACGAATGGCAGAAGAATACCCTACAGCCCTAAAAATCTTTGTCCAAGAAGCCAAAATCGTTGCTCAACTGGGGAATCCACCTCTGGCAGTCAGCGCCAATGCTTACGAGCAAGGCATTATTTACGGCAAACTCGAGCAGTTCCCCCAAGCCCGACAGTGGTTAGGGGTTGCTCTCGAGCAAGCCCAGTTATCTGGCGACCCAATTGCCGAAGCCTGTGCCTACCGAGGTCTAGGTGAAATGGCAGCCAATGCGACCATGAAAAAAGCCATGTTGCTGCAAAGCAAAGCCGCCTTTGAACGAGGCAACGATGCTTTGGGGGCAGCCGAAATTGGGGATTTACTGAGCTACTAGCTTCTGGCTGCTAGTTTTTAGCCTCTTGTCTAGTAGCTAGTAGCTAACTGCTTTTCCCCCAGCCACTCCTCGAGCCGAATATCGCGTCTGGGTTTGATTCCATCGCGCCTGATTTTTGCCCTGACGTTCTGACACCGACAATTTGGGTAACTGCACAGCAAACTTTCTGAATGATTGGCAATTAAACGCCCTGTGGCAGCCACAACCTCACGCACTCGAGCCACTTGCAGGGTTGCATGACCGACATCCAAGGTGCGTAAGGAATTTAGACTGCCTTCAATGCCATTAAAAGCGGCGCTGCAATTTGGATAATAGGTGCGAACAATTCCGTTTTTGGTATTTGCCCAGCGTTCAAGCATCGGACGACCCGCCATGTACTCACCATAATGGATGCTGGTATTAGAGCGGTGGTCTACGCCCAACAGCAGCACCAAGGCATCAAGTTGCTCGAGAACCCCGATGGGTGCATAAGGATGCTCTAAGGTTTGTACCCCAAGAATTTTTTGTGCGTCTGCGCCGCGTGCCGCAAAAGACAAAGCTGGATGCTGACTGCGAAGCACATTTGGGCGTTCAAGCATGATTTGAGGGATTCTGCCAATGTCCCTCGAGACGGGGCTGTTGGGTTGAAACGGCGGACCATCTTCTCCGGGTGAAATGGGCCAATCTTCGTTGCGATATAAAACGGGCCAGACCAAAGTGTAATAAGTAAAGGCGGGCATCACCAAGGTACTCGAGTAACGCTCTAAGGCATTCAGGACACTGTGCGCCCCACCAATCATGTTGCCAAGGCTCGACAGGCTCGAGTGAACAATAAGAGGCGTGTGTTGGTTCATGCCAAGCTGCTTAAACGCCCGCTCGAGGTCAATTTGAGTGACCGGAGGAGTTAAAGCGCGGCGCATAAAGTTCAGCACAGTGTCTAAAACTAACATGTTCAGCGCATGGGTGTAAAAAACGCTATTAGATCGGCTTTAAGTGCCGCTTGTTTCTCGAGGGCTGTCAATTTATTGGTACGCCCATGACTTGGTTTAGTGGTGTACTGAATCCAAATTGGACTTTGATTTTTGAGTAACACCGAACCACGAATCTCGAGCGGATGAAACACCCAGAAACTATGGGTACGCCCTGTGCGTCTCGAGTCGGCAAAAACCAGAGCAGTATGCAGTACGACTGGCTTACCTCGCAAAAAAATCAGGGCATTGGGGTCAAAGGTAACCATGTCTAAAGTGCTTAATTTGTGTCCCTTAGCACTCGAGAGCGCAAAAACCGTCAAGTTGCCATCGGCAATAATGCCGTTGCCGCCCCAACTGATTTTTATGATTAAATCGGCTTTACCATCTTGGTTCAGGTCGCTATTCCAAACATCGGAAACAAAATTTGGCATCGTCTCAAAACGAATCGGCAAGCGCTGACCAAAAATATCCAAAGTGATTTGTTGTTCGCCCATGGCAGTACGCCGAACCAGCACTCGTCCGTGTGGGCAGGAAAACCCCGTGGCATTACTTTTGCAGCTCTGAACTGGGATTTTTTTTGCTTTTGGGTACGGATGGTAACTCGAGATGATGCTGTTTTGAGCCAATACTAAGCTCGAGAACAACAATCCAATCCCAATCAAAAGTCGTTTCATGGTTTTAGTATGCGCCTCAAAGATTCAAACTGCCATGAGAAAACCTATGTTTAAGCCCGAATTAAGTACACACCTTCTGTCGCAAATTGCACCCGCACAGTTTGACCGGGTTTCGCCAGAAGCGGCGCGTCCCCCGCCATCACCCCCTCGAGTTGTCCGGCGGCGGTGTTGACAGTGTATTCGGTGGTTGTGCCAAGAAAGGCAACGCTGTGCATTGTTCCCTCGAGTCCAATCCCACCCTGAGCTATCCGCAAAGACTCGGGGCGTATCATCACGGTCACATTGCCGTGTTCGATGTTTTGTGAAAAAGGAAAACTGTAGTCGCCAACCGTGGCACTCGAGCCGTGGTACTGACCACTTAAAAAATTTGCCCGTCCAATAAAATCTGCCACAAAACGGGTATTTGGAGCTTGATAGAGTTCCCTCGGTGCGCCTTGTTGTTCAATGATTCCAGCCTTCATGACCACCACCAAATCCGAGATTGCCATGGCTTCTTCTTGGTCATGGGTGACGTATAAACTGGTGATACCAAATTTTTGTTGCAGTTCACGAATTTCCTCACGCACCCGTTTACGCAACTTGGCATCGAGGTTAGAGAGCGGTTCATCAAATAATAAGACTCGAGGCTGCATAATTAAAGCCCTTGCCAGTGCTACCCGTTGCTGCTGCCCGCCTGAAAGGGCTTGCACGGCGCGTTGCTCGAGGTTCTGCAAACCCACTTGGGCAACCACACCCGCCACCCGTTCACGAATCTCTTCGATGGGGCGTTTTGTGACCCGCAGACCATAAGCGATGTTTTCAAAGACATTCATGTGCGGAAACAACGCATAACTCTGGAACATCATCGTTACATCGCGCAGATAGGCTGGCAACTGGGTTACATCGTCTGAACCAAAAAAAATCTTGCCTTCCGATGGTCGCTCTAAACCCGCCACCATCCGTAAAATCGTGGTTTTACCACATCCCGAAGGACCCAGCAGTGTGACCAATTGACCTGCGGGTAACTCGAGCGACACGGTTTCTACGGCTGTGACCGTACCAAAGCGCTTAACAATTTGTTCTAAACGAACAGGGACAGCCAATTGATTCATAATTATCCTATTCCCTCGAGTCCAGTGCCGTTTCTCGAGAAACGCTTACTAAAAGTAAAGAGCAATAAAATTAAACCGAGTAAGCCCAAAATCATCACGGTACTCATGGCAGCCGCCCGCCCTAAGTTGCCTTGCTCGAGCCATGAAAGCATTAAGACGGTGGCGAGTAAGTTGCCGGGGCTGATTAAAAATATAATTTGGCTGATGGCGGTCATGCTGCGGACAAAAGCAAAGACAATACCCGATAACAATTGCGGAATTAAAAGCGGCACAAGCACTTTAGCCAGTGTGGTACTCGAGGGGGCGCGTAGGAGGGTGCTGGCTTCGTCTAAGGCGTGGTCTATTTGGCTTAAACCAGCCATGACACTGCGGATGCTGGCGGGCATGTTGCGGAACACCAGGGCAATCACCAAAATAATAAATGTACCGGTTAAAAGCCACGGTCCGACATTAAAAGAAATCACATAGGCAACACCCATGACTGTGCCGGGGGTGGCAAATGAGAGCATACTGGTGGTCTCTAAGGCGCTTCTGCCCCAGAATTTTTGGCGCGTGACCAAGTAGGCAATTAAAAAACCAAGCAGCGTGGCGGCAATGGCAGCCACAAAAGCCACTTGGGCAGTACGAAATAAAACCTCGAGTCCCGTGCCACTAAAATCTATGTAATGCTGCAAGGTAAATTCCCCGTTGACTCCCCAAATTTTGACAAAACTGCCATAAAAAACACTGCCATACAACATCGCTACCAGAATGCCCCAAAATGCCAAGATACCCTGCAAGGTATTCTCGAGCCAGCGCGGTAACAGACTAAAATTCCCACTGCCCGGTTTACCTGTGACAGTCACAAAACTGGTATTGCCAAGCCAAGCCCGTTGCAGCCCAAGAATGATTAGCACCAAGACCAGCAGCACCGCGCCGTAAACACTGGCTTCGTTGGGGTCGTAACGTCCAGTTAAAGCCAAGTAAACTTCGGTGGCTAAAAAACTGCGGTCTCCGCCAAGTAAAATCGGATTGCTAAAGTCTGCCAAGGATTCGATGATCGTCAGTAAAAAAGCGGCGGCTAAACCCGGACGCAAAAGCGGCAGGGTGACTCGAGTAAAGACCATCCACGGGTTAGAACGCATCGTTTGGGCGGCTTCCTCGAGCGCAGGATTTAAGCCTTGGACACTGCCACGCAGCGTTAAATAGGCAATTGGCGTGAATGCCATAATCTGGGCAATCCCCACACCGGTCACGCCCTTAAAATAATTGGTGTCGATGCCAAAAACTCTGTTAGTGATTAACCCTTGTGCGCCAAACCAGTTTTCTAGGGCAAACGCCAGCACAAACGGCGGGGTAATCATCGGTAGAATCCCAACGATACTAAGGATACGCCGAACCCAAGCAGCACGGCAACGTTGCTCGAGAATCGCAAAAATTAAACCAAAAAAAACCGTGGTTGGTGCAACAATTAAAGCCAAGTACAGACTTGTGGCAAATGCCCCACGTCCAAAAATTCCAGCCCCGATAATAAAACCAAGTACCAAGCCAGCCAAAGTAGACCCCAGCAGCAATTGAATACTGGCTCTGCGCCAAAGCGAAAAAATCAGGGCTAGTAAGCCACCCACAAAGGCAATTCCAAAGACAATGGTTGTTTCTGAACGCGGCGTAAACTTATTTTCTAAAACCATAAAAAGCGGACTGGATAAGGTTTCTTGAACCTTTTTTAAGGTAAAAACACCATTTACAATAATACTTTCACGCAGCACAATAAAAAGCGGATAAGCAATAAACAGCGCCACAAAAACACTGCACAACACAATGCTACTGGCGATAAACGGGTCGGACTGAATTAAACCAGTTTCGGATAAGCCAACCCCAAGCACCAGCAACAAGCAAATTAGGGCAACCAGCGCCCCGTAGCCAAAATAACTGCCTGTACTGGCAAGCCATGCAAAAACTGTTATGGCTGTACCACTCGAAATGCCAATTAAAGCATAACCCCTTGCCAACATCGGTAAACGCAACGCCGAAAGTACACTCAGAGCAAGACTCGAGAAAACAAGTAATCCAGCCAACCACGAAACTTTAGAAAAAGCACCTAATTCCCAATTAAAAAATTCAAAAGCACGGTCTGGTCGAACAAAAGGCAGCAGCAAAATACCAACGGCAATCAAAACCGATGGCAACAATGCCCGAGAAGTACGACTGGCAAAAGCACTGGTACTTGGTAAAGCATTGACCATGAATCTCCCAAAAATAGCGCTTAGGGCAGGCTCTGCCTACCGATTTCTCGAGCATGAGGTGGTATCAAACTCGAGGATTATGAAATGGGAATCCTCGAGCAGAATAAATTTTAACGTGGCAATGGGAAAATTTCGTTTGTCCAGCGTTTAATCAAAGGTTCACGGACAGTTGGATTGCCCCATTTTTTAGCATCGAGCGTGATTAACTTAAAGTCCTTTGGATTTGGGGTGTCATCATCCACTGGGGTTTTGATGTTGCTTGGTAAGCTGTATGCCCCTGTTTTTGGTCCTATGCTCTGCGCGGCTGGACTGACTGCCCAATCCATAAAGGCTTTGGCGTTGTCTATGTTGCGTGTGCCTTTAATCAGGCTTAAGCCACCAATTTCATAACCTGTGCCTTCGCAAGGCGAAACAATCTGAATCGGGAAACCCTGTTTTTTGAACTCAACCATGTCGTGCATGAACTGAATCCCAATGGCTGCACTGCCATTGCCAAGCGCTACCCTTGGCGCAACCCCACTGCGGGTGTACTCCGAGACATTTGGGTGCATTTTTGCCATCAAATCAAAGGCTTTATCTTCGCCCATTAAAGTAATCAAGGTGGTCATAAAGGTATAGGCTGTGCCACTGGTGTTTGGGTTGGCAATCTGAATCTGTCCTTTATAGGCAGGTTTGGTCAGGTCAGACCAACATTTAAGTGGGGGTAAATTCTTGGCTTTGAAGACATTGGGGTTAATGCCAATGCCCAGAATCCCTTGGTAAATCGGCACATAACTTAAACCCACAGCAAAACGCAAATCGCGGCGCAAGTTGTCGTATTCTTTAACTTTATAAAACGTGGTTAAGCCGTTGCTCCAGGCTTCGTAGTGCGGGTCGCCAGTTCCACCAAACCACGCATCGAAGGTTGGATTGGCTTTTTCGGCACGAATCCGCGCTAAACCTTCGGCGGTAGACAAACGCACAAAGTTGAGTTTTATTCCAGTGTCCTTTTGAAAGGCAGGACCAAGTGCTTCACACCACGGAAGGGTGACACTACACAGCACATTGACTTGTTTTTGTTGGGCGCTGACGATGCCAGCCGCCGCCGCCAGTGCAATTGCGCCCAAAACGAACCCACGACGAACTATTTTTTTACGCATACATTTCTCCTTGAGGAAGTTTCATTCTAACCATTTGAACAACTCGGATGTGTTTGCAAACTACAAAGATTTTACCGATTCTCGAGACAAAGCCCCTATACTAAAGTTATGTGGATGGCTTTAGGTGGCTTAGCCCTGTTAATGCTGGGTTTACAACAACTCTCTGTTTCCTTGAATGCCCTATTAGGCAACAGCGCCCGTCGCGCTTTAACTTGGGCAACCCAAAGCCCATCTCGAGCTACTTTGGTTGGCGCACTGATTGGGGCTGGCACACTCAATTCTGGAGCGCTGAGTTTAGGCGCATTGCGCTTAAGCGAAAATGGCGTGGCAAAATTTGGGGCAGCCCTGATGCTCGGCTTAAGCGCCAAAGCAGGAGCAAGCCTTGCTTTAATTTTAAGCAACACCCCAATGGCTGTTTTTGCCTTACCCTTAGTTGGCATTGGTTATCTCCTCAGTTTACAAAAAACGGTGCAAATTGCCGGACAAGTGATTGCTGGCATTGGTTTACTGCTTTACGGTCTAAGTCTGATGGTTCAGGGCTTTGCCGACATCAGCCAAACACCGCTTTTTGTCTTACTCGAGCAGAGCTTGGTCGCTGTTCCACTTGGCATTTGGTTATTGGGCTTTGCACTTTCGAGTTTGTTAGGTAGCGCCAATGCGGTCGGCGCAATTGCCTTGTCTTTAAGCAGCGCTAATGCCTTACCGCTCGAGGCTGCCCTCATCCTGACCCTCGGCGGAGGGGCTGGTAGTGGGGTCTTGCTGGTGGTCTCGAGCAGTCATTCTGCCACCATTGCCAAACGGGTTGCCCGAACCCACTTAACTTGGAAAACACTGTTATCGCTTTTGGCATTGCCACTTGTACCGTGGCTGACTAACTGGTTTGGGGTTGCCCATATTCACTTGGCATACCACAGCCTATCCGCACTGCTGGCACTCCCGATTACCAAGCAACTTGAACAACTGGCAACCCGTATCCTGCCCGAAACAAACAAAGTTATCGCCCCAAAATATCTTTCTAAAGACGCACTGCACTCGAGTGAACTGGCAACTGCCCTGGCATTGCGCGAAGTCAGTCGCGTCGGAGACCAAGCGATTGCCATGCTTGAACAAACCACGCGGATGCTCGAGAACGGCAACGGCGACGAGGGCGAAATTCTGCGCTTAGAAAGTAAAATAGATGTCCTAACCCGAGATGTGGTGCTGTATTTATCTGAGCTTAGCAGTAGGCACAGCAGCGACACCCCGTTAATGCTGGTGATGGCAGTCTCGGAAATCGAACACATTGGCGACCAAATTAAACGAATCCTGAGAATGCACAACAAACTAGCCGCCAACAACCTCGAATTTAGTGTCCAAGGACGATTAGAACTGTACCAAGGGGCTGGGCGCATTTTGGAACGTCTGACCCTCGCGCTGGCAGCCCTTGCCACCCGCAGCCAAGCCCTTGCCGAACAAGTGATTTCTGAGCGCGAAGATTTAGAAGTCTTCTTAAACCAAATGCGCCGTTCGCACTTAACCCGACTTGAACTGGGCAGGGTTGAGTCTCGAGCCACCACCCTGACGCATTTGGATTTACTGATTGTGCTGGACGAAATAGACCAAAGCAGCGCCCGCATTGCCACAATTAGCCAAGACCTCGAGACCAAACCGCTTAAAATCTCGAGTGGTGTTCATTAGCGCCCATTGACGGAAACAAAACCATTTTTACCACGAACAACCACACGAATTTCCTCGGTCTTCTCGAGTGAGACCACACAGGATTTAACTGCCTCGTATGGCGTATTCCACGATAAATTATTCGCTAATAGATAATTCGTTTTGAAACAATCAAAAGTTTTATTTTTCAGAAGTTGAACTTGTTCTGAAGGCGATAAAGTCTGAAAAGCACTATAGACTATAGCTGCATAATCAGTTACAAATTCATCGTCGGTCATTTGTGGTGAGGCAACAGAATTACTTTTTTGAGTATTGATTCGGTAATCTCGAGGTAATAATGAAAGTCCAAACCAAAAGATAACCAATATAATTAACGTGACTACAACAACAACGCTCACTGAATCTGAATTCCGTTGAGCAACAGGGGCTGACGTGGGTGAGAAAATAGGTGCAGAAGGCGTGAATCCCGTTGGAGGAGCAACAGAATTTGCCACTTGAGCCAATGTTGGACGCACCAACGGTACTGGATTGACCACTTGCCGAATGGCTGGATTACTCGAGACACTTTTGACTGGCACATCATCTTCTTTCCCCTCGAGCAGCACGGCAAAAGCCTTGGCACTGGCTGGGCGTTTTGTTGCCACAATATCCATGCCTTGCAAAATCGCTTTTGCCACAGCACCCACTTTTGAAACCCGAAGACTCAAGCCAAGCATTCGGTCTGTTGCACTCGGCGGCATGACTCCCTCGAGGGCATGGTAGAGCGTGGCTGCTAAACCATACATATCGGTATAAGCTGCAAATTTGGCTTGACTGGCGTATTGTTCTGGGGCAGCGTACCCCGGAGTGACCAACCGCGTATGACTCTGCACAGCACCCACTGCAAAAGCCCTGGCGCTGCCAAAATCCAGCAGCACCACACGGTCAGAAGCCAAAAAGACATTATCTGGTTTAATATCGCGGTGCAGTAACCCAGCACCATGCACCACCTCTAGTGCCTCGCAGAGCCGTAAACCCAAGTGTTTTACAGTGAACGGTGGCAATGCACCACCGATTAAACGCTGCCCAAGGGTCTCGCCTTGTAAGGCTTCCATGACCAAATACGCCGTAGCATTCTGCTCAAAAACATCAAAGACCCGCACAATCCCAGAATGCGAAAATTGGGCTAAAGCCTGCGCTTCGGCTAAAAACCGAACTTTGGTCTCGAGAAAGCCCTGAACCCCTAAACTTCGTGTCGGCAGCACTGTACTGCCTTGTCTCGAGCTACCTTCGGGGAACAGTTCTTTGATTGCCACGGCGCGGTTTAATTGCCTGTCGGTTGCCAAGTAGGTGATTCCAAAACCACCCTGCCCCAGCACCCGCTCGAGACGGTATTTAGAAAGAATGGTATCGGTAGGCAGCGCCCATGTCTGAAGGCGAACATCTGCGCCACAACTCGGGCAGAGTGTAGCATCCGAATTCAACAGAAAAGCGCAGTATGGGCAGTGACTCATGCTCTGCGTTTAGTATACGCGGTCAAACAACAATTGGTTTCAAGCCACCAAAGCCAAAATGCTGACTCGAGCAGCAACCACCACATCACCTTCAACGGGTTCACTGGGTGCTGGTAAAGACAAATTCAGTTCAAGCCGCGATTCTAGCACCGCCTCGAGAACATCTTCTGCCATCAGCATCAATTCATCTATCGAATCGGCTTGGGTAAAGGCTTCGTCAAGGTCACGAAACTGCAAAAGATACCCACCTTCTTCGGCTGGTTGAATTTGAGCGGGATAATAACGTTTCATCTGAGTTTTACTCCTGTGATTCGTTCAATACTGACGAGTGTACCAATTTTGATGTCGGCTGAACCGTGTATTGGAATTGGGCAGATTTTACCATCTTTAGTCACAATCAAATGTTTTGAATGACGCAACTGTGTCCAACCTGCATCTTGGAGTTTACGAATCACATCTCGAGCCGTCACCAGAAGATGATACCGTATTTTAAGATGGCGTTTTGCTTGACCTAAAAATATGAATTGCACTTGGAATCACACCCGCTAAAATACCCACGGCAATAATCCCAAGTAGGTACTTTTCTAAAGTTGCAGCCCCAATCACTTGCCCCAAAAAATACCCAAGTGAAGTCAGTCCAGCCCCCCATAGCACCCCACCAATTACACTCAATCCAAGAAATTTGGTGTAAGGCACACCAGAAACCCCCGCCATTGTTGGTGCAAATGCCCGAATGACTGGAATAAACCGTGCCACAATAATCGTAATCATGCCGTACTTATCAAAAAAAGCCTTGGCTTTAAGCACGTTTTGTGGGTCAAATAATCTGGATTTTGGACGACTAAAGACCTTACTGCCAAAAGTTTTACCAATCCAGTAACCCAGTTGGTCGCCGCAAATACTGCCCAAAGTACAGACCAGCATCACAAGCGGCAACTCGAGTTTACCAGTAGCAGCAATCACCCCTGCGGTCAGTAAAAGCGTATCGCCGGGGAGGAAAAAACCAGCCAGTAATCCCGTTTCGATAAAAACTATCGCAAACATTCCAACATAGCCAACGGTTTGAATCAGCTGATCAAGGTCAAGTCCAAGCACGTCGTAAGTCTATCAAGCAATTGTGAAGCGCGTGAGGCAAAACTATCCCTAGGCTTACCATCCCTAGTAAATCTATGTATACTCGAGCCATGAACCTTAAAGGCAGCCTTCCCACCCTGATTCTCGAGACCTTATCCAGAGGCAGCAGTCATGGTTACGAAATCGCCACAATTATCAAACGCAAAAGCGCTGGTGTGCTGGATTTTAAGGAAGGCACGCTCTACCCAGCCCTGCACACACTCGAGCGTGACGGGTTGGTGCAGAGCCAAACCCAACTCGAGAATGGGCGAACACGGCGGTATTACCAATTAACCGAAAAAGGCGCGAGGCACTTACAAAAATCGAAACTCGAGTGGATAAGAATGAGTGGCGCAATCAGTAGTGTTTTGGGCGGTGCAGCATGAATCCAGACTTAAAAAATTGGTTTTCAATTGCCACTCAAGACCTAGCAGCCTCTGAAATTCCACGAATCCAAGAAGAAATCGTTGAGCATTTCGATTCAGCAACAGAAAATTATCAGATGCAAGGTAAACTTGAGAACGACGCACAGTTTTTGGCACTATCAGACCTAGGAAGTCCACAAAAAGCACATCGGAAATTCTCGAGCCTTTATTTCACAATTTCTGATGAAAGAAGAATCGAACGTCTGTTTGAACCTATTTGGTGGGCGCGTCCATTTGGGTATTTAGTTGTTTTTATCGGTGCTATTTTTGTATTGCTTGGAATCCTCAATCCAAGTTCAATGAAAGTTATTCCCAACCAAAATCCAGATGTATTTGGCATAACTTTGGCTTTGGTTTTTGTTTTCACATGGTTTATTTCACTTTTTTTTGAACAGAAAATCAAAGACTATTTCAAACGAAAATTACCAAGACATTATTTTCTGTTAATCCAAGTGTTTATTATTTTCTTGAGTTTCCCTTTTTTGAGTCAATTGGCAACAGATTTAATTAATTTTGCCAATATGTTCAGTGGTAAGGGTCGCTTTTCATTAACTGCGCCATTGATTGCTTGGTTGGTTTGGCTTTGGGTTAAATCGCAACAGCCACTGACCATTAAAACTATTCGGAGGTTACGCGCATGAACCCAAACCTAAAAACTTGGCTCAAGACTGCCCGAGCGAACCTTGTTCCAGAAGCTCAAAGACTTGTGTCAGAACAAATCCTCGAGCATTTCTTGAATGCTGTTGAACGTTACCAACTCGAGGGCAAATCAATTCTCGAGGCAGAAGCCAAAGCGCTTGCTGATTTAGGTGATTCCTGTTTAGCAGCTAAAAAATTCGAGCAATCCTACTTGACGTATGCAGAATTGGAAGAGTGCGCCAAGCCTCGAGATAAAGCCGTGACAAATGGCTACAGTCTGTCTCTTATAGCATTAATCACAGGCAGTCTGAGCATCTATTTCTCACTACAAGCAAATAGTTTCAGCTGGTTTATCGGTATCTTTACTATAGGTGTTGGGCTTTACACAGGTCTGAGTGCTTATGTTGCACGACATTATTCTCTTAAAATCTATGTTTTATACGGTTGGATTGCTGGGGCTTCTGTCGTGCCATTGTATGCGTACTTTGTCTTTGAACAATACCAAAAACTACCAATACGCTTACCGTTTACGAATTATGTACCTCTGGGCTTGGTTCTTCTTACAATTTGGACGATTTGGCAACTCCCTAGGTGTATCTCGAGTTGGCGAAAACTTTCGATGCTGAGAGGTGCGCTGTGAACCCCGACTTAAAACTTGGCTCGAGACTGCTCGAAAAAACCTTGCCCTTCGAGTCAAGCGCAGCAGCAGCCCAGATTGCAAAGTTAATGTAATTTTTTTGCTTGTGGTTTCTCGAGTCTACACGCATAATCTGACAATGAAACCGATGCTTTTTGTCCTAGCCTTGTCGGGTGTGGTTTTGGCGGCTAAAGAATTCCCCGACCCCAGCACCAGCCCAAACAGCATTGTGGCGCTGCAAGCACGGGTATATTCTGGCAGCAGCATCACCTTTGAAAAGCGGCTTACTGATGGAGTCAATTACCGCCAATGGGTGGCTTCGTACAAATCTGATGGCATTAAAATACTGGCGCTGCTGACCATTCCAAAAGCCAAAGCCCCCAAAACTGGTTTTCCTGTGGTCGTTTTTAATCATGGCTATATCCCTCCAGAGCAGTACCGCACCACCGAAAAATACGTGGCATACCAAGCGGGTTTTGCCAAAAATGGCTACATCGTTTTTAAGCCAGATTACCGTGGGCATGGTTTTTCAGGCGGCAAGCCCTCGAGTGCCTATTCTGCGCCAGATTACACCATAGATGTGATGAATGCTGTCTCGAGCATCAAAAAACTGCCCCAAGCCAACCCGAGTAAAATTGGGTTGTGGGGACATTCGATGGGCGGGTACTTATTGCTTCGGGCTTTGGTGCTGGGTTCTGGGGCAAAAGCGGCTGTAATTTGGGGCGGTGTGGTCGCGCCACACTTGGATATTATTAACTTTTGGAACTCGAGAGGCACGCTCCAAAATTCGCGCTACAGGCGTTATGCCGCCGAACGTGAGGCAATTTATAAGAAATTCGGCAGCCCCAAAGAAAATCCAGATTTTTGGAATGCCCTCAGTGCCAATACATTTATCACAGCCCCAATTGCGCCGATTCAGTTGCATCATGGAATCAGCGATGATGTTGTGCCAGTTGGGTTCTCGAGAACACTGTCTGGACAGCTTAAAAAAGTTGGTAGTGTTGTGCAAATGTATGCCTATCCGCGCACCGACCATAATTTAACCCAGAGTTTTGGCATCGCCATGCGGCGCAGTGTGGCGTTTTTTGATCGTTACCTCAAATAATTTTTGCACTGCTCGAGATACGATTCACCAGTTGGGTATACCGCAAGTAGTATACTGAACCATGACCTCAGAACTCTTAGAACTGTATCGTCGTGACCTCGAAAAACTCATTTCAGAACTCGAAGCGTACCCAAACGAAGAAAGTCTTTGGCGCGTGTCTGGCGAAATTAAAAACTCTAGCGGGAATTTAGCCTTGCATTTAATTGGCAACTTAAGTCATTTTATTGGTGTGAAACTTGGCGGCACAGATTTTGTGCGTGACCGAGATTCTGAATTTGCCTTAAAAAATGTGTCTCGAGCCGAGATAATAGAAAAACTGCATCATACCTTGGCGGTTCTCGAGGCTACTTTGCCAACTTTAGATGCAGCCACACTCGAGGCAACCTATCCGCTCGAGGTCATGGGCTACCCAATGACCACGGGTTATTTTTTAATTCACCTCTATGGGCATTTGAGTTACCATCTTGGGCAAATAAATTACCATCGGCGACTAACAGCTTAAAACAGCTTGGCTTTATAAATTTATATTTTTCTAATTTGCTCGGCTCGAGCAGATTTGAACCTGACATTCTTCTTAATTAGGGCGTTTTGTTCAAGACAAATCAATCTCATTTCGCTTAGACTCGAGCGATGTTTTGGCGTGGTTTTCGGGCAATGTTTCCTTTGTATCTTGGGGTCGTTCCTTTTGCTTTGGCTTATGCGGTCACGGCAAGGGCTTCAGGCTTAGGTATTTTTGAGACTCAGGCGCTTTCGGTCTTGGTTTTTGCGGGGGCAAGTCAGTTTAGTGCTGCCCCACTTTTGGGGGTGGGAGCAAATGGCTTAGCCATCATCCTGACCACTTTTTTACTCAATGTGCGGCACTTGCTGTACGGTATTGCGGTGGCTCGAGTGCTGCCAAAGATGAGCTTAAGAGAGCGTATCGTTGGGGCATTTTTTTTGACCGATGAGGCTTTTGGAACGTTTTTAGCCAGTGGGGTACGAGATTACCGTTTTTTACTTGGGGCAAGTTTGTCGTTGTTTGTTTCTTGGAATGCTTTTACGTTGGTCGGGGCGTTGGCTTCAAGTTTTGTACCAGACCCAGTGGCATTGGGCGTGGATTTGGTTTTTCCCTTAAGTTTTTTAGCTATCCTGATCCCGATTCTAAAGTCTCGAGTGGACTGGTTGGTGGCTGGCGGCTCGAGTGTTTTGGCGTTGTTGCTTGTGCCGCGTTTGCCTTCTGGCTTAGGGATTTTGCTGGTCGGGATTCTTGGCAGCTTACTCGGGGCTTATTTGACTCGAGGCGAAGCATCCGAAACACCGCTTGAAGATGCAGTACGGGATGTGGCATGAATTTCTGGTTGACGGTACTGGGGATGCTGGTGGTAACATTCGGCTCGAGGCTAACGGGGATGCTGCTGACTGCACCATTGCCGCCGTTCTGGACTCGCTTTGTGCGCTTTGTACCAATTGCGGTGTTTACCGCCTTGATTATTCCGAGTCTCGAGGGGTCTCGAGGGGAGGTGCTGCCAAGGGTGTTGGGGGCGCTCCTTTGTGGGTTTTTGGCATGGCGTACCAAGCAACTGTGGATTGGTTTGTTTGCTGGGATGTTGGGGTTTTGGTTACTGCGGGCAATGGGTTTGTAGCATACCGCAATGCAATGGGTTTGTAGCTCACAGTAAATTTACATTATTTCACTGCAAAAAATAATTTTGGGTGTATAACCAAGGGATGAAACGATTCTCGGTGGTGCTGGCTGGAATTTTTGCAATGGCATGTGGCAGTATTTCCAATTCGGCTATACCCAATGGCATATCACCAATTGTATTTGTGACTCAAGTACCGATTGCCCCAGACTTTACAACCATTGGTTCGACTTTTGGCAATCATTTAGCCAGCATGGAAGCTGCTGCTCGAGGCGGCGATTTATATATTCGCTATCCCGACGGCAAACTGAAGAACTTAACTGCAACGGCGGGTTTTGGTCTGGCAAACGGTTTACAAGGTGCAAAAGCCATTGCCGTGCGAGACCCACATGTTTATTGGGATGGCAAAAAGGTCTTGTTTAGCATGGTGGTTGGAGCGCCGAGTAAGCAGTACGAGTACAACGATTATTTTTGGCAAATCTATGAAGTCACTAATCTCGAGGCAAACCAAACCCCAGTCATTACAAAAATTGCCAATCAACCCAACTACAATAATGTTTCGCCGATTTACGGCACAGATGACCGAATCATTTTTACCTCTGACCGCCCAAGGGATAACTCGAGTCACCTCTATCCGCAGCGCGACGAGTACGAATCGGCGTTTACCAACACTGGACTGTGGAGCTTAGAGCGAAGCAGTGGCAACTTAAAACTCCTCAATCATGCCCCAAGTGGCAATTTCACGCCAACTTTAGATAGTTTTGGGCGAATTATTTTTACTCAGTGGGACCACTTAAAACGCGATCAGCAAGCCGATGCCGATAAATATGCAGGTGGCTCGAGTGGCACATTTAATTTTGCTTCGGAAGCTGCCAATGCTGCTAAGTCAAGCAGCCGTGCCGAAGTTTTCCCAGAGCCTCGAGTTGACCAAGAAATCGCTGGCACAAACCTCAATAAACACGACTTCAATCAGTTTTTTCCGTGGATGATTCTCGAGGATGGCACAGAATCCGAAACCCTCAACCATGCTGGACGGCACGAACTGATGAGCGGTGATGCCAGAGGTTATATTGAACCAAGTCTGACCGACGACAGCGCCTTGCAAACTTTTAGCCCACCGAATTTAAGCAAAAATACCAATTACATCGAAAACATGTTCCAAATTAAAGAAGACCCAAGTCGTTTAGGAACTTACATTGGGATTAACGCCCCAGAATTTAATACCCATGCTTCTGGACAAATTGTCAGTTTGAACGGTGCGCCAAACGTAGCCGTCAATGACATGAAAATCAGCTATATCACGGCTCGAGCCACAGCGAATCCGTCACCAGACAACGCGGCAGCGAATCCAGAACACTCGGGGATGTACCGCGACCCATTGCCGCTTAAAAGTGGCGATTTGATTGTTGCCCACACCTCGGAAACTCGAGCCGATAAGTCTGGCAACAGCATGACCGCTTCGCGCTATGCCTACCGCCTGAAAACCACAAAAAAACTTGCCAATGGTCTTTACAGTGCCGACCAAGCCTTGACCACTGGCATCAGCAAAACCCTTGAATTCTGGAGTCCAGATGCCAAAGTCACCTATTCTGGCAACCTTTGGGAATTGCAACCTGTAGAACTGACTGCCCGCCCCCGTCCAGCCAAACGCACCGAACCACTGCCCAGTCTCGAGCAGCAAGTTCTTAATCAAGCTGGGGTCAACGAAACCGCCCTAAAAACCTACCTGACCAACAATAACCTTGCCTTAGCCGTGGTTCGCAATGTCACAACAAGGGATGCCGCCGATAAACAACAGCCTTTTCACTTAAAAGTTCCGGGCGGCGTACAGAGCTTAGGAGCAGATTACAGTGCTGGTCAAAAAATTTATGAAGTGGCAAAATTGCAATTCTTCCAAGCCGATTTAATTCGTGGTTATGGTGGCACAGCCGACCCACGCGAAGGACGACGGGTACTTGCCCAAGTGCTACACGACACCAAGGCAATCTCGAGCAACACTGCCTTTGCCGATTTCACCCCAAGTAACGGCAGTGTGACCGTCTCGAGTGATGGCAGTGCCGCCGCCTTTGTACCAGCTAAACGCGCCCTTAGCTGGCAACTGACCGATGCGGCTGGAACTGGAGTGGTGCGCGAGCGGTACTGGGTGACTTTTCAACCCGGAGAAGTGCGGGTTTGTACCAGTTGCCATGGCTTAAATGACAAAGACCAAGCTGGAAAAGGTGTGCCAAACAATGCCCCCAAAGCCCTGCTCGAGTTGTTAAAAAAATGGAAAATTGCTAATCCTTAGTGAAAACCAAATCCCCTTCAACCCAAACTTGTTGCACATCGGTGGCACTGCCAAGGGTAAACACCCCAGCCAGCAACCGCTCGAGGCTCTCGGTATGCTGCATCAAGACCGCCAACGGCGATTGTTCGGGCGGACGCAAATACACCGCGTCAAATGCTTTACCACTCGAGAAATCCCCAGTTAAGTCTTGTAAATTCAGGGCTTCTGCTCCGGCTCGAGTAATCAGGTATAAGAGTTGGCTTGGACTCAGTTTTTCGCCGTCTGGCATCAGTTGCTGCATAAAATAGGCTTGCAATCCTTCTTTAAGCATTCCAAAACCCGTTCCGCCACCGACATCTGTGCCAATTGCCACATGAACACCAGCCTTTAAGTGCCGCCTGAGTGGAAAAAAACCACTGCCTAGGCTCGAGTTGCTACAAGGGCAATGTGAGGCACTGGCTTTAGCATTTGCCATGCGTTGTAACTCGGAATCTGAGGCGTGAAGGTTATGTGCCAGAACCGATTGGCGTGAAATGAGACCCGCTTGTTCATAAGTCTCTAAGTAATCATTTGCAACAGGAAATAAGCCACGCACCGTTTCTATTTCTTGTCGGTTCTCGTTGATGTGACTGGTAAAACGCACTGTTGGGAATTCTTTCAGCAGTACAGCACAAGCCTCGAGAATCCCCTCAGAAGCCGATAAAGAAAATCTTGGCGTGACGGCGTACAACAAGCGCTCTTGTTCATGAAACGCCTCGATGAGTGCCTTGCCCTCGGCATACGCCAAATCTGGGGTGGTGTGCAATTCTGGGCGCAGTAACCTGTCCGAGACCACTTGCCCAGCCACGATTCTAAGCCCAGACTGCTTGGCTTCGGCAAAAAAAACCCGCATTGCACTAGCAAAATGCGAACCAAAAACAAGGGCTGTGGTTGTGCCATGCGACACCAAACCATGCAAAAATTCTTTTGCTACAGCACGGGCAAAAACGGCATCGCCAAATTTGGCTTCGGTTGGCAAGGTGTTCTTCTCGAGCCATTCAAGTAAGCCCATGCCCAAGCCGCCCAGCACCCTCCCTTGCGGATAATGCACATGGGTGTCAATGAACCCGGGCAGCAACAACCCACCGCGCAAATCAATAATTTCGGCTTCTGGGAACTGAGACTGAACCAGACTAAAATCAGCGCACTGCACAATTCTTCCAGCCTGATTGACCAACACTGCGCCATCTTCTAGCGCTACCAAAGCATCAGGATTGCTAAAGGCATTGTCTGGCGTGTGCAGAATACTCGAGCGGTAAAGTTTCATCACGAGCGATTCTCGAGCCAATTTTTCAATTGAACTGACAGCGCCAAGCAGAATTTGGTTGCTTTATCCGCATCTTCAAGACCAACCTGACGTTTTGGATAACGCGCAGTTGTACCATATGGCGTAATTATCGCAAGCATCATTTCATCAAACTCCAATCGCACTTTAGAACTCACTGTGTCCCAGAGTTCGACCAAATCGTGGGTCATTGGTGGATACATTTCAAGTTCAATCCAAACAGCTTTCAGTAATTTCTCGAGAATCTGCTGTGTTAAAACGGCTGCGTTATTTGGTGCATATTCTAATTCTATTCGTGACAGTACATAAATATCTTCTTCGGCACGTTCAAGCCAAGCTCTGGTTTGTTTTCTCATAGACCACCTTACTGTGCTGCATGGCTTGCCAAACAAAATCATTCTTCTCGAGCAAGCTGGTTTCAAGCTCAAATGGGGTCAAAACAGCAATATCCAAGGCAAACCGACGAGGACGAGCCACAAACAATGCCTTAGCAGCTAATTTCAAAGGATTCTCAAGGGAATTACAAATCAGCATTAAGTCATAGTCTGAATCTGTACGTGAGTCATTTCGGGCGCGTGAGCCAAACAAGATAATCTTTTCAGGAGACAATTCACGAACGATGGTCTGAAGCGCATCTTCAAAACTCAAGCTGATTTGTGAGGATGTTTGGTTCATAAACATATTTTAGCACGTTCATAATTTTAATTTTGCCTTTTTGATCGCCCAAAAAACCGCTTCTGGGGTGGCTGGTGAAGCCAACTCGAGACTGCCTCTGTGTCCAAACGCCATTGCCGCACTTCTTAAGGCTTCGCGTACCGAAATCGCCAGCATGACGGGTGGCTCACCAACGGCTTTAGAGCCGTAAACCACACCAGATTCGGTGGCATCTTGTAGGAACGCCACCTTAAACACCTCGGGCATTTCCGAAAAACTTGGTAATTTATAGGTACTGGCACTTTGGGTGGACAGCCGTCCTTTAGCGTCCCAACGTAAATCTTCTAAAGTCAGCCAGCCCACACCTTGAATAAAGCCACCTTCGATTTGCCCAAGGTCAATCATCGGACTTAAAGAATCGCCAATATCGTGCAGAATATCCACCCGACGCAGGGTGTACGCGCCTGTAAAACCATCTATTTCGACTTCGGAGACAGAAGCGCCGTAAGCAAAATACTTGAATGGATGTCCGAACATCGCCACCCGATCCCAGTGCAGACCTTCGGTGCGAAAAAAACCAGAAGCAAACAGCGAAACCCGCTTAAAGTAGGCTTCCGAAACAATTTCGGCAAAAGCAACGGCTTTTTGTGGATAACCAATCGGAAACACTTTCCCACTCGAGAAAATCACATCATCTGGATGCACCCCTAAACGGCTCGAGGCAATCGTGGCAAGACGTGACTTTATTTGTTCACAAGCATTCTTGACCGCGCCACCATTTAAGTCTGTGCTGCTCGAGGCGGCGGTGGCACTGGTATTGGGGACTTTATCGGTTCGGGTCGGCGCAAGCCGCACATTCTCGAGATTCACACCCAGAGCAGTCGCCGCAATTTGCAGCATTTTGGTGTGTAAACCCTGTCCCATTTCTGTCCCGCCGTGGTTAATTAGCACACTGCCATCTTTGTACACCAGCACCAGAGCGCCCGCTTGGTTGTATGCAGTAAAATTAAAAGCAATTCCAAATTTGACAGGGGTGATACTGATGGCGCGTTTTTGATTTGGATGCTTGGCATTAAATTCGGCAATCCCCTTTTGACGTTGCTGAAAATCACTGGTCTCGAGTAAATTTTGCCAAACTCGAGTCATTCGGTCTGAATCTTTGACAGCTTGCCCATATGGTGTGGTTTGACCAGCTTGATAAAAGTTTTTGGCACGTAATTCTTCGCACTCTATACCCAAAAGTGGCGCGACTCGCCCAAGAATATCTTCTATCACCAGCATCCCTTGAGGTCCGCCAAAACCCCGAAACGCCGTCTGTGAAGTTTTATGGGTTTTACAAACCCGACCTTCTATTCGGATATTGGGAATAAAATAGGCGTTGTCTATATGGCAAAGCGCCCTTGCCAGCACAGGTTCAGATAAATCTAAGCTCCATCCACCATCAGAAAATAATTCCGCCTCGAGTGCCAGAATTTTAGAGTTGCCATCAAAACCAATTTTCCAACGCGCCAAGAACGGATGGCGTTTACCCGTCATGGTCATGTCTTGGGTGCGATTCAAACGCAAACGCACAGGTCGCCCTGTCAGGGTTGCGCCGAGTGCCGCAATAGCCGCAAAGCCATGTGGCTGCATTTCCTTGCCGCCAAAACCACCGCCCATACGTAAACACTGCACCGTTACGGCGTGGCTTGGTAAGCCCAGCACATGGGCAACAATTTCTTGGGTTTCGGTGGGATGCTGCGTACTGCACTGCACAAAAACCTGACCAGATTCATCTATGGTGGCAAGCGAAGCATGGGTCTCGAGATAAAAATGTTCTTGCCCACCGATTTCAAATTCGCCACTAAACACATGGGTTGCATTTTTGATCAGGGCAATATCGCCGCGTTGTAATAGTTGCGGACTCCCTTGGAAAGACTCGAGTTTAACCGCATCTTGTAGGGTAATGACCGCTTCCAGAATTTCGTACTCGACTTGCACGGCTGCCGCTCCAAGACGGGCTGCCTCGAGTGAATCTGCTAAAACCCAACAAACGGCATGACCGACAAACATCACTTCACTTGGAAAAAGTGGCTCGTCATGCTTTACCCCCGCGTCATTGACCCCAAGCACATCGGAAGCCGTCAAGACCCGCACCACTCCTGCCACTTCGAGCGCGGCTGCAACCTCGAGACGCACCACCCGAGCATGGGCATGGGGCGACTGCACAGGGTAAGCATGAAGCAAATTGCTTAAGCGCCCGCCAAGGTCATCGGTGTACAGGGCTTGCCCAGTCACATGTAAGGCTGCGCTCTCGTGCGAAATAGATTGACCTACAGGACGCAAGCTCATAGATTTACCTCGGCAAAGAATTTAAGCATGAGTTGCTCGAGCATGGCTTTTCGGTAGGCAGCACTGGCTCGGTGGTCGTCAAGTGGCGTACCAGAATTTGCCATTAGTCTAGCGGCGGCTTGGGCATTCTCGAGATTCCAGATTTGACCAATTAAAAACCTTTCAGTCTCGAGCGCCCGAATTGGTGTGGCAGCCACGCCACCAAGTCCAATTTTAATCTCTTTCACCACATTATTCTCGAGCCGTAGGGCAATGCCAACCGATACGCTGCTGATGTCATCCATTTTGCGCTTGGAGATTTTATAGAATTTGGCGGTTTGGGCTAGTGGCAAAGGAATCCGAATAGATTTAATGATTTCGTTAGGTTGGCGCACGGTTTTTCGATAGCCCGTAAAGTATAACTCTAACGGCACAATGCGTTGACCGCTTTTTGAGACCAGCACCACACTTGCACCCAATGCCAATAAAACTGGGGGCGAATCGCCAATTGGTGAGGCTGTACCAATGTTACCGCCAAGCGTGGCACTGTTGCGAATTAAGCGCGAGGCAAACATTGGAAACCATTCTTGTAAAAGTGGAATCTTATCACCTAGCCGATGCTCGAGTTCGGACAAGGTTAAGGCTGCACCGAGTTCAACAAAATCTGGATTCCACTCCACTTGACGCAGTTCTGGCAAATGGTCAATCGCAATCTGCACCGTCGCCCTCGAGAAGCGCAAATTGATCTCAACCCCCCAATCTGTTCCACCCGCTACAAGTTTGGCGCTTGGGTTCTTCTCGAGCAGATTAAGTGCTTCCTCGAGATTGGCTGGACGATAAAAAACCGCATTCTCTGATTCCAGCACCACGGCTCGAGCGTCTGGGGCTGGCTGGTTTTGACGCAACCACAACACATCGCTGACTTTTGGGAAACCCAAACCAAAAGCTGCATCCTTAATCGAACGATAACCCGTACAGCGACATAAATTCCCAGACAATGCCTCAAGGTCAAAGTTTGTGCGGTTTGGACGGTAATACTCATCCGTCATACTCGAGATAAACCCCGGAGTGCAGTACCCACACTGCGAACCGCCAGTACCCACCATTGCTGTTTGGACTGGATGCAAATTGTCAGGTGTGCCAAGTCCTTCGGCGGTGATAATCTCTTGACCGCCCAAACCCGCCATTAAGACCAAACAAGCATTGACCGAAGTCAGTCTCGAGCCACTGCCAGCCGCTTTGGTTAAAAGCACCGCACAAGCGCCGCATTCGCCTTCGGCGCAACCTTCTTTACAACCCGCTAAACCCGAATCTCGCAGCCAATTGAGTAAGGTCGTGTGCGGTTCACAATTTGTAGCGATGGTGGGCTTGCCGTTCAAGACAAGGTTAATTTCTGACATGAGCTAATTTACAATAGAATTCGTGAACTTTGGTAGTTATGAATCACCGTTTAGAGCCTCCGAAAGAATAGAATATCATCGTTAAGTGTTTCCCGTGTAAACTACAAGAATGTGTAGACCAAGATTTATCAAATTAAGCCCAGAAGAAGATAGCCAATTACGCCAACTCGAGCAAGCCCACGGAATTCACCCTAAAGTTCGTCTGAGAGCCAGTATTCTACGTTTAAGTAATCAGGGTTTTACAGTGGCGCAACTGGTTCGACATTTTG